>JBGAIW010000020.1:0-51334 GCA_044225265.1 Reyranella sp.
CTTGTAGGCACGGGCGGCATTGAAGCCGATGTTGGTCGCCAGGGCGCTCTTTCCCATTGCCGGACGGGCGGCGAGGATGATCAGGTCCGACCTATGCAGACCGCCTAGCAACTGGTCGAGCTGGAACAGGCCGGTCGCGACGCCGGTGAGTTGGCCGGCCCGGTGATAGGCGGCCTCGGCGGCGGCCATCGCCTCGGTGAGCGACGTGCGGAAGGCCTTGAAGCCGCCTTCGGTCTGCCCCGTGGTGGCAAGGTCATAGAGCTTCTTCTCCGCTACCTCGATCTGCTGCAGCGCGGTCTCCTCGACGTCGCTGCCGAAGGCTCCGTTGACGACCGTCTCGCCGAGATCGATCAATTCGCGGCGCAGATAGAGATCATGGATCGTCCGGCCGAAAGTGGCGGCGTCGATCACGTGCACCGACGCGGCGGCCAGACGGGCAAGATAGGCTGCGCCGCCCGCCGCCTTGATCTCCTCGTCATGCTCGACATAGGTCTTGAGCGTGATCGCGCTCACCACCTGGCCGCGCTCGATCAGGCGCGAGAGCGAATCGAAAATCTTGCCGTGCAGCGGATCGGCGAAATGCTCGGGCTTCAGGAATTCGGCGACGCGCTGGTAGGCGCTGTTGTTGACCAGGATGGCGCCCAGCAGGGCCTGCTCCGCGTCGAAATTGTGCGGCGGCTCGCGCAGGCGGGCATCCTCCGCGCCGGGCAGGCGTGTGATGTTGTCGGTCTTTTCAAGGGGCTCCATGGAGAGCCTTTGCCACTAGAGGGGTGAGTTCAACTACTTCAGGATTTTCTTGATCTCAGACCGTAGCGCGAACATTCACAAGCAAATTTGCGCACACTTTGTTAAGTGCAATAGAGGTGGGGATAACTCCTATTCGGCCGCCATCGAACGCGAGCCGGCGACGCCTCTTTCCGCATCCACCATGTAGTCGCGGGTAAACGGCGCGGCCTCCGGACGGCGCGCGACCTGGATCTGGAAGACCATCTGATTCATGTAGCGGAAAGCGATCTCGCAGCCTGCGAGATAGAACTCCCACATGCGGCAGAAGCGGTCGTCGTAGCCCGCCAGCGCCTTGACCTTGTCGCGATTGGCCAGGAACCGCAGCCGCCAGTGCCGCAACGTCTCGGCATAGTGCATGCGCATGACCTCGATGTCGGTGACGTAGAGGCCGACTTTTTCGATCGCCGCGAGGACTTCGGAGAGGGCGGGTGTGTAGCCGCCGGGGAAGATGTACTTCTTCAGCCAGGTGTTCGTGCCGCCCGGCGGCTCCATGCGGCCGATGGCGTGGAGCAGCATGACGCCGTCGTCCTTGAGCAGCGCCTTGACCTTGGAGAAGTACTCCACGAAGTGGGCGGCGCCGACATGCTCGAACATGCCGACGGAGACGATGCGATCGTAGGAGCCCGGCTCGTGACGATAGTCGAGCAGCTTGAAGCGCACCTTGTCGGCAAGACCGCCCTCGAGCGCGCGTCGGCTCGACACCGTGTGCTGTTCCTTCGATAGGGTGACTCCCGTCACGTCGGCCCCGAACTCGCGGCCGATAAAGAGGCCCATGCCGCCCCAGCCGGAGCCGATGTCGAGCACTTTCATGCCGGGCTTCAGCATCAGCTTTGCCGCGATATGCCGCTTCTTGTTGAGCTGGGCCTGCTCCAGCGAGTCGTCGGGCGACCGGAAGTAGGCGCATGAATACTGCCGGTCGGGATCGAGGAAGAGTTCGTAGAGTTCGTCCTTGAGATCGTAGTGGTGGGCGACGTTGCGCTGGGCCTTGCCGATCGGATTGTACTGCTCGAAGGCACGCATGATGCGTTGCCAGCGGTACGACCATTTGACGAACGGCGTGCTCTCGAGTGCCGCCATGTTGCGCCCGAGCAGATCGAGAAGGGCATAGAGGTCGCCGCCGTCTTCGATCGACAGAGTGCCGTCCATGTAGGACTCGCCGAAGGCCAGGCGGGGCCGAACCACCAGGCGCCATTCGGTCCGGCGGTCGTGCACACGCATGGTTACGGCCGGGCCGGGCTTCGGCCCGGCCAGACGATGCCGCCGGCCGGTCGCGTCGATGATGGTCAGTTGGCCTTCCCCTACGACGCGGGAAAGAACCTTCGCTAACAGCATCCTCGGTCCCTCCAAGGGCCGGTTATGCCCCTGCGGGCTTGCCGGCCGCTGCCACGATCTCGCCTCAAATGTTAATCCGAAGGCCGTTTTCAACGCAAAGCCCCGAAATGGAGGGCTGGGCCCTCAAAATTCGCATTGCGAGCGATTTGCAGTCGCGTATGGCCAGTGCTATTGGTTATGTAACTCATAAGCAGTTGCAATAAGGACGCATCGTGAAGCGACGGACCCTGATCACCACGAGCTTGGCCATTGGGGCGGGCTTTTCCATCATCAAGCGCCCGCTGGCTCAGGCCGGAACCCTGAATCTCTACTCGGCGCGCCACTACAACACCGACGAGGCGCTGTACGGCAACTTTGCCGACCTGACGGGCGTGAAGATCAATCGCATCGATGCCGAGCCCGATCCGCTGGTCGAGCGTCTGCGCGCCGAAGGCGACAAGAGCCCGTGCGACGTCTTCATCACCACCGACGCCGGCCGCATCGAGCGCGCCCGCCAGATGGGGCTGCTGCAGGCGGTGAGTTCGCCCGTGTTGGCCGCGGCCGTGCCTGCGCACCTCCGCGACCCCGACGGCAGCTGGTTCGGCTTCTCCAAGCGCGCGCGCGTGATCTTCTTCAGCAAGGAGAAAGTGCAGGCCGCGGACGCACCGAAGAACTACGAGGACCTCGCCGATCCGAAGTGGAAGGGCAAGATCGCCGTCCGCAGTTCGGCGCACATCTACAACCAGTCGCTGGTCGGCTCGCTGCTTGCGGCGAACGGCCCCGAGAAGACCGAGGCCTGGGCCAAGGCAATCGCGGCCAATCTGGCGCGGCCGCCGCGCGGCGGCGACACCGATCAGATCAAGGCCGTCGCCTCGGGCGAGGCCGAGCTTGCCATCGGCAACACTTACTATTTCGCGACCCTCATGCGCTCGAAGAAGCCGGAAGATCGTGAGCTCGCCGCCAAGGTCGGAGTGATCTTCCCGAACCAGGCGAACCGCGGCACGCACGTGAACATCAGCGGCGGCGCCATCGCCCGACATGCACCGAACAAGGCGGCGGCGGTGAAGTTCCTCGAATATCTCGTGTCGGTTCAGGCACAGCGCTACTTCGCCGAGGGCAACTTGGAGTATCCGGTCGTGGCAGGCGTCGAGTTGTCGGCCGAGCTGAAGTCTCTGGGGGCCTTCAGGGAAGACCAGCTCAACGCGCGGGTCTATGCCCAGAACAATGCCGATGCCCTGAAGATCATGGAACGGGCCGGCTGGAAGTAATGTCGGCACTGCCCGTCCGGCCGGCAATCGCCCGGCTGAGCAGGATCACGGGCACCAACGAGACGGCCACGATGGCCACGGCGCCGACCGCCGCCTCGGCCAGCCGTTCGTCCGAGGCATAGCGGTAGACGCCGACGGCCAGGGTGTCGAAGTTGAACGGGCGGATCAGCAAAGTCGCCGGCAACTCCTTCATGACCTCGACGAACGCCACGAGGGCTGCCGTGAGCGCAGGCCCCCGCATGTTCGGCAAGTGGATCCGCCGCAGGATCTCCAACGGCCGGGCGCCGAGAATGCGTGCGCTGGCATCCATCGCGGGGTCGATCGCGGCGAGGCCGGGCGAGATGTTGGCGATGCCGACCGCGAGGAAGCGCACGGTATAGGCGAGCAGCAGCGCGACGGCACTGCCGCTCAGGACCAACCCGATGGATACGCCGAACAGGGCCTGGCCCGCACGATCCAGCGCGCGGTCGGCGGCGACCAGCGGCAGCAGGATCCCGACGGCGATGACGGCGCCGGGAAGGGCATAGCCGAGCGCCGCGAACTCGATCAGCCGATTGAAGGTACGTCGGCGCACCAGGCGGCCGGCATAGGCGAGGAAGAGGCCGAGACAGGCAATCGCGACAGCGGCCACGGCCGCCAGCATGAGGCTGTGCAGGGTCTCGCGCAGGAAAGCCGGGCCGGCGAGCGTCACGTCGGCGTGCATCGCGAGCTGGATCAGATGGGCGGTCGGCAGCACGAAGCCCAGCAGCACCGGCAGAGCGCAGAGCGCTGCGGTGAGGGCCGCCCATCGCGTCGGCAATGCCGTGGGTTCGGCGCGTTCGCGCAGATTGGAAGCGACGTGATAGCGGGCGCGGCCGCGAGAATGGCGCTCGACAAGCACCAGCAGCACCGCAATGACGAGGAGGATCACGGCGATCTGGCCGGCGCCGTCGCGGTCGCCCATGCCGAACCAGGTGCGATAGATCGCGGTCGTGAAGGTATTGACGCCGTAATATTGGACGGTGCCGAAGTCGGCGAGCGCCTCGAGCAGGGCAAGGGCGGCACCCGCGGCGATGGCGGGGCGGGCCAGCGGCAGGCCGACACTCAGGAACGTGCGCCACGGGCCGTGTCCCAGGATGCGGCAGGCATCGAGCAGCGGCTGCGATTGGCCGAGGAAGGCGGCGCGGGCGGCGAGGTAGACGTAAGGGTAGAGCACGAGGGTGAAGAGGCAGGCGACGCCGGCCGCAGAACCCGCGTCGGGGAACCAGTAGTCGCCCTTCTGCCAGCCGGTGATTCCGCGCAAGAAGCTCTGCAGGGGCCCGGCGTAGGCGAGCAGATCGGCGTAGGCATAGCCGATGATGTAGGTCGGCATCACTATCGGCAGCAGCAACGCCCACTCGAGCGTCCGGCTGAACGGGAAGCGGTGCATCGTGACGAGCCACGCCGTCGCCGTACCGATCGCGGTCGTGCCGATACCCACGCCCAGCAGCAGCAGGACAGTGTTCGTCAGAATGTCGGCGAGCTGCGTGTCGACGAGATGGCGCCACATCGCGGCGCGCGTGTCGAACAGGCTGGCGGCGATGCCCAGCACCGGCAGCGCGACCAGCGCCGCCACGAGAATGGCGCCTATTCGCCAGATCATGTGTGCCAGATTAGACGAGCTTCAAACAAAAACGCACGCCATCGCGGGGCGATGGCGTGCGTCGTTGCAGGTGGCAGGGCCCAAGGAAGGGCGCGCTACTTCTTCTCTTCGGCCGGAGCTTCCTCGGCCGAAGCGGCCTCGGCAGTCTCGCCTTCGGCCGGTTTGGCCTCGAACAGCGCAGCGGCCTGTTCCGCGGCGCGCTTGGCGGCTTCCGCCGCCTCCAGTGCGGCGCGCTCGGTCTCGGCGACCAGGGTACCGCCCTTGGCGAGGAAATCGGCTTCGTCGGGAGAGCGGGCAACCAGGGCGGTGATCTCGACCGTGACCTCCGGATGGAGGTGGACCTTGATCTTGTGCGCTCCGAGCGCCTTGATCGGCTTGTCGAGCTCGACCTGGCCGCGCTCGACCTTGACGCCCGCCGCTGCGGCGCCGTCGGCGATGTCGCGCGAGGTGACCGAGCCGTAGAGCTGCAGGGCCTCGGAGGCCTGGCGGATGAGGATGACCTTGAGGTCCTTCATCTTGTCGCCGACCTTCTCCGCCTCGCTGCGGCGCTCGAGGTTCTGGGCCTCCAGTACCTTACGCTGCGATTCGAAGTAGGCGATGTTGTCCTTGGTGGCGCGCAGGGCTTTCTTCTGCGGCAGCAGATAGTTGCGTGCGAAGCCGGGCTTCACCCGGACGACGTCGCCCATCTGGCCGAGTTTCGGCACGCGCTCGAGCAGGATGACGTTCATCGGCATGATGTGTCCTCCTTACGCGATGACGTAGGGAAGGAGTGCCAGGAAGCGGGCACGCTTGATCGCCTGGGCGAGTTCACGCTGCTTCTTGGAAGACACGGCCGATATGCGGCTCGGCACGATCTTGCCGCGCTCAGAGACGAAGCGCTGCAGAAGGCGCACGTCCTTGTAATCGATCTTCGGGGCGTTGGCGCCCGAGAACGGACAGCTCTTGCGGCGGCGGGTGAAGGGCCTGCGTTGCGCGCTCATTCTTCTTCTCCTCCTGCCATCGGGGCGGCGGCGTCATCGCCGAAGCGCGGACGTTCACGGCGCGAGGGGCGATCGCCCCAGCCGCCGCGGTCGCCGCGGTCGCCACGATCTCCCGGACGATCGGACTTGTCGTTGGCACGCAGCATGACGGCCGAGGGGCCTTCCTCGAGCGCGTCGACGCGCACCGTGAGGAAGCGGATGATGTCTTCGTTGATCGACATCGTGCGCTCCAGCTCCTTCACGGCAGCCGGCGGGGCATCGATGTTGAGCAGGGTGTAGTGACCCTTGCGGTTCTTCTTGATCCGGAACGTGAGGGACCGGAGGCCCCAGTATTCCTTCTTGGAGACGGAACCGCCCTGGGCGGTGATCAGTTCGGCGAACTGGTTGGTCAGGGTCTCCACCTGCGTCGCGGGCACGTCCTGACGCGCAATGAAGACGTTTTCATACAATGCCATTCGAGCTCCTTATGGCTGTTATTGACCCGGAGTTCCCCAGCAGGACCGGCGAACCGCCCGGATCTAGCCGGCCCCCTTCCAAGAGAGCGCGCCGGCAAGGAGACGGGGCCGATTTAGGCCCCGAAGGGCGCCGGTTATACAGGCTCACCCTCCGAAATCAAGGCATTCCGGGGCTCGCCCGAGTGGGGTATGAGGGGCCGCTTTTGTGGCCAAAATATTGGGCAAAAACAGGGGGAAACCAGCTCATGGCGCGCGCTTTCGTCTTTCCGGGACAGGGATCCCAGGCCGTCGGCATGGGCGCCGATCTCGCCGGAGCCTTTGCCACGGCGCGGGACGTCTTCCATGAGGTCGACGAGGCGCTCAAGCAGAACCTCAGCAAGCTGATGAAGGAAGGGCCGGAATCCGACCTGGTCCTGACCGAAAACGCCCAGCCCGCCCTGATGGCGGTCAGCGTTGCGGTCGTGCGCATTCTGGAAAGGGACGGCGGCAAGTCCCTGGCCAGCCTCGCAACTCACGTCGCCGGCCATTCGCTCGGCGAATATTCCGCCCTGGCGGCAGCAGGCTCGCTACAGCTCGCCGATGCCGCGCGTCTGCTGAAGCTGCGCGGCCAATCGATGCAGAAAGCGGTCCCGGTCGGTGTCGGCGCCATGGCGGCGCTGCTCGGCATCGAGCTCGAGCCGGCCCAGGAAGCCTGCAAGGAAGCGGCCCAGGGCCAGGTCGTGGCGGTGGCCAACGACAATGGCGGCGGCCAGGTCGTGGTGAGCGGGCACAAGGAAGCGGTCGAGCGTACGATCGAGGCGGCCAAGGCCAAGGGCTGCAAGCGCGGCATGATGCTGCCGGTCAGTGCGCCTTTCCATTGTCCGCTGATGCAGCCCGCTGCCGATGCCATGAAGGAGGCGCTGGCGAAGGTGTCGCTCGGCACGCCGAGCGTCCCGCTGGTCGCCAATGTACTGGCTTCAGAGATCACCAATCCCGCGGACATCAAGGTCCGGCTGGTCGAGCAGGTCACCGGTCTCGTACGCTGGCGCGAGGGCGTGCAGTACATGAAGGCCAACGGCGTCGATGCCCTGGTCGAATGCGGTACCGGCAAGGTGCTGTCCGGCCTGGTCAAGCGCATCGATCGCGATATGACGGGCCTGGCGCTCAACACGCCGGCCGATATCGAAGCTTTCCTCAAGACGGTCTAGGAGCTCCCGATGTTCGACCTCACAGGCAAGGCCGCTCTGGTCACCGGCGCGTCGGGCGGCATCGGCGGCGCGATCGCGCGCGCATTGCACAAGCAAGGCGCGGCAGTCGCCTTGTCCGGGACGCGCGCAGAGGCGCTGGAGGCGCTGAAGGCGGAGCTGGGCGAGCGCGCGCATGTGATCGTGGCCAGGATGGACGATCCCGCCGACATCGAGCGCCTTGCCAAGGAGGCCGAGGCGGCGATGGGCAAGATCGATATCCTGGTCAACAACGCCGGCATCACGCGGGACAACCTTTCCATGCGGATGAAGGACGAGGATTGGGAGAAGGTGCTGCAGGTGAACCTGACCGGCACCTTCCGGCTCATCCGCGCGGCGATGCGCGGCATGATGCGCCGCCGGCACGGGCGGGTGATCAACATCACTTCCGTGGTGGGCGTCACCGGCAACCCTGGGCAGGCAAATTATGCCGCCGCCAAGGCCGGCCTGATCGGCATGTCGAAGTCCCTGGCGCAGGAGCTCGCGTCGCGGTCGATCACCGTCAACTGCGTGGCGCCGGGATTCATCGCCACGCCCATGACCGACGTGCTGACCGACGACCAGAAGAAGATGATCCTGGGCCGGGTGCCTGCCGAACGGCTGGGCATGCCCGAGGAAATTGCGGCCGGCGTGGTCTATCTTGCCTCCGACGAGGCGGCGTACGTCTCCGGGCAGACGCTGCACATCAACGGTGGCATGGCGATGATCTGACTGCCGGCCAGGCCGGAACGACCCCCAAAGGTGCTGTCCCAAGTGCCTGATATTGTGGGCTTTCCGGCGCTGGCCTTGATCGGGGAGCTATGTTACGAGAGCCCGAATCGCCGGCCCTCTGAGGCGAACCGAATTCGAAAGACGGGAAGGACAAGAGAATGAGCGATATTGCCGAGCGCGTGAAGAAGATCGTCGTCGAGCACCTCGGTGTCGAAGCCGCCCAGGTCAAGGAAGATGCCAAGTTCATCGACGATCTCGGCGCCGACAGCCTCGACACGGTCGAGCTCGTGATGGCCTTCGAAGAAGAATTCAGCATCGAGATTCCCGACGACGCCGCCGAGAAGATTCAGACGGTCGGCGATGCGATCGGCTTCATCAAGAGCAACGCCAAGTCCTGATCGCGCCGGTTCCTGCGGGAAGGTAGGCGGACGATGAGGCGAGTCGTCGTAACCGGGATGGGCATGATCACGCCGTTGGGAGACGGCGTGGATGTCAATTGGCGTCGGCTGATGGCGGCGGAGTCCGGCATTCGGTCGATCCAGGCGTTCGACACGTCGGATCTCGCGACCAAGATCGCGGGCGAGGTTCCGGCGGGCGACAAGGCCAACGGCCATTTCAACGCCGACCTCTACATGCTCCCCAAGGATCAGCGGAAGGTCGACAAGTTCATCCTGTTCGGCATGGCCGCCGCCAAGCAGGCGGTCGAGGATTCCGGCTGGAAGCCGACAGATGCCGAAGGACTCAACCGGACCGGCGTGATGATCGGTTCCGGAATCGGCGGCCTCCAGACGATCTACGAAACTTCGTTGATCCTGAAGGATCGCGGTCCGCGCCGGGTCAGTCCGTTCTTCATTCCGTCGGCGCTGATCAACCTCGCTTCGGGACAGGTCTCCATCGAATACGGATTCCGCGGACCCAACCATTCCGTGGTCACGGCTTGCGCCACCGGGGCGCACGCGATCGGCGACGCAGCACGGCTGATCCAGCTCGACGACGCCGACGTCATGGTGGCGGGCGGTGCCGAGGCCGCCATCTGCCGCATCGGGATCGCGGGCTTCAATGCCTGCAAGGCCTTGTCGACCGACTTCAACGACACGCCGACCCAGGCGTCGCGGCCATGGGACAAGAAGCGCGACGGCTTCGTCATGGGCGAAGGCGCGGGCGTGGTGGTGCTGGAAGAATACGAGCACGCCAAGAAGCGCGGCGCCAAGATCTACGGTGAAATCCTGGGCTACGGCCTGTCGGGCGACGCCTATCACATCACCGCGCCGTCGGAAGACGGTGACGGCGCGCAGCGCGCCATGAAGGCGGCGCTGAAGCGCGCCCAGCTCGGCACCGACCAGATCGACTACGTTAACGCGCACGGCACCTCGACCATGGCCGACGTTATCGAACTCGGTGCGGTGAAGAAGACGTTCGGCCAGGATTCCTACAGGCTCTCGATGTCGTCGACCAAGTCGGCGACAGGTCACTTGCTGGGAGCTGCCGGCGCGATCGAGGCGATCTACGCCATCAAGTCGGTGATCGAACAGGCGGTTCCACCGACCCTCAATCTCGACGAGCCGGACGAAAACTGCGACATCGACCTGGTGCCCAAGCAGGCCAAGCAGCGCAAGGTACGTTATGCGCTCAGCAACTCCTTCGGATTTGGCGGCACCAACGCCTCGCTGATCGTCGGCCCCGTCTAACGTCCGGCGCCGCGCGTGCTCAGCTTTTTTCGCTGGGTTCTTTTCTTCATCGTCTTGTTCGTCACCCTCATGGGAGGCGGGCTTTACCTCGGCCATGAACTGCTGGTCGCCCAGGGCCCGCTCGACTCCGTCAAGCGCGTAGTGATCCCGCGTGGTGCGGGACCTGCGATCATGTCGAAGGTTCTGCGCGAGGAGGGCGTGATCGCCCACCCGCTGCTCTTCCGGGTGGCGCTGATGATCGATCCCGCCCCCAAGCCGATCAAGGCAGGCGAGTACGAGATACCTGCGCGGGCCTCGATGCTGACGGTGGTCGAGATTCTCCAGTCGGGCAAACAGGTACAGCGCCGCCTGACCGTGCCCGAGGGTACGACAACGGCAGAGGTTCTCGAGATGGTTCGAAAGACCGAGGCGCTGGCTGGAGAGATCACGGTCGACGTCAAGGAAGGCGACCTGCTTCCGGAGACCTATTTCTATTCGCGCGACGATACGCGAGACAGTCTGCTGCTCCGCATGAAGGAGGGCATGGACAAGACACTCGACGAAGCCTGGCGCAAGCGCGCAGGCGGCCTGCCGCTGGCCAACCGTCAACAGGCGCTCACTCTCGCGTCGATGATCGAGAAGGAAACCGGCGTAGCCTCGGAGCGCACGAAGGTCTCGGCGGTGTTCATCAACAGGCTGCGCCAGAAGATGAAGCTCGAGAGCGATCCCACCACGATCTACGGGCTCACCCTCGGGAAAACGCCGTTCAATCGCGAGCTGACACGCGCCGATCTGCAGTCGAACACGCCCTACAACACCTACGTGATCGCGGGCCTGCCGCCGGGGCCGATCTGCAATCCCGGCCGCGCCTCGATCCTGGCTGCGACCAATCCGCTGCCGCGCGACCGATCGATCTATTTCGTGGCCGACGGCACCGGTGGTCACGCCTTTGCCACCAACCTCACCCAGCACCTGCGCAACGTCGAGCGCTGGCGCGAGATTCAGCGGCAGCGCCAGGAACAGGGACTGCCCGCGACCCCGCCCACCACGTCACCTCCGGCCACCTCACCTCCGGCCACTCCGGCCAGGCAGCAGTAGCGATGCCGGTGATCCTCGCAGCGCTGGTCGGGGTGGCAGTGGTTGCGATCGGTCTCTACTGGTTCATGCGCGCCAACCCGTCGGCGGTGGCGCGTCGGCTGCGCCTGGTCGCGCTGGTCGTCGCGGCCTTCGGCGCGCTCGGCCTGCTTCTGCTGGGGCTGCGGTTCCTGCCGGCCTATCTGCCGGAGCTGTTCGGATTGGCCGGCGTCGCGGTCACGGCGCTGATCGCCCAGATCGCGCGGCGGCGCACGTCGGGAGGCTTCAGCACACCGGGGACGGGGCAACGCAGCGCCGTGCGCACGCAATTCCTCGATGCCTGGATCGATCACGGCTCCGGCGAGATGGGCGCGGCGGTGCTGCGCGGGCGGTTCAGCGGCCGCATGCTCGACAGCCTGAGCGAGTCCGAGCTTCGGGCGCTGCACGGCGAGTGCGGGGCGGACGCCGATTCGCTTCGGGTGCTGGAATCGTATCTCGACCGCCGGCTCGGACCGGACTGGCGCGGCGCCGGGCAGCAGGACGCGTCCGGCAGCGGATCGTCGCGGCCGCCCCGGGGGCCCCGCGAGGACATGCCGCGGGCCGAGGCGCTGGCGCTGCTCGGACTGCAGGAAGGTGCCAGCGACGACGAAATCCGGGCGGCCCATCGCCGCCTGATCCAGCGCGTGCATCCCGACGTCGGAGGCAGCGCGGAACTGGCCGCTCGCATCAATCGGGCGAAAGATGTCCTTTTGGGCCAGTGACTTGCCAGCAGGGGCGGCCATATGTCATCAACCCGCACTCCCAAACGAGGCATGATGAGTAATGGCGCAGCGCGTCCGTAAAGCCGTTCTGCCGGTGGCCGGTCTCGGCACCCGTTTCCTGCCCGCCACCAAGGCGGTTCCCAAGGAAATGCTGACCGTCGTCGATCGGCCGCTGATCCAGTACGCGGTCGAGGAATGCCTGGCGGCGGGCATCGAGGAGTTCGTCTTCGTCACCGGCCGCAACAAGGGCGTGATCGAGGATCATTTCGACCACACGTACGAGCTGGAAGACACGCTGCAGAAGCGAGGCAACAAGGCGGCCGAGCTGAAGCAGACCGAGGCCGCGACCCTGAAACAGGGGAACGCGATCTTCACCCGCCAGCAAAAGCCGCTGGGGCTCGGCCATGCGGTGTGGTGCGCGCGCCACTGGATCGGCGACGAGCCGTTTGCCGTTTTGCTGCCGGACGAGCTGATGATCGGCTCGCCGACCTGCACTGCCCAGCTGGTGAGTGCGCACGAGAAGACCGGCGGCAGCGTCGTCGCGGTGGTCGACGTGCCGCGCGAGCAGACCAAGAGCTACGGCATCGCGGCGGTGAAGAACGCCAAGGGCGACATGGCCGAGATCACCGGGCTCGTCGAGAAGCCCAAGCCGGAGGAAGCGCCCTCGACATTGGCGCTGATCGGCCGCTACGTGCTGCTGCCCGAGGTGTTCACGCATCTCGAGCGCCACGAAAAGGGCGCGGGGGGAGAGATTCAGCTCACCGATGCGCTGGCCAGGATGATCGGCAACAAGCCGTTCCATGCCATGACCTACACCGGTGGGCGCTACGATTGCGGCAGCCGGGCAGGCTTCCTCGAGGCCAATGTCGCGATCTCCCTGCAGCGCGCCGACACGGCGAAGGACACGCGGGCGCTGCTCGAGCGCCTGCTGAAAGGCTGATCCGATGCGCATCACCATGGTCGGCTCTGGCTATGTCGGTCTGGTCTCGGGAGCATGCTTCGCGCAGTTCGGCCACGATGTGGTCTGCGTCGACAAGGACCCGGCCAAGATCGAGAAGCTGAAGCAGGGCGTGATGCCGATCTACGAGCCGGGCCTCGACAAGCTCGTGCTCGACAACATGAAGGCGGGTCGGCTGAGCTTCAGCAGCAATCTTGCCGATTCGGTTTCCGGTGCCGACGCCGTGTTCATCGCCGTCGGCACGCCGACTCGGCGCGGCGACGGCCACGCCGATCTGAGCTACGTCTATGCCGCGGCGGCCGAGATCGCCGGTGCGATCCGCGGATACACCGTGATCGTGACCAAATCGACCGTGCCGGTCGGCACCGGCCGGCAGGTCTCGCGGATCGTGCGCGAGACGCAGCCGGCAGCGGAATTCGACGTCGCCTCCAATCCGGAGTTCCTGCGCGAGGGCGCGGCGATCGAGGATTTCATGAAGCCCGACCGTGTCGTGATCGGGGTCGAGAGCCAGCGTGCGCGCGACGTGATGTCCGGAATCTACCGGCCGCTCAACCTGATCCAGACTCCGATGGTATTCACCAACATCGAGACTGCCGAGGTCACCAAGTACGCCGGCAACGCCTTCCTCGCGACCAAGATCACCTTCATCAACGAGATTGCCGATCTCTGCGAGAAGGTCGGCGCCGACGTGCACGATGTGGCGCGCGGCATCGGGCTGGATGGCCGCATCGGGCGCAAGTTCCTGCATCCCGGGCCAGGCTTCGGCGGCTCGTGTTTCCCCAAGGACACGCTGGCGCTCGCCTACACGGCACGCGAGTACAATGCGCCGCAGTCGATCGTCGAACAGGTGATCGAGGTCAACAATGCCCGCAAGAAGCGCATGGCCGGCAAGGTCATCGAGTTCTGTGGCGGCTCGGTCGCCGGGCTGACGATCGGCATACTGGGCCTGACCTTCAAGCCCAACACCGACGACATGCGCGATGCGCCGTCGCTCGACATCGTGCCGGCTCTTCTGAAGGCCGGGGCGAAGATCGTCGCCTTCGATCCCGAGGGCATGAGCGAGGCCGGCAAGTTGCTGCAGGGCGTCACCTTCGCCAAGACCGCCTACGAGGCGATCACCGGTGCCGATGTCATGGTGGTGATCACCGAATGGCACGAGTTCCGCGGGCTGGATCCCCGGCGGATCAAGGAACTGATGCGCCAGCCGCGCATCGTCGACCTGCGCAACATCTTCAATCCCGAGGAGATGCGCGGACTGGGCTTCACCTATGAAGGCGTCGGCCGGCCCGGCCCGCGCCCTTGATCAATCGCTATCTGGAGCACTAAATGAGCGAGACGGCGCACAAGTTCGATTCGACGATCCTGCGCGAATACGACATCCGCGGTGTGGTCGGGAAGACCCTGCATGTGGCCGACGCGAAGGCGATCGGACGGACCTTCGGCAGCATGGTGCGGCGCAAGGGCGGCAAGCGCGTGGCACTGGGCTATGATGGCCGCCTCAGCTCGCCGGAGTTGGCGGCTGCTTGTACCGAAGGCCTGCAGGCGGCCGGGGTCGACGTTGTTCAGATCGGCGTCGCGGCGACCCCGATGCTCTACTTCGCCGTCTGGCACCTCGAAGCGGATGGCGGCATCCAGATCACCGGTTCGCACAACCCGCCCGACTTCAACGGCTTCAAGATGATGATGGGCAAGAAGTCGTTCTTCGGCGCCGACATCCAGAAGCTGGGGGAGTTGGCCGGCAAGGCGGACTGGGAGACCGGCGCGGGCAAAGTCGAGAAGAAGAACATCCTCGCGGACTATGCCGCGCGTCTGCTCAAGGACGTGAAGCCGGGCAAGAAGCTCAAAGTGGCCTGGGACACCGGCAACGGTGCCGTCGGCGTGTCGATTCGCGCCGTGGTCGACAAGCTCCCGGGCACCCACTACGTGTTGAACGAGAAAGTCGATGGCACCTTCCCGGCGCACCATCCCGACCCGACGGTCCCGAAGAACCTCGAGCAACTCGTCGCCGAGGTGAAAAAGCACGGCTGCGATCTCGGCATCGCCTTCGACGGCGATGGCGACCGCATCGGCGCCGTCGACGGCAAGGGGCGCATCCTGTGGGGCGACCAGCTCCTGATCCTGTGGGCGCGAGACGTGCTGAAGACGCGGCCGGGCGCCACCATCATCGCCGACGTCAAGGCCAGTCAGGCGCTGTTCGACGAGATCGCGCGCGCCGGCGGACAACCTCTGATGTGGATGACCGGCCATTCGCTGATCAAGACCAAGCTTGCCGAGCTCAACGCGCCGCTCGCCGGAGAGATGAGTGGCCACATCTTCTTCGCCGATACGTTTTACGGCTTCGACGATGCCCTCTACTGCGGCCTGCGGCTCCTCAATGTCGTGGCCGGCGCCGACGAGAGTCTGGCCTCGATGCGCGACAAGCTCCCGCAGCTGGTGAACACCCCGGAGCTGCGCTTCGACTGTCCGGACGAGAAGAAGTTCAAGATCGTCGACGAAGTGAAGGTCCGCCTCAAGCAGGCCGGCGCCAAGGTCAACGACATCGACGGCGTGCGGGTGAACACACCGGACGGCTGGTGGCTGCTTCGCGCCTCGAATACACAGCCGGTGCTGGTGGCGCGCTGCGAGAGCGCCAACCAGGCAGGTCTCGACCGGCTGAAGGACGATCTCAAGAAGGCGTTGGCAGCGAGCGGCGTCGAACTGCCGGCCGACGTGGAGGCAGGGGGCGGCCACCACTGATGCGCTTCTTCTTCTACGGAACTCTGCTCGATCGCGACGTCACGGCCCTCGTGCTGGGACGCCGCCTGCCGCCGCAGGCATTCGAGCCCGCTTCGCTGCCGGGCTACTCGCGCTGGCGGGTACAGGGAGGCAGCTATCCGATTTCCATTCCAGACCGGAAGGGCGAGGTCGAGGGCTGCATTGTCGGCGGGCTGAGCGCCCGCGATGTGGCGCGGCTCGCAGCCTATGAGGGCTCGGGCTACCGGGTAGCCTCATTGAGGGTGAGGGTGGCCGGTGGCCTCACGCGTGTCTCGGTATTCGAGCCGCTGGTTCTGAAACTGAAGCCGACCAACCGGCCATGGAATCTCGAACTCTGGCAACGACAAGACAAGCGGAGCTTCGTGGCCCGCCTTGTGCGGGCGCTCAACGGGCGCCGGGGGTATTCCAGGCCGTAACCTGAAGGGCCGAGCAGTAAATTTTGCGCTGCTCCAGCTTCTTGCAGCCTAACGTTGCCTCTTCCTGCGTGAGATTGATCAGACGGGCGCGGTGGAAGGTCTTCTGCGCCATCTGGATTTCGTCGACCGTGATGGCGCTGTGGCCGCGTGCGGTCTCGGGGAGCGCCGTGGTGGCGCGATCGAGCGCAAGTTGCGCCGATTTGGAATCGCTGAAGGAGCCGACCTGGATCACCCAGCTGCCGAGCGCCGGCTGACCCGGGTCGGTGGAAGCGGGTGGTGGGGCGGCCGTCGGTGTCACCGACGCCATGCGAACGTGTGCTGGTGCCGCTTGCGCGGCAGGCGGTGCCGATGTGGCCTCGGCCGGCGGCCTGGCAGCCTGTGCCAAAGCGGGTGCATGCCGGGGAGCTTCGGGAATGGCGGTTCCAGGCACGAAGTTGGCGGCGTTATATCGGGCCGACGGCGGCATGCGTTGCGGCGTCCAGGGTGACAGCGCAAGCGAGCCTGCCATGGCGAAGCCGCGGTCCATCAGCTCGGCCATGAGGCGGTCGCGCTGGAATGCTGTGTCGCCGCCCATCACGACGCCGATCAGGCGGCGATTGTCGCGCAGCGCCGACATCACCAGATTGAAGCCGGAAGCGGCGGTGTATCCGGTCTTCAGGCCGTCGGCGCCCGCATAGCTCGCCAGCATGCGATTGTGATTTTCGAGCGGCCGGCCGCGGAACGAGTAGGTCTGTACCGAAAAGACCGGATAATAGTGCGGGAAGTCTCGCAGCAATGCGTTCGCAAGCCGGGCCAGATCGCGCGCCGTTGTTACCTGCTCGCGGTTGGGCAGGCCTGAAGCGTTGCGGAACACCGTCGAGTTCATGCCGAGCTGGCGCGCCTTCTGGGTCATCAGGCGGGCGAAGTTCTCTTCGTCGCCGCCCAATGCTTCACCCAGCACGACGGCGGCGTCGTTGGCCGAACGTGTGACCAGCCCCATCACGGCATCGCGTACCACCACAATGCCACCGGCCAATCCCATCTTGGTCGGTTGTGCGTTCAGTGCACTGGTCGACACCGGTAGCGCGTCGCCCAGCGACAGGCGACCGGAGTCGAGGGCGGCGAAGGTGAGGTAGAGGGTCATCAATTTGGTGAGCGACGCAGGATGGCGAAGCTCGTCGGGACGATCCGACAACAGTTCCCGGCCGCTGTTCGCGTCGACGATCAGATAGGAGTCCTTGGAACTGATCCCCGGATTGGGAACCCAGGGCGAGGGCGCAGAAGTGGTGCCGGCAGCGGCACGTGCCTTCGCCTTTGCCGGCGGGACCGCGCGCTTGGTCGAGTGGGTCTGTGCCAACGACGCGTCGGGCGTCGCCAGCGCGAGCAACAGAACACCGAGGGCCAGACCGTGGATCGTGGCCACGCAGCGCTTGAGGAGGAGGGTCATCTCAAAAACGCCATCTACACTAGATATGATTTTATATCGCCAGGCCAATGGGTTACTGGCGTTTCTTCCACTTTAACCAAGATTTACTGCTTATGCAACTTCTCTGCTGCCTCCAAGCTGACGTACTTGGTTCGGAAACTGCATCCAACTGGCGGGAGAACTCGACGTGAGAAGCTTGCGCGCACTGGCCGTACTGGCGGCCCTGGGCTTGGCGCATCCGGCATTGGCGCAGCGCGCCGACAGCCGGGTCGATCCGCCGATCGTGCGGAGCTTCAACTGGTTCGACTACGTTGCAGCCAGCGAGATTCGTGAGAAGTGCATGTCCGGTGGGCGAGACCGCTTGCGCCTGGTCTACAATGCGCTGTGGGAAGAGCAGGTCCGAACCTACGAGGTGTTTCTGCAGCCTGACGGAACGGCCGGTCTCAACATAGGCGTTCTGGCTGATCAGGGCCGCGGAGCCGACGTTTCCAATCTCTTGATCGGCCAGGCGCGTGATGTCACCGAACCGTGGCGCATGAAGCGCGGGCAGCGGCTACTCACCGTCGAAGAAACCTCTGAGTTGATGGGGCTACTGCAGGCGAGCAATGCCTTTGGACCGCCAAGCGATGGCTTGCGCCTGCCGGACAACGACTTCTGGTGGACCGTCGCGTCGTGCCGCAACGCTCAATGGGGTTTTCAAGCCTATCACTATCCGACTGACGGCTTCGCGAGCGTGAAGTTTGCGGAAAAGCTGTTTGCCCTGGACGTCGTGAAGATTCCGATCAACCGGCCACGTAAACTCGAACCCTCGGAACTGCGTCGCGACATCGGTGCGGCGTCGACCAGGCGGGCGCTCGGGCAGGGCGACCGCTGGATGCTGGTTGTGGGAAAGGACGGTCTGCGGCCCCGGTAGCGGAATCCTTTGGGCTGCCTATATAATTCGAGGGTGTCGTGGTTTGGAGGAACGGATCGGAAGATGTTTTTGGGGCGGATCGCAGGCAGCTTGCAGGGCGCCGGTGACCGGATGAGCGACCGGATGGGCGGGCCCACCGAGCCGCCGGCCGGCCCTCCGGGCGGACCGCCACAGCCGCCGTCGCGCCGCGACGAGGGTGGGGGCAATGACGACGGCCGGTCGGGCGCTCTGACGCTTACCCGCACGCGTACCAAGAAGCCTTCGATGTACAAGGTGCTGATGCTGAATGACGACTACACGCCGATGGAGTTCGTCGTCGACGTCTTGCAGCACATCTTTCAGAAGAACCGGGAAGAAGCGACCCAGATCATGCTGCACGTCCACCAGAAGGGCGTCGGCGTCTGCGGGGTATATACTTACGAAGTAGCCGAGACCAAGGTTACGCAAACAGTCGACTACGCGCGCAAGAATCAGCATCCGCTGCAATGCACGCTGGAGAAAGAGTAGCGGTCCGTTTTTCAGTCGAGGTGTTTCAATGTCCATGTTGTCCAAGAACCTCGAGAAGTCACTCCATCGTGCATTCGCCCTGGCCGGTGAGCGTCGCCATGAGTATGCGACGCTGGAACATCTGCTGCTGGCAATGACCGAGGACGAGGATGCAACGCCCGTTCTGAAAGCCTGCGGCGTCGATATCGATCGCCTGCGACACGATCTCGAGCAGTTTATCGACAACCGGTTGAAAGGCATCGTGACGCAGACGCCGAGCGAGCCGCTGCCGACCGCGGGCTTCCAGCGCGTTGTGCAGCGCGCGGCAGTGCACGTGCAGTCGTCAGGTCGCAAGGAAGTGACTGGCGCCAACGTGCTGGTGGCGTTGTTCTCCGAGCGCGACAGCCACGCCGTCTCCTTTCTCGAGAATCAGGGCATGTCGCGGCTCGACGCCGTCGACTACATCAGCCACGGCAAGGCCAAGGTGCCGGGCCGCGCCCGCGCCCGCCGGGTCCAGGGCAACGAAGAGGAGCAGGGCGAGAGCAACGCCAAGCAGGGCAACGAGGCACTGGCCGCCTACTGCGTCGATCTCAACCAGAAGGCCAAGGAAGGCCGGGTCGATCCGCTGATCGGCCGCAGCCACGAGGTCGAGCGCACCATCCAGGTGCTGTGCCGGCGCACCAAGAACAACCCGCTCTATGTCGGCGAGCCCGGCGTCGGCAAGACGGCGATCGCCGAGGGCCTGGCGCGCAAGATCGTCGAGGGCGAGGTGCCCGACGTCCTGAAGGAGTCGATCATCTACGCACTCGACATGGGCGCTCTGCTGGCCGGCACGCGCTACCGCGGCGACTTCGAGGAGCGGCTGAAGGCGGTGCTGGGCGAGCTCAAGAAGAAGCCCAACTCGGTGCTGTTCATCGACGAGATCCACACCATCATCGGCGCCGGCGCGACGTCGGGCGGCTCGATGGATGCGTCTAACCTGCTGAAGCCCTCGCTGCAGTCGGGCGAGCTGCGCTGCATCGGCTCGACCACCTACAAGGAATACCGCAACTACTTCGAGAAGGACCGCGCGCTGGTCCGCCGCTTTCAGAAGATCGACGTGCCGGAGCCCTCGGTCGGCGACGCTGTCGAGATCATGAAGGGGCTGAAGCCGGTCTACGAGAAGCACCATCACGTGGCCTACACCGACGACGCCATCAAGGCCGCGGTCGAGCTGTCGGCACGCTATATTCACGACCGCAAGCTGCCCGACAAGGCGATCGACGTGATCGACGAGGTCGGCGCCGCCCAGATGCTGCGGCCGCAGGACCAGCGCAAGTCGACCATCGACGTGCCTGACATCGAGGAGATCGTCGCCAAGATCGCGCGTATCCCGCCCAAGAGCGTGTCGAAGGATGACACCGAACTGCTGCGCAACATCGACCGCGACCTCAAGACCGTGGTGTTCGGCCAGGATAAGGCGATCGACCAGATGGCGGCGGCAATCAAGCTCGCCCGTGCGGGGCTACGCGCGCCCGAGAAGCCGATCGGCTCCTACCTGCTGGCGGGCCCCACCGGCGTCGGCAAGACCGAGGTCACGCGCCAACTCGCGCGCCTGCTCGGCCTGGAACTCGTGCGCTTCGACATGTCGGAATACATGGAGCGTCACAGCGTCAGTCGTCTGATCGGCGCGCCCCCGGGCTATGTCGGCTTCGACCAGGGTGGCCTGCTGACCGATGCAGTCAACCAGCACCCGCATTGCGTCATCCTGTTCGACGAGATCGAGAAGGCGCATCCCGACGTGTTCAATGTCCTGCTGCAGGTGATGGACTATGGCAAGCTGACCGACCACAACGGCCGGACGGTCGACTTCCGCAACGTCATCCTGTGCATGACCACAAACGCCGGCGCCGCCGATTTGGCGAAGCCCGCGCTGGGCTTCGGCCGCGAGGCGCGCCACGACGAGGACGACGACGCTATCAACCGTCTGTTCGCGCCGGAGTTCCGCAACCGCCTCGACGCGATCATCAAGTTCAACAACCTGCATCCCGACAGCATGGGCAAGGTCGTCGACAAGTTCGTCGCCGAGCTGGAAGTCCAACTGCTCGACCGCAAGGTGTTCATCGAGTTGAGTGACGGCGCACGCCGCTGGCTGGCTGAGAGGGGCTACGACCGGCTGTTCGGCGCCCGGCCGCTCGCCCGCATCATCCAGGAGCACCTCAAGAAGCCGCTCGCGGAGGAAGTGCTGTTCGGCAAGCTGGCGAACGGCGGCGGCACGGTACGAGTCGACACCGAAGGCGAGGGCGATGCCAGGAAGCTCGCCTTCACCTTCCTGCCGCCCGAGCCGCGGGCACTGCCGCCTGCGTCCAAAGAGCCGGCGCTCACTGAGTGAAGGCTTTTCGGCCCGTCTGGATCGCATTCCGGGCCGCGGTGCTTGCCACCGCGGTCTTCTGGGTGGCGACCTACATCATCGACCGCGCCGGCTGGAAGGGGCTGACCTTTGCCGGCGTCGACTTCAGCGAGTACGTCGCGTTTCTCGTGATCTTCTTCGTCGGCGTACTCTGGGTCGGCACCGGCTAGCGATTGGCTGCGATCAGCTTTCGTTTTCCTTGCGGAACGGCGAATAGGCCATAAGGCCTTCGATCTCCTGCTCGACCGCCGGACGTTCCTGCTTGAGGAAGTTGTCGACGGCGCGGCGAAAGCCCGGATCGACGATCCAGTGCGCCGAATAGGTCTTTACCGGTAGATAACCGCGTTGGATCTTGTGATCGCCCTGCGCGCCCGCTTCGACGCGCGCCAGCCCATGCTCGATCGCGTGATCGATCGCCTGGTAGTAACAGGCCTCGAAATGCAGGAACGCATGGCTCTCCAGGCAGCCCCAGTAGCGGCCATAGAGCGTGTCGTCGCCCCTCAGGTTGAGGGCGCCGCCCACGGGGCGGCCGTCGGCTTCCGCCATCACTAGCACGACCTTGTCGGCCATGGTGGAGCCCAGGATGTCAAAGAACGACCGCGTAAGGTAGGGCGAACCCCATTTGCGCCCGCCCGTGTCCATGTAAAAGGCGAAGAAGGCGTCCCAATGATGGGGCTTGATGTCGTCGCCGCAGAGACGATGAATGACGAGGCCTTCGCGGCGCACGCTTTCGCGCTCCTTGCGAATCGCCTTGCGCTTGCGCGAGGCCAGTGCGGCGAGGAAGTCGTCGAAGGTCCTGTAGCCGTCGTTGTTCCAGTGATACTGCTGGCCGAGCCGCTGCAGCCAGCCGTGGGCCCCAAAACGCTTCCAGTCGGCTTCGGTGCAGAAGGTGGCATGCACCGAACTGATTCCGTTTTCGTTCGCGATCTGGGCCAGCATGTCGATAAGCGCGTCGCGTACGGCCTCGGCAAGAGGGCCAGGTCGGGCAAACAGGCGCGGGCCGGGCACCGGCGTGAACGGCACGGCGACCTGCATCTTGGGATAATAGCGGCCGCCAGCCCGCTCTAAGGCTTGCGCCCAACCATGGTCGAAGATGTATTCGCCCTGGCTGTGGCTCTTCATGTAGAGCGGGGCCGCGCCCTCCAAGACGCCGTCGGCGCCCTCGGCCAGCAGATACTGCGGGGCCCAGCCGGTGCGCCGTCCGACCGACTTGGAATCCTCCAGTGCCCTCAGGAATGCGTGGCTCAGAAACGGGTTGCCGGCCGAACCCGGGGCGAGCGCGCAGGCGTCCCATTGCGCGGCGTCGACCGCGGCCAGGGTATCGACCACGCGCAGACCGATGGTCGGTGTGTCGTCCGGCATGGAACGAGCATAGCGCGAATCATGCCAAGAAAACGGCACTACTCGGCTGGTTTATTCACGGTGGCGGCCTGCTCGTCTGCAGAGCGACGGAAGTGCTTGTTCGTCCAGGTGGCGATGCGGTCGATATAGACCAGCACCACCGGCACGACCACGAGGGTGAGCAAGGTCGAGCTGATCAGGCCGCCGATCACGGCATGCGCCATCGGCGCGCGCTGGCTGGCGCCTTCGCCCAGCCCCAGCGCCAGCGGCATCATGCCGAACACCATGGCGAGTGTGGTCATCAGGATCGGCCGCAGGCGGATCGCCCCGGCCTCGAGCAGGGCCTCGTCGACCGGCATGCCGCGTTCGCGCGCCTGGTTGAAGAAATCGACCAGCAGGATCGCGTTCTTGGTGACCAGACCCATCAGCATGATGAAGCCGATCGCCGAGAAGATGTTGAGCGTCGTGCCGGCGATCAGCAGGCCAAGGAACACGCCGACCAGCGACATCGGCAGCGACATCATGATCGCGACAGGCTGCAGGAAGCTGCCGAACTGCGAGGCCAGGATGAGGTAGATCAGGATCACCGCCAGCAGCAGCGCCTGACCGGCATAGGCCGCGCTCTCGTTCATGTCCTTGGTCGATCCACCGAACACGAAGCGGTATCCGGCAGGCAGCTTGGTTTCGCCAAGGACCTTCTGGAGGTCGCGGCTGACTTCGCCGGTCGAACGGCCGGAGGTGTTGGCGGTGATCTGGACCTCGCGATTGAGATCGCGGCGATTGATCTGCGAGGCGCCGACGTCGTTCACGATGTCGGCGATCTGTGCGATATGGACAAGGCGTGGCAGGCCGCCAGGTTCGCTGCCGGCGGTGAACCAGATGCGCTGAAGGTCGGCCACGCCGGTGCGGCCGTCGGTCGGGAGCCGGACCATGACCATGTAGTTTTCGCCGTCGGGGGCGCGCCACAGGCTGGTCTCGTCGCCGGCGAACAGCGCCCGTAGCGACTGCGCCACCATGGCGGAGCCGAGGCCGAGGTCGGAAGCCGCGTCGCGGCGCAGGCGGACCGACAGCATCGGCTTGGCGGCCTTGAGATTGCGGTCGAGATCGACCAGGCCGGGGATTTCCTGGGCGCGCCTCATGACGTCCTGCGAAATCGTGTCCAGCACGGCCATGTCGGAGCCCTGCAGCGAGAGCTGAAGCTGCTTCTGGACGCCGCCGCCGGGGCCGCCCGGGATGTTGATCGAGACCAGAATGCCCGGGATGCTCGACAGGCGCTCGCGCATCGGCCGGGCTAGTTGCTCGGGAGAGCGCTTGCGCTCATTGAGCGGTTTCAGGCGCAGATAGAGGCTCGCCTGGTTCTTGCCGTTGGCGTAGCCGGTATTGACCGTGCCGTAGGTGTATTCGATCTCGGGAAACTCACGCACTGCGGCATCGACCTGACGCAGCTTGGCCTCGGTGTAGTCGAGCGAGGAGCCGACCGGCGTTTCGATCGACACGACTTGCTCGCCGAGGTCGGCTTGCGGCACGAACTCGAAGCCGATGTATTTCGGCAACGCGAAGGAACCGAAAAACACGGCCGCGGCGAGCAGCAGGGTGGTCTTCGGCCAGCGCAACGCCCAGCCGAGGATCGACCGGTAGATCGACGCGGCGCGGTCCTGTACGGCGTTGACGACGCGGGCAAAGCGGCCGTTGCCGTGGGCCTGCGGGTCGTACCAGACTGACGACAGCATCGGATCGAGGGTGAACGACACGAACAGCGAGATCAGCACCGCTGCCGTCACCATGACGCCGAACTGGAAGAAGAAGCGGCCGATGATGCCGCCCATAAAGGCCACCGGCAGGAACACCGCGACGATGCAGAAGGTCGTGGCGAGCACTGCCAGTCCGATCTCGTTGGTGCCGTCGATCGCGGCCTGCCGGTGAGACTTGCCGAAGCCGATATGGCGCATGATGTTCTCGCGCACCACGATCGCATCGTCGATCAGAATCCCGATCGCGAGGCTGAGCGCCATCAGGGTCAGCACGTTGAGCGTGAAGCCGAACGCCGCCAGCACCATGAAGGCGCCGAACACCGAGATCGGCAGCGCCAGGCCGGTGATCACCGTGCTGCGCCAGGAATGCAGGAACAGGAAGACGATGGCGATGGTCAGCAGGCCGCCCTCGATCATGGTCTGCTGGACGTTGTTGACCGAGTTCTGGATGCCGCGCGAGCTGTCGCGCACAATGTCGAGCCGGACGTCCGGCGGCAGGGCCTTCTGGATCTCGACGACGGCTGCACGCACGCCGCGCGCTACCTCGATGGTGTTGGCGCCCTGCGTCTTGACGACGTCGATGGCGAGCGCCGGCGCGCCGTTCAGCAGCGCCACGCTTTCCCGTTCCTGCTGGCCATCGACGATGTTGGCGATCTGGCGCAGATAGACCGGCGCCGCGCCGCGGCGGGCCACGATCAGGTCGGCGAAGTGGGTCGGCTCGGCCAGGCGGCCGGTTACCTCGATGATGCGATCGTCGTTGCCGCGCGCCACGTTGCCGGCGGGGAAGTTCTGGTTCTCGTCGCGAACGGCCTGCAGGACGTCGTTGACGCCGACCCGCAGCGCCTGCATGCGTTCGGGATCGAGCTCGATGTTGATCTGGCGCTTCACTCCGCCGGCGATGGTGGCGCGCCCGACGTCTCGCACCGTCTGGATACGCTTGATGATCAGCTGGTCGGTCAGAGTTGTCAGCTCGCGCACGGCGCGGATATCGGAGCGCACCGCGATCGACACGATCGGCTGATCGTCGGGATTGAAGCGCTGGATCAGCGGTTCCTTGACTTCGCTGCGGAAGGCGGCGCGGACCTGCTGGACCTTCTCGCGCACGTCCTGCGTTGCCACCGCCGAGGCGACCGACAGCTCGAATTCGGCGATGACGATCGATTTGCCCTCGAGCGACCGCGAGGTCAGGGTCTTCAGGCCGGCAATCGCATTGACCGATTCCTCGATCTTGCGGCTGACCTCGGTCTCGACGGTCTCTGGCGAGGCGCCGGGATAGTCGGTCGTCACCACGACCACCGGGAAGTCGACGTTGGGGAACTGGTCGATGCCGAGCTGGCGATAAGAGAACAGGCCCATCACCAGCAATGCCACCATCATCATGGTGGCGAAGACCGGATTGTCGACCGCGATCTTGGTGAGCTTCACGATCGGGCCTACGGGCTCTCGATCACCTTGACCCGCTGGCCGGCTTTCAGGCCGGGCAGGGGAGCCGAGACGATCCGTTGGCCGGCCTCGAGACCCTTGACCTCGACCAGTTCGCCGCGCGACCAGGTCCGGACCGCGCCGACGGGCTTACGAACCAGCAGGCCATTGTCGATGGCGAGCACGAAGTCGCCCTGGTCGTCCTTGCGCATCGCCGCCACGGGTACGGCAAGAGCGTGGGACTTTTCCTGGACCTTGATCGTGCCTTGGGCGAACAATCCGCCGCGCAGTCCCTCGTGGCGGTCGAGAATCTCGACATAGACCAGGATCGAACGTGAACCGGGCTGTGCCGTCGGGCTGATGCGGGTAACCTTGGCCTGGAAGCCACGCTCGCCGAAGCCCTCGAGCGTGACCAGGGCATCCTGGCCGACCCGCATGCGCACCACGTCGGCCGCCGGCATCTGCGCCGCAACCTCGACACGGCTGGTGTCGAGCAGGGCCAGGATCTTGCCGTCAATCGGAAGCGATTCGCCCTGGTTGGCGATGCGTTCGCCGACCACGCCGTCGAACGGTGCCAGCACGTCGGCGTCGGCGAGGTTCTTGCGTGCCACCTCCAGCTGGGCTTCGGCCATCGACACCAGCGACGTCTTCTGTTCGGCCGAGGCGCGCGCCTGGTCGAGGGCGGACTGGCTCACGATATTGCGCGCCGCCAGGGCCTCCTTGTCCGAGCGGTCGCGCGCGGCCCATCGCAGGTCCGCGCGCGCGGCTTCGACCGAGGATTGGCGCTCGTTCACCCTGGCCTGCAGTTCGGTCGTCTCGAAGCGCGCCAGCAACTGGCCCTTGGCGACCTTGTCGCCTTCGCGGACCATCACCTCGGCGAGCCGGCCCGCGACGCGACTCTTCACGATGGTTTGGTCGATCGGCTGGGTCGTGCCGGTGAAACGGACGATATCGACCAAGCCGCGCGGTTTGATCGTGTGCAGTTCCGCCGGGATCAGTTCGAGCAGGCGCTCGGCCGGCGCCGTCCCTGCGGTTGCGTGCTGCGCGGCAGGGGCTCTGGTCGTGTGCCATGCGATGGCGCCGGCACTCACTACGGCGAGGGAGGCGATGCCGGCGAGGGCGAGTTTGCGTCGGGCGATCATCGGCGGAGCCCCTGCAGGATCAGATCGAGATAGGCGGCGTAGTAGTCGTCATTCGAGGGTGCCTGCTCTTCGTAAGGCGCGAGCGAGCGCAGCCACACTGCATGCATGGCCAGCGGCTGGGCGACCACGATCGCGGCCGCCTCGACGTCGGGCAGGGGGCGGAATTCGCCGCGCACGATGCCTCGGCGCAGGGTTTTGGCGAAGAGTTCGCGGCCGCGCAATTCGAAGGTCGAACAGTAGAAGCGCGCGACGTCGGGGAAATTGCCGGCTTCGGCCAAGATCAGCTTGATGACGCCGCCGAGCGGGCTCTCCGCGAATTCGCGGAACTTGGCGATCAAGTCGCGCAGGAGGTCTTCGGTCGGGCCCTGGTAGGCATCGACGAACTCCGCGGCCCGCCCCAGCGGCTCGCCGATCGCCTCGGCGATGACCGCCTTGAAGAGCTCTTCCTTGTTCTTAAAGTAGACGTAGGGCAGGCCCTTGCTGACCCCGGCCGCGCGCGCGACGTCCTCGAGCTTGGTCGCTGAAAAGCCGCGGCTGACGAAGAGATCAAGCGCTGCCCGGGCGATCTCGGGGCCGCGATCTTCGGGCCGGCGGGTGCGGGGACCGGGTTCGGGAACGATATTGACTGACTGGTCAGTATCCATTTTCGCCATGTAGGCTGAAAATACAGCCCAATCAAGGCAGGTCGTCCGACCATGACTCGAAACAGTGGGCAAAAAATAGTCCGGCAGACCGAGGTCGCCGGACCGTGAATTCAGTTTTCGCCTTTCCACCTCCCCGGAAGGGAAGGCGTAGCATTGGCTTGAATGCGCAAATTTTGAAGGTGGCCTCCGGTGGGGCTCGTGAGAGCGCCCACTCGGAGGCCGAAAGGCGTTTGGATAGGCGGCCAGTTGAGCTGGCCTACGCCCTTTCCTTATTTACTGCTTCTTCTTCTTAGCAGCCTTCTTCTTCGCAGCCTTTTTCTTAGCAGCCATTGCTGTCTCCTATGGTTAGCTTTGAGGTCCCCAACCGCTGAGGCCCCGGGGTACGCGGGTACGCTCGCCACACATGCTCAACTGCATCCAGTGGTACCGCCGCAAGTCGTGCATTTTAGGCACGTCCCGTTGCGGACCATGGTGAAGTTGCCGCACTCCGGACAGGCATCCCCTTCGAAGCCTTTCAGCTTCGCCGTGAATGCCGCTCCGCTTGCGACGCCGACGACGGCCGCCTGGGCGTTGTGCGCCAAAGCGACGGCTGGGCCGTCCGTCAGTTCGTGGGGCACGGGACCGGCGGCGCTCGCTTCTTCGGCGATCGCGACATTGCCGGCCGTCCGGCCGTTCAATACGTAAAGATTGCTGCGCATGTAGCCGACACTGGCGATGCGACTCACCGCATCGGCCGCCTGCTGGGCGGCGTCGGATCCCTGGGCCGGCAGGCCGTCCTGCACTCGTCCACGGCCCACGCTGTCGGGTCGCAGGTCGGCCGGCTCGACGTGGGCCAGATCGTTGCGGCCAAGATAGGAGATGGCGAGCTCGCGGAAGATGTAATCGAGCACCGAGGTCGACATCTTGATCGCGTCGTTGCCTTCGACCATTCCGGACGGCTCGAAGCGCGTGAAGGTGTAAGCGTCGACGAATTCCTCGAGCGGCACGCCGTACTGCAGGCCGATCGAGATTGCGATCGCGAAATTGTTCATCAGGCTGCGGAACGCGGCGCCTTCCTTGTGCATGTCGACGAATATCTCGCCGACGCGTCCGTCTTCGTACTCACCGGTACGCAGATAGACCTTGTGTCCGCCCACGATGGCCTTCTGCGTATAGCCCTTCCGACGTTGCGGGAGGAACTCGCGTCCCTGGCGCACTTCGCGCTCGACGATCCGTTCCACGATGCGTTCAGCGATGATCGGTGCACGCGCGACCGGCGGCAGTTCCATCAGATCGTCGTTGGCGGCCTTGTCGTCGCCAATCGAGATGGCCGACAACGGCTGAGAAAGCTTCGAGCCGTCGCGATAGAGCGCATTGGCCTTCAAGCCAAGTCTCCACGACATCTCGTAGGCCTTTCGGCAATCCTCGACCGTGGCGGTGTTGGGCATGTTTATCGTTTTCGAGATCGCGCCCGATATGAACGGCTGAGCTGCAGCCATCATGCGTATATGACTCTCCGCAGACAAGCAGCGCGTCCCTTCTCGTCCACAGGGATTTGCACAATCGAACACCGCGAGATGTTCCTGTGCGAGGCCGGGCGCGCCCTCCACCGAGAGGGTACCGCAGGCGTAGACGTTCGCTGCCGCGATGTCGGTCTTGGAAAATCCGAGTCGCGCGAGGATATCGAGGTGCGGGTCGGCGAGGACGCTGTCGTCGAGTGCGAGCACCTTGCGGCAGAACTCTTCACCCAATGTGTAAGGCGAGAAGGCGAAGCGGATATCGAACGCGGTCGGCAGTGCCTTCTCGATTCGCTCGATCGTCCCGGCGTCGAAACCGCGCGCGGCGAGGCTTTCGTGATCGATCGCAGGCGCCCCCTTCAAGGTGGCGTGACCGACCGCATGGGCGACGATGCGTTGGGCCGATTCGTCGTTGTATCCCAGGGTCTTGAGGGCCAGCGGGACGGTCTGGTTGATGATCTTGAAATAGCCTCCGCCGGCCAGCTTCTTGAATTTCACGAGCGCGAAGTCGGGCTCGATGCCGGTCGTGTCGCAGTCCATCACCAGTCCGATGGTTCCGGTGGGGGCGATGACCGAGACTTGAGCATTGCGGAAGCCGTGCTTCTCGCCGAGTTCGACGGCGAGATCCCAGGCGCGTCGTGCGCCCTCGATCAGGGCGCCGTCCGGGCAGTTTGCGGCGTCGAGGGCGACCGGGTGGATCGCGAGATTCTCGTAGTCCGCGACGGCGCCCTGGGCCGCACGCCGATGATTGCGCATCACGCGCAACATGGCGTCGCGGTTCTTGGCGTAGCCGGGGAAAGCGCCCATCAGTCTGGCCATCTCGGCCGACGTCGCATAGGCGGTGCCGGTCATGATGGCGGCCACAGCGGCTGCAATCGCCCGGCCTTCGGCCGAGTCGTATCCCAGACCCGAAGCCATCAGCAGGGCCCCCAAATTGGCGTATCCCAGGCCCAGAGTGCGGTAGCGGTAGCTGAGCTCCGCGATCCGGCGCGACGGGTATTGCGCCATCATCACAGATACTTCGAGGACTACCGTCCACAGGCGGGTGGCATGCTCCAGGGCGGCGACGTCGAGCGTGCCGTCATCCTTGCGGAATCGCATCAGGTTCAGCGAGGCGAGATTGCACGCGGTATCGTCGAGGAACATGTACTCCGAGCACGGGTTGGACGCGTTGATGCGTCCGGACTCGGGGCAGGTGTGCCAGTCGTTGATGGTGGTATCGAACTGGATGCCCGGGTCAGCCGAATGCCAGGCTGCCTCGGCGATGCGCTCCCACAGATCGAGTGCCCTCACGGTCTTTGAGACCGCTCCGCTCACGCGTTCGGTGAGGGCCCACTCGCGATCGGCTTCGACCGCGCGCAGGAAGGCGTCGGTAACGCGTACCGAGTTGTTGGCGTTCTGGCCCGCTACCGAGGCATAGGCTTCCGATTCCCAATCCGTGTCGAATGTCGGGAATTCGATGTGTCCGTAACCCTGGCGCGCGAACTGGATGACGCGCTGGATGTAGTTCTCCGGCAATTGCGCGTCGCGGGCTGCCACGATCTCGCGCCGCAGCCTGGGATTCCGCCTGGGGTCAAAAGCCGCATCGTCGCTGCCTGCTTCGGTGCAGGCCCGCATAATGGCATTGAGATGCCGATTGGCCAGCCGGGAGCCCGCAACCAGGGCCGCGACCTTCTGCTCCTCGAGCATTTTCCAGGAGATGAACTCTTCGATGTCGGGATGATCGACATCGACCACGACCATCTTGGCCGCCCGGCGGGTCGTGCCTCCCGACTTGATGGCGCCGGCAGCCCGGTCGCCGATCTTCAGGAAGGACATCAGGCCGGAAGACTTGCCGCCGCCCGACAGCTTCTCGCCCGATCCGCGCACGGCCGAAAAGTTCGATCCTGTACCGGACCCGTACTTGAACAGGCGCGCCTCGCGCACCCACAGATCCATGATGCCGCCTTCGTTCACCAGATCGTCGGAGACGCCTTGGATGAAGCAGGCATGTGGCTGGGGCCGTTCATAGGAGGAAGCCGAAGGGCGGGCGCTGCCGTCGGTGTGATCGACGTACCAGTGTCCCTGGCCGGGGCCGTCTATGCCGTAGGCCCAGTGCAGACCGGTGTTGAACCATTGCGGCGAGTTGGGCGCGCAGATCTGAGCCGCGAGCATGTAGCAGTGCTCGTCGTAGAAAGTGCGCGCGTCCTTCTCGCTATCGAAATAGCCGCCCTTCCAACCCCAGTAGGTCCAGGTGCCGGCCAGGCGATGGAACACCTGCTTCGCACTCTGCTCGCCGGTGTAGCGTTCGGCCTGTGGGAGCCCGGCCAGCGCGATGCTGTCCGGCGCCGAACGCCACAGCCAATCCGGGACATCGCGCTCGGCGATGGCCGTCAGACGCCGGGCGACGCCGGCGCGGCGGAAGTACTTCTGGGCGAGAACATCTGTCGCGACCTGGGACCAGTGGGCAGGCACTTCAATTGCAGCCTGCTGGAATACCGCCTTGCCGTCGGGATTGCGGATTTCGGAGTCGGCAGCACGGAACGCCATTCCTGCGAATGGCGATTCTCCTGCTTGCGTGTACCGACGCTCGAAGCGCATCGACAATCCCCCGTACCCATTTCCCGTCTTTGGTTCCCTGTGCGGGCGGTGCTCCGAGTAATCGAGCACGCAGATATGGGCACGTGACGATACTAAATTACAAAATCTTGTGTGCGCAACTACATTTTGTAGACCAGTGTGTTGATGGTACTAGATGATGCAAGTTGGCAACAGCGTGCGATTCGGCGCTTGTTCGCATGATGACGAACGATCTGCCGCCGAGCGCGAGCGGGTCGCGTTGCGAGTCGCAAGGCGCACGCGTACAAGCGCGAAACGTTTTCGAGAGAGAGTGATAGCGTCATGACGTTCGGCACCTGGCTCTTCACCAAGATGCGCGGCGAGCTCGTCGGTTCGGATGCCGAAGGCAATCGCTACTATCAGGACAAGAAGACCATCGCGGGTCTGCGCCGCAAGCGCTGGGTGATCTACAACGGCGAAGCCGAGGCCTCGCGCGTGCCGCCGGATTGGCACGGCTGGCTCCATCACACGACCGATACGTTGCCACCCAAAGGCGGTCTGCCGCGCAAGCCGTGGCAGAAGGACCACCTGCGCAACCAGAGCGGCACGGATCACGCCTACCGCCCGCCGGGTTCGACCTTGGCCAGCGGCGACAACAAGCCCAAGCCGCCCTACGAAGCGTGGCGTCCGAGCTAGGCCCCGGGAAGCAACAGGAGAGGCACTGACGTGGGCCGCAATATCGTCGAGACGATCGTCGGCGCGCTGGTCTTGGTGGTGGCTGGCGTCTTTGTTTTTTATGCGTTCGCGAAATCGGACCGCGCCGGCAGCGACGGCTACGAGCTGATCGCGCGCTTCGGCCGGATCGATGGCCTCAAGCGCGGCGCCGACGTCACCTTGAGTGGCGTCAAGGTCGGCACCGTCACCGGCTTCGATCTCGATCGCAAGAGCTACCAGGCCGTGGTCCGCATGACCGTCTCGTCGGGCCTGAAGCTGCCGACCGACACCAATGCCAAGATCGTGAGCGAGTCCCTGCTGGGCGGCATGATCATGGTGCTGGAGCCGGGCGCCGACAAACAGGTGATCGCGCCTGGCGGCGAGATCGCCAACACCCAGGATTCCATCCCCCTGTCCGAGCTGATCGCCAAGTTCATGTTCGGCGGAACGGGGCAGAAGCAATGAACGCCCGCGTACCCAAGCAGCCCGTGTCCAAACACCCGCCGGTGTGGCGCCAGTCGGACGGCAAGCCGGTGTCGTGCCTCGAAAAGATCAAAGTCCTCAATCAGAACATCCAGGAGATCGAAACCCTCGCAGCAGACGCGCTGGAGGATGGAGTTCTGATGGGATGCGATCCGGACCAGATCAAGCAGGCGCTGCACGAGCTGATCGAAGGGCTCGCGGTTCCGCATCAAGACAAGAAGTGATCGCCCACTCCGCGACGGGGTCGGCGACCCTGCTGGGCGTGGCAGCTGCCGCGCTGCTGGCGCTGGCGGTCGACGCCGCGGCCCAGATGCCGACCAACCCCGGCCTGCGCGCTCTTCCGCCGGGGCCGGGCAAGCCTGTGGCCGAGCTTCAGGGGCTCGACAAGGTGACGGCGCGCTCGCGGCGTTTCTATGCCCCGGTCGGCGAGACCACGCGCTTCGGCACGCTATCCATCACCGTGGGCGACTGCCTCGTGAACACGCCCGATGCGCCGCCCGAATCGGTCGCATATCTCTCCATCGTCGATCACAAGCCCGGCCAGGCCGAGCAGAAACTGTTCGCCGGGTGGATGTTCGCATCGGCGCCCTCGATCTCGGCACTCGACGACGGCGTCTACGACGTGCGGGTATTGGCCTGCACGATGGCGCAGGGATCCTCGCCGCCCAACTCGCGCTGAAGGCTTGCCGGCCGGTCGATCGCATCGGCCAGAAGGGCCTTGAAGGCTTCGCGAGGCACCTCGATGGCACCGAAGCTGCGCAGATGCTCGGTCATGAACTGGCAGTCGAGCAGGCGGAAGCCCCCCTTGATCAGCCGTGCCACGAGATGGACCAGCGCCACCTTGGACGCATCGCGCTCGCGACTGAACATGCTTTCGCCGAAATAGGCCGCACCGACCGAGACACCGTAGAGGCCGCCGACCAACTTTCCGTCAATCCGGCACTCGACGCTGTGGGCGTGGCCGCGCCGAAAGAGCTCGTTGTAGAGTTCGAGGATCGGCTCGTTGATCCAGCTCTCCGGATGGCCGGGGCGCGGCTCGGCGCAGGCGCGCATCACGTCGAGGAAGGCGGTGTCGACGCTCACGTCGAACGGTCCGCTGCGGACGGTGCGGGCCAGCCGTCTGGACAGGTGGAAGCCGTCTAGCGGCAGCACGGCGCGCAGCCGGGGATCGAGCCAGTAGAGCTTGGGGTCGTCGCGGCGCTCGCCCATGGGGAAGACGCCGATGCGGTAGGCCTGCAGCAGGAGGTCGGGCGTGATCTCCATCCGCGCTATTTCTTGAGGCCGACCAGCTTCTCCAGCCAGTGGATGTCGTATTCGCCGTCGATGAAATTCTGCTGCCGGATGATGCGCTGATGCAGCGGAATGGTCGTCTCGATGCCGCCGATCACGAATTCCTCGAGCGAGCGGCGCAGGCGCATCAGGCACTCGTTGCGGCTTGGGCCGCTGACGATCAGCTTGGCCACCATCGAGTCGTAGAACGGCGGAATCGAGTAACCGGAATAGAGGCCGGAATCGACACGCACACCCAGGCCGCCCGGCGGATGATAGTCGATCACCTTGCCGGGCGAGGGTGTGAAGGTCTCGGGATTTTCAGCGTTGACCCGGCACTCGATGGCATGGCCCTGGAACTTGATGTCTTCCTGGCGGTAGCCGAGGTCGCCGCCGGCGGCGATGCGAACCTGTTCGCGGACTAGGTCGATGCCCGTCACTGCCTCGGTGATCGGATGCTCGACCTGCAGGCGGGTATTCATCTCGATGAAGTAGAATTCGCCGTCCTGAAACAGGAACTCCATGGTCCCGGCGCCGCGATATCTGAGCTTGCGCACGGCTGCCGCCGCGAGTTCGCCGATCCGGCCGCGCTGCTCGCCGTTGAGAGCGGGCGAGGGGGCCTCCTCCAGCACCTTCTGATGGCGGCGCTGGAGCGAGCAGTCGCGCTCGCCGAGATGGACGCCCTGGCCCTTGCCGTCGCCCAGCACCTGGATCTCGATGTGGCGCGGCCGGCCGAGATACTTCTCGAGATAGACCGAGTCGTTGCCGAAGGCCGCCTTGGCCTCGGCGCGCGCGAGATTGTACGCCTCGACCGCCGCCTCGGGCGCATCGATCACCTTCATGCCTCGGCCGCCGCCGCCCGCCACGGCCTTGATCAGGACCGGCCAACCGATCTTCTCCCCCAGCGTGACGATCTCCTCGATCGAGCCGACCGGACCCGGCGAGCCCGGCACCAGCGGCAGGCCGAGTTCCTGCGCGGTCTGCTTGGCGACGATCTTGTCGCCCATTATCCGGATGTGCTCGGCGGTCGGGCCGATGAAGGTGAAGCCGTGAGCCTCCACGGCTTCGGCAAAGCGCGCGTTTTCCGACAGGAAGCCATAGCCGGGATGGATCGCGTCGGCGCCGGTGATGGTTGCCGCCGACAGGATCGCCGGAATGTTGAGGTAGCTGTCGCGCGCCTGTGGCGGTCCGATGCATACCGCCTCGTCGGCAAGGCGGACATGCATGGCGTCGGCGTCCGCAGTGGAATGCACCGCCACGGTCTGGATACCCATTTCGCGGCAGGCACGATGGATGCGCAGCGCGATCTCGCCGCGGTTGGCGATCAGAACCTTGTCGAACATCGCGGAGCGACCCGCCCTATTCCACGATCATCAGCGGCTGGCCGAACTCCACCGGCTGGCCGTTGTCGACCAGCACCTGGCCGACCGTGCCGGCCTTGGTCGCCTTGATCGGATTGAATGTCTTCATCGCCTCGATGATCAGCAGGGTCTGCCCCGCGGTGACCTTGTCGCCGACACTGACGAACACCGGCTTGCCGGGCTCTGGGGCCAGATAGGCGGTGCCGACCATCGGTGACTTTATCGCGCCAGGGTGCTTCGACGCGTCGGCGCCGCCCGGAGATCCCCCAGGCGTTGCAGCCGGATTCGCGGCCGAATGCGGGGCCTGAGCGACCGGGACGGGGGCGGCAGCCATCGTGGCGGCGACGATCTTGGGCCTGGCGACCCGGATGCGCCGGTCGCCCTCGGCCATTTCGATCTCGCCGAGATTGGTTTCCTCGAGCAGCTTCGCGAGCTTGCGAATGAACTCGGTATCCATCTCGAACTTGGCCATGGAGATACGCTCCCGGATGAATTTCTAGCGTTTGAAGCGAAGCGCCAGCGCCTGGAGCGCCAGCAGGTAACCCTGGATACCGAGCCCGGCGATCACGCCGACCGCTGCGGGGCTTATATAGGAGTGATGCCGGAAGCTCTCGCGCTTGTAGATGTTCGAGATGTGAACCTCGACCACCGGCAACTCCGCCGCATTCAGTGCGTCGAGCAGGGCCACCGAGGTATGGGTATAGGCTCCGGCGTTGATAACGATGCCGCTGTTCTTCTCGCGCGCCGCCTGAATGAGGTCGACCAGCACGCCCTCGTGATTGCTCTGCGCGAAGTCGACGGCAATTCCCAGCCTCCCGGCCTCGGTCCGGCAGGCTTTTTCGACGTCGGCCAGGGTTTCGCGGCCGTAGATGTGCGGCTGCCGCTTGCCCAGCATGTTCAGATTGGGCCCGTTAAGCACCAGCACCGGCTTTGCCGATGGGCGCCGGGCGGCCTTCTTGGCCAAAACCTTGCCTCCCCGACGATGGATCGTGGGGCTTATAGCCCGAGGGCCTCGGCGCGGGCAAACAGCCGATCCGCGAGGTTGTTGAAGGTCTTACGCTCGTCAGCCGACAGCACCTCGCAGAGCCGGGCCTCGTAGGCGAGGGCAAGTGGCACGATCCGGGCGTGTATCGCCTTGCCTCGGGGGCTGAGCCGCAGCGACGCGCGGCGGCGGTCGGAGCGATCGGTGACGCGTTCGACCAGGCCGCGCTGCATCAGGCCGGCCACCGCCCGGCTCACTGCCACCTTGTCCATGACGATGCGTAGCCCTACCTCGGAAGCGGTGAGTGGCGCGAAGCGGCCCAGCGCCGCCATGACCCGCCATTGCGTCACGTTAAGGCCATAGGGCTGTGCATAAAGGTCGTGGAGGGATTCGCTGACCCGCTGCGCGAGCACGGACAGCCGGTAGGGGAGAAACTTCTCCAGTTCGAGGGCTTGCGATGGGGCTTGCGCGGCGTTCGCCATATTAGTTACATCTGAAACTAATTATGCCGCCCGGTCAATCAATGGAGGTCGAGCCATGGCAAGGATCACTGACCCCAAGGTCCTCGAAGCCGATGCGATGAACCCGATGGGCACCGACGGCTTCGAGTATGTCGAATACACCGCGCCCGATCCCGAGGCGCTCGGGCGGCTGTTCGAGAGCATGGGCTTCGTGAGGGTCGCAAAGCATCGCTCGAAGGACGTTTCGCTCTACCGGCAGGGCGATGTGAACTTCATCGTCAACGCCGAGAAGGAGAGCTTTGCCCAGGGCTTCGCCCGCGTGCACGGTCCCTCGGTCTGCGCCATCGCCTTCCGCGTGAAGAACGCGGCCTTCGCCTACAGGCGCGCCCTGTCGCTCGGCGCCTGGGGGGTGGAAGGCAAGGTCGGTCCGATGGAACTCAACATCCCGGCGATCAAGGGCATCGGCGATTCGCTGATCTATCTGGTCGATCGCTACGGACCGCGCGGCAGCATCTACGACGTCGATTTCGAGTATCTGCCCGGCGTCGACCCCAACCCGCCGGGCGTCGGCCTCACCTACATCGACCACCTGACGCACAACGTCCATCGCGGCCGTATGGCCGAATGGGCCGACTTCTACGAGCGACTCTTCAATTTCCGCGAGATTCGCTACTTCGACATCGAGGGCAAACTCACCGGACTGAAGTCGAAGGCGATGACCAGCCCGTGCGGCAAGATCCGCATCCCGATCAACGAGAGTTCCGACGACAAGAGCCAGATCCAGGAATACCTGTCGGCCTATCATGGCGAGGGCATCCAGCACATCGCGCTCGGCACGTCCGACATCTATCATTCGGTCGAAACGCTCAAGGCCGGGGGCGTGCCGTTCCAGGACGTCCCCGATACCTATTATGAGCAGGTCGATGCGCGTCTGCCCGGCCACGGCGAGGACCTGAAGCGGATGGCGGCCGACCGCATCCTGATCGACGGCGCACCGACCAAGGGCGGCGGACTGCTGCTGCAGATCTTCACCCAAACCGTGATCGGTCCGATCTTCTTCGAAATCATCCAGCGCCGCGGCAACGAGGGCTTCGGCGAAGGCAATTTCCGCGCTCTCTTCGAGTCGATAGAGCTCGACCAGATCCGGCGCGGCGTGCTGCAGGACAAGGCGAGCTAGGAGGAAACCATGAGCAAGAACTGGATTCCGCTGCGTCAGATCGAGGGTACCGCCTCGCGCCAGGCCCATGTGCGCCTGCCCGAAGGCACCTATGAGCGCGAGATCAGCAAGGAGGGCTTCTTCGGTCCTTCGGCTCAGTTCCATCACAGGCACAAGCCGACCGACTGGGTAGAGTTCGAGGGCGACATCCGGCCGCGCGCCTTCGACATGAACAAGCTGGTCGTCGCCGGGGACAACCCCTGGAAGTCGCAGCTGGTCATGAGCAACCCTCATCTGCAGATGCGGATGTGGAGGCTCGACAAGGCGATGACCGAGCTGGCGCGCAACGGCGATGGCGACCAGATGCTGTTTGTCCACGAGGGCGAGGGCGCCCTGTTCTGCGACTACGGTCACATGCCCTATCGCGACGGCGACTACATCGTGATCCCGCGCGGCACGATGTGGCGACTGGAGCCCGCCAGGCCGACCACCGCGCTGATGATCGAGGCGACGAACGACCACTTCACCCTGCCGGACAAGGGCGTGATCGGCCGGCATGCGCCGTTCGACCCTGCCGTGCTCGACACGCCGCACATCGACGACGCCTTCAGGGCGCAGCAGGACGAGCGCACCTGGCGGGTGTCGGTGAAGCGGCGTAATCGGCTCTCGACTGTGACCTATCCGTTCAATCCGCTGGACGCGGTCGGCTGGCACGGCGATCTAAGTGTCGTGCGCATAAATTGGCGCGACATTCGCCCGCTGATGAGCCATCGCGTGCATCTTCCGCCATCGGCGCACACTACTTTCCTCGCCGGCCGCTTCGTGGTCTGCACCTTCGTGCCGCGGCCGCTGGAGAGCGATCCCGAGGCCCTGCGCCTGCCATTCTTCCACAACAACGACGATTTCGAGGAGATCATCTTCTATCACAAGGGCAGCTTCTTCAGCCGCGACAACATCCATCCCGGCATGATGACGGTGCATCCCACCGGTTTCACCCACGGACCGCATCCCAAGGCGTTCAATGCCGCAACCAAGCCGATGGCGGCCGGCGGCAAGGCCGAAACGGACGAGGTCGCGGTGATGATCGACACGAGGGACGCCATCGATGTTGCGGCCATGCCGGCCGGCGTCGAGTTCGAAGGCTACGTGAAGTCGTGGCGTGTTCCGGACATGAAGCAGGCGGCCGAATAATGAAACTTGCATCGCTCAAAGAAGGGGGCCGCGACGGCACCCTGATCGTGGTCAACCGAGAATTGACGCGCGGCGTCCGGGCCGGCGCGGTCGCGCCGACGCTTCAGAAGGCGATGGACGACTGGGCGACGGTGTCGCCCCGGCTCGCCGAACTGGCCGATGCCTTGCGCGACGACAAGGCGCCGGGCTCGTTCGAACTCGACACCGCGGCGCTGGCTGCGCCGCTGCCGCGAGCCTTTCAATGGGCCGACGGGTCGGCCTATGTCGTTCACGTCGAACTGGTGCGCAAGGCCCGCGGCGTCGAGATGCCGCCGAGCTTCTGGACCGACCCGCTGATGTACCAGGGCGGCTCGGATTCCTTCGTCGGCTGCAACGACGAGATCGAGATGGCGGACGAAGCCTGGGGCATCGACTTCGAGGGAGAGATCGGCGTAATCGTCGACGATGTTCCCATGGGTATTTCTCCCGCAGCGGCGCGAAAGCACATCAAGCTGGTGACGATCCTGAACGACGTCTCGCTGCGCAATGTGATCGTCACCGAGCTCGCGAAGGGCTTCGGCTTCTTCCACGGCAAGCCGGCGACCGCCTTCGCTCCGGTCGCCGTCACGCCCGACGAATTGGGAGCGGCCTGGGACGGCGCGAGGATCAACCTGCCGCTGATCTCGACCCTGAACGGCCGGGAGTTCGGCCATCCCAACGCGGCCACCGATCTCACCTTCGATTTCGGACAGTTGATCGCCCATGCCGCGAAGACGCGCTACCTCGAGGCCGGCACGGTGGTGGGCTCCGGCACCGTCGCCAACCGCGATGCCACGGTCGGCTGCTCCTGTATCGCCGAGCGTCGCGTCCGTGAGACGATCGACGACGGCAAGCCCAGTACACCTTTCATGAAGTTCGGCGACCGCGTTCGCATCGAAATGTTCGACAAGGCGGGCCATTCGATCTTCGGTGCCATCGACCAGAAGGTTGTGAAGTACGATCCGCCTGCGTAGGGTCGCAGCCGGAGGCGGCCATGAAACTGATCGGTTATTTCCGTTCGTCGGCGGCGTTTCGCGTGCGCATCGCGCTCAACCTGAAGGGCATCGTCGTGCAGCACGCCTCGCGCCACCTGCGCAGGGGCGAGCATACCCATCCGGACTATGTCGCGATCAACCCGCAGAAGCTGGTGCCGGCGCTTGTGCTCGACAATGGCGAGGTGCTTACCCAGTCGCTGGCGATCCTCGAATTTCTCGAGGAGACACATCCCAATCCGCCGATTCTGCCGAGGGACGCGATCGAACGCGCCCGCGTGCGATCCCTGTCGCTGATCCCGGCCGCCGACATTCATCCTATCCAGAATCTTCGCGTGATGGCCTACCTGCGCGAAAAATACGAGCAGAGCGAGGAGAGCACCTTCGCCTGGTCGCGTCACTGGATCGAGACCGGATTCGAGGCCTATGAGGCGTCGGTTGCCGGCAATCGCTGGACCGGCATCTTCAGTCACGGCAATACGCCGACCATGGCCGATCTCTGCCTGGTGCCGCAGGTCTTCAACGCCGTGCGATTCAAGGTCGACATGAAGCGCTTCCCGACGATCCAGCGCATCCACGAGGCCTGCATGAAGCATCCGGCGTTCGATGCCGCACAGCCGTCGAAACAGCCGGACGCCGAACCTTGAAGAAGCTGCTGGCCGCGCTGGCGGCCATCGTCGTCGTGCTGGGAGCGGGCGCCGTCGCGGCGGTGCCGCTGGTCGAGCAGTTCGCGGCCGGTCAGCTCAAGGAGCAGATCGAGAAGGACGGTCTGGCCACGGTGGAGCGCGTCTCTGTCGGCTTGTTCGAGCGCCGTATCGAACTCACGAACGTGCGCAATCGAGGTGCCGACGGCTATTCGGCGGCCTTGTGGTCCGCCTCGGGGCTTGCCTGGCCGCTGACCGAAATCGTGCGTGGCCGACTGCCGCTCCAGGGGCTGAAGGCGGGCGACCCGATCAGGGCCGAGCGCATCGAGGTGCGCGACTTCAGCCTCGCCGACGTCTCGGGCAATTCGTGGAAGTTCGGCCACGTGTCGATCGAAGGTATCGATCTGGCGCGCTACGACAGCGACGTCGGGCCCGGCCGCTACGGTTTGACCGTGATAGGGGCGCGGGCATTGGCGGCTCTGTCGGTTCGCAGACTAGTGGAGCGCGACGTCAGCTTCACCGCCGCGGGCGGCAGTGATGGCTTCTCTGCAGCGTCGCTCATCCTGGAGAATCTCGGCCGCGGCAGGATCGGCGCGCTGGCGATCTCCGATTTCCGCGCGATAGGGCCGCGTTCGCAGGTGCCGGTATTCAGCATCGCCGACATTCGCATCGCGGGCCTCGACGGCGGAAAAGTGCTGGCCGCCATGTCGGTGCCATCATGGATGCCGGGCATGCCGATCGGCCGGCTGGGTCTCGACAAGGTGAGCGCTGCGGGTTTCGGCGGCGAATTGCTGGCGCGTTTCGGAATTTCCCTGGAGAGCATCACGGCCGACTTCGATCATTCGACCGCCAAATTGATGCGTGGGCGTACCCGGATCAGCAACTTCGTGCTGGCGCCGCCGTTACGTGGCCTGGAAGCCCTGCAACTCCGGCTCGCCATGACCGCGATGGGCCTGAAGGAGGCACGTCTCGACTTCGATTGCTCGGGCATCGAGGATCGGACCAGGAGCGAACTTGTCATCGATCGTTGCGCGCTGACCGGCCGCGATCTGGCCGAGATCGACTTCACGATGAAGGTCGTCGATGCCGACGATACGTTTTGGCGTGCGATCGACGAGGGCGATCTCTTCAACGTCTACAGCAGCCGGGCAGCCGTCGGCGCGGCTCGGCTGACTCTTGCCGACCGGAGCCTGATCGAGCGTGCGTTCCGAGCCATCGCGGCGACCTCGCGCCAGCCCGCGGCCACGGTGCGCAGCCAATTCGCCCAGGAGATCCGGCGCTTCCAGCCGGCTGGCGTGCTCATTACCGAGGATCTGACGAAGCTCCTCGACACCGTGGCGCGCTTCGTCGAGCAGGGTGGGACGCTGGTGGTCGAGGCCAGGCCCGATCCGCCCTTTGCCCTCGAGCGGGTCGGCTATCTGATGACGCCCGGTCCTGACCTCGTCACGACCCTGGGAATTTCAGCGCGGCTGTCGCGCTGAAGCGTGATGACCGGAGGCGGAATCGCCGGAGGTCTGAATCACGCGATCCAACAAGGATGTAGAGCGGGATGAGCGTGCGAACGCACGCCCATGCCGCTCTAGCCCTTTCGAGCCGCCGCGACCAGCTGCTTCAGCGTGTCGGCGTCCACGGCGCCCGGCACGAACTGGTCGCCGATCACGAAGGCCGGGGTACCCCGAACGCCCAGTGCGGAGGCAAGGGCGGCGTTGCGGCCGATGATCTCCTTGATCTTGGCGTCTTCCATGTCCTTCTGGAGCTGCGCCACATCGAGGCCGACCTTGCCTGCGATCTCGATGATGCGGTCGCGATCGAGCTTGCCGCCGAACTCCATCAGCGCGTTGTGCAGTTCCAGGTGCTTGCCCTGCTTGACCGAGGCCAGGGCGGCCGCAGCGGCGATGCGCGAAGGCTCACCCAGGATCGGCAGGTCCTTGAACACCAGCTTGATCTTGGGATCGGCGGCCATCAGGGCCTTAACCGTGGCATGGGCTCGCTTGCAGTAGGGGCATTGGTAGTCGCTGAACTCCACGATCGTGACGTCGCCCGAGGCGTTGCCCGCGATCGGGCTGTCGGGATCGGTCAGCAACTCCTTGCGGTACTGCTTGATTGCCTTCTCCGCGACGGCGTCGCGCTGGCTCTCCTGCTTGCGCTCGAACTCCTGCATCGCCTCGACGATCACTTCGGGGTTTGCCATCAGGTATTCCCGGATGGTCTGGCCGAGCTTCGCCTTGTCGCCGGCATCGAAACTGCCGGTGGCGGGCGCGGTCCCGACAGGCACGGTCGTGCGGGCGGCGGCGAATACGCCGACCGCGAGCAGCGCGGCGGTGGTCAGGGCAAGAACAGAACGCATGAATGGATTCTCCGGTTGCCGGCGGCCCGCCTCAGCGGCGCGGGCGGGACTCGATGTAGGCCTTGATGTCCTGGGCACGCTGCCAGGCGGGCGTGCCGCGCGGCAGTTGCCGTTCGGCTGCGGCGGCATGGGCGGTCGCCTCATTGCGGTCGCCGCGCAGGATCGCCATCTCGGCACGCGCCAGCGACGTCATGCCGGCGTTGTTCTGGCGCGAATAGGCAGTCGCCATCAGGCGCCAAAGCTCGAAGCTGCCGCTTTCCGACTGGCGCGCCAGCTCGAGGTTGCGGATCGCTTCCTGGTCGTTTTCCGGCTTGTTGGTCTCGAGCAGGGCGCGCGCATAGTCGATCTTCAGGATGCCGGCGCCCACCAGCTGTACGGCGCGGCGATAGGAGGCGACCGCTTCGGCGGCGCGGCCGTTCTCATAGAGCATCTGGCCGCGGACTTCATGGAAGTAGGGATCGTTGGGATATTCCTTGAGCAGTCCGTCGATGGTCAGCAATGCCGATCCCAACGCCCCTTTCCGATAGAGCGCGATGGCCCGCGCATAGCGCGCGGGCACGGCACGGTCGCCCTCGGCATATCGGCTGAGCGCGGCATCGGGCGCGATGAAGCCGATCAGCTTGGCCACCATGCGTGCATGCATCTCGACGAACTGCGGGTGGGTCGTCAGATAGGGATCGCGGCGGGCCATCTGCAGCCGCTCCTGGCGTTCGAGGATGTGCAGGAACTCGACCGTGCCCTTGGGCGACTGCTGGGTGCGCTCGAGATAGGTCATGGCGGCCTGATCGGCGGCGCTCTCCTGGGTCTGCGTGTATTTCAGGAAGGCGAGGAGCGAAGCGGGTGCCGCTGCCTTGCCTGCGCCGGTTACACTGGACCGGCCCATGCCGCCGCCGGATGCAGCGCCGCCCGCCACGGCGGCACCACTGAGGATTGCTTCGAGGATCTGCAGCGTGGTGAGGTTGGCCAGTTCCTCGTGCATGCGGGCGAGGTGGCCGCCGGAGATATGCCCGGTCTCATGCGCCAGGACGCCGATCAGCTGGTTCGGCCGTTGGGTCCGAATGATCAGGCCGGTGTTGATGAAAATGCGCTGGCCGCCGGCCACGAAGGCATTCAGGCTGCCGTCCTGCACGAGCACGATCGAGACGCCTTCGGGATCGAGCCCCGCCACGCGCCAGATTGGCGTTACGAAGGTCCGGATGGTGTTCTCGATCTCGGCGTCGCGTACCAGATTGAGCCGTTGACCTTGCTGGGCGTACGCGGCACGAAACGGCCCGAGTGCCAACGTGGCCAGGCAGAAGAGGGTGAAGATGCGTCGGGACAGCGGGTGCACGGGTCGGAGGCAGGCTAGAAATGGGCGGTCGCGCCGTCAATTGCGCAACCTTGGCTTGGCGATCACGTTTGTGCTGGCCGCTTGTGGCGGAAGTGAGACGTCCAACGAAAACCTCACGAATCCGACCGGAAAGGTTCCCGGCAAGGCGCCCCTGAACGCACTGATTGGCGCCGGCTCGAACTTTGCCGCCGTGTCGGCCGACGAGGGACGGGCGGCCGAGGTCGGCCGCGACGTTCTGAGCGCCGGCGGCAACGCGACCGACGCTGCAGTCGCGATGTTTTTTGCCATGGCGGTTACCCTCCCGTCGGCTGCCGGTCTCGGGGCGACCGGTGCCTGCGTGGTGCACGATTCCAAGACCCGCCAGGGCGAATCCTTCGTCTTTGCGCCGGTGGCGGCGCCCGGCTCGATCAACGGTGTCACCATCGCGGTGCCCGTTGCGGTGCGTGCCGTGACCCTGATGCATGTCCGCCACGGCCAGATGCGCTGGGAGGCGCTGGTGGCGCCGGCCGAGCGGTTGGCGCGGGTCGGCATTCCCGTGTCGCGTGCCCTGGCGCGCGATCTTCAGGAAGGCGCACGGTCGCTGGGAGCGGACTCCGAGGCGCGGCGCATCTACGGTCGCGGCAGCGGCACCGCCGTCACCGAAGGCGACAACTGGGTGCAACTCGATCTCGCCTCGACCCTCGGCATCCTGCGTCAACGCGGTGGCCCGGACTTTTTCGCCGGCAGCTTTGCCCGCACCCTGTCGGATCAGGTTTCGCGGATGGGCGGCAGTCTCTCGCTCGAGGCGCTTCGCAATGCCGCTCCCATGGCGGGTCCGCCGCTGAGCCAGGACTATCGCGGCTTCAAGGTCTATGTCGCGCCGTCGCCGATGGCGGGTGCGCGGGCGCTGGCCGGCTGGGACGGCCAGCCCGAGGGCGCCGCGGGCGTTCCCACGACGTCCGAGGGCATCTCCGGATTCGTCGCGGTCGATTCGAAGGGCGGCGCCGCAGCCTGTACCCTGTCGATGGGCCAATTGTTCGGCGCGCGCATGATCGTACCGGGCACCGGAATGCTGCTCGGCACGGTGAGTTCGACCAGCGCCGCCGTCAGTCCGCTGGTCATCGGCAACCCAGGCAATGCCGAGTTCCGCTTTGTCGGGGCCGGTGGCGGCTCTCCGGACGCGGCCTACGCCACGGGTGCGATCGCCCGCGCCTCGATCCGCGATGGCAAGAGCGTCGGCGAGGCGATAGCTGCACGGGGCGGTCGCGGTGGCTGGGTGAACGCGGTCGCCTGTCCGGAAGGGATCCGTGGCGGCGGCTATCTCTGTCGCAGCGCGATCGATCCGGCCGGCTCGGGCATGGCGCTGGTCGCGCCGGTCAAGTAGCGCCTCTCATGTCGGGCAAGATCTCGCGCCGGGCGGGAGGCGTCGACCCGTTCATCGTCATGGACGTGATGGCTGCGGCTGCCGAGAAGGAAGCGGCGGGCGACACCGTCGTCCACCTCGAGGTCGGTCAGCCCAGCACTCCCGCGCCGAAGGGTGCTTTGGCGGCGGCGCACGCGGCCCTCGACTCCGATCGCATCGGCTATGTCGCGGCGCTCGGCATGCCGGCGCTGCGTGAGCGCATCTCCCGGCACTATCGTGACGTCTACAAGGTCGAGGTGCCGGCCGAGCGGGTCATCGTGACCACGGGCTCGTCGGGCGGCTTCCCGCTTGCCTTCCTGGCAAGTTTCGACGCTGGCGATCGCGTGGCGCTCGCTGCCCCGGGCTATCCCGCGTATCGCAACATCCTGGCGGCACTCAATCTCGAGGCAGTCGATCTGCCGACCTCCGCCGCCGACAATTTCCAGCCTACGGTCGCGGCGCTGGAGAAGGCGGGCAGGATCGACGGCCTGATCGTCGCCAGCCCGTCCAATCCCACCGGCACGATGGTGGGACACGCCGAGATGAAGGAACTGGCGCGCTGGTGCGAGCGCAACGGCGTGCGGCTGATCTCCGACGAGATCTATCACGGCATCGTCTATGAGGGAGACACGGTCTCGGCAGCGGAGGTCACCGACCGGGCGATCGTGATCAATAGCTTCTCGAAATACTTCTCGATGACCGGTTGGCGGGTCGGCTGGATGGTGGTGCCGCCGGACCTGGTGCGGCCGATCGAACGGCTCGCGCAGAACTTCTTCATCTCGGTGCCCACGCTCAGCCAGCATGTGGCGCTGGCGGCATTCGACTGTCGCGAGGAACTCGACGGCCATGTGCGGCGCTACAGGACCAACCGCGACCTGCTGCTGAAGGGATTGCCCGAGGCAGGGCTGAAAACCTTCGCGCCGGCCGAGGGTGCATTCTACCTCTATGCCGACGTCAATCACCTGACCAACGACAGTCGCGAGTTCTGCAGCCGCATGTTGAAGGAAGCGGGCGTCGCCACCACACCGGGGGTCGATTTCGACCGTGCCCGCGGCGCCGGAACCTTGAGAATCTCCTTCGCCGGCTCCGCCGCCGAAATGGAAGAAGCAGTGCGCCGCCTCAAGGCCTGGAGGCGGGTGTGAGGCTTCGGCTCCTGGCCGCGATTGCCGGGCTCGTGGCGGCGCCGGCGTTTGCGCAGACGGGCCCGAGCTTCGATTGCGGCAAGGCTTCTACTTCGGTCGAACGCGCCATTTGCCGCGACCCCGGCATTTCCGCCGCGGACGGCCAGATGGCCGCAGCCTACCGAAAGCTGGTCGACGGATTGAATGGCGCCGCTCGCGAGGAACTGCAGAAGGATCAGGCCCGCTGGCTTGCCGGGCGGGACCAGGCCTGCGCCGACGGCGCGAGGGAGATCGCGATCTGCCTGAAAAATCGCATCGAGAATCGGCTGGTCAATCTGCGGGTCATGGCGGATGGGGCGTTTCCGTTCGTCAGCGAGCAGACGATCATCAAGAACGGCAAGGTGAGGAACGCGGACTTTGCCATCGATGCCAGCTATCCCCGATTCGACGGCAAGTCCGCCGATTTTTCCGCTCCGAATACTTTCTTTGCCGATCGGACGAAGATCGCGGTCGCCGACCACGTTCCGGATACCGACGAATTCGCCGGCCGGCCGCAAACCTGGAGCTACGACCAGAGCTTCCTGCTGCATAGGCCTGGTCCGAATGCGATTGCGGTTGCGACCACCTACTATGGTTTCACGGGCGGTGCACACGGCTATGGCGCGGTGACCGGCGGGCTGGTCGATCTACGCACCGGCAAAATGCTCGATCCGTCGGGGATATTCGCGGCGGGCGACAGGTGGCTGGCGGCGCTGCGCACCTGGGTGACGGCCGATCTCAAGAAGCAGTTCGTCGAGCGACCCGGCTTCGAGGACGCGCTGGCGCCGGAGAAGGTGGACAAGCTGCTGCGCGAGCCGGAGCGCTACATCTGGCGGGCCGACGGCCTCGCGATCGTTTTCAATCAGTACGAAGTCGCTGCCTACGTCATGGGCCGCTATGTCGTGCACCTTCCTTACGCCCGGCTCGAGCCTTTGATGCGACCCGACGCGCCGGTAGGCAAGTAGGCCTAGTGCAGCTTCCGGGGGTCTTTGGGCGGGGTCGCCTGCGGCGTCGGCACGCTGCGTGTGCGTTCGATCGAGGGCACGGGGCCGGAATGATGGCCGACCATGTGCCAGCCGTCGCTCAGGCGCACGAAGGTGTTGGTCGCCATGAGCTGCACGTTGGGCAGGATCTCCCGGCACACCACCATGGCGAGGCCAGGCCGGCCGACGACCCACTCGTCCGTACAGCGCACGCTGGGCGCCTCGGGGTGTTTCAGAATGCCACGCCAGCTCGCCAGGATTTCGCTGCGCTCGTGCAAGGGCCCCTGGCCCGGATGGAGGCAGACCATGGCGCCGCTCGGCGCCCACAACGCCTCCATGGCGTCGACATCCTTGTCGTTGAACGCCCGATAGAACGCGCGATTGGCTGCCAGCACGGCTTCCCGTTCTTCGTCGTCGAATTCCGCCAGTAGGGGCGGCAGGCGCGGCTGTCGGCGGGGCATCTTCGACCCTCGAAACTCACGGGTTGCGGAGCTAAGAATTAGCCGACACAGAGGAAGCATCCAACCCGGATCGCACATGTCCATTCCCAAGCTCGAATTTCCACCCTTCCATCTGCCTGCCGAGGCCGAGGCGCTGCGCGCCGAGGTCCGGCAGTTCCTCAAGGAGACTATTCCCACGGTGAAAACCGAGGATCGCTTTCCGAGCTGGAATACGCACTCGCCGGAGTTCAGCAGGAAGATGGGCGCCCGGGGATTCATCGGCGTGACCTGGCCCAAGCAGTACGGCGGCCACGAACGGAGTTTTCTCGATCGCTTCGTCATCACCGAGGAACTCCTCGGCAACAGCGCGCCCGCCGGCGCCCATTGGGTGGCCGACCGCCAGTCCGGCCCGGTGCTGCTGCGTTTCGGCAGCGAGGAGCAGCGTCAGGCGATCCTGCCGCGCATCGTCAAGGGCGAGTGCTATTTCTCGATCGGCATGAGCGAGCCCGATTCGGGCTCCGACCTCGCCTCGGTGCGCACGCGTGCCGAGCCGGTTCCAGGCGGCTTCCGGGTCAACGGCACCAAGGTCTGGACCTCGGGCGCGCATCGCAATCACTACTGCATCACGCTGGTGCGCACATCGGGCCAGCATGGCGACCGCCACAAGGGGCTGAGCCAGCTTCTGGTCGATCTCAAGACGCCCGGCGTCACCATCCGGCCGATCATCAATCTCGCCGGACGGCACGACTGGAACGAGGTGACGTTCAGCGACGCCTTCATCCCGGAGAGCTGCCTGATCGGCAACGAGGGCGACGGCTGGCTGCAGGTCACCAGCGAACTCGCCTTCGAGCGCTCCGGCCCCGAGCGCTTCATGCAGAACTTCTATGTGTTGCGGGAGCTGGTGCGCGTGCTCGGCCGCCAGCCCGCCAAGCGTGCCTCGGCGATCCTCGGTCGTCTGGTCGCGCGACTCTGGACCTTGCGGCAGATGTCGGTCGCGGTCGCCGGCATGATGCAGGGCGGCAAGTCGCCGGCGATCGAGGCGTCGCTGGTCAAGGATCTCGGCACGATCTACCAGCAGGACCTGCCGGAGATCGCGCGCACGCTGGCCGAGAGCGATGCCACGACTGAGGACGACCTCGCCGATTTCCTGGATATCGCCCAGTACGCCACCATGATGGCGCCGAGCTACACGATCCAGGGCGGCACGACCCAGGTTTTGCGCGGCATCGTGGCGCGCGGCCTCGGATTGCGCTGAAGGAGACGGGCGATGGACCAGGAAACGCGCGACATGCTGCTCGAGACAGCCGACCGCTTCTTCACCGAGAAGTGCGGCCGCGAAGTGGTGAACGGCGTCGAAAAGGGCGTGTGGCCCGCCGATCTCTGGAAGGAGATCGAGGAGATGGGCCTGCCGCTGATCGCCGTGACCGAAGACAAGGGCGGGGCAGGTGGGACGCTGGCGGACATGCTGGCCCTGCTGCGGCTTGCCGGCTCGCACGCCGTGCCGGTGCCGCTCGCCGAAACGGCGCTGGCCAACCTGCTGATCGGGGCGGCCGGCGGTCAGCCTGCGTCCGGACCGGCCAGCCTGGCGCTCGGCAACCTGTCGCTGAGCGGCGGTCGAGTGAGCGGAAAGATCGAGCGCGTGCCATTCGCGTCCATCGCCGATCGCTTCGTGACCGTGGTCGGCATTACGCTTGCAGTCGTCGCCGCATCCAACGCCACGATCGAGGACAGGCCGAGCCATGCCGGCGAGCCCTACGGCACGGTGACGTTCGACAATGCGGCCGCAGAATTTTCAGCCGCTTCGCCGGTCGATGCCGGGCGCGCGCTGGAGCTGGCGGCCCTGATGCGTGCCATGCAGATGGCCGGCGCCGCCGACAAGGTGCTCGCGACGGCAACCGAGTATTCGAAGCAGCGCGTGCAGTTCGGCCGGCCGATATCGACCTTCCAGGCGATCCAGCACATGCTGGCCGAGCTGGCGAGTTGTGTCGCAGCGACCATTGCCTCGGCCGAGGCGGCGGCCCGCGATGCCGACGAGGCCGGATTGGAAAAAGGCGGCAGCTTTTCGATTGCGGCGGCCAAGAGTCAGGGCTCGGAGTTCGCGCAACGTATTGCCGGCATCTCGCACCAGTCGATGGGCGCCATGGGGTTTACCCATGAGCACATTCTTCATCACTACACGCGGCGGCTCTGGGTGTGGCGCCGCGATTTCGGCAGCGAGAGTTATTGGGGCGAGAAGATCGGCGCGGCCTATGCCAAGGCTGGTCCCGACGCGCTGTGGGCGGCGCTCAGCTCCAGCAGGTACGCCGCGTGATCTGAAAATCCGTCGCGAAGTCCCCAAGCCTTCGACGTCACGCTTGAAGTGTTATAGTATAACATACTAGGATTGGTTGGGAGAAGCTTCAGCAGGGGGAAGGTGATGTCGGTTGACTGGCGACGAGTGGCACCGCTACTGGCGATTGGTTGCGTGTCGCACTTGCCGGCCGCGGCCCAGGACCAGCCGCCCGCAACCGTGACGCTGCCGACAGTCGCCGTGACGGCGCAGCAACTCGACGAAGCGCGCAGCTCCATCCAGCCTAGTCTCGGCGCCACCAAATATGAGTTTACGCGCGGCGTCATCGACTCCGTTCCTTTAGGGCAGCAAGCGCCCCTCAACCAGGTGCTCTTGCGCGCGCCTGGCGTGGTTCAGGACAGTTTCGGACAGGTGCACATTCGCGGAGACCACAGCAACAACCAGTACCGCCTCGATGGCGTGCAGTTGCCCGAGGGCTTGTCGGTCTTCAATCAGGTCTTGGCGACCCAATATGCCAACAAGATGGCCCTGCTCACCGGCACGCTGCCGGCTCAATACGGCTTCCGCAACGCCGGCATCGTCGACATCGAGGTCAAGTCGGGCCGCACCGCGCCCGGCGT
>JBGAIW010000163.1:0-7021 GCA_044225265.1 Reyranella sp.
GCCGGGAACTGGCCGAGAAATTTGGCATCGGCCACGCCACCCTGCAGATCGAGGCAGGCGATCCTGCACATCCCTGCGTGCTGGCGCCCGCCGACGTGGTCTAGCCGCGGATCTTTTCTAGCCTCGGATCTCGACGCCGGCCCATTCCTCGAGCAGCTTGGCGACATGGGTGAAGTCGGAGTCGGCGCCGAACCGCGCCTTCGTGACGGCGAGCATCTGGCGAACCGCCGCGCCCACCACCATGGGCACGCCCATCGTCTCGGCCTCGTCGACGCACAGCCGCACGTCCTTGTAGGAAAGGCCGGTCGCGAAGCCGAAATCGAACGTGCCGGGCAGGATGGTGCGCGGGAATTTGTCCTGGCTGGCGCTGTTGCGGCCGCTCGAGGCGTTGATGATGTCGATCAGCACGCGTGCGTCGAGGCCGGCCTTGACGCCCATCGCCATCGCTTCCGAGGTGGCGACCAGCGCCGTCGCGGCCAGCAGGTTGTTGGCGAGCTTGGCCGACTGGGCGAGGCCCGGCTTTTCACCCGTGTAGAATACCTTGCCGAACACCTTGAACACCGGTTCGAGCTGCTCGAAGCGCGCCTTGGGGCAGGACACCATCACCGCGAGCGTGCCGGCCTTGGCCCCGGTGACGCCGCCGCTCACCGGCGCGTCGACCCAGCCGATCTTGCGGTCGGCGAGCAGGCCCGCGATCTGTGCCGCGGCACCCGGACCGGTGGTCGACAGGTCGATCACCGTCCTGACCTTCGACCCGTTGATCGCGCCGTCATTTCCGCCCAGCGCCACGCTGCGCACTACGTCGGGCATCGGCAGGCTGAGCAGCACGGTCTCGGCCTGCGAGGCGACTTCGGCCGGGGAGGATGCGATCTGCGCACCGCGCTCGACGAAGGGCTTCAGCGCCTCGGGCGAGACGTCGTAGACGCAGAGCCTGTAGCCGGCATCGAGCAGGCGCAATGCCATCGGTCCGCCCATTCGGCCCACTCCCACGAAGCCCAACAATTCTCCTGCCATGGTCGGTCATTCCTTTGGTATCGCTACCATCCTATAGTGATCCGCGAATGCCGAGGTCAAGATGGCGGCGCGATTCCAGGGCAGCGATCGGAACGGAGCAATGAGCGTCGACGGCAAGCGCAAGCGGGGTGGCGGACAGGTCAACATGCACGACATCGCGCGTCATGCCGGCGTTTCGCCCATGACGGTGTCGCGCGCGTTGCGCGAGCCCGGCTCGGTGTCGGAAAAGATGCGGCGCAAGGTCGATGCCGCGGTTCGCGAGTTCGGCTACCTGCCCAATCGCATTGCCGGCAGCCTTTCCTCCAAGCGTTCCAACGTGGTCGGGCTCGTGGTCCCCTCGATTCGCAATTCGCTCTATGCGAGCATGGTCCAGGCCATCTCGGAGGTGCTGCGCGCCAACGGCCTGCATCTGATGATCGCCGACAGCGGCCATCGGCTGGCCGACGAGGAGGCGCTGGTCGAGGCGCTGCTCGCGCAGCGGGTCTGCGGCCTGGTGCTGCACAACACGCGGCACAGCAAGCGGGTGCGCGAACTGGTGCGCAGCACCGGCGTGCCCGTGATCGAGACCGGCAACTTGCCGGCCGATCCGCTCGACATGGCGGTGAGCTATTCCAATTTCGAGGCCGCGCGCGCCATGACGCTTCATCTGGCGCGGCTCGGCTACCGTCGCATCGGCTTCGTCACGCTGCCGCTGCGCGACAACGACCGTTCGGAGCAACGGCGTCGAGGCTATTTCGCGGCGCTGAAGGAGCAGAGGCTTCCGGTCGATCCCACTTTGGTGCTGGAGGCGCCGGGAGGTTTCAGCGAGGGCGGTGACGCGCTGGGGCGGCTGATCCAGACCCATCCGGATATCGACGCGGTGTTCTTCGCCGGTGACGTGCTGGCGGTTGGCGCGCTGTTCGAGTGTCAGCGGCGCGGCTGGGCGGTGCCGGGCCGGGTCGCGATTGCGAGTTTCGACGACCTCGACCTGCTGCGGCATACCGTGCCCGCCGTGACCACGCTGCGGCTGCCGCGGCAGGAAATCGGCCGGCGCAGCGCCGAACTGCTGGTCAACCGCTTGCGCGGGGCGACGCCGGAACGGCTCAAGATCGATGTCGGCTTCGAAATCGTGCAGCGCGACAGTACCTGAGAGGATCGCATGTCGTTGAAAGGCAAGAGCGCGCTCATCACCGGCTCGACGCAGGGGCTCGGCCTCGCCATGGCCGGGCGGCTGGCGTCGCTCGGCTGCAATATCGTGATGAACGGCCTGGGGGATGCGGCGCAGATCGAGGAGCGCCGCCTGGCGCTCGAGAAGGCGCACGGCGTGCGGGTCGTCCACTCTTCCGCCGACCTCGCCCAGCCGGCGCAGATCGAAACGATGGTGAAGGCAGCGGAGCGGGCGTTCGATTCTATCGACATCCTGATCAACAACGCCGTCGTCCGGCATTTTGCGCCGTTGGAGAGGTTCAAGCCGGCCGACTGGGACCGCGCTCTGGCAGTCAACCTTTCGGCGGCGTTCCACGCCGCGCGCCTGCTGCTGCCCGGCATGCGCCGGCGCGACTTCGGCCGGATCGTGAATATCTCCTCGATCTACGGCCTGAGGGCGGCGACTGACCGGATCGACTACGTGACGACCAAGACCGCTCTGCTCGGTTTCACCCGTGCGGTGGCGCTGGAAGTGGCGGCGCAGAACATTACCTGCAACGCAATCTGCCCGGGCAGCGCGCCCACTCCGGCGATCGAAAAGCGCTTTGCCGAATTCATGGCCAAGGAGGGACTGCCGCGGGACGAGGCCGAGCGGGTCTTCATGTCGACGCGCCAGCCGTCGGGCCGTTTCGTCGGCATGGAAGGGGTCGCGGGCCTGGCGGCGTTCCTGTGCGGGCCGGATGCCCGGGATATCAACGGGGCTCAAATTTCGATCGACGGTGCGTGGAGCGTCGGCTGACGGCCTTCTGCTGCCGAAAAATGGTAGCGATACCAGAATTGGCGGCCTAAGCTCGGATCAACAAATCAGGAGGAGACGTCATGAGGATCACCCGCAGAAAGGCATTGCCCGCCATCGCCTCGCTGGGCGCCGTTGCCGCATCGCCGGCTTTCGGTCAGCAGACCAATGAGAACGTGAAGTGGCGCCTGACCTCGAGCTTTCCCAAGAGCCTCGACACGCTGTTCGGCGCCTCGGTGACCATCGCCCGCGTGGTCGGCGAGATGACCGACGGCAAGTTCGTGCTGACGCCGTTCGGCGCCGGCGAGATCGTCCCGGGCCTGCAGGTGCTCGATGCGGTCGCCAACAACACCGTCGAGTGCGGCCACACCTATACCGGCTACTACATCGGCAAGAATCCGGCACTGATCTTCGACGGCTCGCTGCCGTTCGGCCTGACGCCGCGTATGCACAACGCCTGGATGATGTTCGGCAACGGCCGCAAGCTGATGGACGAGATCTACGACAGCTTCGGCGTGGTCGCATTGCCGGCCGGCCAGACCGGCGGCCAGATGTTCGGCTGGTTCCGCAAGGAGCTGAAGTCGGTCAAGGACTTCGACGGGCTGAAGATGCGCACCGCGGGCTTCGGCGGCAAGGTGATGGCCAAGCTCGGCGTCATCCCGCAGCAGATTGCCGGCGGCGACATCTATCCTGCGCTGGAGCGCGGCACGATCGATGCGTGCGAGTGGGTCGGTCCGTACGACGACGAGAAGCTCGGCTTCAACAAGGTCGCCAAATATTATTATACGCCCGGCGTCATGGAGCTGGAGGCGGTCAACCAGTTCATGATCGGCAAACAGGCGTGGGCGAGCCTGCCGCCGCGCTATCAGCAGATCCTGCGCTACGCCTGTGCCTACGGCATGATGGAGATGAACGCGTCTTATGACGCCAAGAACGCCGAGGCGATCGCGCGCGTGGTCGCGGGCGGCGCTGTGTTGTCGGTGCTGCCCGACGACGTGGTCAAGGCGCTGCGCGTGGCGCTCGAGACCGTGCTCGACGAGGAGGCAGCCGCCAGCCCGCAATTCAAGAAGGTGCTGACCGACTGGCGTGCCTTCCGCGCCAACCAGCACCGCTGGTTCTCGATTGCCGACACCGCGCCGAACTCGCGATATCGCGCGCATAACGAAACGGGCCTCCCCATTCAGATGGGGAGGTGTCGGCGTCACACGCCGACGGAGGGATCATGTGCGCAGTGGCACGACCCCATCGCCCGTTCGCGCGCCGCGGCGAAACGCTCAGGCGGCACTTCCCCATATGAATGGGGAAGAACGCTCTAAGCCGGCAACAGCTTCAATTTGGCGAGGAGCGCGCGCTCCTCGTCGTAGGTCTTGGCCATTTCGGCCTGGTAGGCGGGACCGTCGAGCAGCAGCAGCGGCTGATCGAGGTTCTCCAGGAACTGCAGGTGTTGCGGTTCCTCCGCGGCGGCGCGGAAGGCGTCGGCCAGGACCTTGATCGTCGCCGCATCCATGCCTTTGGGGCCGATCAGCCCGCCGGGGCTGTCGACCACGATGTCCATGCCGAGCTCCTTGACGGTCGGCACGTCGGGAAAGCGCTTGGCGCGGGTGCCGGTGAAGACCGCGAGCAGACGCAGCTTGCCGGCCTGCACCATCGGCGCCCAGCCCGAGGCTCCGAGGCGAAATCGATCTCGCCGCCCAGCAGGGCGCGCAGGGTGTCGGCGGTGCCGCGATAGGGTGCGTGCGTCCATTGCAGACCGCCATTGGCCAGGCCGACGCGCTCCATGGCGAGGTGCTGGGTCGAGCCGATGCCGAGCGTACCCCAGTTGAGCTTGCCGGGGGTGGCCTTGGCGTAGGCGATCAGCTCCGGCAGCGTCTTCCACGGGGCTTCCGTGCGCACCACGATGCCCATCACGAAGCCGGTGATCTGCAGGATGTAGCTCAGGTCGTTGACCGGATTGTAGGTCAGCGACTTGTTGAGCAGCGGCTGACGCAACACGCTCATGTGCATCTGGGAGATCGTGTAGCCGTCCGGCTTCTCGGCCTGCAAGGCGATCGCGCCCAGGACGCCCGAGGCGCCGGCCTTGTTCTCGACCACGACCTGGCCAGTTTTCTTGGCGGCCAGCTCGGCCAGGATACCGAAAGCCGCCGTCGAAGCCGGGCCGCCCGGCGCCCAGGGAATGATCCCAGCATTCGGCCGGTCGGGAAACTTCGCCTGGGCGCGTGCGATGCCGGGTACAGCAGGGCCGAGCGGCGGCGCCCGTAACCAAGGGCGCGACGCGTGATCTGCATGATCGAGACTCCCTGTCTAAACTTTGGCGGTGACGGCGGGCGAGGGCAAGTCGCGGCTGGTCTATAGTCGACGCCGCCGGCTGGAGGTCCCGCCATGTCGACATCGAATTCTTCCATGCCTCTTTCCCTGCTCGACGAAGTGAAGCTGCAGGCCGAAGTGATCCTGCCCGTGCTGCGGGCACTCCGGGCCGAGATGGGCAAGGATCGTGCCGACAAGCTGGTCGGCGATGCGCTGCGCAAGTGGGCGGGCGAGCTCTATCACCGGATCGGCGAGGCCAAGTCCGGCACGCCGCGCCAGAAGTGGGATGCCGTGTGGGCCGAGGACATGCGGCCGAGGATCGGCGATGCCGTCGACCGGGAGATGCTGCGCGACGATCCCGGCGGTCGCGACTACAACATCACGCGCTGCCGCTACGCCGAGTTCTTCAAGCAACTCGGCGAGCCGGAACTGGGCGGCATCCTGCTCTGCGATTCCGATATCTACCTCGCCGAGGTCGGTGGCCCCGATGTCGAGTTCAAGCGCACCCAGACCATCATGCAAGGCGCGCCGTACTGCGACTTCCGCTATCGGTTCAGGTAGAAGCAGGCGTTCCTGGCCGATAGGCCGTCAGGCGGGCCGGTGCACGGCGTCGAGCTCGGCCAACAACCCGCGCGGAGTTCGGTCTCGGCGTCACTCGCGCGATACCTGGTAGAGGACCTGGTCGCCTGACTGGATGATCGGCGTGAACCTGTATCCGTCGGCGACCAATCGCTGCTTCACCCACGCCGTTCGATCGCTGCAGGTGCCCGCTTGCGTGATCTTGCAAAGCATCAGGAAGATACGATTGTCGGCGAGGAAGGTGCCGTAGTCGTCGATCCGGTTGGGGATGAAGTGGCGCTCCCCGACCAGCGTCAACTCGCCCAACGGGTCTGGCGCGCTGACGGCATGCGGAATGTCCGTGAGGTAACGCAGTCTCGCACGCAGGTCCGGCGGCGAATACCACCACATCGGCAGGTAGGTGAGGACGCTGTCCGCCACGATGGGCTGGTCGGCCGGCGCCGCATCCAGCAGCTTCGGACTCGCCTGCGGGGCCGAGGCTGCCTCGGGGTGAAGACGGCGCGCCAGATCGGTGGCGCCGACAATCGCGATCAGGCCGGCCATGGCGAGAAGGGCGGCCACCTGGCCACGCCGCATCTCGCGGCCGAGCGCATCTGCTGCATAGCCCATCAGGATCGCTGCGCCGAGCGCTGCACCGATGGCATAGCGATACATGAAGTAGTTCGTCGTGAGCCAGGCCACCGCCATCATCAGGGGCACGAGGAGTGCCATAGCGGCCACTGCCGCCATCTCGTGGCACGGAATAGCGGTGCCGAATGTCGCTTCGGCGGGCGCCCTTTTCCGAATCGCCGGTACCAGAACCAGCGCCAGGACGACGAACAGTGCGACCAGCCTCGGGTCGATCATCATGTCGTAGCTGCCCAGATGCCAGAGCCCGGGTTGCTGATAGAACACCGTCGAATTCCTGATGTGGCCCAGCAGGACTTCATTGGTCCGAAGGGCAAATGGCACCGTCAGAAGCAGCATCGAGGCGCCGGCCGCTCCTGCCGCGTACAGCGGTAAATCGGCACGACGGCGCCTGAACAGGCGCCAGAGCTCTCCGGCCATCAGCGGAATGCCCACCTGGAAGATGCCGAAATGGTGCGAGGCGATCGCGCCCGCGATGCCTGCTGTCATGCCGACCAGGGCGGCGATTCTGTGCGACCGTCGCTCTGTCGCAATCTGCCAGCACACCAGAGCGAGCATCGTGAAGCCCAGCACGAG
>JBGAIW010000021.1:0-49903 GCA_044225265.1 Reyranella sp.
GTAGTTCGATTGCGGGCGAATGATGCGACCGCCTTCGACCTGCTCGAAGACATGCGCGCACCAGCCGGCGACCCGGCCGACCGCGAACAGCGCGGTGAAAGCCTCGCGCGGGATCTCCAGCGCCTCGAGCAGCAGCGCGGTGTAGTACTCGACGTTTGTGTCGAGCCGCCGTCCGGGCTTGTGCCTGCGCAGCGCCGAGATCGCGCCCTTCTCGACCTCGCTGGCGTAGGCCAGGCGCCCGGCCGTCTCGGGCAAGGTGGCGACGGTGGCCTTGAGCACGTCGGCCCGCGGGTCGCGCACCTTGTAGATGCGATGACCGAAGCCCATCAGGGTCGTTCCCTTGGCAAAGGCGTCGTCGAACCATGCCTCTGCACGCGAGGCCTCGCCGATCTCGTCCAGCATGTCGAGCACCGGACCGGGCGCGCCGCCATGCAGCGGCCCTTTCAGCGCGCAAAGGCCGGCCAGCACCGACGAGATCAAACCGGCGTGCGTGGACGCCACGACGCGCGATGTGAATGTCGAGGCGTTGAAGCCGTGATCGGCGACGGTTGCGAGGTAGGTGTCGAGCGCCTTCTCGAAGACTTCGCCGGCGCGCTGGCCGCGGATCATGCGCAGCAGGTCCTGCGCCGTGCCGAGCAACGGATCGGGCGCGATCGGCGGAAGGCCCTTGGCGGCGCTGAGCAGGGCCGCGAGGAAGACCGGCAGCGCGCCGCAGACCAGATAATGGTGCGGCATCGCCTCGCTGTCGGGCAGCATGGCGAGCCCGACCCTCAGCCCCTCGACCGGCGACAGCCCCTTCGCCGCGATCAGCAGTCGCGGCACGTCGGCGAAGGCGCGCACGCGCGCCGCCGCCAGCGCCAGCCTCACCGCAGCCTCGTCGTCGCCTCCCTCGGCGTAGCCCTTCCAGAGCAGAGCCGCGACGCCTTCGAAGCCGCGCGTGGCGACCAGTTCCTCGACCGCGTGGCCGCGGACCACCAGCCGTCCTTCCTCGCCGTCGACCTCGCTCATCACCGTATCGGCCACGATCACGCCATCCAGGCCGCTGTTCACCCGAGTCTGCAGCATTGCGATCCCCTTCATCGTCATGAGGTCCTGTTCACGGCACATCTCGGCTGAGGCATATCTCTTGTCAATATTGATTGAATTGATCAATAATCAGCCATGCCGTCCGAATGGTTGACCTCCAAGGAAGCGGCGCGCCGTCTCGGCGTGTCGGCCGCCACCCTCTATGCCTATGTGAGCCGCGGCCTGCTGCGCTCCGAAGGCAGTAACGGCCAACGCGAGCGGCGCTACCGCGCCGATGACGTGTCACGCCTCAAGCGCCGCCGCGACGTCGGCCGCAAGGCCGAGTCGATCGCGGCCAACGCCCTGGATTTCGGCACGCCGGTGCTCGAGTCGGACCTGACCCTGATTCAGGACGGCCGCCTCTTCTACCGCGGCCATGACGCCACCCAGCTTGCACGCCGCGCCTCGCTCGAGGAGGTCGCCCAGCTCCTGTGGGAGAGCGACGACCGCCCCTTCAACCCGACCAATCTGCCGGCGATGTCGGAGTCGCTGCGCCGCGCCTGGGCGGCGGCCGAGACCCTGGAGCCGGTCGACGGTTGCCAGATCCTCCTGCCGGCCGCGGCGAGATGGGATCACCCGAGTTGGATCACCGACCGCGCCTCGATGCTGGAGACCGGCGTGCGCATTCTGCGCCTGCTGACCGCTGCCGTAATCAGACAGATGCCGTCGGGCTCGCCGGTGCACGAGCAACTGGCGTCCGCCTGGAACGTGTCGAAGGACGGCGCACGCCTGATCCGCGCCGCCCTGGTGCTGTCGGCCGATCATGAGTTCAATGCCTCGGCCTTCGCCGCCCGGGTCGTGGCCTCGACCGGCGCCCATCTTTACGGATCGACCGTGGCCGGCCTCGCCGCGATCAGCGGACCACGCCATGGCGGCCTGACGCGGCACGTGCGCGACCTGTTAGACTCGCTGGGCGATTCCATCGATCTCGACGCCGACCTGGCCCGGCGCGTCGGCAACGAGCGCCGCCTCCCCGGGTTCGGCCATCCGCTCTACCCCGACGGCGACATCCGCGCCCGTGTGCTGTTCGAACTGATGCGCGAGTCCTGCGCGGGATCCGAAGCACTGGCTTTCGCCGAGCGTATGGCGACGGCGGGTGAGCAGGCCACCGACGCCCCGCCCAACATCGATTTCGCGACGGTAACCCTCGAGCGCGTGCTCGGCCTGCCCAAGGACTCGGCGCTGGCCATGTTCCTGCTCGGCCGCACCGTGGGCTGGATCGCTCACGCCATCGAACAGGCCTCGCACGGCGCCTTGATCCGCCCGCGCGCGCGGTATACCGGTCCGCGGCCCGCGCCATGAACTCCGGACTGATCATCATCGACATGCAGACCGCGGCCTTCGAGGCAGCGGCGGCGCCCAAGCACGACGCCAATGGCACGATCGCGCGGATCAACCGGCTGGCAGACGCCGTGCGCGCCGCAGGCGGCAGCGTCCTCTTCGTCCAGCATGACGGTCCGCCGGGCGATGCGTTCCAGCCCGGCTCTCCCGGCTGGCAACTCTGGCCCGCCCTCGACCGAAAGCCTGCCGATCCCGTCGTTCGCAAGACGGCGTGCGATTCCTTTCTCGGCACCACGCTCGACGCCACGCTTCGCGACCGGGCGATCGACCGGCTGATCATCACCGGCTGGGCCACCGACTACTGCGTCGACACCACCGTGCGCGCCGCCCTCGCCCGGGGCTGGCCGACCATCGTGGCCGCGGACGGCCATACCTGCGCCGACCGTCCACACCTACCGGCCGTCAAGATCATCGAGCACCACAACGCCATCTGGGCCGACTTCGTGGCGCCGCGGGGACCGGCCATGGTCCAGCCCTGCGCGGCAATTCGGTTATCCACCTGACTGTTTCCTTGCGGGCACGCCATGCGCGTGCTTAACGTCGCGCTTTAGTGACAAAGAAACGCACGGGCCTGCCGAGGCTGCCCCACCTCCTCGGCATCGAAGGTTTGTCGCCCGAGACCATCTCGGGTTTGCTCGACCTTTCCGAAAATTACATCGACCAGAATCGCTCGATCGACAAGCGGCGCGACATGCTCGCCGGGCGGACGGTCATCAACCTGTTCTTCGAGAACTCGACCCGCACCCGTACCTCCTTCGAGGTCGCCGCCAAACGGCTGGGTGCCGACGTGGTCAACATGGACGTCGCCACCTCGTCGGTGAAGAAGGGCGAGACGCTGCTCGACACCGCCGTGACGCTGAACGCCATGCGGCCCGATGCGATCGTGGTCCGCCACAGCGAATCGGGTGCGGTCAATCTTCTTTCGCAAAAGGTCAACTGCACCGTCATCAACGCCGGCGACGGCCAGCACGAGCATCCGACCCAGGCCCTGCTCGACGCACTGACCATTCGCCGCCGCCGCGGCAGCCTGCAGGGCCTGCTGGTCGCGATCTGCGGCGACATCATGCACAGCCGCGTCGCGCGCTCGAACATCCACCTGCTGCAGATCATGGGCGCGCGTGTGCGTGTGGTCGGGCCGCCGACCCTGATGCCGACCGACATCGATCGCCTCGGCGTCGAGGTGCACTACAACATGCGAACGGGCCTGAAGGACGTCGACATCGTCATGATGCTCCGGCTGCAGACCGAGCGGATGCAAGGCTCGTTCGTGCCGTCGATCAGCGAGTACTTCCGCTTCTTTGGCCTCGATGCCGAGAAGCTGAAATTCGCCAAGCCCGACGCGCTGATCATGCATCCCGGCCCGATGAATCGCGGCGTCGAGATCGACTCCGAAGTGGCCGACGACCTCGACCGCTCGGTGATCCACGAGCAGGTCGAGATGGGCGTAGCCGTGCGCATGGCCTGCCTCGAAGCCCTGATCGGCGGACGCCGCAACGCCATCGGAGCGGTGGCGTGAGCGGCAACGTCATCCGTACCGCGCCGGCTCATGCGGGATCGACCGCATACATCAACGCCCGGATCGTCGATCCCTCGACGGACAAGGAGTATGTCGGCGCCGTCCTGATCAGCGACGGCAAGATCGCCGATTTCGGCCCCAACCTGTTCGCGTCGGGCGCGCCCTACGGCATCGAATCGATCGACTGCCGCGGCTTCTACCTCGCCCCCGGCGTCGTCGACGCGCGCGTCCATACCGGCGAGCCTGGCGAGGAGCACAAGGAGACGCTGGAGAGCGCCGGCATCGCGGCAACCGCGGGCGGCATCACCTCGCTGGTGTTGCTGCCCGACAACGAGCCGCCGTTCGACGACGCCTCGCTGATCGAGTTCGTCGCCCGCCGCGCCCGCCAGGTGAAGCTCACCAACATGTACGCCTACGGCGCGCTCACGGTCGGGCTGGAGGGCAAGCAACTCGCCGAGATGGGCCTGCTTGCCGAAGCCGGCGCCGTCGCCTTCACCGACGCCGACCACGCCGTCGGCAACGCCCAGGTGCTGCGCCGCGCGCTCTACTACGCCAAGGCCTTCGACGCGCTGATCGTGCACCTGCCGCAGGAGCCGACGCTCTCGACCGGCCATCTGACCAGCGGCGAGATCGCCACCCGCATGGGCCTGTCGGGCAATCCGCCGCTCGCCGAGGTGATGATGGTCGAGCGCGACGTCCGTCTTGCGCAGATGACAGGAGGGCGCCTGCATCTTTCCAAGATTTCGACGGCTGAATCGGTGGAGGCCATCGCGCGGGCCAAGGACCGCGGCCTGAAGATCACCTGCGATACCGCCCCGCCCTACTTCGCGCTCAACGATCTCGCGGTCGGCGACTACCGCACCTTCGGCAAGCTGGTGCCGCCGCTGCGCGCGGAGCAGGACCGGCTGGCCGTCATCGAGGGTTTGAAGTCGGGCGTGATCGACGCCATCGTTTCGGATCACCGGCCGCAGGATCAGGAAAGCAAGCGCGTCCCTTTCGCGCAGGCCGAGCCCGGCGGCATCGGGCTGGAGACCCTGCTTCCAGTGTCGCTGGAGCTGGTGCACAACAAGCACCTCACCCTGCCGCAGCTCTTCCAGCGACTGTCGACGATGCCGGCCGGGCTGTTCGGCCTGCCCGGCGGCAGACTCGCCAAGGGCGCACCCGCCGATCTCATCGTCTTCGACGCCGACTACGCCTGGAAGATCGATCGCGTCAATTTTCGGAGCAAGACCAAGAACTCGCCTTTCGACGAGCGGCCGGTCCAGGGTCGCGTGATGGCGACAATCGTGGCCGGCCGGACCATCTACAGGGATGACGGCTTCGTGGCAGCTGCCGCCGCCTGAGGATTTGTGGCCGCCATTGCCGCCTGAAAGCCTCGAAACCGCCATCCGGTCTGCTAAGCTTGTCTCATGTTCAAGTATCTCATCCTTCCGCCCCTCGCCGCGGTCGCGGTGACCGCCGCCGCCAATGCCCAACCGCGCAAGCGAGACGACCTGCTCGACACCATGACCCGGCACATCCAGCTGTGTGCCGACATCACCGACAGCCAGATGCGGCTCGCCTGCTACGACAAGCTGCCGATGCAGCTCGGCGACGCCCCCACCACGACGCCACAGCCGACGCCGCTCAGGCCCGGTCAGGCCCCCATGGCCGGTCAGCAGGCCGCGCAGCCCGGCAGCCCGACGCCGCTGGCGCCGCCGGCCCTTCAAGTGCCGGGGGGCGGCCCCGCCACGCTGGGCGGGCAGGTGCAGGCGCAGAACCTGCCGCCGTCGCAGACCGGGATGCCTCAGAACCCGGATGCGGCGTTCAATCCCAACGCCGCGACCAATTCGTACCGCCCGCCCGAGGGCGTGCAACCCAAGCCGCAGCCGGTCGTGCGCCGCACGGGCCCGCGTCCCATTCCGAACTTCAGCACGCCGCAGCCGCTGGTGACCCTCGCCGCCACCAACCTGACCTATGGTGAGGCGCGCTACTGGCAGGTGACGATCGTCATCACCTCCAATACGCCGCGCACCCTCGACACTCAGGTGTCCTGCACGTTCCTCAATGCCGGCCGCTCGGTCGGCGAGGCCTATTTCGGACCGATCGCCATCCAGCCCGGCGAGCAGATCACGACCGATCTGATCGGCCCGTCTACGACGGTGTACGTCGACTCGACACGCTGCAACGTGCTGAGCCCGACCTGAAGAACTGAAGGAGGACGCACCGAATGCAGTGGAACGCCGTGCATCTCGGTGCCCCTTTTCTCCTCGGCTTCCTGCTGGGGTCGATCCCGTTTGGACTGCTGCTGACCCGCGCCGCCGGGCTGGGCGACATCCGCTCGATCGGCTCGGGAAACATCGGCGCGACCAACGTACTGCGGACCGGCAACAAGAAGCTTGCCGCCGCCGTGCTATTGCTCGATGCCCTGAAGGGCGTCGCGGCCGTCCTGATCTCGGCGACATTGGGGCCGCTCGCCGCCGTCGCCGCTGCACTGGGCGCCGTGCTCGGGCACATGTTCACGCCGTGGCTGCGTTTCAAGGGCGGCAAAGGTGTTGCAACGACACTCGGCGTACTATGGGGATTGAACTGGATGCTCGGCGCGGCCGCCTGCCTGATGTGGCTGCTGTTCGCGTTCCTGTTCCGCTATTCATCGCTTGCCGCACTGATCAGCGTGGCACTCGCTGCCGCGCTGTCATGGTTCCTGCTCGATTGGCGCGCCGCGCTGATCGTCACGCTCATGGTGCCGCTGGTCTTCCTGCGCCATCACGAGAACATCGCCCGCCTGATTGCCGGCACGGAATCCAGGATCGGCCAGAAGGCCGGCGATTCCGCAATGACAGGGCACAACGGGGGCCCGACCCTCTGACGCCTCGCGCGTACCGCGAGTTCAGTTGCGCTTGGGAGCCGCCTTGCCCTCGTAGCGCCGTGTCCACTCAGCGATGATCCGCGCGCGATTCTCGGAGGCCCAGGCGAAGTCGTTCTTGATCATCGATTCGGCCACGCCCGGCGGATAGTTCGGGATGTTGCTGGCGATGCCGGGCATCGCCACCTGGCTCACGAACGTGGCGTAGAGTTCGTTGGCCTTGCGCGAGGCGGCGAAGTCCATCAGCCGCTGTGCCGCGGCGAGGTTCTTGGTGCCCTTCAGGATCGCGAAGGTATCCATTTCCCAGCCGCCGCCTTCCTTCATCACCAGGCCCTCGATCGGCGCACCCTTGGTGCGCGCGTCCGCGGCCGAGGTCTCAGCGGAAATGCCCAGCGCGAACTCGCCGGATGCCGCCTGCTTGCAGGGCTGCGAGCCTGAATGAGCATAGAAGGCGATGTTCTCGTGCAGCTTGTCCATGAATTCCCAGGCCTTCGCCTCACCAAAGGTCTGGATCCAGGCAGAGACGTGGAAGTAGCCGGTCCCCGACGAGGCCGGATGCGGCATCGTGATCCGCCCCTTGAATTTCGGATCGAGCAGATCGAACCATGAAGTCGGCTTGGTCAGGCCGAGCTTCTGCGCCTCGACGGTGTTGTAACAGATTGCCGCCACCCAGCCCTCCATGCCTGTATAGGACGGCGGATCGGACGGATCGCGGAACGACGGCTTCAACGCCTCGACGTTCTTCGGCGCGTAGGGTTCGAGCAATCCGCGCGCCTTGAGCAGCATGGTCGAGGTGACGGCCAGTCCCCATATGGCATCGCCGCGCTGCGCACCTTGCTCCGCCAGAATTTTTGCCGTCACGATGCCGGTTGCATCTCGGCGCCAGACGATCTCGATGTCCCGATTGTCGGTCTCGAAGGCCTTCTTGAAGTCGTTGATATTCTCGACCTCGAGGGTCGAATAGACCTGCAGGCGAGTGCGGTCCTGCGCCAGCGCGGGAAGTGCGAGCACGGTCGTTGCAAGCAGTGCAATCCAGCTTTTCATGGAATTGTCATAGCACGAGGCCGTGCCGACCGTTACGGTCCGCGCGCGTGAATGCCGGGGGCACTCTCAGACTTGAACGCGCGATGCCGTGGGCGTTGATCGCGGCCTCGTGCCTCGGCTGCTTCGCCGCCAGTTCGAGCGGAACGACACGCGCGCCTTTCCTGCTCGAAATGAGCCACGAACTCGGCGTGCCGATGCCGCTGGTCGCCAATCTCGTATCGCTGACCGCAACGGCGTGGGGCATCACCTCCGCGATGGGCGGCTGGCTGACCGAACGCTTCGGCCGCCGACGGCTGCTGATCGGCGCCCCGGTCGTGCTGGCCGTTGCCATGGCGCTGCAGGCGACGTCGAGCAACTTCACCGTGCTTGCAGCGTGGGCCGTCATCAGCGGCGGCGCCTGCGGCACCTTCATGGGGTTGCTGTTCGCGGAAGTCGCAAGCCATGTCGAAGACCGCCAACGCGGTCGCGCGCTCGGTTGGGTCATGGCCGGCCAATCGCTCACCCTCGTGATCGGTGTGCCGATGGCGGCGGCAATAGGCGCGCTGATCGGATGGCGCGGCTGGCTGGTCTGCGTCGCCGGGCTGGCGGCGCTCACGACTGTCGCGCTGTTCGCCACGGTCCCGAAGGCAACAGAGCCTGTACCCGGCGCCTCAAGGGACGCTGCCTTACGCAAACTCAGCCTTCACGTCTGGGGACTGCTGGCCAGCGGTGTCGCCGAACGCATCTGCTACGGCCTCGCGGTCGTCTATTTCGCGACCTTCCTGCAAGTGACGTACAATTTTTCGCTCGCCGAACTTGCCTTGCCGCTGGCCTTGGTTGCCGTCGGCAATGTCGTCGGCACGATCCTGGGCGGGCAACTCGCCGATCGTCTCTATGACCGGCTGATGACCTACGCCGTATTCATGGCGCTGTCGGGTGTGATCGCCCTCGCGGTCTTCTTTTGGCATCCCAACGCCACGGTCTCGATCGTGCTGGGCTTCGTCTACGTTCTGGCCAACGCTCTCGGGCGGCCTTCGCTGATGGCGAGCCTGGCAGCGGTACCGGAGCAGGTCCGCGGTACGGTCCTGGGCTATCAGGGCGCATCGGCCAGCGTCGGCTGGATTGGCGCAGCCGGGCTGGGTGCGATGATCCTGAGCTTCGGCGGGTTTGGTGGATTTGGCCCGCTGGCCTTGCTGTTGTCGGTGCTGGGCGCCGCGATCGCGCTTTGGTGCCGTCAGGCTACAACTTCACGTTGATTTACAGGAACACATATCTCGCTATCCTGCGTATATGTTCGATGGACCGCCGAAGCCGGAGCTGGATCCGGCCGAACGTTTCGCCCGTATCCGTCTGGCGCGCAGCCCACGCATCGGTCCGATCTCTTTCCATGAGGCGCTGGCGCATTTCGGCTCGGCGACCGCAGCCTGCCGGGAGATCTCGGTTGCGCCGGAAGCCGAGATACGGCGCGAGCTAAAGGCCATAGAAGCCCTGAACGGCCGATTTCTGGTGTTCGGAGATCCCACCTATCCGGCCCCGCTCGCCCAGATTCCCGATGCGCCTCCGGTCCTGACGGCAGTGGGCGATCCCGCCCTCCTTGCCAGGCCGGCTTTTGCGATCGTCGGCGCGCGCGACGCTTCGGCGGCCGGTCAACGCTTCGCCGAGCACCTCGCCAAGGCCTTGGGCTCGGCCGGGTTCGTTATCGCCTCAGGCTTGGCACGCGGCATCGATGCGGCGGCCCATCGTGCCGCGCTGCCCACTGGTACCGTGGCCGTTCTGGCGGGTGGCGCCGATCAAATCTACCCACCGCAAAATGCCCCCCTCCATCGCGAGATTGCCGCGCGCGGCTTGATCCTCGCCGAGTCGTCCCCCGGAGTGGCGCCGATCGCGCGCGCCTTCCCTCGGCGCAACCGCATTGTCAGTGGCCTGGCACGGGGCGTCGTGGTCATCGAAGCAGCTGAAAGATCGGGCTCCCTGATCACTGCCCAACGAGCTGCCGACCAGGGCCGGGATGTATTCGTCATGCCTGGGTCCCCAATGGACGCTCGCCATGCCGGATCCAATTCCCTTATTCGAGATGGGGCCATTCTCGTCCGTGACGAGAACGATATTTTAAGTGTGATGGGTTTGCCGCACTCCCCCCGCCAAGCCGTTGAAAAGCCAAGGCGGAAATCCGATGACACAGACACTGCAAAAGTACTCGAGGCACTAGGTTCGACCCCGACTGCGGTTGACGAACTGGTACGCCGCTGCCAAGTGTCCGCCGCTACCGTGGCGGAGGTCCTGCTGGCTTTGGAGTTGGAAGGCCGCCTGGAGAGGCACCGGGGTAACCGAGTATCTCTGATTTAGATCAGTTACTTATCTCCGGACTTTAATACTTTACTGGAGCAGGTTCCGGCGATGGACGTGTTGGTCGTCGAGTCCCCGGCCAAGGCAAAGACCATTGGGAAGTACCTCGGCCCCGGCTACACCGTGATGGCCTCCTATGGCCATGTGCGCGATTTGCCGCCCAAGGACGGTTCGGTCCGTCCTGACGAGGACTTCGCCATGGACTGGGAGGTCGATTCGGCTTCCCAAAAGCGCCTGGATGCCATCGCCAAGGCTATCACCAAGGGTGGCAAGCTCTATCTCGCCACCGACCCCGACCGTGAGGGCGAGGCGATCTCCTGGCACGTGCTCGATGTACTGGCGCGCAAGAAAGCCCTGCAGGGAGTGGACGTCAAACGGGTCACCTTCAACGCCATCACCAAGCAGTCGGTGCTCGATGCAGTCGCCCATCCGCGCGAACTCGACCAGCCTCTGATCGACGCCTACCTCGCCCGTCGTGCGCTCGACTACCTCGTGGGTTTCACCCTCTCGCCGGTGCTGTGGCGCAAACTGCCGGGCAGCCGCTCGGCCGGCCGCGTCCAGTCCGTGGCGCTGCGCCTGATCTGCGAGCGCGAAGCCGAGATCGAGGTCTTCAAGAGCCGCGAATACTGGACGGTCGATGCCATGTTTGGCACCGCCAAGAAGCAGACGCTGAAGGCCCGCCTCACCCACCTCGATGGTCGCAAGCTCGAGAAGTTCGACCTGGAAAATGAAGAGCGTGCCGAGTCGGCCAAGCGCGAGATCGAGCGCCGCGCCTTCTCGGTGTCGTCGATCGACCGCCGCCAGGTCCGGCGCAACCCGCCGCCGCCCTTCATCACCTCTACTCTGCAGCAGGAAGCCTCGCGCAAGCTGGGTCTCGGCGCCGCCACCGCCATGCGCATCGCCCAGAGACTCTACGAGGGCGTGGACATCGGCGGCGAGACGGTCGGTCTGATCACCTATATGCGCACCGATGGCGTCACGCTGGCGCCCGAGGCGATCGGCCAGACCCGTCGTCTGATCGAGAGCAAGTACGGCGCCAGCTACGTGCCCGCGGCCCCGCGCGTCTATACGTCCAAGGCCAAGAATGCCCAGGAAGCGCATGAGGCGATCCGCCCAACCGACCTCTTCCGTACGCCTCAGGACGTGGCCCAGTATCTCGACAAGGATCAGCTCGGCCTCTACGAGCTGATCTGGAAGCGCACTGTCGCGAGCCAGATGGAATCCGCCGTGCTCGACCAGGTCACGGTCGACATCGCCAGTGCCGACAAGAACGTGCAGCTCCGGGCCACCGGCTCGGTCGTGAAGTTCAACGGCTTCCTCACCCTCTACGACGAGGGCAAGGATGAGCAGGCCGAGGACGACGAGAACGCGGCGATCCTGCCGGACGTCTCGGAGAACGAGGGCCTGGAACGCCGTGAGGTGCTGCCGGAACGCCACTTCACCGAGCCGCCGCCGCGCTATTCCGAAGCCAGTCTTGTAAAGAAGCTGGAAGAGCTCGGCATCGGACGGCCCTCGACTTACGCCAGCATCATTGAAGTCCTGCAGCGCCGTTCGTATGTGAAACTCGACCGCAAACGGTTCATCCCTGAAGACCGCGGCCGCATCGTTACGGCTTTCCTGCAGACCTACTTCCCCCGCTACGTCGAATACGACTTCACCGCCCATCTCGAGGAAGAGTTGGACGATATCTCCGGCGGCAAGATCAATTGGCGCCAGGTGCTGCGTGAGTTCTGGAAGAATTTCTCGGAAGCGGTCGGTGGAACCAAGGAGCTGCGCGTCCGCGAAGTGCTCGACAAGCTCGACGAGGAATTGGGCCCGCACTTCTTCCCGGCCAACGACAACGGCGGCAAGAGCCCGCGCACCTGCCCGTCCTGCGCCGACGGCCGTCTCGGCCTGAAGCTCGGCAAGTTCGGCGCCTTCATCGGCTGCTCGAACTATCCGAGCTGCAAGTTCACGCGCAAACTCGGCATCGTCGACCCCGAGAAGGATGCCCAGAGCGGCGCCAATCTAAACGAGCCGAAGGTGCTGGGCGTCGATGCCGCCACCGGCAAGGAAATCACGCTTCGCAACGGCCCGTACGGGCTCTACATCCAGCTCGGCGTGCCGGAAGGCAAGGAGAAGCCCAAGCGTGCCTCGCTGTTGAAGGGCATGACGCCGGACGACCTCACCTTCGAGAAGGCTCAGGCCATCCTGGCGCTTCCGCGCGAACTCGGCCCCCATCCCGAAGACAAGGAACCCGTGCTGGCCGGTGTCGGCCGCTTCGGGCCTTACGTGCGGCACGGCGCCAAGTACAAGTCGATCCCCGCCGACGAGAGCGTCCTCGAGATCGGAATGAACCGTGCCGTCGCGCTGCTCGCCGAGGCCAAGGCGACCGGCCGTGGCCGCGCCGCCGTGAAGCCGATCCGCATCGTCGGCAATCATCCCGCCGACGAGGCGCCGATCGAACTTTATGACGGCCGTTACGGCATGTACGTGAAGCACGGCGGCATTAACGCGACCGTGCCGCGCGATCTGAAGCCGGAAGAATTGACAGTCGACCAGGCCGCAGCCTTGCTCGCCGAGCGAGCGGCAAAGGGCGGCGGCAAGAAGGCCAAGGCGCCGCGCTCCAAGAAGACCGCGCCTGTCCCGGCCAACGATGCCGGCGACAAGCCCAAGGCCAGGAAGAAGGCCGCCCCGAAGAAGAAGACGGCCAAGGCCAAGGCGGAGGAAGAAACCCCGCCTCGCACCGGAACCGATGGCTAAGGGCCGCGTTCCGACCCGCGACGAACTGCTGGCGTTCATAAAGGAGAGTTCCACGCCCGTGGGCAAGCGCGAGATCGCGCGGGCTTTCCACATCAAGGGCGACCAGCGCATCGAACTCAAGCAACTGCTGCGCGATTTGCGCGACTCCGGAGAGATCGCGGCGGATCGCGCCAAGACATTCAAGGATCCCAAAGCTCTGACTGACATTACCGTCCTGGAAATCACCAGGGTCGACGCGGATGGCCATCTGCTGGCTACCCCGCGCCGCCACGACGAAGAAAAAGACGGCCCTCCTCCCCGCATCGAGATCGCCGCCCACGGCAACAAGGGCCCCGCGCCGGCCGTCGGCGATCGCGTGCTGGCCGCACTGAAGCGCCGCGGCAAGACAACCTACGAGGCCCGAATCATCCGCCGCCTCGGCAGCGGCCCCAAGAAGATCCTCGGCCTCTACGATGAACCGGATGGCCGGTCCGGCATCGGCCGGGTGACGCCAACCGACCGCAAGTTGCGCCGCGAGTTCGACGTCCGCGCCGCCGACAAGAATGGCGCGCGTCCGGGAGACATCGTCTGGATCGAGGAGGCCGGGGGCGAGCTGTCGCGCCGCGCGAGGGTGCTCGAACGTATCGGACCGATGAGCGACCCGCGCACCGTCAGCCTGATCTCGATCGCCGCGAACGACATTCCGGTCGATTTCCCGGAGGCCGCAGCTCGCGAGGCCGCACAGGCGAAGGCGGCGCCGATGGGCCATCGCCTCGACCTCCGGAAGGTGCCGCTGGTCACGATCGACGGCGAGGATGCCAGGGACTTCGACGACGCCGTATTCGCCGAGCCCGACCAGGACCATCCCGGCGGCTGGCATCTCTATGTCGCGATCGCCGACGTCTCCTGGTATGTGCGCCACGACAAGCCGCTCGACCGCGCTGCCTATCGGCGCGGCACGTCTGTCTACTTCCCTGACCGCGTCGTGCCGATGCTACCCGAAGAGCTCAGCAATGGCTGGTGCTCCCTGGTGCCACGCGAGGATCGCCCCGTCCTGGTGGCCGAGATGTGGATCGACGGCGAGGGCCATCTCAAGAAGCACCGCTTCCACCGCGCCATGATGCATTCGGTGGCGCGACTTACCTACAATCGCGTGCAGCGCGCCGCCGACGGCTACCCCGACGCCGAGATCGTACCGCTGATGGGCTCCGTCATCGAGCCGCTCTACGGCGCCTTCAGGACTCTTTTGGCGGCCCGAGAAAAGCGCGGCGCGCTCGATCTCGACTTGCCGGAGCGTCTGGTCAAACTCGGCGACGATGGCCGTATCGCGGAGATCGGCGTGCGCGAACGCCTCGACAGCCACAAGTTGATCGAGGAATTCATGGTCCTGGCAAACGTCGCCGCCGCGCAGGCGCTGGAGCACCGTAAGATGCCGTGCATGTACCGGGTGCACGACCAGCCCGATCTCGCCAAACTCGAGGCGCTGCGCGAGTTCCTGGGCACGCTCGGGATCCCCCTGCCCGCCGGCCCGCGCCTGCGTCCCGTCGATCTCAACCGCGTCCTGCGCGGGGTCGCCGACAAGCCTGTGACGCGGCTGGTCAACGAGACCGTACTGCGCAGCCAGAGCCAGGCGATCTACAGCCCCGACAATCTAGGTCACTTCGGCCTCGCCCTGCCGCGCTATGCCCACTTCACCTCACCGATCCGCCGTTACCCCGACCTCATCGTGCATCGCGCGCTGATCGCGGCCTTTGGGTTGGGCGACGGCGGGTTGAGCGATGCCGACAAGGGCCGCTTCGCGGAGTTCGGCGAGCACCTGTCCATGTGCGAACGACGCGCGGTGATGGCCGAGCGTGGCGCCATGGACCGCTATGTCGCTGCCTACATGGCCGCCCATGTCGGCGCCACCTTCCCCGGCCGCGTCACCTCGGTGACGCGCTTCGGCCTGTTCGTGTCGCTCGACGGTACCGGCGCCGACGGATTGGTCCCGATCCGCGATCTCGGTCAGGAGTTCTTCCGCCACGACGAGGGCCGCCAGCTCCTGATCGGCGAGCGCACCGGCGAGAGTTACGGTCTGGGCGACAAGGTCCGGGTGAAGCTCCTGGAGGCCGACGCCGCCACTGGCGGGCTGCTGTTCGACCTGGTCGATGTCGTCGAACGGGTGGAACGGGTCGCCCTGCCCCGCCGTCGTCCTGGCCGGGAGGCTGCAGGACCGCGCCGACATGTCGCGCATCGCAAGGGACCTCGGGACAAGCGGTCGCGGCGACGGAAATGAACCGAAGGCCCATTCTGAAGAGATGAACGCAGCGTGGGCTCCCGTCGACTTCTGGACTGCCATCCGGCGCGGCTGGCGCGGTCGCTGCCCGCGCTGCGGTGAGGGTACGCTGTTCAGCAGTTTCCTGAAAATGCGCAGCCATTGCCCGGTATGCAATCAAGGCCTGGAGCCGTTCCGGGCGGACGATGCGCCGGCTTATTTCACCATTTTCGCGGTCGGGCACATCATCGTGCCGCTGGTCCTGGCACTCGAAAAGTATGGCGATCAGCCGCCACTGTGGTTCCACGCCCTGCTGTGGCTTCCGCTGTCGGTTGTGCTGGCACTTTATCTGCTTCCCCATATCAAGGGGGCGGTGATCGCCACCCTGTGGACACATCGGCTGCCCGCCAAGCCCCTGCCGGAGGGTTTGGGTCCCCTGCCCTGAGGATGGTGGCGTTGTCACCGCTCGTGCTAAGATTATTCCCGGTTGGTTAAAACACGTGCCGCTACCACACATTAACTGGGGAGTTTTGGCCCGCGGCGCTGCGGCGCTGATTGCCGCCTCCCTCGTCGCATCCTGCGAAACCACGACGGCCACCACCGCGCCAGCACCGGCACGCAGCCCGGCGTCGGCTGCCGATGTCAGTGTCGAACGCGTGGTTCTGCAGGCCTACCGGGCGATCGGCGACCGCCACCTTTTCCAGCCAAATTTCCGAGTGATTGCCGTCGAGACCTATCGCGGCTTCGCCAGCAGCGACCCCGCCTTGTCACTGGTCACCACGGACCAGAGCTTTACCCTGCGGCGGGATGGCAAGGACATCCTTACCCGCCAGACGCCGGCCGACACCGCGGATGGCCGCGCCTGGGGTGGGATGCTGGCAGAGTTGTTCGCCGCCTCGATCGAGGCCTCGCCTGTACTGCAGAAAATCGATCGCAACGCCCTGACCAAGGGCGCGATGGTCGCCACCACCAAGCAACTCGACAAGAACAGCCGGTACGCCGATCCCGACGAAGCCAAGGACAACCGCTTCCAGCGCGACGGCGGCGGCGGCATTGGCATCACCGTCGAGCGCACCGAAGACAAGAAAGTCATGATCCGCGCCGTGCAGGAAGATGCGCCGGCCGGTCGCGCCGGCCTTCAGGCTGGCGATCAGATCGTCGCCATCGATGGCGACAGCATGATCGACAAAACGCTGACCGAGGTCGTCCAGAAGCTGCGCGGCGGCATCGGCGTGCCGGTCTCGGTCACCGTGTCGCGCGAGTCGCAGGGCAAGGAACTGACTTTCGGCATGAGGCGCAGCCGCATCATCCCGACCACCGTCCTCTATGAGCGCCGCGGCGACATCGCCTTGATCCGGCTCACCGGTTTCAACAGCGCAACCGACGACACCCTGCACAAGGCAATCGAGAAGGCGCGCAACGAGATCGGTCGCGACCTGGCCGGTATCATCGTCGACATGCGCTCCAACCGCGGCGGTTTGCTCGACCAGGCTGAATCCGTGGCCGAGGAGTTCATCGGCGACGGCGTGATCTTCTCGACCCAGGGGCGCCATCCTGACAGCCGCCGGACTTATCGCAGCGCCAGCCGCAAGACCGTCACGCTGCCCATGGTCGTCCTGGTCAACGGCAATTCGGCCTCGGCCGCCGAGATCGTGGCCGCCGCCCTGCAGGATCGTGGCCGTGCCGTGATCGTCGGCACCACGAGCTACGGCAAGGGCACAGTGCAAACCGTCGTACGTCTGCCCAATGAGGGAGAACTGGTTCTGACCTGGTCGCGCCTCCTGGCACCCTCCGGCTACACTTGGAACGAGTTGGGCGTGCTGCCCAACATCTGCACCGCCAAGGTTGCGGACGTCGAAAAGCTCGGGCTCGATTCTGTCGAGGCCAACCGCACGACCCTGATGCGCTGGCACGCCGAACGCAATCCGACGCCCGATGAAGTGAGCAATCTGCGCAAGATCTGCCCCCCGGGCGAGGATTCACCCGACCGCGACATCGAGATCGCCAGCCGACTGCTGCGCGACCCCACGCTTTATGCGCACGCCGTGCGCACGGGCACCGTCGACCAGGCCTCGGCCCCCCGCCAGTAGGCCGTTTTCGGGCGCTTGACACGCCGCCGCCGGCGACTAATTTGCCCGCCTCGCTGTAAGGAATTCGCCCATGGCCAAGCCGACCTCGATCCTGATCAAGATGGTGTCCAGCGCCGACACCGGCTTCTATTACGTCACCAAGAAGAACCCGCGGACCAAGACCGAGAAGCTGGAACTCAAGAAGTACGATCCGGTCGCGCGCAAGCACGTCGTCTTCAAGGAATCGAAGATCAAGTAAGACGTCGAAAGACGTAGCTGCAGGCAGAGCCGCCCTTCCGGGCGGCTTTTTGCTGCGCTAGGCTTCAGCCAACCCAGAAAATGGAGGACACGACATGAGCGCACAGCTTTCGCGCGACGATTGGAAGGGCCGCGTCGGCGGTCTCAGCTACCGGAATCAGGCCTTCATCGGCGGCAAGTTCGCCCCCTCCCTCACGGGCAAGACGTTCGACTGCGTCAATCCGGCCACTGGCCAGGTCCTGACCAAGGTTGCCGCCTGCGAGCAGGCCGACGTCGACGCGGCGGTGAAGGCCGCGCGCGCCGCCTTCGAAAAGGGCACATGGGCCAACATGCCGCCGGCCAACCGCAAGCGCATCATGCTCAAGCTCGCCGAGCTGATGATGAAGAACCGCGACGAGCTGGCCCTGCTCGAGACGCTCGATATGGGTAAGCCGATCGTCTACTCGACCCGCGTCGATATTCCCGGCTCGGCCAACACCGTGCAGTGGTTCGCAGAAGCCATCGACAAGATCTATGACGAGGTCGCGCCGACCCCCGGCAACGTCGTCGCCATGATCACGCGCGAGGCGGCGGGCGTCGTGGCCTGCGTCGTGCCGTGGAACTTTCCGCTGCTGATGGCATGCTGGAAGATCAGCCCGGCACTCGCTGCCGGCAATTCCGTCATCCTCAAGCCCGCCGAGCAGTCGCCGCTCACGGCGATCCGCCTCGCCGAGCTCGCGGCGGAGGCCGGCATCCCCGAAGGCGTCTTCAATGTCCTGCCGGGCTTCGGTGAGACGGCGGGCCAGGCGCTCGGTCGTCACATGGACGTCGACGTGCTGGCCTTCACGGGCTCGACGGAAGTCGGCAAGTACTTCCTGCGTTACTCGGGCGAGAGCAACATGAAGCAGGTATGGCTCGAGTGCGGCGGCAAGTCGCCGAACATCGTGCTCGGCGACGCGCCCAACCTCGATGTCGCCGCCCAGCGCACCGCCTTCGGAATCTGGTTCAACCAGGGCGAAGTCTGCACTGCCGGCTCGCGCCTGATCGTCGAGGACAAGATCAAGGACGAGTTCCTCGCCAAGGTCATGGCGATCGGCCAGAAGATGATGCCGGGCGACCCGCTCGATCCGAAGACCCAGATGGGCGCCATGGTCGACGAGAACCAGACCAAGCGCGTCATGGGCTACATCGACGCCGGCCAGAAGGAAGGCGCCAAACTCGCCATGGGCGGCAAGCAGGTCCACATCGACAATGCCGGCTCATTCATCGAGCCGACGGTGTTCGACAACGTCGACAACAAGATGAAGATCGCCCAGGAAGAGATCTTCGGACCGGTGCTGTCGGTGATCCCGGTCAAGGATGCCGAGCAGGCGCTGACCGTCGCCAACGACACGATTTACGGCCTCGCCTCGGCGATCTTCACGTCGGACATCAACAAGGCGTTCAAGTTCGCCAAGGGCCTGCGCGCGGGTTCGGTGTGGGTGAACACTTACGACGGCGGCGACATCACCACGCCGTTCGGCGGCTACAAGCAGTCGGGCAACGGCCGTGACAAGTCGCTGCACGCCTTCGACAAGTTCACCCAGATCAAGACGACCTGGATTCAGCTCGGGTAGGTCACTTCCCGAGATAGTGAACGTATTCGAGCTTCAGACCGTCGGGATCGGCAAAGAACACGGCGTAATAGCCGGTCCCGTACTGCGGATACTCCGACGGCGCGTCCAGTATGGTCGCGCTGTTTTTCTTGAGCAGCCCATGCAGCCGGTCGACGTCGGCCCGGCTGTCGGCGTTCCATGCGAAATGATGCAGGCCGACCGTGTATCGGTCGTGCTGCCGCGTGCGCCGCGCGGGACGAAGGGCGATGCCGCAGACGCCATCTGGCAAGGTCAGGTCCCAGACGATGACCTCGGCCGTGTCCTTCACGCACTGGTAGCCCAGGAAGCCAAGCACCAGATCGTAGAACGGCTTCGATAGCGCGAGGTCGGCGACGGTCAGGTCGATATGATGCATCTGTCCGCGCATGCGCACCTCTACAGCGGCTTGCCGTCGAAACCATGCCCCGGCAACCCCAGGAAGCGAACGATCGTCGGGGCGATGTCGACCAGACAGCTCGGCTCCGATCTCACACCCACGGATCGGCCGTCATTGACCATCAGGAAGGGGCGCATCTCGTCGGGCCCCCAGCCGCCGTGCTGCCCGCTGCCCACGGGAACGGGTTTGCCGGGCTCAGAGGCGACCCAGCGCTTGCCGGGAACGCCGTGCGGGTTGGCATCGGGCACACGCGCCATGTTGACTGCGGCGACCACACCGCCTGCCGGCGCGAAACCGCGATCGCGCATCGCTTCGCCTTCGACCACGTCGTCGGCCCAAGGTTCGCGCCGCATCGCGTCCAGGACTCCGAGAAGGTCCGCCCGGCCCTGTTCGGTGGCGTAGAGCAGAGCCGCTGTCCCCTGCCCCGCGACAGCGACGTCGCCCGATCCGATCTGGGCACCCAGCCCCCGCTCCACAAGCCAGTCTTCGATGCTGATGAAGTCGCCGATCGTCTCCTGGCCATGGTCGGAGCCGACCAGCAACAGGACCTCCTCTCCTTGCTGGCGCAATTCCTCGACAGTACGCACGACTTCCCGGACGCAGCGCTCGGCGCCGTCTAACGCCTCCTGGTGCGCCGGAGAGCCGAGCGGCACGCCGTGCAGCGTGTGATCGGGATCGCAGATCCACATCGCGGCAATTGCTGGCTTTCGTTCGCGCAAAACCTCGCTGCAGAAGCGCTCGGTCATCGCCCAGTCGCCGGCCGAGTCGTGCGTCACCGGCAGAGCCGGCAATGCCGTGCCTCCTGGCGCATGGCTGCCCGAGCGGTGATAGACGTGGCCGTGCGCGTCGGGATCGAGAAAGAACGCCGCCCCTGGCGAAACATTGGAAAAGGCGATGAAACCGCCGCGCTTGGCGGTGCGCTCCGCCAACGACGGTACCAGCAACGTCCGGCCGGTCGCCCGGCGCATATGCGTGCGGAAGTCCGGTGCGCCCACATCTCGCACGACGATACGTCCATTTTCGAACAGCCCCATGCGATTGCCGTGCAGCCCATGGCGCGCCGGATGGCAGCCTGTGGTCACCGAGGCGGCCGATGCGCGGGTCACCGACGGAAACACGGCGCTGTGCTCGGCACACCACAGACTCCTGGCTCGCAGCGCGTGCAGCACCGGCGTGCGTTCGGCGTCGATCCAGTTGCGTCCGAGCCCGTCGCAGCACACCAACACGGCGCGTTTCATGCCTCGATCTCCGGCAATGGCATTCAAGTCACGGCATGGGCGGCGGCTCGCGCTTGGCGCAGAGCGCAGCCGCAGCAAACCCGGCGGCAGCGACCAGCATGATCGCGGCCAGTCCCCACAGAACCGGCGTGTAGCTGCCGGCCAGGCTCCAGGCGAACGCCGCCATCAACGGGCCTGCCGCGCGCATCACGTTGGTCGGCATGGTGAGAGCACCCGAGACCACTCCGTAGCCCTCCGGTCCGATGAACTCCGGCACCGCCATGCCGCGCAGAATCGTCACCAGTCCGTTGGCGACGCCATAAATGATCGCGAACAGGATCAGGCCGTACACATCGCTGATGCCGGCGGCGAGCATCGCCATCGAGATCGGGAAGGCGAAATAGATGCCGGCTCCCAACTGAATCGTACTGATGTGGCGCTGGCCTGCCATCAACAGCACGCGGCCCACCACTTGCATGGGACCGATCAGGGCGATGATCGCCATCACCACGCCAATCGGAACATTGCGTTCGGCGAGGAGTGGAATGAGATGAAAGCTCATGGCCGAGAAAGCCAGGCCGTAGCCGGCAAAGGCGACCACAAGCCCCCAGAACGCCGGCACCCGAACGGCAGCGGCGAGCGGGCTCTTCTTCGGCTTGCCGTCGGTTGCCCTCGGTGCCGCGCCGATCGGCACGGCCTTCTCCCTGGGGCCCGGCACGAACAGCCAATGGATGAGGACGCCGACCCCCAGGATGATGGCGGCCATCACTTCCAAGGTCGGGCGCCACGCGATGCGCTCGATCAGAAGCTGGGCGAAGGGAATACCGAACGTGCTCGCAAGGCCGCCCAGAAACGTCATGATCAGGATGGCCTGCTTGTAGCGGGGACCGTAGACGCGGGTGACCACGGCGAAGGCGGGCTCGTATAGGGTCACCGACTGACAGGCGCCCAGCCCAATCCACATCAGATAGAACATCGGCAGGCTGTCGATCTGCGACCACAACAGAAGAAGCGCTGCCGCCAGGACGGAGCCACCGGTCATCAGCAAGCGGCCATGGCCGCGGTCGATCCACGCGCCGACCGGAATCGAACACAACCCCGCCACCAGCAGGCCGGCCGACAAGGCCCCATAGAGCGAGTCGCGCGACCAGCCCAGCTCGCGTTCCATCGGCACCACGAACAGCGGAAATGTGTAGTAGACCAGTCCCCAGGTGATGAGCTGCCCGAGCGACAGAACCCAGAGGATCGTCGACGGCCGCTTTCGCCACGGCTGTTCCGGGTCGCCCTTCGCCGAACTGAAACTGGCTTCGTCGCGCGCCATCGTAACAGTAGGGTAACGCGAGACCACTGTAGAGGATAGACGCATGACCGACAGCAAGCGCATCAATCTCGCCCTGCAGGGCGGCGGCTCGCACGGCGCCTTCACCTGGGGCGTGCTCGACGCGCTGCTCGAGGATGGCCGGCTGGCACTGGAGGCGGTCAGCGGCACCAGTGCAGGCGCCATGAATGCAGCGATCATGGTGCAGGGTTTCGCCCGTGGAGGCGCCGATGGCGCTCGACAGGCACTGCGGGACTTCTGGACCGAACTCGGCACCATGTCGGTCGCAAGCCCGATCCGGCGCACCCCGCTGGACCGCCTTCAGGGCAACTGGAACCTCGACAATTCGCCGGCGGCGTTGTGGACCGACCTCATCCAGCGCACGCTGTCGCCCTGGCAACGCAACCCGCTGAAGTTCGATCCGTTGCGCGACCTGGTGCGAGGCCACTTCGACGAAGGGCTGGCCCGCACCGACACGCACGGCATCAAGATATTCATCGCCGCGACCAATGTGCGGACAGGCAAGGTACGCATCTTCACGCGCGAGGACCTGACGATCGACGCCCTGCTCGCCTCGGCCTGCCTTCCCAACGTGCATGATGCCGTCGTGATCGACGGCGTGCCCTACTGGGATGGCGGCTTTCGGGGCAACCCACCGATTTGGCCCTTCATATATAGTTCCGAGAGCCGCGACGTCGTGCTGGTCGAACTCGATCCCTCGGAGCGCACAAATGTCCCACGCAGCAACGCCGAGATTGCCGACCGGCTGAACGAAATCACTTTCGGCGGCGCGCTCATGGCCGAGATGCGCGCCATTGCGTTCGTACAGGACCTCATCCAGAAAGGCGCGATCACCGGCGAATTCGGCGCGCGCCTGAAGATGATCCACGTCCATTCGATCGGCGACGAGGCGACCCTCGCGCCTCTGGGCGCGGTCAGCAAATTCAACATCGAACCGGAATTCCTGAAGTACCTGTTCGATCATGGACGTGCGGCGGCAAGCCGGTGGCTGGACACGACATTCGAACAACTCGGCCAACGCTCGAGCATCGACATCCGCGCCCGCTTCCTGTGAGATGCCGCCGCGCATGCGTATCGGCATCGACCTCGGCGGCACCAAGATCGAAGGACTCGTCCTGGGAAGGGGCGGCACCGAGCACGCTCGGACGCGTATCGCCACGCCCGACGGCAGCTACCGTGACACGATCGACGCCGTCGTGGACCTGATCGACAGGCTCCAGGAGGAGGCGGGGCGCCGCTGCACGGTCGGCATCGCCCATCCAGGGGCAATCTCGCCCGCAACCGGCCTGATCAAGAACGCAAACTCGACCCGCCTCAACGGCCACCCGATGAAGGCCGATCTCGAGGCGCGCCTGGGTTACGAGATCCGCATGGAAAACGACGCCAATTGCTTCGCCGTGTCCGAAGCGAGCGATGGCGCGGCGGCAGGCCTGGGGATCGTGTTCGGCGTCATACTCGGCACCGGGGTCGGCGGCGGGGTGGTAATCGACGGCCGGCCACTCACCGGCGCGCAGGCGATCGCGGGCGAATGGGGGCATAATCCCCTGCCCATGCCGCGGGATGACGAGCGGCCCGGGCCCCTCTGCTACTGCGGCCGTACCGGCTGCATCGAGACCTGGCTGAGCGGTCCCCGCGTGCAGCGGGAATTCAAGCACCTGACGGGCCGGACCCTGCGTGCCACCGAGATCTCCGAAGCCGCCCTCGCCGGCGACAAGCATGCCGCCGACTACATGGAACTCTACAGCGACAGGCTGGCCCGCGCCCTCGCAAGCGTGGTCAACGTCGTCGACCCGCACGCCGTCGTGCTCGGCGGCGGGCTGTCCCGCATGACGCAGCTTTACGCGCGCGTACCCGAACTCTGGAAGCCGCACGTCTTCTCCGAGGCCGACCACATCGCCACGAAGATCCTGCCGCCCAAGCATGGCGATTCCAGCGGTGTGCGCGGCGCTGCCTGGCTTTGGGCTGAATAGGTACGGCTGCTCTATCTGAAGGGCGGCTCGTCGATGCTGCGCAATTTGCGCGAGTGCAGCGACCCCAGTTCGCTGCGCAACAGTTCGATGGCCTCGAGGCCTATCTTCAGGTGCTCGCCCACCGCACGCTGGTAGAAGCGCGTCGCCGCTCCCGGCAGCTTGATCTCGCCATGCAGCGGCTTGTCGGAGACGCAAAGCAAGGTGCCATAGGGCACTCGCAGGCGATAACCCTGGGTCGCCAGCGCCGCACTCTCCATGTCGACGGCGATGCAGCGCCCGAGGCTGATACGCCTGCGCTCCTGCGACCAGCGCAGTTCCCAGTTGCGATCATCGTAGCTCACCACGGTGCCGGTACGCAGGCGGCGCTTCAGGGCCTCGCCGCGTTCGCCGGTGACGCGGGCGGCGGCCTCCTGCAGGGCGAGCTGCACTTCGGCGAGCGCCGGCACCGGCACCTCGGGCGGCACCAGGTCGTCGAGGATGCGATCACGCCTCAGATAGCCGTGCGCCAGTACATAATCGCCGATCGTTTGAGACTGCCGCAGACCGCCACAATGGCCGATCATCAGCCAGCAGTGCGGACGCAGCACGGCGAGATGATCGGTGGCGTTCTTGGCGTTCGACGGACCGACGCCGATATTGACCAGGGAGATCCCGCCCTGCGCGTCCGAACGCAGCAGATTGCAGGCCGGCATCTGGTAGCGGTGCCACGCCGCAGCAGCGACGGCAGCCGAAGCCGCGGCCGGATCCTGGCCGCGCTTGATTACCGTGCCGCCGGGCAACACCAGCCGGTCATAGGGTCCGTCGGCACGACGGAGTTCCTCCAGCGCCCAACCGAGAAACTGTTCGACGTAGCGCTGATAGTTGGTGAACAGGATCCAGGGCTGGATCGTGCGCCAGTCCGTGCCGGTATAGTGGACCAGCCGGCGCAAGGAGAAGTCGACTCGTACAGCATCGAACAGGGAGAGCGGGCGCGGCTGTCCCGGCGCGTTTTCCCAGGTGCCATCGGCCACCTCGTCGCCGACATTGACCAGCATCGGCGTCGGGAAATGCTGTGCCAGCTGGCTGACCGAGAGATCGCCATGGATGAACTCGTCTCCCGCCTCGGTCACGAACGGATATGGAATCTCCTGCTCGCTGACACCGACATCGATGAGCGCCCCGTATTCCTCAGAGAGCGGGCGCAACTGCTCCAGCAGATAGCTCCGAAAATACGCCGGCTGCGTGACTGTCGTGACGTGCTGGCCGGGCATCTGGAACTTCGCCCATGCGCGCCGGGTAAAACGCAGGGCGCCCGACGGCCGCCAGTCGACTCTGAGCTCGGGATAGCGAAAGGCGTTTCGCTGTTGCGGTGTCGGCAGAGCGCCGGACCGCGTGAACGCCGCGAGCGCCTCACGCAGGGCCGTGCAGGCGGCAAAATGGAGATGTTCGAGGCGATCGACTGCCTGCTCGGGCGTCAGGCCGCCCGACGCTGTGCCTTCGGCGGACATGGCCCCAGCATGCCCGAACAGGGCGCGGGTTCAAGCCGGCCGATGCAGGATCAATTGCACTTCGGCTTGGTCAGCGCTTCCAGACGCGTGATGCGGTACTCGATGCCGCTCTCGCCCTGCTCATGGGTGCCGTACAACTCGATGCCGTTATCGAGCGTCAGGCTCGACATCTCGAACGCCGGCTGCTCGCTCTTTCCCTTGTCGTCGGAATCGAAAAAGCCGGCACGGAAATAGATCCGCTGGCTCTTGCCGATCACGGCATCGGCGCCGTCAGGCATCTGCAATTCTCCCAGGCGCCGAGGACCGCTTCCGATCAGCACGTTGACGGTCTGCGGCGGTTTCGCCTGCATGAAAGAAGCGCATCGAACCCGTTTCTCGCCCTTGCTCCAGCGCTGGATGGTGGTACGGGTTGTGCGGCCGGAAACAGCGTACCCGGCCGGCAGAGCCACGCTCTGTCCTTCCGGGCTCGCTAGCGCGCTTGGCCCTTGCCGTCGTCGTTGAGCGTCGCCTCGCCCTTCCATTGGCTGGTCAGCTTGCCATTGGCGGTGCTGCGGTGATCGAACTGTAAGCGGCGACCGTCGCTCTTTTCGGTCATCTGCGACTGCTGCTCGCTCACGATCGAGCCCTGGGCTCCTGGGAGATCGAGCCGCAGGCGCTGGTTCATGACGAAGCCCTCGCAGGTTTGGCGAAACTCGTAGGCGTAGGTACCGCTGCTGCCGGCAGCCGGCTTGCCCTGCTCGAGCGTGAATACCTGATAAGCGGCGCGGTGCGGCGCAAGTTCCTGCGCGACGGCCGGCAGGGCGAATATGGCGACGGCGAGCGCGACGCAGATCGTGGACGTACGGTTCAGCATTTCGGCCTCGGCAGGGCTTGCAGTTGAATGAGACGGGCGTCGACGGCGAAGTCGCCATAGTCGAGCAGCATCGACCGGGCAATGCCATTGGCCAGCAAGTCGAGTGCCAGCTCGTACTCGGGCTGCGCGCCGAGGTCGTCCGACGCGAAGAAGGCGAAGCGCACGCCCCACGCGGGCTGACCGCGCAGCAGGCCGAGGTCGCCGCGCATCGGCGGCGTGCCGGGCGGGTTGCGTGGCGGCTTGCCGATCACGGCGTTGACGTTGAAGGCGCCGTCGAGGCGGGCACCGTCGAACACCTTGTAGGAGACCGACTTGTCGCCTTCGCGCGCGTGCTTGATGACGCGGGCAAGATGGGTGGTTGGAAACAGCGTGCCGGCCGGCAGCTCGAAGGAACGCGACTCGGGCAGGCTGAATGTCGCCCTGCCCTTGCCGCCCAGTCCGTCGAGCTCGGCGCGTCCACGCAGTTCCTCGTGCACTTCCTCGTTCTGCGCGTTGCGCACGCTGAAGCGCAGCTCGAGACCGTCCTTGCTCTCGTAGCTCGTGAAGTTCGAGTCGGTCTCGAATTCCTCGCCGTCGTTGCGAAGGAAGGTCAGTTTGATGCGCTGCTTGATCTCCCAGCCCTCACAACTGTCGGCCGTCTCGAGGACCATGCGGCCGCTGACTTCGACGATGCCGCTGTTGGGGCGCGCCACCGAGAGCTTCATTTCGTAGGTCGCGCGGTGCGGTGCCAGCACGACTTCCGGCTCGGCCGGCGGGTCCTGCTGGCGCTGCTGGGCGCCGGCCCGCTCGCTTATCCACAAGGCTGCCACGAGGATGGCGAGGACGGCGGCGAAAGGGACCGCAGCCTGAACGCGAAACCAGCGGAAACTATACGTGCTCAACGGACGATGGGCGGGGGCTAGGCCTTGTAGCCGGGCAGGCAAGCGTAATATCCATGCGCGGGGATTACCAGAAACATCGCGTGCGGCAGGGCTGCACAGCTGGAATGCAGGGGAGGATAACGATCATGGCCAAGGGCAAACCTCGCGTGCTGGCAACCCGCCACTTTCCGCCTGACGTCGAGACACGGCTGGCCGCCAATTTCGACGCCGTGCTGAACCCGCAGGACAAACTCTATGACGGAGCCCGGCTGGCCGAGGCGTCCAAGGGCTGCGACGCCATCATGTGCGCGGCGGGCGACCCCCTGAACGCCGAAACGATCGGTAAGCTTGCCGATTCCGTGAAGATGATCGCCACCTTCTCGGTGGGCTACGAGCATGTCGACGTCGCCGCCGCCGCCAAGCGCGGCATCAAGGTCAGCAATACGCCCGACGTGCTGACCGACGCCACCGCCGACATCACCCTGCTCTGCCTGCTCGGCGCCGCCCGGCGGGCACACGAGGGCACGACCATGCTGCGTACCCACTCCTGGGTAGGCTGGGAGCCGACGCAGTTGATGGGCGTGCACGTCACCGGCAAGCGGCTCGGCATCCTCGGCATGGGCCGCATCGGCCAGGCGGTCGCCGACCGGGCGCGCGCCTTCCGCATGACGATCCACTACAGCAACCGCTCGCGCCTGCCCAAGGAGCTGGAGAAGGACGCCACCTTCCACGCCAATGCGGACGACATGCTGCCGCACTGCGATTTCCTGTCGATCAATGCGCCGATGACGCCGGATACCCGCAAGTGGCTGAACGCGACCCGCATCGCCAAGCTGCCCAAGGGGGCCGTGGTGGTGAACACCGCCCGCGGCGGCCTGGTCGACGACGAAGCACTGATTTCCGCCCTCAGGAGCGGCTACCTGGCGGCGGCTGGCATCGACGTGTTCGACGGCGAGCCCAAGATTCACCAGGGCTATTACGGGCTGGAGAACGCTTTCCTGTTGCCGCACATGGGTTCGGCCACGGTCGAGACGCGCAATGCGATGGGCTTCAAGGCGCTCGACAACCTCGAAGCCTTCCTGCTCAACGGGCGGACGCCACCTGACTTGGTGAACCCTTCTTAGGCTGCTTCTTGGCAACCAGCTTCTTCTTGGTCTTGGCCGGCGGCTGGGCTGCGGCAGCGACAGGCGACGGAGCGGGCTGAGCAGGCGCAGCGGTGCTTGGGGCTGGCGGCAGCGCAGGCGTGGCAGCGGGCGCGTCGAGCGGCGTCTGGGCAATCGCCGTCGTGGGCGCACTTGGCTGCTGCGGCCCGTTGCCAGCCGGCGCCGTGTAGGCCGAAGCTTCCCACGCCACCGCCGGCGCATTGGCCGGGGCATTGAGCGGCGGGCCATAGCTGACGCCAGCGCCTTCGGCCTGCATGCGAAACGGCTCGTCGTAGCTGACTTGATAAGGGTCGTGATCGGTCTCGCGCGGCTTGCAGACCTTCTGGTGCTTGAAGAAGCGCCAGAGGGCGCAATCCTCCTTGGTCACCATGGATGCGAAGTGATCGCCAGTGGTTTTGTGGGTCTTGGCGACCAGGACGCCGTCGGCGCCATAGCTCGCGGCACTCACCGCGATCGGAACGCCGCAGCCGCCGGTCAACAGCGGCAGGCCGAGCGCTACGGGCAGCAGCAGACAGGTGAGCCGGGGAAAGCTCATTTTGTCCTTTAGGACGTTATTATAACCCCCTGACTCTAATGAGTCTTCTCGACCCGGTCAATCCTTCTTAGGCGGCGGCAGCCTGAGCCCGATCGAGAGCTCCCGGAGCTTCTCCATCGGCAGCTCGGTGGGCGCTTCCATCATCAGGTCCATCGCCGACTGGTTCATCGGGAAGGTGATGACCTCACGGATGTTGGGCTCGTCGGCAATCATCATGACGATGCGGTCGACGCCGGGCGCGGCTCCCCCGTGCGGCGGAGCGCCGAACTTGAAGGCGTTCAGCATGCCACCGAAGCGGTTCTCGACGTCCTCGCGGCTATAGCCCGCAATCCCGAACGCCTTGTACATGATCTCGGGCTTGTGGTTGCGGATCGCGCCCGAGCAGAGCTCGATGCCGTTGCAGACGATGTCGTACTGCCATGCCTTGATAGTCAGCGGATCCTGGGTCTCCAGCGCCTCCAGGCCGCCCTGTGGCATCGAGAACGGGTTGTGGCTAAAATCGATCTTCTTGAGCTTGTCGTCGTACTCAAACATCGGAAAGTCGACGATCCAGCAGAAGCGGAACTCGCCCTCGGCAATCACGCCTAGCTCCTGGCCGACCTTGGTGCGCGCCAAGCCCGCGAACTTCCAGGCCGCTTCCGGCTGGTCAGCGACGAAGAACACCGAATCGCCGTCCTCGGCCCCGGTCAGGCTCTTGAGCCTGGCCAGCCGGTCGTCCGCCACGAACTTCGCGATCGGACCTTTGCCCGCCCCGCCTTCGAGCGTGATGTAACCCAGGCCGGGCTTGCCCTCGCCCTGCGCCCACGAATTCAGCTTGTCGAAGAACGAGCGCGGCTGCGCAGCGGCCTTCGGCGCACGGATGGCGCGCACCACGCCGCCCTTGGCCACGATGCCCGCGAACACCTTGAAGTCGGAGCCGGCGAAAACCTCGCCCACGTCATAGATCTTCAGCGGATTGCGCAAATCCGGCTTGTCGGTGCCGTAGGTCAGGATCGCCTCGGCATAGGGGATGCGGGGGAACGGGAACGGCGTCACCTGGCGCGGAGTCTCGCGGTTGAACGACTTGAATTCGTCGAACACGCCGTGCAGCACCGGCTCGATGGCGGCAAAGACGTCGTCCTGGGTCACGAAGCTCATTTCGAAGTCGAGCTGGTAGAATTCGCCCGGGGCGCGGTCCGCGCGCGCATCCTCGTCACGGAAGCAGGGCGCGATCTGGAAGTAGCGGTCGAAGCCCGACACCATCAGCAGCTGTTTGAACATCTGCGGCGCCTGCGGCAGGGCGTAGAATTTGCCGGGATGCAGCCGGCTCGGCACCACGTAGGAGCGCGCCCCTTCCGGACTGTCCGCCGTCAAGATCGGCGTCTGGAACTCCATGAAGCCTTGCTCGATCATGCGCCGGCGGAGGCTGGAGATGACCTGGCTGCGGAGTACGATGTTCTTGTGCAGCTTGTCCTTGCGCAGGTCGAGGAAGCGGTATTTCAGCCGCAGCTCCTCCGGCGTGGTGTCGTTCTCCTGGTAGACCGGGATCGGCAGCGGATCGGCCATCGACTGGACGGTCATTTCCTGGGCATCGAGCTCGATCGCACCGGTCGCGAGCCGGGGGTTCACAGTGGAGGCCTCACGCGCCACCACTTTGCCGCTGACCGTGATCACGCTCTCGTTTCGGACCGCCTCGGCGGTCTTGAAGACCGGGCTGGAAACGTCGACCACCACCTGGGTCACGCCATAGTGATCGCGCAGATCTATGAACAGCAGATTGCCGTGGTCCCGCTTGCGCTGGACCCAGCCCGACAGACGGGCCTGCTGGCCGACATGCTCCGGCCGCAACTGGCCGCACGTATGGGTTCGGTAGACAGAAGACATCACGCTATTTCCGGCTTTTAAGGCCCGGCAAAAGGCACGCTTCGCCGGGCCAAGTCAAGGGAATGGCCCGGTTTCCGTTTGCGGCAACTTTGCCGCCAGCCCCGCCCCCGTTATAGAGCATCCCCAATGAAGCTCATCACCAAGACCGACGAGCTGGCCGAGTTCTGCAAGCCTCTGGCAGATGCCCAGTTCGTGACGGTCGATACCGAATTCATGCGCGAGCGCACCTACTGGCCCAAGCTCTGCCTGGCCCAGGTCGCGGGCCCGCATGACGCCGCCGCCATCGACGCCCTGGCCGACGGGATCGATCTGTCGCCACTCGACGAACTGATGGCCAACCCCAAGGTCCTGAAGGTCTTCCACGCCGCCCGCCAGGACCTCGAAATCTTCTACCTGCGGATGAACCGCGTCCCCGCCCCGCTGTTCGACACTCAGGTCGCTGCCATGGTGTGTGGCCACGGCGAGGCCGCGTCCTACGAATCCCTTGCCACCAAGCTCGCCAAGGCGCGCATCGACAAGTCGAGCCGCTTCACCGACTGGAGCCGCCGGCCGCTCAGTGAGCGCCAGATCACCTATGCGCTGAGCGACGTCACCCACCTTCGCGTGGTTTATGAGAAGCTGGAGCGCCAGCTCGAGAAAAGCGGTCGGCTGCCATGGATCGCCGAGGAGATGGCGGTGCTGAACGACCCCGGGACCTACCGCGCCGATCCCGAGCAGGCCTGGCGGCGACTGAAGCCGCGCGGCGCCTCGCCGCGGCTGATGGCGGTCCTCAAGGAGGTCGCGGCCTGGCGCGAGCGCACCGCGCAACGCATCGACATTCCTCGCCAGCGGCTGTTGCGCGATGAACAGCTTCTCGAGATCGCGAGCCACGCTCCCAAGACCATCGAGGAACTCGCCATGACGCGTGGCCTCGGTCGCGGCTTCGCCGAAGGCTGGCAAGGCCGCGAAATCATGGAGGCGATCGAGCGGGCGCGGAAACTCACCGATGCAGAACTGCCCCAGCGCGACAAGGCGCCCGAGCAGTTGCGCGCGCCCGGCGCCGTGGTCGATCTGCTGCGCACGCTGCTGCGGCTGAAGGCCGAGCAGGCAGGGGTTGCCGCCCGCCTCGTGGCAAACGCCGACGAACTCGACCGCATGGCCGCCGGCAAGCGCGACCTGCACGTCCTGACCGGCTGGCGGCGCGAAGTGTTCGGCGAAGACGCGCTCGCCCTGATCGAGGGGCGATTGGCCTTGGCGCTACACGGCGATCAGGCAAAACTGATCCAGGTGCCGATCCCGGTCTGAGCTTCGAATACCGCTGGCCCCAGTAGATTGATGAGAATTTCTCACCTGTAGCCAGCAAATGCTGCGCTTAATCAATGACTTGGCGAACCCACATGCCCGGAAAACGGGAAGAATAGAAATAAGGGCAGCTTTCGCGCCCCGCACCGGAACCTGCGATTTCCGTCCGGCCTGACGGCAGCGAGTAGCGGGAAGCAGCACTTGGCATGACGCGGCGACCATGGGCGTCGCCGCAACAGCCCTGTCCTTCCGGCGCTTCAGTGCCTAACCCGAGACGATCACCGACTTGAGGTCAAATGCCTCGGCCGCGGACTCCAGGCGGCGGGCGGTGATGTCGCCGAGGCTACGCTTGAGGTCGGCCGGCACGATCAGCCGCAACTCGCGCTCGGTGCGGCGCAATTGCAACCGCGGCAGCAGGCCGGGCGCGCCGCCGGACAGATTGTAGGCGAGCCGCAGGCATGCGCCGAGCCGCCGCGCAAAGCTGCGCCCCTTGCCGTCGCTCAGCCGCAGAGCCGTCTCCATCGACGCCGATTTGGGATCGCTCTTGTAGCGATAGGTCAACGCCATCGCGAGCACGGCGCGATCACGGTGGCTCATGCCCGGCGCCGGCAGATGCAGCACCCGGAAATAGGCCTGCTCGTCGCGGTAGTCGGGATGATCGTTCCAGGAGATGTCGCTCAAGTGGCAAGCCGCAGCGCGCAGGATGCGATCGGACTCGCTCTCGCCGGCGAACACCGGCGTCAGCCAATCGTCGATCTCCTGCGGCGACAGGTCGAAGCGGCGCCAGCCCGCGCCCTGCTCCTCGGCGAAGGCGATCAGCGGATGGCGCGCTCGCTCCCGCTCCGACAGCCGCGAATAGTAGAAACCCTCGCGCAGGCCGAATGCGGAGAACACGACGTTCCTGGGCTTCAGCGCCGCCAGCAACCGATCGAGCGCCAGGCAGGCGAGCGGCAACGTGTCGACGCGTCGTCGCGATACGCCCGGCATCTTTTCCAGCGACTTGGCGCTCTGCACCGCGATCAGCCGGGCGACCGCGCGCGCCTCGTCAGCCGGGATGTCGTAGTGGTGGATGATGTGCAGCGGATAGCCAGCTTGTTCCATGTGCAGGCGCGCGAAGGAGCGCCATGCTCCGCCCACGGCGTAGAAGGTCTTGCCGGTCTCTTCGCGCAGCCATTTCACGTCGTCGATCGCGTCGACCACGATGCGCTTGGGATCGCTCTTGCCGGACGACATCAGACGCAGCGGGCCGATGGGAAGTGTGCTCGACGAGCCGATCCTTCCCTGCCCCAGCGCCACCAATTCGAGACTGCCACCGCCGAGGTCGCCCATCACGCCCGAGGCATCAGGCATGCCACACATCACGCCGAAACCCGAAAACTGCGCCTCGTCCATGCCGCTCACGATGTGCGCCTTGATGCCCGGCCGCTGCTCGAGCTGGCGCATGAAGTCTGCGCCGTCGGCGGCGTCGCGCACCGCGGCCGTCGCCAGCAGGTCGAGCGACGTGACCTTCATGTTGTGGGCGAGCGTGTGGAAGCGGTCAATGTTGGCCAGGGCCATCTCGACGCCCTGCGCATTCAGCCGGCCGGTCGCGTCGAGGCCGCGCGCAAGACCGCACAGGACCTTCTCGTTGAACACCGGCAGCGGCGCGCGACTGGCGCGCTCGTAGACCACGAGGCGTATCGAATTGGAGCCGACGTCGATGATGCCGACTCGCCCGCTCTCTCCGGCTCGAGTCTCGCTGCCCGAGCCGACGCTAGCGCCCGCCGTCCGTTCGCCGTCCATGCGCGCTCCCTCTAGCCGAAAGCGGATGGGATTGCAGCGTCAAATAAGGCCCTGTCCCTGCGCGGGTTGGCGCAGGCACGGGAGTCAGGAACTCAGCACCAGCCGCGGCACGGCGCCGCTCAATTTCAGCGCGCTGCCGCGGCCCGACAGCGAAGGGTTCGTCATGAAATAGTGATGGGCGATGAAGGGGTCCTTGCCCGGCTTCAGCCTCCGGTAGATGCCGTCCGGCGACATGCTCCAGCTCTGGCCGTCATCCTTCAGATTGGCGACCATGATCTGATCGAGAACCTGCTCGTGCACGGTTGAATTCTCGACCGGACAGAACAGCTCGACGCGACGGTCGAGATTGCGAGGCATCCAGTCGGCGGACGAGATGAAGACCTTGGCCTCGGCCGAGGGCAGCGGCTTGCCGTTGGCGAAACAGACGATGCGCGCATGCTCGAGGAAGCGGCCGATCATGCTCTTGACGCGGATGTTCTCGCTCAGCCCGGGCACACCCGGCCTCAGGCAGCAGATGCCGCGGATCACCAGGTCGACATGCACGCCCGCCTTCGAGGCGGCGTACAGCCGATCGATCATGCCGGGGTCGACCAGCGAGTTCAGCTTGGCCCAGATCGCGGCGGGCTTGCCGGCACTCGCATTGGCGATCTCGGCATCGATCAGCGCATATATGTTCGAGCGCAGCGTCACCGGAGCGAAGGAGATCTTTTCCATCTTCTCGGGGCGCGCGTAGCCGGTCATGAAGTTGAACAGGCGCGCCGCATCGCGGCCCATCGCCGGGTCGCAGGTGAAGAACGACAGGTCGGTGTAGATGCGTGCCGTGATCGGGTGGTAGTTGCCGGTGCCGAAATGCACGTAGGTGCGAATCGACTGGGCCTCACGCCGCACCACCATCGATACCTTGGCGTGCGTCTTGAGATCGATGAAGCCGTAGACAACCTGCACGCCGGCACGCTCGAGGTCGCGCGCCCAGCGGATGTTCGCTTCCTCGTCGAAACGCGCCTTGAGTTCGACCAGCGCCGTCACGGTCTTGCCGGCCTCGGCCGCCGCGATCAGCTCCTTGACGATCGGCGAGTCGGCCGAGGTGCGATAGAGCGTCTGCTTGATCGCCACCACGGCGGGATCGCGCGCCGCCTGGCGCAGGAACTGCACAACGACGTCGAAGCTCTCGTAAGGATGATGGACGACGATGTCCTTGGCGCGAATCGCAGCGAAGCAGTCCCCGCCGAAATCGCGAATGCGTTCGGGAAAGCGCGCATTGTAGGGCGTGAACTTCAGGTCGGCGCGGTCGTCGACTATCACCGCTTTGACGTCACCGATGTTCAGCATGTTCTCGAGCTCGAACACGTGAACGGTCTGACCCGCGATCTCGAGCTGATCGAAAAGGAAGTCGCGCAGATCGCCCGGCATCTCGCTGCCGACCGCGATCGAAATCAGGTCACCGCGACGGCGACGCTTCAGCGCGCTCTCGTACAACAGCACGAGGTCCTCGGCTTCCTCGTTGATCTCGACGTCTGAATCGCGGATCAGGCGGAAGAAGCCGCGCTCGATCACCTCGTAGCCGGGGAACAGGCGCGGCAGGAAAATCTCGATCAGCTCTTCCAGCGGCAGGAAGCGGATCGCGGGGCCGGGCAGGCGCACGAAGCGGTCGACTTGGCTGGGCAACGGCAACAGCGCCATCAGTGGACGCTTGTCGTCCTTGCGCTGCAGCTTGAGGATCGCCGAAAAGCCGCCATTGGGAATGAACGGAAACGGGTGCGCCGGATCGATCGCGAGTGGCGTCAGGATCGGGAATACCTGGTCGATGAAGTACTGTTCCAGCCAGACTCGCTCGCTGTCACTGAGCTCGGCCCCCGACAGCACGGCGATGCCGGCTTCGCGCAGTTCCTCCTGCAGCGTGGCCCAGACCTTCTGCTGCCCCGCCATCAGGATCGAGGCGCGCTGGCGAATCGCCGCAAGCTGCTCTCCCGGTGTGAGACCGTCGTCGCTCAGCATCGTGGAGCGGTTGGGCAGCATGTCGACCAGGCCCGCCACACGCACCATGTAGAATTCATCGAGGTTGTCGGCCGAAATCGACAGGAAGCGCACCCGCTCGAGAAGCGGATGGCGGGAGCCCTTGCCGGCTTCCTCCAGGACGCGGGTGTTGAACGCCAGCCAGGAAAGCTCACGGTTGATGAAACGTCGTGGACTGTCGGCCGTTATGGCGGCAGCCTGATCGACGGGAGTGGCAGTGCTGAGAGCGTCCATGGGGGAGCGGGGCTATCCCGAGTGGTTACACATAGAACGGTAACGCCTCTGCATGACGGTGTCATGGCAATTAGGTAATCTATTGTTTCAGAAGGATTTTTTGGGACGAGGCCGTGAAGACCATACTTCTGGTTAGGCATGCAAAATCGGCCTGGGGCGACCCGGGACTGGGCGATCACGACCGTCCCCTGAATCGGCGGGGCGAGCGGGCCGCCCGGGCCATGGCCGAGCACCTGATCAAGCATGGCCCCCTGCCCGACCAGATCCTGTGCTCAACGGCCATAAGAGCCCGCCAGACACTGGCGCCTCTGCAGCAGCTTCTCACCCCTCTCCCGCCGATTTCGCTGGAAAAGGGCCTTTATCTGGCCTCTGAGGACGTCCTACTGGACCGCCTGCGGGACCTCCCGCCAAGCGTCGAGCGGGTGCTGCTGATCGGCCATAATGACGGCATCGGGGAACTTGCCGCTGGCCTCGCAGGGCGTGGTCGGCGCTCGGCCCTTGCCACGCTTCGGGAGAAATACCCGACCGGCGCGATGGCAGCCCTCGTCGCCCCTATCGACCGCTGGTCCGACCTCGAACTCGGTGCCGCCGAGTTGCTGGCCTTCGTGCGACCGCGGGATTTGTCGATCAGCTAGGCCCGCCAGGGGCGTGCCGTGAGCCGGCACGCCCGAGGTCGCTGCCCCGCCAGGCCGAGCCTAGTAGGTACCCGGATACTGGCCGCCATCCATCAGGACGTTCTGGCCGGTCATGTAGCCGGCATGCACCGAGCAGAGAAAGGCGCACATCATGCCGAATTCCTCGGCGGTGCCGAAGCGGCCGGCAGGATGGGCCTTGGCGGCGGCGGCGTACTCTTCCTCGAAGCTCCGTCCCGCCTTGGCTGCCCGCGCCTTCGTCGTCCCGCGCAGCCGGTCTGTATCGAACGGCCCCGGCAGCAGTCCGTTGATCGTCACGCCATGACGGATCGTCGTGCGCGCCACGCCGGCCACGAATCCCGTGAGGCCAGAACGCGCGCCGTTGCTGAGGCCCAGGATGTCGATCGGCGCCTTCACCGAGCTCGAGGTGATGTTCACGATGCGTCCGAAGCCGCGCTTCATCATGCCGTCGACCGTGGCCTTTATGAATTCGATCGGGGTCAGCATGTTGGCGTCGATCGCCTTGATCCAGTCATCGCGATTCCAGTCGCGAAAGTTTCCCGGCGGCGGGCCGCCCGCATTGTTGACGACGATGTCGGGCTCGGGGCACGCCGCCAGCACTTGCTTCCGCCCGGCCTCTGTCGTCACATCGACTGCAACCGGCGTCACCTTGACACCGTGCTTCTTGCGAATTTCCTCCGCCGTTGCCTCGAGCTCGCTCTTGGTGCGCGCGTTGATCACCAGATCGACGCCCTCGCCCGCCAGCGCCATGGCACACCCCTTGCCCAATCCCTTACTCGCCGCACAGACGATCGCCTTGCGGCCCTTGATGCCCATATCCATCGTTCTCTCCCGCTTTCGATTGCCGGACGTCGCGCTATTGGCTCACGCGCGTCCAATATTGGGTCTGCCCGAACATCGGCGAACCGACATAGCCGCGCAACTTCAACCGCCCGTCTGCCTCAAGGCCGATGTTGGCACTGTAAATCTTGCCGTCCTCACCGTTGTAGATCTGGCCTCCTTCGAAGGCATTGGCGTCAGCGGCTTTCTTGAACCCCCAGATCAGCGGCATACCGATCACCTTGCGCTCGCGCAGCTTGGGATCGCCGTTGCGAAAATCGGTCGCTTCCTCAGGGGTCACGATCTTGCCGTCCGGCCCCTTGGGATCCTTCAGCCCGACGACGAAGCCGCAAAGCGGACCACTCGCGGTGTCGGAGCACGGTCCGATCTTGACCTGCGCCGTACCCGACGCGGTGAGCCACGTGCCGAAGACCTTCGACTCCTGGGCCGAGGCACCGGTCGTCAGCGGCGCCAGGGCGAACACGGCCAGTGCCGCCGACAGCAGCAATCTCATCATCGTCATCCTCCCGAAAGCTCGGTCAACACATCGGCCGCCAGTCGGCGATCGATTTCGCGACGCTCGGCGAGGGCCTTGCGGTCGAGAGCGGCAACGACGCGACGCACCGCGTCGCCCGACCGCTCCATGCGCGAGACGAGATACTGCACGACGCCCGGCCCGGCATGCAATTGCCTGTCGGAGAGCTGCTTCAGGATGATGGAGCCCAGCAACTCGTCGTCTGGCGCCTCGACGGCGACCGCGGGGGCCGCTCGCAGTCGCGAGGCAAGATCCGGCAAGGCGATCTGCCATCGCGCGGGCGGCTCGACCGACAAGATCAGCATGTGCCCGCGCCGCTCGCGCAGCAGATTGTAGAGATGGAACAGTGCGCGCTCCGGCGCCGCATTCGCCTGATCGACCAGCACCTCCGGCGAGGTTTCGACCAGCGCCGTCAGATCGGCCACACTCTTGCCGTCGAGATCGCTGCCGGCCAGCAGCCGCGCATTCGCGCGCGCCGCCCAGATGCGCCCCAGGTGTGTCTTGCCGCAACCCGCCGGGCCGTGCAGCGCCAGAGCCGGCGCGGGCCAGTCCGGCCACCGCTCAAGCCAGGCGAGCGCCTCGCGGTTGCCGGCGGCGACGACGAAATCCTCGCGAGCGTAGGTCGGCGGCGGCAACGCCAGATCCAGCGTGAGCTGACTGGGCATGATGGATCAGCCCGGATGGCTGCCGCGGTAGATCGCGCTGTCGCGATAGCGCCCGATCAGATGGCGAGCGATGACGCCGATCACGGCCGCCACCGGGACCGCGATGAGCACGCCGACGAAGCCGAACAGCGAACCGCCGGCCAGCAGGGCGAACATGATCCAGACTGGATGCAGCCCGACCCGGTCGCCGACCAACTTGGGAGAAAGCACGTTGCCCTCCAGCAGATGGCCAATCAGAAACACCGCCGCGACCTTGAGCACGCCGATCCAGTCCGGTGCGAACTGCGCGATCGCCATGCCGATCGACAGGGTGGCGCCCACCAGGGTCCCGACGAAGGGAATGAAGGAGATCAGTCCTGCGATCAGGCCGATAACGAAGCCGAACTGCAGCCCGGCGATAGTCAGGCCGACGCCGTAGAGCGTGCCGAGGCAAACGCAGACCAGCGCCTGGCCGCGAATGTAGCCCGCGACAGCGGCATTGGACTCCTGGGCGAGCGCCCGGATTGCGCCCGCATGGTCGCGCGGCAGCGCATCATCGATGGCAGCCAGCACCTGCTCCCAATCGCGCAGCAGGTAGAACGTGACCACCGGCGTGATGAACAGCAGACCGAGCAGATTGATCACCGCCGCGCTGCGCTGGGCAATGCGGCCCGCCACGGTGCCCAGCATGCCGAACGCCTGGCCGGCCCATTGCGTCGCCTCGGCCTGAAGCTCGTGCAGGCTGAGTGGCGGCAGACCGAGCTTGATGCGCACCGGCTCGATCAGCGGCTGGATCTTCAACGCTGCCTGGGCCGCATATTGCGGCGCGCTGGCGACCAGCGCTTCGATCTGGCTGAACAGCGGCGGCAGGATCGCAAATGCGACGCCGACGGCGATCAGTGCGGCAATGATGGTCACTGTCGTCGTCGCCCAAATGCGCGAGAGACCGCTGCGCTGCAGCCTATGGACCACCGGATCGAAGAAATACGCCACCACCGCACCAACCACGAATGGCAGCAGGATGTCGTTCAGGAGCCAGAGGGTCACCAGAAATGCCGCGGCGGCGCCCAGCCAGAACCACCAGCGGTTAGCGGTCGCCGATCCAGTCACGTCAGCGGGCCTGCAGGCGCCACTGGTCGGCATCCTTGGCCAGCGACAGCCCGACCTGCGCCAGGGTCTTCTGCAGCTCTTCGGTGCTGCCGAAATACTCGAGCTTGAGATCGGCGCGATCGGATTCGAGCGTCTTCACCGTGACGTTCTTGATCGCCGGCACCGCCCCCAGCCGCTGGCGCACCTGCACCCAGTCGCCGAGCGTACGGATCGGCACTATCACATCGATCGTGTCTTGCGAGTCGCGCCGCACCATCGCGACGCTTCGCCAGGCCTGCTCAAGGCGGGCATGCATCTGCTTGGCTGCGTCGTCGAGTTGCGCAACGCCGGCCACCGACTGACGGCCGAGTTCGCTCCGCGCGCCGGTCTGGGCATCGTACCGGATGCCACCGACCGATAATGGCCCGCCGTCACGGCTGCCTTCGACGGTGGCGACGATGACGGTCGGTGCGTTGTAGCGCTCGTTCAGGCGGGCGAGCGCCGAGACGTCGCCGACGAACAGTTCCTCCACCCCGACGGCATCCTGGTCGATCTGATCGCCGCGCACGACGCGGATCGGTACGGCGCTCGCCGTCGTGTCGAGCTTGGTCCACGCGTCGCGCCATGGATTGCGATCGTCGAGCGGTTCGACGCCGTTGCGGCCCTTCCATAAGGGAATGACGAGAGCAGCCCGTGCCACGGTCTCGACCACCGAGATGCCGCCCTGGGCGAGCCAAGCCTTCACCGGATCGGCCGCGAAGACAATGCTGAGGGTCGCGATATAGCGATTGGGCGCGGTGCGCTCGTTGGCGAACTCGACGCCACGCACCATGGTGTCGAGTTGCCCGGCGGCCAGCGGCGGCACCTTGGAGCGATCCTCCGGAGCGACCATTCGCTCGATCAGCAGCTTCACTGCCTTGCCCTGGGCCTCTCGAATGCCCTGCTCGCGCGCCTTGATGGCGTCGGGACCGGTCACGTCGACATCGATGCCTGTGATGGTGAAGGTATTGCCGGCGGTCGTGACCTGGGCCTGAACTCCGCCTGCGACAAAGGCTACGGCCGCAACCAGAATCGTGGATAACCGGCTAAAAAACCATCGGGCAGGCGGCATTGCGGGGGTCCGGTTTTTGGCTATGTTCGCGCCACCTGTTTAGCACGAATGAGCCCGGCTTGAAGCCCGACGCCCCAAACGACGCGAAGGGCGGACATAACCGTCCGCCCCTGACCTACAAGGAAGCCGGTGTCGACATCGATGCCGGCGACGATCTCGTCGAGCATATCAAGCCGCTTGCGAAGAGCACCGACCGCAAGGGCGTCGTGGGCGGCCTCGGCGGCTTCGGCGGGCTGTTCGACCTCAGGGCTGCCGGCTTCCGGGATCCGATCCTCGTCTCCGGTACGGATGGCGTCGGCACCAAGCTCAAGGTCGCGATCGAGACGAAGAACCCGGACACCGTCGGAATCGACCTGGTGGCGATGTGCGTCAACGACATCGTGGTCCAGGGCGCCGAGCCGCTGTTCTTTCTCGACTACTACGCCACCGGGAAACTCGATGTCGAAGCCGGCCGGCGAGTTGTCGCGGGCATCGCCGAGGGCTGCCGGCGTGCGGGCTGCGCGCTGATCGGCGGCGAAACCGCCGAGATGCCCGGAATGTACAGCGAGGGCGACTACGATCTGGCCGGCTTCGCCGTCGGCGCCGCCGAACGCGACCAATTGCTGCCGCGCAGCGACATCGCGGCGGGCGACGTCGTGCTGGGACTTGCCTCGAGCGGCGTGCATTCGAACGGATTCTCGCTGGTACGCAAGATCATGGAGCGCGGGCCGCACGACGCGAAGGCGCTGATGGAGCCGACGCGGATTTACGTAAAGCCCCTGCTCGCCGCGATTCGCGGTACTGGCGCGATCAAGGGCCTGGCCCACATCACCGGCGGCGGGCTGCCCGGCAACGTGCCGCGCTGCCTGCCCGACGGCATCCGGGCGCGGCTCGATGCCCGGCGCTGGACGGCGCCAGCCGTCTTCCCGTGGCTCAAGAAGACCGGCCAGGTCCCGACCGACGACATGCTCCGCACCTTCAATTGCGGACTTGGCATGATCGTCGTCGTGGCCCGCCAGGATGCCGCGAACGTCGTGAAGGTTCTTGCCGATGCCGGCGAGACCGTGAACGAAGTCGGCGTCATCGAAAGCGGCCCTCAGGAGTCCGACTGCATCGTCGAGCACGCCGAGACCTTATGGCGAAGCTGAAGGTCGGCATCCTGATCTCCGGGCGCGGCTCGAACATGGCCGCGTTGATCAAGGCCGCTGAGGCCGCCGACTATCCCGCCGAGATCGCCGTGGTGGTGAGCAACGTAGCCGACGCCGCCGGCCTCGATATTGCCCGCGGCGCCGGGATTGCGACGGCGGCGATCCCGCACAAGGCCTATCCAGACCGCGAGAGCTTCGATCGTGCGGTATCGGCCGAACTCGAGAAGCACGACGTGCAACTGGTCGCCTTGGCCGGCTTCATGCGCATCCAGAGCCCGTGGTTTCCGACCCGCTGGAAGGACCGCATCGTCAACATACACCCCTCGTTGCTGCCTTCCTTCAAAGGCCTGCATGTGCAGCGGCAGGCGATCGACGCCGGCGCGCGCATCAGCGGCTGCACCGTGCACCTGGTCACGCCCGAACTAGATTCCGGCCCGATCATCGCCCAGGCCGCCGTGCCGGTTCTGCCCGGCGACACGGCTGACAGACTGGCCGCCCGCATCCTGCGACAGGAGCATCGACTCTATCCGGAGGTCGTGCGCTGGTTCGCCGAGGGCCGGATCTCCGTGGACGGCGGCAAAGTGTCCGTGAAGGGTGTGGCCCCCGGGGCAACCCTGCTCTTCTCGGCCGAGCCCTAGTCGATTATAAGATCGTCACGAGTTTCATACTTCGGGGAGCCACATGGCCGAGGCAACGCAGCAGGAAGTGCGCGAGCACATGGAGACCTACACCGCTTTCAACAAGCTGGTGCTGTTCATGATCCTCTGGATCGTGCTGCTGCTGTCGAGCATGGCGCTCGGCCTGGTCGCCGGTGTTGGCCTGATCGCGACCATCATGGGCGTCGGCGGCACGATTGCCCTGCTGGTAGGCTTCGCGGTCATGGGTTGACGTCCTTCGCCGAGTTCAAATGAAAAGCGGCCCTCGCGGGCCGCTTTTTTGTTGAGCGGGGTTGTTGTCTGTCCTGAGCCTCGCGGCGCCCGTGCTTCTGTCGCTTGCGCTCCCTGCGGCGCGACACGCCGCAGGCGCTACGCCACGTCGAGCGCCTTAACCGACGATCTCGCAACCGGCGAAGAAGAACGCAATCTCGATGGCGGCGTTCTCGGGCGAGTCCGAGCCGTGAACCGAATTGGCCTCGATCGACTCGGCGAAGTCCTTGCGGATGGTGCCGGCGGCGGCGTTGGCCGGATTGGTGGCGCCCATGATCTCGCGGTTCTTCGCGATCGCGCCCTCGCCTTCCAGCACCTGGACCACCACCGGACCGGAGGTCATGAAGGTGCAGAGGTCGTTGAAGAACGGCCGGGCCTTATGAACCCCGTAGAACGTCTCGGCCTGCTGGCGGCTCATCCAGATCCGCCGCTGGGCCACGATACGCAGGCCCTTCTCCTCGAACCGGGCGTTGATCTTGCCCGTGAGGTTCCGGCGCGTCGCGTCCGGCTTGATGATCGAGAAAGTGCGTTCGACGGCCATGGAATCCTCTTGCCTGTGAAATCCCTGATGAGTGGGCGGGGCTTATAAACACAGGGTTTGAGCCCCGCAAGCCGGTTGGAGCGGGCGCCCCAGCGTGCTAAACGCCGCGCCCCATGTTGAGCGTCACCGACCTCTCCTTCCGGCACGGCGAGCGCGTGTTGTTCGATCGCGCTTCCGTGGCCTTTTCCGACGGCTGGAAGGTGGGCCTGGTCGGCCGGAACGGTGCGGGAAAATCGACGCTACTCAAGCTCATCCAGGGCGAACTGGAGGCCGATGGCGGCGACATCAACCTGATGGGCCGGACCAAGGTGGGCTCGGTCCCGCAGGACCCGCCGGGCGGCGACATCAAGGTGATCGACGCGGTCCTGGCGGCCGACAAGGAACGCACCGCCCTGCTCGCCGAGGCCGAGACCTCCGAAGACGGCCTGCGACTGGCCGACATCCACATGCGGCTCGACGAAATCGACGCGGCCTCGGCGCCGTCGCGGGCCGCCGCCATCCTGAGCGGCCTGGGTTTCGACAACGATGCCCATCAGCGCGCCTGCGGTGAGTTCTCAGGCGGCTGGCGCATGCGCGTGGCACTGGCCGGCACGCTGTTCAGCTCACCGGACCTGCTGATCCTCGACGAGCCATCGAACCACCTCGATATCGAGGCCATGATGTGGTTGACGGAGCACCTCAAGAAGTTCCGCAACACCATCCTGATGGTCAGCCACGATCGCGATCTGCTGAACGACGTGTGCGACCACATCGTACACATCGACCAGGAGAAGCTGGTGTCCTACACCGGCAACTACGATTTCTTCGAGAAGACGCGTGCCGAGCGTCTGGCCAACGACACCGCGCAGCAAGCCAGGATTGCCGCCCAGCGCAAGCACATGCAGGCCTTCGTCGACCGCTTCAGGGCCAAGGCAAGCAAGGCACGCCAGGCACAGTCGCGCATGAAGATGATCGAGAAGCTGGGTCCGATCGCGACCGTGCCGGTCGACGAGAAGATCTCCTTCAACTTCCCTTCGCCCGAGCTGCTCGCCTCGCCGATCGAGACGCTGGACGAGGTTTCCGTCGGCTATCCCAACGGACCGTTGGTGCTGCAGAAGCTCGACCTCCGCATCGACATGGAAGACCGCATTGCCCTGCTCGGCCAGAACGGCAACGGCAAGTCGACGTTCATCCGCTTGATCTCGCAAAGGCTGGAACCGCGCTCGGGCAAGCTCAAGAAGCAGCCCAAGCTCAAGGTCGGCTACTTCTCGCAGGACCAGGAAGAGAGCCTCGACTACGAGGCGACCCCGTTCGACCACATGAACGTCGCCATGGGGGCCGGCGCGCTGGAGCACAAGGTGCGAGCCCAGCTCGGCCGCTTCGGCTTCAGCCGCGACCGCGCCAACCTCAAGGTCGGCGTGCTGTCGGGCGGTGAGAAGACACGCCTGCTGCTGGCGCTCGCCACCCGCAACGCACCGCACCTGCTGCTGCTCGACGAACCGACCAACCATCTCGACATGGACGCCCGAGCCTCACTGGTCGATGCGATCAACGATTTCGAGGGTGCCGTCGTGCTGGTGAGCCACGACACCCATCTCGTGAAGATGGTCGCCGACCAGCTCTGGCTTGTGGACAGGGGCACGGTGAAGCCCTTTGAAGGCGACATCGACGAGTACCAGGAAATGATGCTGCGCGAGCGCAGCGGCCGACCCACGAAGGAAAGCAAGAACAGGAAAAAGGAAAAGAAGGCAGCGGGCGTCTCTGCCACGGCGCCCTCGCCGCCGCCCCAGCCGTCGGAAAAGGTCAGGCGCGGCCCGCTAAAGCGGGCTCTCGAGGCGGCGGAGAAGACCATTGCCGACCTGACGAAGAAGCGCGCCGACATCGAGTCGAAGCTGGCCGACCCTGCCACCTACTCAGGCCCGCCCACAGTGGCCGCCGACTTGCAGAAGGAAAAGACCCGGCTGGAGCGAGAGCTTGCCCATGCCGAGCACGAATGGCTTGTGGCGCAAGAGGCGCTGGAAGCGGCCTAGCTAATCAGCGGCGGCCGGCAGCGGCTTGGCCGGCGCTTTGGATTGGCGGATCAGCATAACCAGGAACGTGCCGAAGACGTAGAGACCGACGGCTACCCAGAACATCGTCGCGGGCTGCCCCGCACCCATGAAGCGGCTGAATACCAGCGGCGCGGCGAAAGAGCCGATGTCGAGACCAGAATAGACGAAGCCGAAGACCTTGCCCGAGGCGCCGGGAGGGGTGGTGCTGCGTACGATCATGTCGCGCGAGGGGCCGGTGGTGCCGCCGGAAAAACCGGCAAGGAACAGCACGACAGGCAGCAAGACGGGGCCGACGCTGACTGTCGCTACCGGCAGGGTAAAGACAGCCGCGATCGCGAGACCAATGGAGGCGACCCATTCGTGCCGGCGCACACGGTCGGCGAAGTAGCCGCCCAACAAGGTACCGGATGCCGAACCGACGACGAACACGATCAGGCAGATCGCGGCGTAATTCTCGCTGACACCGAACATGCTCTGCCACGCCGGCACCGCGAATTGCTGGATGCCGACGGTGTTGGTTGCGAGCACGGCGAAATAGACCAGGCACAGCAGGATAGGCGCCTGCAGGAACAGCTTCAGGTTGGAGACGGCGCCGTGGGCCTCCGCACTCTCGCGTGCCTTGACGCGGTGATCGACCAGATCGGACTTGTGCGCGAAGACCAGAACGGCCAACACCAAGCCCGGCACGGCGCCGAGCAGCGTGGCGCCCGCCTGCCCCATTGCGTTGTCGAGAAAATACATGACCGGCGCCGCCGCCCAGCCAAGCGAGCCGCCGAGGCCGTGGATGCTGAAGGCGCGCCCTAGCCGATTCTGCTTCACCGACGCGTTGAGGATCGCGAAGTCGGCGGGATGAAACACGCTGTTGCCCGCTCCACCCAACACGGCAATCGCGGCGAACGCCCAGAAACTGTGCGCCATCGAAACGAAGCCCAGCGACAGGCCGAGTGCCGCGAGACCGCCGGCAAGAATGGGACGCGCGCCGAATCGGTCGACGGCGAACCCGGCAAGCGTCTGGCCGAAGCCCGAGACGCCATAGAAGATCGCACCCAGCGCGCCGATCTGCTCGAAGCTCAAGCCGACGCTGTCGCGTACGATCAGCAACATCGTGACGAATGCGAGCTGATAATAGTGGCTGACGCCGTGCGCGATGCCGATCAGGCTGATGACGCGGACGTCCCGACGCGCGGGCTCGACGGTGATGGCGGACATTACGTACCCTTCTGCGCGGCCGTTTATATCCGATCCGCCGTTCTTCGGCTGGCGGAATTGCGCGTAGGAGCCATGCAGACGTAGTCTCCCTGCCAATCGAAGGGAGAACTCGAATGAAGCGCTGGAAGCACCGCCCGGAAGGCTCGACCTGGGGCGACTGGGGCGATGACGATCAGCTCGGCCGCCTGAACCTGATCACGCCCAAGAAGGTGCTGGAAGGCATCGCCGAAGTGAAGGAGGGCCGCTCGTTCTGCCTCAGCCTGCCCCTCGACTTTCCCGGCGGCAACGTGCTCAACCCGCGCCGCCTGCCTCCAGTCCTCTCCCCGACCGGCGACGAGAACGGCTGGCGCTTCAACTTCCTCACCAACCAACTCAATCCGCTCTTCCAGGACGTTGCCTCCGACGACCGCGTGATCCTGACGCTTCAGTATTCGACTCAATGGGACACGCTCGCCCATGTCGGCGGCATGTTCGATGCTGACGGCGACGGTGTGCCCGAGCCGCTCTACTACAACGGTTTCAAGGCTGGCACCGACGTGGTCGGCCCGCAGCCCGACGCCGGCCGCGACGGCTGCGGCCATCTCTCCTACGCCCACAAGCTCGGCGTCGAGAACATGGCGGCCAAGGCGATCCAGGGCCGCGCCGTGCTGGTCGATCTCGAAAAGCACTACGGCCGCGACCACAAGTACGTCAGCTATGACGACTTCAAGAGGGTCCTCGACGCCGACAAGGTCGTGGTCGAACCCGGCGACATGCTGCTGCTCTACACCGGCTTCACCGACGAGATCATGAAGATGAACAAGAATGTCGACCCGACGCGCGCGCACGCGATGTGCTGCGTGCTCGACGGCCGCGACAAGCGCCTCCTGCAGTGGATCACCGACAGCCAGATCTCGGCGCTGATCGCCGACAACTATGGCGTCGAGGCGGTGCCAGCCAAGCCCGGACCGGGCAATGCCGAGCACCCGTCCCTGCCGATCCACAATCATTGCCTGTTCAAGCTCGGGCTGAACCTCGGCGAGATCTGGTGGCTGAAGGATCTGGCGCTCTACCTACGCGACAAGAAGCGCTCGCGCTTCCTGCTCACCGCGCCGCCTCTGCGCCTGCCTGGCGCGGTAGGCTCGCCTGCCACGCCGGTGGCCACGGTCTGAATGCAACCGGCGTTCGCCGACCTTGTTGCCCGCAGCCTGGGCGGCACCGAATTCAGTCTGCTCGATGTCGGCTGTTCGGGCGGCATCGATGCGCGCTGGCGCACCTTCGGCGACCGGCTGAAAGCACTGGCAATCGATGCCAGCGTCGCCGAATGCGAGCGGCTGCAGAAGGCGGAGACTTCGCCAGGCGTCGAGTACGTTGCGGCATTCGTTGCCGGCAGTGCTTCAAGGAAGATCGATCCGACCCGCAGCCAGGCATCCGATCTGATCCTCGCCGTGCGGGAGCGCCTCTCCTTCATGCGCACCCTCGAATTGCGCGAGTCGCGGCTGGCCAAGGCGGAGATCGAGGAGAAGCTCCGGCACAACGCCTGGGACAAGACCCGGCTAGCCGATGCGACCCGTCCGCTGGTCGTGCCCGAACTGCTGGAGTCGCGCGGCTGGAAGGCGCTCGACTACCTGAAGATCGACATCGATGGATCGGACTGGGAGGTGCTCCAGACCTTCGCCGGCAAGTTCTCGATGCTGGGAGTGCTGGCCGTCCAACTCGAGGTGAACTTCGTCGGCACCGACGCCCCGACCGAGCACTCCTTCCACAATACCGACCGGCTCATGAGGCAGCAGGGCTACGAACTGTTTCGGCTGGATGTTCGCACCTATTCCTCGCGCGCGCTTCCCGCCCGCTATGTCTGGCCGACACCGGCGGAAACCGTGTCGGGCCGGCCATGGCAAGGCGAGGCCTATTATGCCCGCGACGTCGGCACGAAAGGCCTCACGCCGGCCCAGCAGGCCAAACTCGCGGCGATCTACTCGCTGTGGGAGGTGCCCGACCTGGCGGCGGAATTGCTGACCCGAGAACGATCAGATCTTGCGTCGCTATTCGACATCGACAAGGGCCTCGATCTTCTGGCCGCGCAGGCGCAACCCCAGCGCAGTCAGAAGCTTTCCTACAAGGAATACATCGCGGCGTTCGAAGCGGACGCGCCGTGGTTCTATCGCCGCGAAGGCGACATCGGATTGTTCGAGCGACTCATTGCCGCCTGGCGCGCCTTTCGCTCGCCGCGCGGCTAGGCCCGCTTTTCCCAGCCGCCCGTCGCGGTCTGTTGCCAATAGGCCACGCTATGGCCTGCGGACTTGTAGGCTTTCCAGCGCTCCCTGCTGTCAGCCACGGCATCCTCGTCCCGTCCGTCGAAGAGTTCGAAGCAGCGCTTGTAGGCGCCGACCTTCTCCGAGCGTGCGCGGTCGGCGAGGAACAGGAAGCCGGCACCGTTGGGATTCTCGTCGAGATGCGTCAGCCACACCGGCTGGCGTTCGGCTTCGCCGTCGCGCGCCGAACCATGCGGCAGGAAGCCGTTGGGATCGAACGTCCAGAGATGCGTGTTGAGCGCATCGACCCGCTCGGGCGAGCCGAGCAGCACCACGGCCCGCTCGCCCGCCTGCAGCGTCTTCTGCAGCAGGCGGGGCAACGCGTCCTCCAGCGACGACTTGGTCAGGTGATAGAAATTGACCTCGGTTGCCACTGGGATGGGCCGTCTCGCCGTCAGCGCTCGTAGTGATCGGCGACGAGCCGATCGAGCAGACGAACGCCGAAGGCGGTCGCCCCCTTGGGCGTGGTTTCGTTGCCCTTGTTCGACCAGGCAACGCCTGCAATGTCCAGATGCGCCCAGGCCACGCCGTCCTGCACGAAGCGCTGCAGGAACTGCGCCGCGGTGATCGAGCCGCCGTCGCGTCCGTTGCTCACGTTCCTCATGTCGGCGATGTCGCTGTCGATCAGCTTGTCGTACCTGGGGCCAAGCGGCATGCGCCACAGTTTTTCGCCAAGCCCCGCCCCCGCTGCACGCAGGCGGTTGGAGAGCTGGGTGTTGTTAGAGAACATGCCTGCCCGTTCATGGCCCAACGCCACGATGATCGCACCGGTGAGCGTCGAGAGCTCGACCATGGCCTGCGGCTTGAATTTCTCCTGTGCGTACCACATCGCGTCGCACAGAATGAGCCGTCCCTCGGCGTCAGTGTTGATCACCTCCAC
>JBGAIW010000022.1:0-48936 GCA_044225265.1 Reyranella sp.
ACAGCGAGCCGCTCTCGAACACTTGCTTTGCCCGTGCCCTCCGGCGCGAGGGCCTCGACTGGTCGGTCGAGGAGACGATGCGGCGTCTGATGGGCCGCTCCATGAAATCGTGCGTCGAGATCGTCGAGGGCGTCCTGGGCGGCAAGCTGCCGGAGGATTTCGTCGAACGCCTGCAGGTCGAGACGCTTCAGAGTTTCAGGGACGCGCCGCTCAAGCCGGTCGCCGGCGTGGCCGCCGCGATCGATGCCATCGAAGCGAAGGGCGTGGCGACCTGCGTCGCGAGCTCCGGCGGCTTCGACAAGATGGACGTGTCCCTCGGCGTCACCGGGCTCGGGGCGCGGTTCGAGGGCCGCATCTTCAGCGCCAGCCAGGTCAAGCGTGGCAAGCCGTTCCCCGACCTGTTCCTCAAGGCTGCGATCGAGATGAACGAGCAGCCGTTCGACTGCGTCGTGGTCGAGGATTCGGTGCCGGGCGTGCAGGCGGCGAGGTCTGCCGGCATGCGGGCGCTGGGCTACGTAGGCGCGCCTTATGCGGATCGGGATGCCATGGCCGCGGCGGGGGCATTCCTGTTCGCCGACATGACGCAACTGCCCGGGCTGGTGCAGGGATGACCGTCACCGGCTCCTGGTCGATGGGGAATGGAAGCGGCGAGCGCGTGCTCGTGATCGGCGCCGGGATGGCAGGCCTGGTCGCGGCGCGTCTGCTGCGCGATTCCGGCTTCAAGGTCGTCGTGCTGGAAGCGCGGGACCGTCTCGGCGGAAGGGTGTGGACCGATGATCGCATCGGCGCGCCGGTAGATCTCGGCGGCTCGTGGGTGCACGGCGTCGAGGGCAATCCTCTGGCGCTGTGGTGCGGCAAGCTCGGCATCGAGCTGATCAGCTCCGAGGCCGACCGGCTGCTGATCGACGAGCGCGCCTCGGCGCCGACGCGCGTGGCCCAGCGGCGCAAGGCCTTCATGGGCGCGGCCGCCTTCAATACCGCGATCGCCTTCGCGAGCTGGAAGAGCAAGTTCCTGACGAATGTGCGCGGACCGCGCTCGATATCGGTCAAGGATGCCGTCGAGCCGCTGCTGCACGCCAAGTGGTTGCCGGAAGTCGACCGGCTGGTGGTCGCGACCTATATCGAGATGAGCGAGGGCGTGAACGGTTCCGTCTGGGACCAGCTCGCCGCCGAGGAGTGGTTCCCGACCGAGGGGCTCGACGGCAACGCCCAGCCCAAGGGCGGCTTTCACCGGCTGATCGACGACGCGGCGCGCGGGCTCGATGTCCACCTCAACGCGCCTGCGGTCGCACTCGTCTGGAACGACAAGGGCGTGAGCGCGACCCTGAAGAGCGGCGAGCGCATCGACGCCGAGCGCGCGGTCGTCACTCTGCCGGTCGGGCTGTTGCGCGACGGCAGCTTTCGGATCGACCCGGCGCCGCCGCTGGCGCAGCAACAGGCCATCGGGCGTCTCGGCTATGGCGCCGGCGTGCTGGCCAAGATCTATCTCCGCTTCCCGCATGTCTTCTGGCCGGAGAACTCGAAATGGTTCGGCCGTCTGCCCGAGGCGCCAGACAGGCGCGGCACGTTCAACACGTTCGTCTCGCACACCGAGGAGTCCGGCCTGCCGATCCTGCTCAGCTTTGCCAACGGCCATACGGCAGTGCGCTACGACCGCCAGTTGAGCGACGAGGAGGTAAAGGAAGCGGCACTCGCCTCGCTGCGCCGCATGTTCGGCGGCAACAAGGTGCCGGAGCCCGAGGCGATGGTTTTCCCGCGCTGGCTGAGCGATCCCTGGACGAGGGGTGGCTATTCCTACCCGGCGATCGGCAGTCCGCCCGAGGATCACGACGACCATGCCCGGCCGCTGGGTGACCGCGTGTTCTTCGCCGGCGAGGCCACCGAACCGGTCGAATACGGCACGGTGCATGCGGCGTTGTGGTCGGGCGAACAGGCCGCGGAGGCGATCTTTGCCCGTGCCACGGGCATGCAGGCCATGAGCTCGCAGCGTCCCTGGTCCGGCGCTCGCCGGGGTGCCGGTCGTCACAATGAGGCGTAGACTGCCATCATGACGCTCAACACCGTCTTCTTCATTCTCGTGATCATCTCGGGGCTATCGACCCTCGGCGTTCTCTTCGCCGGCCTGATCAGCATGGCCAAGGGGCCGACCGACAGCATCGAGCGCGCACGCGGCAGCAACAAGCTGATGTGGTGGCGAGTGCGCCTGCAGCTCCTGACTCTGGTGCTGATTCTGCTGTGGTGGGTGACCAAGAGCTGAGCGCCGAAAGACGGACACATGGTCAAGCTGACACGAATCTATACGAGGGGCGGCGACAAGGGGAAAACCTCGCTCGGCCGCGGCGAGCGGGTCGCCAAGCACGATGCGCGGGTCGAGGCCTACGGCACGGTGGACGAGGCCAACGCGGTGATCGGCCTGGCGCGTGCGGCGATCGGCGGCGGCGGCGGCGACGCCGACGAGATGCTGGCGCGCATCCAGAACGACCTCTTCGACCTGGGTGCCGATCTCTGTACCGTCATGGGCAGGACCCGGCGCGGCGAGAAGGCGCTGCGCATCGTGCCGGCGCAGACCAAGCGGCTCGAACGGGAGATCGACGCGATGAACGCCGAACTCTCGCCGCTCAACTCCTTCGTCCTGCCGGGCGGCAGCATGGGCTCGGCCTGGCTGCATCTGGCGCGCACCGTGTCGCGCCGCGCCGAGCGCAAGATCACCCAGCTCGCGGCCCGGAAGAGGGTGAATCCCGAGGCGATCGCCTACATCAACCGCCTGTCCGACCATCTGTTCGTGCTGGCGCGGCGGCTCAATGGCAACGGCTCTTCAGACGTTCTGTGGGTACCTGGTGGCACGAGGCAGTCCCGCTAAGCATTTGATACTTATTGCAAAAATGTTCCGCGCCGCGATTTTGTGCAGTGCGCCATAGCCTTGACATGATCGGCTGAGCAGCCCTACACGAAATCCCCTTCGCCGGGCGGGTGGTCCGGCCGCAACTCACCTATAGGCAAATACGCGATGAAAGTGCTGGTCGCGGTCAAGCGGGTCATCGACTACAACGTCAAGATTCGCGTCAAGGCCGACAACACGGGCGTCGAGACGGCGAACGTCAAGATGTCCATGAATCCCTTCGATGAGATCGCCGTTGAAGAGGCGATCCGCATGAAAGAGAAGGGCGCCGCGACCGAGATCATCGCCTTCTCCGCCGGACCCGCGCAGTGCCAGGAAACGATCCGCACGGCCCTCGCCATGGGCGCCGACCGCGGCGTGCTGGTCCAGACCGATGCCGAGCTGCAGCCGCTGGCCGTCGCCAAGCTGATGAAAGCCGTGGTCGACAAAGAGCAGCCCGGACTGGTGATCGTCGGCAAGCAGGCGATCGACGACGATTCGAACGCCACGGGGCAGATGCTGGCCGCGTTGCTCGGCTGGAGCCAAGGCACCTTCGCCAACAAGCTGAACGTCGCCGACGGCTCGGTCGAGGTGAAGCGCGAGGTCGACGGCGGCCTCGAGAATATCAAGATCAAGATGCCGGCGGTGATCACCACCGACCTGCGCCTCAACGAACCGCGCTATGCCTCGCTGCCCAACATCATGAAGGCCAAGAAGAAGCCGATCGAGACGCTGGCGCCGGACGCGCTGGGCGTCGACGTCGCGCCGCGGCTGAAGACCCTGAAGGTCGAGGAGCCGCCCAAGCGCAAGGCCGGCATCAAGGTGAAGACCGTCGCCGAACTCGTCGAAAAGCTGAAGAACGAAGCGGGAGTGATCTGACCATGGCCATTCTCGTCGTCGCCGCGCACGACAACAAAGCCGTCCGCGCCAACGTTGCCAACGCCGTCTCCGCCGCCACGCAGATCGGATCCGACGTGCACGTCCTCGTCGCCGGTCAGAACGCCGGCGATGCCGCCAAGTCCGCCGCAGCCCTTCAGGGCGTGACCAAGGTGCTGCACGCCGAGGATGCGGCCTACGCCAACTGGCTGGCCGAGGACATTGCGCCGCTGGTGGTCAAGCTCGCCGCCAACTACAGCCACGTCGTCATGGCCGCCGACTCGGTCGGCAAGAACATCGCCCCGCGCGTTGCCGCGCTGCTCGATGTCGGCCAGGTCTCCGAGGCGATCAAGGTCGTCTCGCCCGACACCTTCGTGCGCCCGATCTATGCCGGCAACGCGATGGCGACCGTGCAGACGGCCGACAAGGTCAAGGTCGTGACCGTACGTCCGACGAACTTCAAGGCAGTCGCCGCGGGCGGCTCGGCGCCGGTCGAAACGGTCGGCGGCGAAGGCGCCAAGGGCCTGTCTTCCTATGTCGGAGCCGAGCTCTCCAAGAGCGAGCGGCCGGAACTCACCTCGGCCAAGATCGTGGTCTCGGGCGGCCGCGGCATGGGCTCGGGCGAGAACTTCAAGATCATCGAGGCGCTGGCCGACAAGCTCGGCGCCGGCGTCGGCGCCAGCCGCGCCGCGGTCGATGCCGGCTTCGTGCCGAACGACTATCAGGTCGGCCAGACCGGCAAGGTGGTCGCGCCCGACCTCTACATCGCCGTCGGCATCTCCGGGGCGATCCAGCATCTCGCCGGCATGAAGGACAGCAAGACCATCGTCGCCATCAACAAGGACGAGGAAGCGCCGATCTTTCAGGTGGCCGACTACGGCATCGTGGGCGATCTGTTCCAGATCGTGCCGGAGCTGACGGCAGCGGTGGAAAAGAAGTAGCGCGGAGTATCGCGTCATGATCAAGCGCATCGGTGTCATCGGTGCCGGACAGATGGGTTCCGGCATCGCCCATGTCTGTGCCCTCAAGGGCTTCGACATCCGGCTGATGGACGTCGACCAGCCCCATCTCAATTCGGGCGTCGAGAACATCGGCCGCAACATGGACCGCCAGATCGGCCGCGGCATGATCCGGCCGGAAGACAAGGACGCGGCGCTGAAGCGCATCGTGACCGGCACCGACTACAAGCAGTTCGCCGACTGCGACCTGGTGGTCGAGGCGGCGACCGAGAACGAGCAGGTCAAGCGCGAGATTTTCAAGAAGGTCTGCGAGGACCTGCCGCCGAACGTCCTGCTGGCGACCAACACCTCGTCGATCTCGGTGACGCGCCTGGCTTCGGTCACCGACCGGCCGGGCAAGTTCATGGGCATGCACTTCATGAACCCGGTGCCGCTGATGGGGCTGGTCGAGCTGATCCGCGGCATCGCGACGGAGGAAGAGACTTTCCGCACCGTCCGCGAAGTGGTGGTCAAGCTCGACAAGAAGCCGGTCAACGCCGAGGACTTTCCGGCCTTCATCGTCAACCGTATCCTGCTGCCGATGATCAACGAGGCGGTCTATGCCCTATACGAGGGCGTCGGAAACGTCGAGGCGATCGACACCGGCATGAAGCTCGGCGCCAACCACCCGATGGGCCCGCTCGAGCTCGCCGACTTCATCGGCCTCGACACCTGCCTGTCGGTCATGCAGGTGCTCCATGAGGGCCTGGCAGACTCGAAATACCGCCCGTGCCCGCTGCTGGTGAAGTACGTCGAAGCCGGCTGGGTCGGCAAGAAAGTGAAGCGCGGCTTCTACGATTATTCGGGTGAGCGTCCGGTACCGACGCGCTAGGTTCCTCCCCCATTCGCACGGGGGAGTTCTAGTCCATGACAAAGAGGCATTTCGGCCGTCTGGCGCTGGTATCGGCAGCGGCGCTCGTCTCGCTGACCTCGGTTGCCGAGGCGCAGTGGGTTTTCCTGGCGCGCAAGGCCGCCCAGCGCATCCATCACATGTCGGTCGAATCCCAGCAGGCCAACGGCCCGAGGCACGACTTTGCCACCGTGCTGCTCGAGGCACCGGCCGACAAGGTCTACGCTACCGTCGTCGAGATGGTGGGCAAGAACCAGCAGGTGATGGTGCTGATGAAGGACCCGGGCAACCGCCGCCTGCAGATCGCCGAGGGCGACCGGGTGGCGACCCTCAACGTCGTGACTTTCGGCCCCGACGTCTCGCAGTTGATGGTCGCGGGCACCGCCGGCCCCGGCGAATCGCCGACGGCGTCGAAGGTCGTCGAGGCGGTGATGCGCGTCTGCGCCGAACTCAAGAAAGAGTGCCAGCTCGAGCACTGAGCTGCGCGTCGCGCCGTCGCGCGTCAGGGCGATGTCATCTGCCCCGGCAGTTCCGGCGCACACTCGCCAGGGCGGCGGAACCTTCGCCCGCCTGCAGGTCGATCCTGAGATCGCCGTCGAACGAGGCCGGCTCACCGGCGGCTTCGCGCACGAGGTCCAGTCGCAGCTGAAGGGTCCGGCCCGCTTCGAGAGCGTCGAGGAGTCCGGAAGACAGTGCCGCGAGACGGCGTTGTCCGCTGTCGCTCACCACCGCGTGTTCGTCGCCGAACGCGATCGCCACCGGAAAGGAGCGGCCGTCGATCGTCAGATCGGCGCGCGGGGCGTCCTTCATCTGCTCGCGCGATGCGCCTGCCGGCAGGAGGGGGCCGTCGGTAGAGGGATGGAGCTGAAGCTGCACGACGCCGCGTTCGCAGGTCAGCACCACGGCACCGACATTGACGTTTGTCCGGATGGCGCGAGTGACGGCATCGCGGGGCGACGTCTGGTCCTGGCGGAAGAGGTTCCAGCCCGGCTCCGAGGCCGCGGACGCGACGCCCGCGGTCCCGACCAGAAGCGCTACGGCAACCAATGCGCGACGCATGTCGATGCTCCCCAATTTCGGAAGCAATGATCTGCCGACGCCGGCGGGCGACCTTGAGCCAGATCAAGCCGCCGGTGGGCAAATCGGCAGGACCGCCTGCGGCAGGGCGCCGCCCCTCGGCCGGCCGGCGGTCACTTCTGCCGCCACCTGCCGTCTTCGCCGAGCACCCAGCTGCCGGGAGGCAGCTTGCGCAGGATCTCGGCCGCATAAATCCGGCCGATCGCATCGACCGGCACCTTCTGGGCAGCCGCCCGCTCGGCGTAGAGCGCCCGGCGTTCGGCATTCACCTGCTCCACGAGCGACTGAACGCCCGCGGGTGCCGCTCCATGGATGGCGGCATAGCCGTCGAACCGCTCCCCGACCTGTCCTGCCGCGCGTGCCGCGTCGAGCATGCCCTGGGCCCGCGCAAGGCCGGCCGGGGCCGCCGACAGGATGGCCATCGAGAGGACGAACGTGCGCCTAGAAAATCGGCTTGGTCTTGACGTCATTGGTCGCCTCCTTCTCGATCTTCAGGCGCACATCGGCGTCGAGTTTGATGTTGAGATTGATGGTGATGGGATCCTTGGGCGCCACGACCTCGACCTTCGGCGTGCACGCCACCGCCCCGGCGAGGGCAAGCAGCGCGGCCAATGGCCGGCGTGGACTGATGAACGTAGACGACATCGCGGGTGGACCTCTCTCTATCGTTGACGCAACAATTCGTGCACGGTCTCGACGCCTCGCAGCGCCATCTCCGCCAGGCGATCGAAGTTGCTCTCGAGCCTGATGTTGAAATTGATCTTCTGTCCCTTGAGCACCGAGGCCGTCGGGTTCTGGCCCTGCAGGCGCAGCAGCAGGCTTCCGGTGCCGCCCTCGCTGCGGTCGAAGTCGATGGTGAGCACTTCGTAGTGGAAGTCGCCCAAGGTCTGCAGGGCATCGCGCACCCTCGGATCTGCGCCGCCGACGCGCTCGAGCAGCCAGCTGTTGTTGATGTCGAGTTCGCCGGGGCCGCTTGCCGCCAGGCGGCTGTCGTCGATCGAGACCTTGCCGCCGCGCACCTGGAGCGCGACGTCGCCCTCGATGCGTCCGGTGCCGGCCATGCCCTCGACGTTCAGGAGGCGGAAGGCCTGTTCAAGCTCGACGCCGGCAAAGTGCAGCTTGGTGGTGAAGTCCGGATGGGCGGGATCGATCGTGAAGGGCGAAGCCGTGATCCGTCCGCCGGCAAAACCGTAAGTCAGCGCCTCGACATGCACGGCGGGCTTGGCCTTCAGTTCGAACTGCAGGCTGAGCGGCGCGGCCGGCAGGCCGCCGGGCTGGACGGTCGCGGTGAGGGTCTGCCGGCCCGATGTCGCGAGCGGTGTCAGGCTGGTGACGTGCAGGTCGGCGCGCAGGTCGCGCACCCTGGCCTGAGGGGTTTCGAAGGCGATGCCTTCGACATGCACCGACAGGTCCGGAACGATTCCATCGTCCGTCCACGACACCAGCCCGGCGGCGCGGGCAGCGCCGTCGAGCCGGGGCAGGATGCCGGCCAGCGCTGGGAACAGGTCCTTGGGCTGCTTGCTGTTGGCGTGGAACTTCACGGTGCGCATGGTGACGCTGGCGGTGCCGGCATTGCGCTCGATGTCGTGCTTGCCGGCCGCGAGCACCTCGAGCACCGACCCGCGATCGGCCTGCATCGAGGCGATGAGCTCGAACGCGAGCGTGGTGTCGATCAGGCGTCCGCCGCCGGTGATGCGCACCGGCTGGGCAAGCGCGGGAAAGGTCGCCGAGATGTCGACGTCGCGCAGCGTGATCGACGATATCGGCGCGAAGGAGGATCCGGGCGCCGTCGAGGCCGGCAGGGGGCGGCCGCCGACTTTGGCGTTGCCGTCCTTCACGTCGACGGTCGTGCGCAGACCCTCGATCTCCATCGTCCGGGCTCGGCCGACATAGAGATCGCCGGGGTCGAACGTGAGAACCAGCGAGGAGGCGCGCACGGCGCCGCCGTACAGGCTGAGGCCGGACGCCCGTGCCGAATGCAATCCGACGTGATGGACGGTGAGTTCGACCGGGCCAAAGCCGCGTTGCTCGAGAATGGCGATGGCCGTCCGCGCCGCAAGCTCGGCGCGATAAAGCCAGGCGCCTGCGGCTCCGGCGAGCATGGCAAGTGCCACGGCGACGATGCCAATTCGAAGAATTCGCCTGGCCTTCGTCATGGCCGGCGGCATTCGCGGCGCACCGTTGCCAGCGCGCCGGTTCCTTCGCCGGCCTGAAGATCGATTTCGACGTCGCCGTCGAAGGCGGCGGGCTGACCCGCCGCTTCGCGCACGAGGTCGAATCTCAGCCGGAGGCTCTTGCCGGCCTCGAGTGCCTCGAGCAGCTTCACCGACAGCATCGGCAGGTCGCCGTCGACGCCATCCATCACGAGCGCATAGTCGCCGCCGAACGCGACCTGCACCGCAAGGACCTTGTCGTCGATGGTCAGTTCGGCGCGCGGCGCCTCCTTCATATCCTCCGGTGAGGCGCCGGCCGGGAGGATGGGTTCCTGATTGGACGGGTAGAGCTGGAGTTGCACGCTGTTGCGACGTTCGATCAGCTCGCAGGCGAGGACCACCGCCGCGAGGTTGAGGTTGGTGCGCATGCTCTTGGTGATGGCGTAGACGCGGGGCGTCTCGTCCTGTCGGACGAGCGTCCATCCGGACTCCGATGCCGCAGATGCCAGGCTTGCTGCCAGCAACGCGATCGCGAAAATGTGCCCTGCTGAACGCACGTCGATGTCCCTCGCGTGGAACTCGATATTGGCGCTCCGGGGGAACGCCTACCTTGAGGCAGATCAAGCCTGCTTCAGCGCTTCGGCCAGAGCATCGGTTGATAGGTCCAGCCGGCGGCAACGACCGCTGCGATCACCGGCTGCTTCACCTCGTCGATGTCGAATGTGTAGTCGAGCACCTTGCCGGGCTGGCCGACGGGCGTGCGGAAGCCATAGGCGACTTCGCGCTGGCGGCGCACGAGTTGGACGCCCCGGAAAAAGCTCCTGGAATAATGAATCCGCGGCGCGGCCATCAGTCCGGCGCTCCAGTCGAGTTCGCCGAACTCGTCGAGAGCGCCACAACGCCGCGTCGTCTCGTCGAAGAACAGCCGCAAGCGGTAGGATTTCTTCATGCCGGACTTGGCGAGCACGCCCCACCAGCTGGCATCGGCGAATTTCCATTCGGCGACGATGTCCGCCTCCGGTCCGGTGCGCAGCGTCCATGGCAGGTGCGCGGCGTTGAGTTCCAGCAGCCGGCGCGCGAGCTCGGCGGCCGACACCGCAGGGGTTCCGGGAGCCGGCCGCACCGCGGTCCCGCGGATCACCACGACGATCAGGCCCGAGATCAGGGCGACGAGGATCAACGCCGCCCCGACGAACATGGCGGTCAGCATCGCCGGCGACTGCAGCGGCGACGTCGGCGGCATTCCGCCGGCGCCGGAAGAGGCGATCAGGGCGGCAAGGGCCGGTCCGTCCCGGGCTTCGGCGACGAACAGCCAGACACCGCTCACCCATGACAGCACGCTGACCCCGTCCGCAGTCGTCCGGAAGTAGCGGACCGACAGTGCGTCGACGGCTTCGCTGGATTTCACAGCGGGGTCGTTCAGTCGGCTGTCGCGCTCGTGGGCGAATGCGTCGCGGACGGCCTCCGTCGAGGCGAAGCGCACCGCTGTCAGGCGGCGCTCGCCGGCGCCGAGAGACTGGGCGGCATCGACGGCGTTCGGATAGGAGATCGGCGTCCCGGCGTCGCCGCGAGGCAGCAGGGACAGTGCCGACCCCTCCGGAGGCGTCTCGGGGCGGTCGGCAATCTCGGGCGGCGGCGAGCAACTCGCCAGCACGGCCAGGCAGAGCAGGAGAGAAACGAACCGCATCGTCTGTCGGCAAATTGCACGGCGAAGGCCGCCGGGCCTTGAGCAGGATCAAGGGATGCAGAAGCCCGTGAGCATAGGTTTGAACCATGGCTGGAGCGGGTTCGGCGATGCTGAAGAATATCTTGGCGCTGCTGCTGTACGTTCTCGGGGCCGTTTCGGCCGCCGCCCAGCAGGGAATGTTTCCCTACGTCCATCCAGGCCTCGGTTTCTCGATCCAGGTGCCGGCGACCTGGCAGATCGCTCCGCCGTCGTCCGACTACGATCTTCAGGCACAGGACGGCAGTTGCCTGCTGCAGGTCGGCTCCGCGGCGATGAACGGGCAGGCCGATACCCATCGTTTCGCCGCCGAATGGGAACGTGTCAGCGTGGGGCCGGATGCGACCTATCGCCGTCGGTTGTCGTTGGCCGATCGGTCCGTGGGCGGCGTGCCGGCGGTGCAGGGCGTCTACGAGTCGGTGGCGTTCGGCGGCAGCTCGATCGGCAACGTCAGCTTCATCGGCGTCCCCGGCCGGACCTTCGTCATCACGATCGTCTGCACGGCGGCGGCCTATCCGGCACAGGGCGCGCTGATCGAAGCGATACTGGCGAGTTTCCAGCTGCCGCGGCCACCCGAGCCGCCACGTTCCGCGCCAGGTACGGCACCGTCGGCGGGGCGCGCACCCGACGGCTGGCTCGGCCTCGAAGTCTTCTCGCCGGCGACGAAGGATCTTCAACAGGTCGGCCTCGACAACGACCGGGCGGTGGCGGTGGCGATGGTGCGCCCCGGGTCGCCTGCGGAAGCGGCAGGCCTCGCCAAGGGCGACGTCCTGGTGGGCATGTCGGGCCGCACGATCCGCACGGTCGACGACGTTCGCGCCGCGCCGACGCCGCAGGGCCAGCCCGTCGAGGTGATCGCGCTTCGCCGCGGGGAGAAGCGGAAGTTCACGCTGGTGCCGGCCGTGCGCCCGGCCGGACTTGCGAACCACGAATTCATGCTGGCGGTGTTCGCCGGCGTGCTGATCGAGAACCTTCCGGGCTGGACCTGGGTCGACATTCCCGGCGCCCAAGCGAAGGCATACCTGTCCCATCCGCTCGGCGGCGGGCGCGTGGCAAGGATCGACCTCGATCGCATGCCGCCCGGCTGGACCAACCAGCGCGCCGTGATCGAGGCCACTCTAAGGGCCAAACAGGCGATCGCGCAGCGCTTCCCGCAGGCGGTGTTCGTCGACGGGCCGGCCTATGTGCAGGAGCCGGCGACGCCCGATCTGCCGGGTGCGCAGTTCGAGACCGAGTACGCCGATGGCGGAAAGCCGATTCGCGGCTGGTACGTGGTCCTTTCGGATGGGTACGGCGGTGCCGTGACGTGGTCCTACGTCGCACCCGAAGACGGCTTCGAGGTGGCCTTCCGGGAGGCACGGCGTCTCCTCCGGTCGCTCCTGATCTTCCCCCGGCCCGTGCCAGCAGGCGCGCGATGATGAGAAGGAGCCTATCCGCAATCGCGGCGCTCGTGCTGACGGTGTCGGCGGGGCATGCAGCCGGCGTGGTCGAAGCCGACGATAGGCTGCTTGCGAGTATCAAGAGTCTGATTGACCGCTCGCGTGTCGAGAAGCTCAGCAGCAGCGAGTTGAACCAGCTTCACAGTCTGGTCGTGCAGGCGGAAGACAAGGCGATGCCCTCATGGAGGGCTGCATCCCTCGACGAGATCAACAACAGCGCGACCGGCAAGCTCTGGAAACTGGGTAACGCCGCCATCCTCGACCAGGTCCAGCGCACGGCGGCCCAGCGCACCGGGACGCTGGGCTTCATGCCGTCGGGGAAGTCGTTCATGGATGCAGCCTTCGATCCACGCAGCAGCGACTACGATGCCACGGTGCTCGGGCCGCGCAGCGCGGTGGGCGCGGAGGAATTCGTCAAGGCTGCGCCGGCCGACTTTCTCGAGCGCCGCAAGTTCTCGGTGATGAGCGCCAACGGCAACTTCACGCGCTATCGCGGCTCACCGGAGACCGCTGGCAAGCCCTTGTCGGCGGACCAGTGGAAGGCCGCGCGCGACAAGTCGGTGGCGCAGGCCGCGGCGCTGGCCGACAGCGGCGGCGGCTACCTGTCGCGCGGCTCGATCGGCCATCTCGAGTCGCAAATCGCGTCGGGAACGTACGCTGGCGATGTAACGTTCTATTCGAGTGCCGGCGACCGGATGGGAAAGATGCCGCTGGCGAACTTCGGCAGCATGGCCGAGCGCTTCGGCGTCGTGGAAAATCACCTCGGCGACGTACTCGGCATGGCGGCAGACAACGACGCCCAGCTCGCCAACTACCTGGTGCAGAAGGGCCAGGTCGCGGGCAGCGCCAAGGTCCTGCAGCGCCAGTCCGAGGTGGTCTCCCGCCTGCCGCAGGATCTGCGCGACGAGTTGATGAAGGACAAGCAGTTCGCCGGCCTGCTGCACGATGCCGACGAGGTCTCGGCGGCCATGAAGAAGGGCATGTCCGCGGCCGACGCCGTCAAGAAGACCGGCCTGACGGCGGAGGAGTTCGCCAAGCGCGCCCGCGCCGCCAGCGAGCGGGTGGTGCAGGCCGCCGGGCGCGACCTGGTGCTCAGCGCGGGCCCCGGTGCGGACGCCGCTGCGCGCACCGGCACGCGGCTGATGGTCGAACAGAACCTCCTGGGGGCGATCGTCAATGCCGGCGGTGTCGACAGGTTCCGCGAGCTGCATGCCGGCAACAGGCAGTTGCTGACCATGCTCGACGACGTGACGCGGGACTATGGCGCGGACACGATCGCGAAGCTGGCGCAGCGGCGTGGCGCCGCGATCGGCGGCGGCGTGGCGATGGCCGCGCGGAATGCCGGCATCCCGGAGGCGGCGCTTCTCGATCTGCTCGGCGACCGCGCTTCCCTGTCCGGCAAGACCGCGGCAAAGACGGCGCGCGGCCTGGCCGGCGAGATGGCGGCCGGCATGGGCATCGACGCGGCGATCGCGATCTATCAACTTTCTCATGGCGACCGCGAAGGCGCCGCCCGCAGCCTGGTCGAAGGCGGCATCACCTATGCCCTCCCGGAAGCGGGACTGGTCCTGCTGATGAAGGACATAACCCGCGCATCGATGGAGCTGGCGATCGAGCAGGCGACGGGGCCGTACAAGGATTCGCGTCTGGCCAAGACCTGGCCTTACGTTCAGGCGTCGATCGCGGAGAATCAGGACAAGATCGTGCGCAGCATCTCCGGCGCCTTCTCTCCTGACGACCTGATGGACGTGGCCGATCAGTTTCTGAACGATTCGTCAGGCTACGTCACGTTTCCGGGCCTCGAGAAGCAGGTCCAGGCGCAACTCGCCGCCCAGCTCTTCGCCATACGCGACCAGGTGCGCGACGCCTATCTGACCAACCAGTACTTTCGCAAATATCTCGAACTCAAGGCGTGGAACCAGGAATGGGACCGCCAGCAGCAGGAACGCCTCATGGCCGCACTCGACTCCAGCCTCAAGCAGGACGAAGCGCGCGCCCGTCAGGACGCCGCCAAAACGCCGGCGGGCAGTGCTCCAACGACGAAGCCCGCAGTGCCCCAGACGGCAACCCAGGGCGCGCCGACCGGCGGTACGGCGGACAAGCGCCGCGCCTGGATCGAGCAACCGGACAAGCCGTCGGCGGCAGTGCCCGTCCAGCCGACGCAGCAGCAGTCTTCGCCGAGCATCATAACCCGCCAGATCGAGGCCGACCGGGCAGCGAAGCAGCAGCGCGACGCCGCGGAAATCGCCCGGCTGGACGGCATGTGCAAATGCTTCTTCGAGACCCAGTACCAGAACGACTGCGTCACGGGTGAAGCCCAGGCCCGCAAGCAAAACAAGGAGTGGGAGGGACGTTGCGAAATCAAGGAACCGGCCCGCTACGATGCCGAGGCGAAGAAGTGCGTGGGATACTTCGTTAGCTACTGGCGGGCGCACCCCTATGACGACATGAAGAGCTACAAGTCGGGCTACGGCTACCTGAAATGGCCGACCGTACCGACCTACTGCGGCACGCGCCGGTGAATGTCGTGGCTGGCTTCGTCCCCCATACTGGTTTCGAGGGGCGGGTTCGCGACATCGCGCCCCATTCTGGCGGGCGCGTGTTGAGCGCCTGATGGTCCGGAGAATCGCGAGGAGGAGCCTTTCATGCCCGACACCACGATGACGCAGGCTGGCCAGCCGGTACGGGCCGAGCATTTCGACGTGCTGATCGTCGGGGCGGGTATCTCGGGCGTCGGCGGCGCCTACCATCTCACCAGGCAGTGCCCGGACAAGAGTTTCGTCGTCCTCGAATCGCAGGAGAGCTTCGGCGGCACCTGGCTTACGCACAAGTATCCCGGCATCCGCTCCGACAGCGATCTCTTCACTTTCGGCTACCGCTTCAAACCGTGGCGCGGCAAGCCGATCGCCACGGCGCAAGAGATTCTTTCCTACATGGGCGAGGTGATCGACGAGAACGACCTCGCGCGCCACATCCGCTATCGCCATTCGATCGCCTCGGCGCGCTGGTCGGCGGCGGACAATCGCTGGACCATCGAGGGCACGCGCACCGACACCGGCCAGCCGTTCCGGATCACCGCCGGCTTCCTGTGGATGTGCCAGGGCTACTACCGGCATTCCGAAGGTTACACGCCGGAATGGCCCGGCATGGCCGACTTCAAGGGCCGCATCGTCCACCCGCAGACCTGGCCCAAGGATCTCGACTACAAGGGCAAGAAGGTGATCGTCATCGGCTCGGGCGCCACCGCCGCGACCGTCGTGCCGGCGATGGCGCCGGATTGCGAGCACGTCACCGTCGTGCAGCGCTCGCCGACCTATTTCATCCCTGCGCGCAACGCCAACGACCTCGCCGACACGCTGCGCCAGCTCGAGGTCGACGAGAACTGGATCCACGAGATCGTCCGCCGCAAGATCCTGTTCGACCAGTCCGTGTTCACCCGCCGCTCCTTCGAGGAGCCCGAGAAAGTGCGCGAGGAACTGCTGGGCGGCGTGCGCGCCTATCTCGGCCCCGACTACGACATCGCCCGCGACTTCACGCCGTCCTACCGGCCGTGGCGCCAGCGCATCGCCTTCGTGCCCGACGGTGACCTGTTCCGCGGCATCCGCTCGGGCAAGGCCTCGGTCGAAACCGGAGAGATCGACCGCTTCACCGCGAAGGGGCTGCGCCTGAAGTCGGGCAAGGAGATCGAGGCCGACATCATCGTCACCGCGACCGGCTTCAACCTCAACATGATGGGCGACATTGCCTTCGAGATCGACGGCCGCAAGCTCGACTGGGCCGACACCGTGACCTATCGCGGCATGATGTTCACGGGTGTGCCGAATCTCGTGTGGGTGTTCGGCTATTTTCGCGCCAGCTGGACGCTTCGCGCCGACCTTGTGGCCGACTTCGTCTGCCGCCTGCTCGGCCACATGAAGAAGAAGGGCGCCGCCAGGATCGAGGTCGCGCTGCGGACCGAGGATCGCGACATGAAGCTGCTGCCCTGGATCGATCCGGAGAACTTCAATCCGGGTTATCTCATGCGCGGCATGAATCTGCTGCCCAAGCGCGGCGACAAGCGCGAATGGCAGCACACGCAGGACTACTGGCGCGAGAAGAACGAGTTCCCGAAGATCGATCTCGACGACAAGGCATTCGTCTATGCGCCGGCGACGGTGAAAGCCGCCGCCTCCTGACACCGGTCTTCGCGGCGCCGAAGTAGAAGGGTGCGTCCTCGCTCCCGGACGCGCACTTCCGCAAGATCACAGAATGGCAACAGCGCGGGCGCCCGACATTTCGGGGGCGCCCCGTCATGCGCCCGGTATTGCCGCAGAATTGTCGCTGGTCGCCCGCATCGAGCGCTCCCACCTCGAAGGGACCGCAGTGTTTCGCCGACCGACGGTCGCGCTCGACACCGCTTTCCCAACAGAACGGAGGAACCGATGCGCACTACCAAGGTACTCGTCATTTTCGCGACGGCAGTGGGCTTCGCGGCGCCGATCGCGGCCGCGCACGCTCAGAATAACCCGAAGGCGGGCGGCACCACGACGATCGAGCGTGAGGCGAACACTGCGTGGGCCAAGATCAAGGGCGCCTGGACCCAGAGCAAGGGCGCGATCAAGGAGCAGTGGGGCAAGCTGACCGACGACGACATCGCGCAGATCAACGGCCGGCGTGAGGTGCTCATCGGCAAGCTGCAGACCCGCTACGCGATCACCCACGAGGAAGCCGAGCTTCAGGTTCACGGCTTCGAGACCCGGCAGCAGTAGCTGCCGGCGTCGGCCGGTCCTGTCCAACGTCCCTTCAGCATGGAGGTTGCCATGTCTGTTTCCATACCCGTTTCCAGAAATGTCGTATTCGCGTCGATCGCCTTGATCGCGGGAGCCTGTGCAGGCCCCTACGACAGGCAGGCTTCGGTGCCGCCGAGCACGCCCAGGGCGGACAACGTCGCGCGCAACAACTGCGTCGACTACGGCTTCACGCCGGGGACGGCGAGCTACGATCGTTGCGTTCAACGCGAAGCCGGCGCGCGGTCCTATGGCCGTGTCGGCCGCGACTACTCCGATGCGCGCCTGATCCAGGACGCACGCGACGCCTGCTTCGACTACGGCCTCGAGCGCGGCTCGCGCAGCTACGACGTCTGTGTCGTCCGCGAGGTCGACGCCCGGCGCTACCGGCAGACCGCCGGCTAGCGCTTCCCGGCTCGCCCGTATCGTAAAAATCGAGAGGAACCCTCATGTCCATTCTTGTGAAAGTCCTGTCGGGTTGCGCGCTCTTCGCTGCCGCACTTGGCTTCGCGCCGGTTGCGTTCTCGGTCGACGCGCTGCCCGACGCCCGTTTCGTCGGCTTCGTGCAGGAAGCCAACAACTTCGCCATCGCCTCGGGGCAGCTGGCGCAGGAGCGGGCGAGCAGCGAGGCCGTGCGCGGCTTCGGCAATCGCATGCTGGTCGAGCGTCCCAAGGCCGCCCAGCGTCTGGAGAAGACCCGCACCGAAGCCGGCGTCAGCTACGCGCCGACCCCGGGCGGCAAGGAGCCTCGCCACAACACGGTGTTGCGCCACCTCGCGGCCTTGCAGGGTGCGGAATTCGACGCCGCCTATGGCAGCGCCCAACTCGCCGCGCTCACCGAGCTGGTCGATCAGGTCGGTGCCTACTCCCAGAACGGCGGCAGCGGTCCGCTGCGCCGCTTCGCACAGGAGTGGTTGCCGCTGCTCGAGAAGGAACTGGAAGGCGCCAAGCGCATCGCTGGCCAATGAGGCGGGCGGCTGAGGTCAATTGCTGAGCGGCTATGTCTAGATCGGCAGCTGGACCAGGCCGGTGGCGCCCGTCGCCAGGGCGGCACCGGCCACGGCCAGCACCAGCCCGAAGCGGCCGCGCAATTCGCGGCTATGCAGGCGCAGGGTCTCATAGCTGGCCGAAAACGACTGCGGCAGCACCTGGCCGAACTCCAGCCGGCTGTGGAGCGTCAGGCCATAGCGCAGCATCAGCGCCAGGCCGAGCAGGCTGCTCAGAGCTCCCAGGGCGAGGATGGTCGGCTGCACGACAGGCTTCCTTTCGCGTTCGGTGAAAGCTGGACCATCAGATAGGCAGCCCACCTTACGGCGACTTGACGCCGGTCAATCGCGGCCTGCGACGGAAGCGCACCCCCGGATTGCACGATGCAACTTCCTGCACCCGTACGCGTTGCGCGGTTCAGGTCGGGAGGAGGCGTGCCGCCATTCCGTTCGAGCGGCTCAGTAGCGCTCGAGCAGCCGGCCGTAGCCCTTGATGGAATCGTCGATGCCGGCGAGCCGCAGCGCATGCCACAGGGTCGCCTGCGTCGAGGTGATCACCGGCACGCCGAGCTCGTCTTCCAGTCGGGCGATCACGGTGTGCGAGCGCGTGTTGAGGCAGGTCATGATCAGCGCCTCGGCATGGATATCGCAGCCGCGCGTGCCGAGTTCGAACAGCGTGTCGGGTTCCGGTTCAGCCAGCAGAAAGCCGTCGGTGATCCCGAGGCAGGCGCCGCCGGTCACCTTCAGGCCGGCACTCGCGAAATAGCGGTGCTCGGCCTCGTCGACCTCCTTCGTGTAGGGCGACACGATGCTCACCGTGCCGACCTCGAGCGCCCGGGCGGCGCTCACGATGGCGTGCGCCGCCGTGGTCGCCGGCACGCCGTGCGCCTGTTCGATTTCGCCCCGCAGATGGGCGTCATAGTCGAGGCCCTGCACGATCGAGGAGGCCGTGCAGCCATAGGCGATCACGTCCGGATGCACGCTGGAGAGCTGGCGGATCGCCATGCGGCCCTCGTTGCGGTCCATCTCGATGAAGGCTTCGGGCGTGGTGGCGGGCGGGATGAACATCCGCGCGGCGAAAAGGCCGACGCCGTCCGGCACCACCCTGTGCGCCCACGGTTCCATCACCGTGTTGACGCTCGGTACCACGATGCCGACCCGCGCGCGCCGCCCGTCGCCGTTGAGAGGTTTTCTCGCCATGCCGCCATCCTGAAGCTAGGATTGCCCCAACATCAAGACATCAAGAGGGAACTCTCCATGGCGATCGAAATTCTCGAGGTTCATCATACCGGCATCCGCATCGACAACGCCGGAGCCAAGCTCGGCGAGGTCGAGAAGTTCTACAAGGACGTGCTCGGTCTCTCGCGCGACGAGGGACGGCCGACCATTCCCGGCATCCCCGGCGCCTGGATCAATGTCGGCGCGGTCGGGCAGATCCACCTGATCGGCGGCGCGCAGCCCTCGCCAGTCGCCAAGGGTCCGGGCGAGGATCCGACCCGGCCGCACATCGCCTTCGCGGTCAAGGACATCGCGGCGACCCGCAAGGAACTCGACCGCATGGGCACGAAGTACTGGGTGATCGAGGGGCTGGTCAGCCCGCAATCGACGCAGCTTTTCGTCAACGATCCGTGCGGCAACATGCTGGAATTCCACCAGATCGACACTTGCCGCTGCACGAAGATCAATCGCGCCTGATCGTGCGGTCCTGAAGACCGCACCCCCGGCAAAGCCCCTGGCCTGAGGAGCCGCGCGCATCTCTTCCGGCGCTGCGCGCGGGCGCGCGGCGTTTCGAAGGGTGGGGCCTTGCCCGCTTCCGGCGCGAAAATGCCCACAATCGAGGGCACGCGCGCCACCGTCGCGTAACCAACGAAACCGATCGCTACACTCACGACATCTGCGGGAAACCCCGCGGCCTCTACATGCCGCCCGACGTTGTGCAAATTGTCTCGGTGGAGAGATCGATGGTTCAGATGATCGCGGCGGCCATGAGCTTCGCGGCGGGTGCCTTCGCCTGGTCGGGCGACCCCGTCATCGGCTTCCTTCTCGGCGTATGCGTGCTGGTGTGGATCGCCACGACATCGGCCAACCGCCCTTTCTGGCTGACCCGTCTGCGCAGGCCGACTTTCACTGTGCGCCCGGAGTAGGTGGAAGCGGAGCAGACGGGGCGGAACTCCCCCATCTCAGAGCGGCGTTCAGGCGCCGCCGGCGGCCTTCATGAGCGCGATTGCCTCGGGCGTGTCCCAGTCGGCCTCGCCCTCTAGGCGGCCGATCTCGCGGCCCTTGGCATCGATCAGGATCGACGTCGGCAGCAGGCTGACGTCGAGTGCCTGCTGCACCTTGCGGCCCTTGTCGAACCAGATGCCGAGGCTGGCGAGCTTGGCGTTCTCGTAGAACGGCGCGACCTTGGAGCGGGTCGGGCCGTCGAGCGACAGCGGCAGCACGACGAAGCTGTCCTTGCCCGACTGTTTGTCCATTTGGGCCTGAAGCCTGTCGAGGCTCGGCATCTCCTTGACGCACGGCGCGCACCAGGTCGCCCAGAAATTGACGAGCAAGGTCTTGCCGCGCCAGTCGGCGAGCTTGCGTTCCTGGTCCTTGGCATCGAGGAAGGAGAAATCGGCCAGGGGTTTGCGCGCCGTAGCCAGCTTGAACTTGGCCATCGCGCCGGTGAGCAGGGAGGGCCCTACATCGGCTAATGCCGGGACGGCAAAAAAAGCCGGCGCGGCGCCGAGGAAGACCCTGCGGCGGAGGGCGAAATTCGGGGCGGGATGTGTCATAAGCGCCGGTTCCTACAGCATTACTGGCTCTAATTCATGGCACGGAAAAAGACAAAGCCCGCGGCTAGCCGCTCCAACGCAATGTGGGGCGGCCGCTACAAGCTCGGCCCGGCGGAGATCATGGAGAAGATCAACGCCTCGATCGGCTTCGACAAGCGGCTCTACGCCCAGGACATCGCGGGCTCGCTGGCGCACGCCGACATGCTGGTGGCGCGCAAGATCCTGACGCCCGCCGACGGCCGCGCCATCAAGGCCGGGCTGGCGAAGGTGCGTGCCGAGATCGAGAGCGGCAAGTTCCGTTTCTCGACCAAGCTCGAGGACATCCATTTCAACGTCGAGGCGCGGCTCACCGACCTGATCGGCCCGGCCGGCGGACGGCTGCATACCGCACGTTCGCGCAACGACCAGATCGCGCTCGACGTGCGACTGTGGGTGCGCGACACGATCGACCGCTTCGAGCTGATGCTGAAGGACCTGCAGGCGGCCCTGATCGACCGCGCCGAGGAACATGCCGGCACGATCATGCCGGGCTTCACCCACCTGCAGACCGCGCAGCCGATCACCTTCGGTCATCATCTTCTGTCCTACGTCGAGATGATCGGCCGCGACCGCAGCCGCTTCGCCGATTGCCGCGCGCGCCTGAACGAATCGCCGCTCGGCGCGGCTGCGCTCGCCGGCACGCCGCACCCGATCGACCGGGCCCGCACGGCCAGGGCGCTGGGCTTCGACCGGCCGATGGCCAACTCGCTCGATGCCGTGTCCGATCGCGACTACGTGGTCGAGTTCCTCGGCGCGTCCTCGCTCTGCGCCGTGCATCTGTCGCGGCTCGCCGAGGAGATCGTGATCTGGTGCTCGGCGCCGTTCCGCTTCATCGCGCTGTCGGACGCCTTCACCACCGGCAGCTCGATCATGCCGCAGAAGCGCAACCCCGACGCCGCCGAGCTGGCGCGCGGCAAGGTCGGCCGCATCGTCGGCGCCTTCGTGGCACTCTGCACCATCCTGAAGGGCCTGCCGCTGACCTACGGCAAGGACATGCAGGAGGACAAGGAACCGCTGTTCGATGCCGCCGATTCGCTCGAGCTCTGCATCGCGGCGATGGCCGGCATGGTCCGCGACCTAAAAGCCAACAAGCAGCGCATGCGCGCCGTCGCCTCGGCTGACTACTCGGTCGCGACCGATCTTGCGGACTGGCTGGTGCGCAAGGTCGGCCTGCCGTTCCGCCAGGCCCATCACGTCACCGGCGCGCTGGTTGGCAAGGCCGCCGACAAGGGCGTCGATCTCGACGGGCTCACGCTGAAGGAGATGCAGGCGGTCGAGCCGCGCATCGACCGCGGTGTCTACAAGGTGCTGACCGTCGAGGCGTCGGTCGCGGCGCGCAAGAGTTTCGGCGGCACCGCGCCGGCCAATGTCGCGCGCGCGGTCAAGGATGCGCGCCGGAGGTTCCTGTGAGCTTCTTCGCCTACAGGAACGGCGAGATGCAGGCCGAGGGCGTGGCGATCAAGAAGATCGCGGCGCAGGTCGGCACGCCGTTCTATTGCTATTCGGCCGGCGCGCTGCGCCAGGGCATGCGCGAGTTCCAGGACGGCATGAAGACCTCGCTCAAGGGACGCCGCGCCTCGGTGTGCTACGCCATGAAGGCCAACAGCAACCTCGCGGTGATCAAGCTGCTGGGCGAGATGGGCGCCGGCGCCGACATCGTCTCGGTCGGCGAGATGCGCCGTGCGCTGGTCGCCGGCATCCCGGCGGAACGCATCGTCTATTCCGGCGTCGGCAAGAAGCCGTCGGAGCTGATGGCCGCGCTCGAGGCCGGCGTCGGCCAGATCAACGTCGAGAGCGCCTACGAACTCGACGTGCTGAACGCCGTCGCGGGCCAGCTCGGCATGAAGGCCGACATCACCATCCGCGTGAACCCCGACGTCGATGCCAGGACCCACGCCAAGATCACGACCGGCAAGAAGGGCAACAAGTTCGGCATCGACATCGATCTCGCGCGCGACGCCTTCGCCATGGCCGGCAAGCTGCCGAACCTGCGCGTGGTCGGCGTCGCCATGCATATCGGCTCGCAACTCGAGAAGCTCACGCCCTATCGCGCATCGATCAAGAAGGTGCGCGGCCTGATCAAGCAGCTGCGCGACGACGGCCACCGTATCGATCGCTTCGATATCGGCGGCGGGCTGGGGATCGTTTACAGGAAGGAGAAGCCGCCCTCGATCGCCGACTTCCTGGCGATGGTGGCGAAGGAGACCCAGGGTCTCGATTGCGAACTGACGTTCGAGCCCGGGCGCCGGCTGGTCGGCGAGGCGGGCGTGCTGGTGGGCGAGGTCATCCTCGTGAAGCCCGGCGTTTCGCGGACTTTCGTGATCGTCGATGCCGCCATGAACGACCTGATCCGGCCGACCCTGTACGAGGCCTGGCACGACATCCTGCCGGTCCGCCAACCCCGCCCCGATGCCGCCAAAATCCGTTGCGACGTTGTCGGGCCGATCTGCGAATCAGGGGATTATCTGGCACAGAACCGTGATTTGCCGCCGCTTTCTGCCGGCGACCTCATCATGGTACGCTCGGCCGGCGCCTATGGGGCCGTGATGGCGTCGACCTACAATAGCCGGCCCCTGGTGCCGGAGGTCCTGGTCGATGGCACGCGGTTTGCGGTTGTTCGCCCCAGACCGTCGATCGACGAGATGCTCGCTGCGGAACGGGTCCCGTCGTGGATCTAACCCCTCCGGGCCCGAAGAGGCCGGAGGCGGAAGGCCACCCGGAGACCTTATAGAAAGGGTGTAATGGCGATCAGCCAGTCAGAGACGATCGAGGCAGCCGAAGTCGGGGCCCCCGGACTGGAGCGCAAGGTCGGCTTGGCGTGGCTGGCGCTCGCCTGGGAAGGCCTGTGGCCGCGCCTGGTGCCGTTGCTGTCGGCCGTCGCTCTGTTCGTTGCCGCCGCCCATCTCGACCTGTTCGCCGGCCTCGATCCCTGGGTTCATTCCGGCGTGTTGGCTGCCCTGGCAGTGGGCTTCGGTGCCCTGGCGTGGTGGCGGTTGCGCGGCCTGCAGTGGCCGACCCGGGAACAATCGATCCGCCGCCTCGAACGCGATTCCAACGTGCCGCACCGGCCGCTGGTCGCGGTGCAGGACCGCCTGGCCGCCGGCGAGAACGACGTCATGTCGGCCGCCCTTTGGCGGGCCCATCGCCGCCGCGAGGCCGAACGCCTCGCCGGCCTGACCAACAAGGCCGCCCATCCCGGTCTTGCCCGCCTCGATACCTGGGCGCTGCGCCTGGTGCCGGTGCTGGCGCTGATCGTCGCGATCGCCATCGCCGGTGGCTGGCGCAGCGACCGCATGGCCGCCGCGTTCACGCCGGCCTTCCCGCCGCCGCCGCCGGTCGTCGCCAATCTCTGGATCGCGCCGCCGGCCTATACCGGCAAGGCGCCGATCTATCTCGACATGGCCGACCGCGACAAGCTGCTGCGCGTGCCGGTCGGCTCCAAGCTCGCAGGATTCGTCGACGACGTGCGCGGTCGCCATCCGCCCAAGCTCTCGATCGACGGCCACGACACCGAATTCAACACGGTGAGCAAGGGCAAGTTCCAGATCGAGCAGGTCATCACCGAGGGCAGGCAGATCGTGCTCAATGCCCGCGGCGACGAACAGGCGCGCTGGAAGCTGCACGTCATTCCGGACCTTGCGCCGACCGTCGAGTTCGCCAGGCCGATCGGCGTCGACAAGTGGTCGACGAAGATCGACTACATCGCCGGCGACGATTTCGGCATCACCGGCGTTCAGCTCCAGATCCGCCTGCACGGCTCGGTGCTCGGCGCCGACATGCTGAGCGACGACGAGGAGCCGGAGGTCATGCGCATCGACCTGCCGGTCGCGGCGGGTTCGAAGAAAGTCTCCGATTCCTTCGTGCGCGATTTCACCAGCTCGCCGTGGGCGGGGCTCAAGGTCACGGTGATGCTGTTCGCCACCGACGCGCTCGGCCAGAAGGGCCGCAGCGCCGTCGAGACCTTCCTGCTGCCCGAGCGGGTGTTCAACGACCCGACCGCGCGCGCGCTGATCGTGTTGCGCAAGGCACTGACCCGCGATCCCAAGGCGCTGCGTCTCGACGTCGCCGACGGCATGCGCATGATCCAGGCCAAGCCCGAGACCTACCGCGACGACACGGTCGTGACTCTCGGGCTGCGCGTCGGCTCGGCGCGGCTCGCCGCCAGTGGCGACAAGCAGACCATCACCGATACGCAGGCGCTGCTGTGGGACCTCGCGATGCGTCTCGAGCAGGGCGCCACGTCCGACGCCGAGAAGCAGCTCGAGCAGGCGCGGCAGAACCTGCGCGACGCCATCCAGCGCAACGCCGGCGACGAGGAGATCGAGAAGCTGATCCAGCAGCTCTACGACGCCATGGACCGCTGGCAGAAGGAGATGGCCGAGCGGATGAAGGATCCGGAAGAGCGCCGCCGCATGGAAGAGCAGGCGCAGCGCATGGATCCCAACAACACCATGACGCAGGACGACCTGCAGAAGATGCTCGACAAGATTCGCGAGATGGCGAAGAACGGCCAGCGCGAGGAAGCCAAGAAGCTGCTCGAAGAACTGCGCAAGATGATGGAGAACGCCACGCCGATGATGGGCCAGAACGGCCAGCAGCGGCAGCAGGGGCGTCAGCAGCAGGGCCAGCAGGGCCAGGGCAACCAGCAGGGTCGCGAGATGATGAACCAGCTCGACCGGCTGTCGCGGCGCCAGAACCAGCTGCTCGGCGAGAGCGAGCGCCAGGGCCGCCAGCAGCAGGGCCAGCAGGGTCAGCAAGGCCAACGCGGGCAGCAAGGCCAGCAGGGTCAACAGGGACAGCGCGGCCAGGGTCAGCAGCCCGGCCAGGGCGACGGCCAGTGGGGCGAGAACCAGGGCAACCAGCAGGGCAACCTGCGCGGCCAGCTCGGCGAGTTCATGCGCCGGCTCGACGAGAACGGCATGGGCATGCCCGAGGCGCTCGGCCGCGCCGAACGCTCGATGCGCGAGGCCGAGGAGGCGCTGCGCCGCGGCGACGCGCGCGAGGCCGGCCGGGCCCAGCGTCGTGCGCTCGACAACCTGCAGCAGGGCATGGGCGACATGGCCGAGCAGATGCGCCAGCGCGGACCGGGCAACGGCCAGGACATCGCCGAGATCGAGGAGCGCGAGCGCCGCAGCGACGACCGCGATCCGCTCGGCCGCTCCGACGGCAACTACGGCGACTCCGTCGATGCCGGCCAGGACAAGGTGCCGCTCGAGCTCGAGCGCCAGAGAAGCCGTGAGATCCTCGACGAGCTGCGCCGCCGCGCCGGCGAGCAGCTGCGGCCGAAGGAAGAGCTCGACTACATCGACCGCCTGCTCAAGACGTACTAGAGCGAAAATTTCGGAGGCGCGCAGCGGTGCGTCTCGCTTCTCGTCGTCCCGACCGAAGCCGCGCAACGCGCGGCGTAGTGGAGGGACCTCGTCTCTACTCTCGAATGTGCGACGCCTGAAGCGAGGCCTCTCGACGGCGCCGTCCTCCGGACGGCCACGCCGGGGACGGCGGGAAGACCGACGTCAGACCCTCACGACACCATCACGTACCAGCCATCGATCGTGTCGCCGTCGCCGCCCTTGCCGGCCTGCACACGGATGCGCTTGGCCATCACGTCGATCGACGCGCCGGGATCGACATGAACCGGCCGCTTCGATCCGTCGATCTCGACCAGCATCGCGTTGGCGGTTTCGTGGGGCCGCCGCGGGCCGGCATTGAACAGCCGGTAGATCGAGGGCTTGTCCGGCGCCACCAGGACCGTCTGCCAGCGTGTGCGGTTGGCGTGGATGCGGCCCGCCGGTACCTGGATGCCGACGCCGTCGCCCGGCAAACCCACAGGCCCGATGCTGCGCGGTGTTCGGGCCATGCCGTTCTCCCTCAGCCCGTCTTCTCGACGACGCCGATATAGGGCAGGCCGCGAAAGCGGTGCGCCCAGTCGAGTCCATAGCCCACCAGGAACTCGTCGCCCGCCTCGAAGCCCACGAAGTCGGCCTGCAGCTCGGTGCGCCGCTTGTGCGGCTTGTCGAGTAGCGTGCAGACCCACACTTTGCGCGCGCCGCGCTCCTTGAGGAGGTTCTTGGCGAAGCTCAGCGTGAGGCCCGATTCCAGGATGTCGTCGACCAGCAGGACGTCGCGGCCGCGCACCTCGTCGACGATATCGCGCACGATCCGCACCGTGCCGGTCGTCTGGGTGCCGGTGCCGTAGCTCGACAGCGTCAGGAAATCCATCGCCCAGTCGGCGCCGGCGCGGCTCAGCGAACGGATCAGGTCGGCGGCGAACACGAAGCTGCCCTTCAGCACCGATACCACCAGCGTGTCGGCCGGCAGCTGCTCGGCCAGTTCGCCGGCCATCACGTCGACCCGACTCGCGATCTCGGCGGCCGAGAAGCGGATCGAGACGTGGGGTCGGTCGGGGGCGGGACGGTTGGGCATCGGTCGGTTCTCGCGAGGGCTGGTCTTCTGGTGCCGGAAGTGGGGGTACCGGTCTTCAGGGGCTGAGGCGCAACATGGTCCGCCACTCCGCCGGCAGCGCCGCCAGGATCTCGGTGCGGAAGACATAGGCGGCGGCGACCGTCGCCACGACCAGCAGCAGCGACGTGGCGAGCACGATGCTCATGCGCCGGCTGGTCTTGGGCTCGATCAGCGCCGGCAGCCCTGCCCCCTTCACGCTCGGCCGGATCACAACGTCCGGGATCGGCATGGTGTCGATGTGGGATCCGTCGGTCTTCGGGGGCGCCGCCGGTGCCTGCGGCGGCGGCGGGGAGGGGCGCGGTCCGGCGAAGCGCGGGAAATTGTCGGCCATCGCCTCGGGTGCGAAGGGCGAGACCGGCCGGTGCGAGGGGTCTCCCTCCGCAGGAGCCGTCGCGCTCGCCGGCGCGAGGTCGCTGGGCCTGGGGGACGGCGGTTCGGCCGGTTTGGACAGGGCAGACGCCGTGGGTGGCGACGGCAGGCCGAGCGTAGGCTCGGGGGGCAGGGGCGCGCGCGGCGGGGTCGGCTCAAGCTTGACGGTCTGGAACCAGCGATCGTGGCAGCGTGCGCACTGCACGATCCGCCCTGAGGGGCCGATGGCCAGCGGATCGACGGCGTAGCGCGCCCGGCAGTTGGGACAGGTTACTTGCATGGTGTTCGGTGCCGGGGAATGGCCACTAGATGTGCCTTGCCGCTCGACATTATGCCACTAAAAATGGCGTTACAAGCAATGACCGCCCCCCTTCTCTGGCTGCGTTCCCTCTTCTTCAATGTCGGCTGGTACGCGGGCTCGGCCGTCATCGCCATCCTGGGGGCGCCGATCCTGCTGCTGCCGCGCCGCGCTGTGGTCGCCTGGTCGCGCTTCTGGATCCGGTTCGTGCTGGGCTGGCTAAATCTGACCGTCGGCCTGACCCACCGCGTGACAGGCTATGAGAACCTGCCGCCGGGGCCGTGCATCATCGCCTCGAAGCACCAGTCGTCGTGGGAGACGATGGCCTACACCCTGCTGTTCGACGACGCCGCGATCGTGCTCAAGCGCGAGCTGGTCTTCATCCCGATCGTCGGCTGGGCGATGGCGCGCGCCGGCAACATCACGGTGGCGCGCGGCGACGGCTCGCGGGCGTTGCGCGGCCTGGTGCGCCAGGCGCAGGCGCGGATCAAGGCCGGCCGGTCGATCCTGATCTTCCCGGAAGGCACCCGCGTCGCCGTCGGCGCCGAGCGGCCCTACCAGGTCGGGGTCGCCGCCCTTTATCGCCAGCTCGATGTGCCCGTGGTTCCGGTGGCGTTGAATTCCGGCCTGTTTTGGCCGCGCCGCAAATTCGTCAAGCGCCCGGGCGTCGTCTCGATGGAAATCCTGCCGCCCATCCCGCCCGGCCTGAAACGCGACGAGTTCCTCGCCACCCTGCGAGAGCGCATCGAGGGCGCCACGACGAGGCTGGTCGAGAAGCCCTGAGTCTTGCCTCGAGCGAGAACGTGTCGAGGGTGGGACGAGCCGGGCCGTCCTTAACATCGCCCTGCTGGCCATCCTCAGAATGAGATAATCCTGGAAAGAACAGATACAGAACGATTTATTGATAAATCCCGGCCAGAGGCCTATTTTTAGGAGATGGATTGGGCCCCGGTTTCCCAGCGCATCTGGGACATGAAGTACCGCTTTCGCGACCCGTCCGGGGCCGCAGACGAGGATCTGCAGGCGACCTGGAAGCGGGTGGCGCGTGCCCTGGCGGAGCCGGAGAAGGACCAGGGGGCCTGGGCCGGGCGCTTCGAGGAGGCGCTGACAGGCTTCAAGTTCCTGCCGGCAGGCCGCGTGATTGCCGGTGCGGGTACCGGCCGCACCGTCACCCTGTTCAACTGCTTCGTCATGGGCGCGATCGGCGACGACATGGCGTCGATCTTCGACAACGTGAAGGAAGCGGCCCTCACGATGCAGCAGGGCGGCGGCATCGGACACGATTTCTCGACGCTTCGTCCCAACGGCGCGCCGGTACGGGGCGTCGGCGCCGACGCCTCGGGGCCGCTGTCGTTCATGGACGTGTGGGACTCGATGTGCCGCACCATCATGAGCGCGGGCAGCCGCCGCGGCGCCATGATGGCGACGCTGCGCTGCGACCATCCCGACATCGAGGCCTTCGTCGACGCCAAGCGCGACCCCAAGCGGCTGCGCATGTTCAACATGTCGGTGCTGGTCACCGACGCCTTCATGCAGGCGGTGAAGGACGATGCCGACTGGAACCTCGTGTTCGGCGGCAAGGTCTTCAAGACTCTGAAGGCGCGCGAGTTGTGGGAGCGCATCATGCGCGCCACCTACGAGTATGCCGAGCCGGGCGTGATCTTCATCGATCGGGTCAACCGTCGGAACAACCTCCACTACTGCGAGCAGATCCAGGCCACGAACCCGTGCGGCGAGCAGCCGTTGCCGCCCTACGGGGCGTGCCTGCTGGGCTCGATCAATCTCGCGGTGCTGATCAGGGATCCGTTCGGCCCGAACGCGCAGCTCGACCGCGACACGCTCGAGAAGCTGGTGCCGGTCGCCGTGCGCATGCTCGACAACGTGATCGACGTCTCGCGCTTTCCGTTGCCGCAGCAGGAGAAGGAGGCCAAGGCCAAGCGCCGTATCGGGCTCGGCGTCACCGGGCTCGCCGACGCGCTGCTGATGTGCGGCGTGCGCTACGGTTCCCCGCGCGCCGTCGAGTTGACGCGCGAATGGATGGGCGCGGTGCAGCACCTTTCCTACATGGCCTCGTCGGACATCGCGGCCGAGAAGGGCAGCTTCCCGCTGTTCAAGCGCGACCGTTATCTCGCCGGCGAGACCATAAAGGCGCTGCCCGAGGACGTTCGTGATTCGATCGGCCGCTACGGTATCCGCAACGCGCTGCTCAATTCGATCGCGCCGACCGGTACGATCTCCCTGCTCGCCGACAACGTTTCGTCGGGCATCGAGCCGGTGTTCGCCTTCGCCCACGTCCGCCACGTCCTGCAGCCCGACGGCACACGCCGCGAGGAGAGCGTCGAGGACCATGCCTTCCGTCTGTGGAAGGCATTGAAGGGCAATGCCGAGCCGCCGGCCGATGTCTTCGTCGACGCCCAGACGCTCTCGCCCGAGGCGCACCTCGCCATGCAGGCGGCGGCGCAGGAATTCGTCGACAGCTCGATCTCCAAGACCATCAACCTGCCGAAGGACATCTCCTTCGAGGCGTTCAAGAACGTCTACCAGGTGGCCTACGACACCGGTTGCAAGGGCTGCACGACCTACCGGCCCAATGACGTCACCGGTGCCGTGCTCGAGGTCAAGCCCGAGGCCAGGCCGCACGCGTCAGCGCCTGCCGCGTCTCCGCCCACAACGGGCGGCGATGACAGGGTCGTGTACATCGCGAGGCCGCTCGACCGGCCCGAGGAACTGCCGGGCAACACCTACAAGATCAAATGGCCGGGCAGCGACCACGCGATCTACATCACCATCAACGACGTGATGCAGGACGGCCGCCGCCGGCCGTTCGAGATCTTCATCAACTCCAAGAACATGGAGCACTACGCCTGGACGGTGGCGCTGACCCGCATGATCTCGGCGGTGTTCCGCCGCGGTGGCGACGTTTCGTTCATCGTCGAGGAGCTCAAGGCCGTGTTCGACCCGCGCGGCGGGCAGTGGATGGAGGGCCGCTATGTGCCCTCGCTGCTGGCCGCGATCGGCGGCGTGATCGAGAAGCACCTGGTCGAGATCGGCTTCCTCGCCCCGGCCGACGTTCCGGCGATCGACGAGGCCGCACGCCAGCGCCTCAGCGCGGCCGCTGGAGAGCGCCAGCCGATGGTCGCCGGCAGCCAGGACATGCCGCCCAAGCTCGGCCAGTGCCCAAATTGCGGCGCCGCCGCCGTCGTCCACCAGGAAGGCTGCGACACGTGCCTCAACTGCGGCTACTCGAGGTGCGGGTAGTCGTCAGGCCAGCAAACCAACGCCTCATCCTGAGGAGCCACGCGAAGCGTGGCGTCTCGAAGGATGTGCAACAGACACGGTGCTCGCCCCACCCTTCGAGACGCGCTCCTGCGGAGCGCCCCTCAGGGTGAGGCTGTTTTGGTCAGGCTGTTCAGATCAACCCAGCTCGAGCGAGATCCCGGCCTTCTTGCTCACCGCCGCCCAGGTCGCGGCGAAGTCGGCGATGAACTTGGCGTATTCGACCGGGCTCATCGGCTTGTCTTCGGGGATCAGCACCACCTCCTTGAAGCGCTCGACGACTTCCGGCGCCTTGTAGGCCTTCTGCAGTTCCTCGTAGAGCTTGGCCACCACCTCGGGCGCCATGCCCTTGGGGCCCGAGACGCCGACCCAGGTCGAGGTCGTGAGCTGCGGAAAGCCCTGTTCGGCGAAGGTCGGCGCGTTGGGATACATGTCGATGCGCTTCTCCGAGCTCACCGCCAGCAGGCGGACCTTGCCGGAGTTGATGTGCGGCACGTTGGTGGTGATCGGGTCGAACATCGAAGGGATCGCGCCAGCCAACATGTCCTGCAGCGACGGCGCCGAACCGCGATAGGGCACGTGCTTCAGCTTCACGCCGGCGAGGGTGCCCAGGTATTCGCCCATCAGGTGGGTGTTCGAGCCGATGCCCGAGCTGCCGAAAGCGATTTGGTCGGGTTTAGCCTTGGCGTCGGCGATGTAGTCGGCCAGCGTCTTGTACGGCGAATCTCCCGGCACGATCAGGACGTTGGGCGTATGACCGATCAGGCAGACATGGCTGAAATCCTTGACCACGTCGTAGGGCAGCTTGGGGTAGATGCCGGGCGCGATGCCGAGCGGCGAGGCGTGGCTGATCACCAGCGTGTAGCCGTCGGGGGCGGCCTTGGCGGCGAGGTCCGAACCGATCGTGCCGCCGGCGCCGGGCTTGTTCTCGACCACCACCTGCGCGCCAAGAGCGGCACTGAGCTTGGGCGCCAGGATGCGCGAGATCGTGTCGGCGGTGCCGCCCGGCGGGAACGTGGCGATCAGCTTGATCGTGCCCTTGGTCGGCCAACCGGCACTGGCGTGGGCGCCCGAGCCCAGCAGGGGCGCCGCCAGCGCGGCGGCGGCGGACGTGGCAACGAGACGACGACGGGTAAACTTCATGGTGCACTCCCTGTTGCGCCCCGAGGGTGCAATGGGTGTGCCAAGTTCGGATTGAGCGGCGTGGATGGCCCTCATCCTGAGGAGGGCGCGAAGCGCCCGTCTCGAAGGATGGGGAACAAACAAGGTGCCGGCTGCCACCCTTCGAGACGCACGCCTGCGGCGTGCTCCTCAGGGTGAGGTTTTGCTCGGGCAGCAGACCGATCAGCCGAACGCCGCGAACACTTCCTCGATCGCCTTCATCTGATTGCCCGCGGCCGAGGAGGGCACCAGGATCGGCGTGTGGACGCCAGCCTCGCGCCAGGCGGCAACGCCTTCACGCACCTTGGCCGCCGGGCCGAACAGCGTGTTGTCGGCCAGCCACCTGTCGGTCAGGAACTTCGGCACGTCGTCGCGGCGGCCCTCGGCCAGCGCCTTCTCGATCGCCGTCATCTCCTCGACGTAGCCCGCTTCCTTCCAGTAGTTGCGGTAGTTCGGCAGCTCGGCGTAGCGGCTGAGCGTCTTGCGGTTCACCGCCTTGGCCGCCTCGACATCGTCGCTGATGCAGGTCGGGATCATGTCGCCGATGAAGAACTTCGACGGGTCGCTGCGCTTGGCGGCCGGCAGCGCGGCGAGCGAGGTCGCCATGTGGCTGCGGCAGACATTGGCGAACACCACGCCCTCGGCCAGTTCGCCGGCCAGCGCCACCATCTTGTGGCGCAGCGCCGCCACGATGATCGGCGGCAGCGGGCCGAAGCTCGTCTCGGCGCGGAACTTCTCGATGAAGGTGCGGGTGTCGGCCAGCGGCTTGCCGGGCGTCACGCCCATACGCACGTAGGACGGGCCGTGTGCGATGCCGATGCCCAGGCTGAACCGTCCGCCCGAGACTTCGTGCATCATCGCCGCACTTTGGCAGAAGTCGATCATGGTGCGCTGGTAGATCGGCACGATCGAGGTCGCGAACGGGATCGTCCGCGTCTGCCAGGACAGCGCCTCGCACATCGACATGTTGCCGGTCGGACTCGGCACGTAGATGCCCGCATAGCCGCGTTTCTCGACCTCCTGGCAGAGTTCCAGCGTGCGCCGGCGGCGGCCGGGCATCGCGATCAGGCAAAGGGCGGGCAGGGCGTCGGCTTTTGGAGCGTTCATGGGGCGGGATCGTATCAGCCCCTGCGGTCGATGTGCCGCGTGATTTGCCCCTTGTTTTGCCATAAGAGAGGGCAAACATCGGACCGGAGGTTTTCGGCGACATGGCACGGCTCGGATCGATTGCGGCGGCGTTCATTGGCTTGGCGGGCGGGTTCGCCGCCATGACCGGAGTGCTGGCGATTCCGGCGGCCGCGCAGCCCCTGCCGTCGAGCCGCAGCGACATTCCCTTCACCTATGCGCCGCTCGTCAAGAAGGTCTCCCCGACGGTGGTGAACATCTACACCACGACCACGGCTCGCGTTCAGCGGCGCCTGCCGTTCCCCATTCCGGGCGTGCCGCCCGAGGGGTCGCGGACGCAGAACTCGCTGGGGTCGGGCGTGCTGGTGAAGGCCGATGGCCTGATCGTCACCAACGCCCATGTCGTGAAGGGCGCCGACGAGATCAGGATCGTGCTGCACGATCGGCGCGAGTTCGACGCCAAGCTGGTCACCCAGGACGACCGCTACGACCTGGCGCTGCTCAAGATCGAGGACAGTGCCGAGAAGTTTCCGACTGTGGAGTTGCGCGATTCCGACTCGGTCGAGGTCGGCGACGTGGTGCTGGCGATCGGCAATCCGTTCGGCCTCAACCAGACCGTGACCCAGGGCATCATCTCGGCGGTCGCGCGCTCGGCCGGCGGCGTCAACGATTCGAGCTTCTTCCTGCAGACCGATGCCGCGATCAACCCGGGCAATTCGGGTGGCGCGCTGGTCAGCCTCGATGGCCGCCTGATCGGCATCAACACCGCGATCTACTCGCAGACCGGCGGCTCGGTCGGCATCGGCTTCGCCACGCCGTCCAATATCGTCGCCCGCCTGATCTCCACCTCCGAGACCGGCGGCCGCATCGTGCGGCCGTGGCTCGGCATCTCCATGCAGCGGGTGACGCCGGATCTCGCCGCCGGGCTCAATCTGCCGCGGCCGGCCGGGTTGATCGTCAAGGACGTGTTCCCCGACGGGCCGGGCGCGCTGGCGGGCTTCAAGCGCAACGACGTCATCATTTCCATGCGCGACCAGCCGATCGACGACGAGGCCGGCCTGCGCTTCCGCCTCGCCACGCTGAGCGTCGGTACCAAGGTGCCGGTCAAGGTGGTGCGTGCCGGCAAGGAAGTGATCCTCGAAGTGCCGCTCGCCGCGCCGCCTGAAAATCCGGCCCGCGACAAAGCCGTGCTCGACGGCCGCCAGCCGCTGTCGGGCGCCACGGTGATGAACCTCTCGCCCGCCGTCGCCGAAGAACTCGGCCTGGTCGAATGGCGTCCCGGCGTGATCGTGACCCAGATCCAGCCCGGTTCCTACGCCGCGCGCTTCCTGCGCCAGGGCGACATGGTGACCGCGATCAACAACCAGCCGGTCAAGACGGTTGCCGACCTCCGAAAGGGCATCGCGGGCGGCGTCCAGAGCGTGAGCCTCGGCCGCGAAGGCGGCATGATTTCCACCATCCAGTTCCGATAGGGCTGGAGGCGCGATGGCCGAGCTCTTCGCGTCGCTCGCGCCCACGCCGCTCGCCGAGCGGCTGCGTCCCGGCACCATCCACGACGTACTGGGGCAGGATCATCTGCTGGGCGCCGAGGGGCCGCTCGGCCGCATGCTGGCCAATCGCAAGCTCGCCTCGCTGATCCTGTGGGGCCCGCCGGGTTGCGGCAAGACCACCATCGCACGGCTGCTCGCCGAGTCGGTCGACCTGCATTTCGAGCCGCTGTCGGCGGTGTTCTCCGGCGTCGCCGACCTGCGCAAGGTGTTCGAGGCTGCGCGCCAGCGGCGCCGCGACGGCAAGGGGACGCTGCTGTTCGTCGACGAGATCCATCGCTTCAATCGCGCCCAGCAGGACGGCTTCCTGCCCTATGTCGAGGACGGCACCGTCACGCTCATCGGTGCGACGACGGAAAACCCCTCATTCGAGCTCAATGCCGCGCTGCTGTCGCGCTGCCAGGTGCTGGTGCTGCGCCGGCTCGACGACGCCGCGCTCGGCACCCTGCTGGAACGGGTCGAGTCGGCGATCGGCCGCAAGTTGCCGGTCGACGAGCAGGGGCGGCAGGCGCTGTTCGCCATGGCCGACGGCGACGGCCGCTACCTGATCACGCTCGCCGAGCAGCTCGCGGGTCTCAAGGAAAAGGGGCCGGTGCCGCCGGAACGCCTCGCGGCGCTCCTGCAGAAGCGCGCGCCGCTCTACGACAAGGCGCAGGAAGCCCACTACAACCTGATCAGCGCGCTGCACAAATCCCTGCGCGGCTCCGACGTCGACGCCGCCCTGTACTACTTCGCGCGCATGCTCGATGGCGGCGAGGATCCGAAATACATCGCCCGTCGTCTGGTGCGCTTCGCCGTGGAAGACATCGGCATGGCCGACCCCAACGCGCTGACCCAGACGCTGGCGGCGTGGGACACCTACGATCGACTGGGCTCGCCCGAGGGTGAGCTCGCGATCGCGCAGGCGGTGATCTATCTCGGCACCGCCCCGAAATCGAACGCGGGGTATGTCGCATTCGGCGCCGCCAAGCGCTCGGCCAAGGAACACGGCTCGCTGACGCCGCCGATGCACATCCTCAATGCGCCGACCAAGCTGATGAAGGATATCGGCTACGGCAGCGGCTATCAGTACGACCACAATGCCGAGGACGGCTTCTCCGGCCAGAACTACTTTCCCGACGGCATGGCGCGGCAGCAGTTCTATCAGCCCGTCGAGCGCGGCTTCGAACGCGAGATCCTGAAGCGCCTCGAATATTGGAAGAAGCTCAGGGACAAGCGATCAAAATAGGCGCCGCAAGACGCGCTCGCATGCTGGGCGCATAGTGCCTTGCCGGCTCTTGCGCACGCGCTTCGCTGGCTTGTCTAGCTGCGCGGCTTGCCCATGTCGCGCACGACGCGGCGATCGCGGCCATAGACGTCGTCGCGGAACACCGGCGCGCCGTCGCGGGCGACGCTCACGGTGCGGTAGGTGACGTAGAGCGTCACCGGCTCGGGGAAGGTGTAGTGCGCCTGCTGGCCGGCGGCGATCACCGCCTTCACCTTCTCCTTGTCGAAGCCGTTCTTGCCCATGAAGACCTTCTCGGTGAAGTCGAGCGGGTTCTGCAGGCGGATGCAGCCATGGCTGAAGTTGCGGCTGCCCTCGGTGAACAGCCAGCGATTGGCCGTGTCGTGCATGTAGATCCCGTACTTGTTGGAGAACGGGAAGAAGATGTAGCCCAGCGCGTTGCTGGCCCCCGGATCCTGGCGGATGCGGTAGGGGAATGCCTTGGGATGGATCGCGTTCCAGTCGACCGTCGTGGGATCGAGTTCGCTGTCGTTGTCGCTCCAGCTCGAGAAGATCTTGAAGCCCGAGGCGGCCAGCGCATTGGGATCGCGGCGCAGCAGCGGCAGGTATTCCTCGCCGGAGATCGACTGCGGCACCGTCCAGTACGGATTGGTCTGGAATCCGCGCATCGTCGACTGGATCTCCGGCGTCGGATCCTTGGGCGTGCCGACGATCACCAGGCTCTCGAACACGCGCTGGCCTGCGTCGACGAACACCATGGAGTAATCGCCGGTATTGACGAAGACGTATCGGCTGCCGAGGTCGTCGGGCAGCCAGCGCCGGCGCTCGAGATTGGCGATCAGCTGCTCGATGCGTTCGTCGATCGTGGTGTTCAGCGAACGCGTCGATTTGGCGCCGATCACGCCGTCGACAGTCAGGCCCTTGGTCTCCTGGTAGGCCTTCACCACCGCGACTAGCGGATCGTCGTAGGTGTCGGCCGGGCCGACCGGCGCGGGGACAGTGAGGCCGAGTTCGGCCAGGCGCTTGCGCAGCAGCGGCACGCGCGCATCGGTCTTGCCGGGCTTCAGCGCCTCGGTGATGTCGGGCAGGGCGGTGTAGGTCGCGGTCGCCTTGCGGGCGCGCCAGTCGGCCAACGCCTTCTGCAGCGCCGGGTAGTCGCCCTTGGGTGCGAGACCGGCCAGCCAGGCTTCGAGATCGGCGGCTTGCTCGGCTGCGCGCGCGAGGTCGGCCTTGTCGGCGCTGCGCTGCTCGATCGAGATTTCCTTGTCGACGCTGTTGGCGCGGACGCGGCCCGTCGAGACGTCGGACGCATAGGCGAGCAGGGCCGCGGTCAGCAGCTTGTCGGTGCGCGCTCGGTCGTCGTTGCCGGCAACCGCCTTCTCGAGTTCGGCAATGCCGTACCAGCCCGGTTCGAGGCCGTGATCGCCGGCCGCCTTCAGCACCTTGAGCAGTGCCTGGGTGCGGGGAGTAGTCCAGCGAATCTCGGGCGCCGATGGCGTGGCGGGAGTCTGGGGAGACGGGAGCTGGGCGTGTGCCGCCCCGGATGCGAGGAACGGTCCGGCCAGGACCGACAGCAGGAAAAACAGGGCGACGCGTCTCACATTGTACATTTTACCCGCACCGGGCACCGGGCAGAACGGCGGCGGCGCTCAGGCGGCGCGAATGGGTGCGGCCTGTGGCTGTTTTGCAACGAGCGCCCCGGCCGTGCCGAAGCCGTTGTCCTTGAGAAAGCCGATCAGGTCGGAAGTCGCCCGCCGCCGCAGGTCGACCGTGCCACCGCCCGCCCGCGCGCCCCTGGTGACGCAGTGCCTGCGGGCCCACGCCTGGTACTCGGGCTCGGGCATCGCGCGGCCGGCGGCGACCACGAAATGGCTGCCGTCGTCTTCGATGTAGTTCGTGCAGCACGACCAGTTCTCGGCGTCCTTGATGTCGAACACCGGGCCCAGCGACTCCCAGCCGTGATGGGCGCCGCCATAGACCTTCACCTTGATCGCGCGGTTGCCGGCGGCGCGCATGCGCTCGGCGTACTCGATGGCGAGCGGCGCCGGCGTGTAGTCGTCCCGGGCCGCCAGCATGAAGAAGATCGGCCGGCCGTGGGTGGTGGGATCGCGGTGCTGGGCGGTGGCGCCGGGGCAGATCGCGACGTGCAGGTCGAACAGATGGGGGAAGCTGCCGCGCCATCTCTGGCGCACGGCGATGGCGGCGGCGAGGCTGGCGCCGCCGCCCTTGGAGACCCCCATGACGCCGATCCGGGCGGGATCGATTCGCGGATCGGAACGCAGCCAGGCGAGCGCTGCGAAGGCGTCGCCCTCCATCTGGGCGGCCGAGACCAGGGTCTGGTCGGCGACCGTACGGCGCACGCCGCGGCCGCCGAAGCTGTCGACGATCAGGGCTGCGATGCCGGCCTCGTTGAGCGCCTGTGCATAAAAATGCTCGCGGTGGCGCTGCACGCCGGCGCTGCTGGTCAGGATCACCATGCAGGAAGAGGGCGATGCCGCCTGCATCGGCAGGCAGAGCGTCGCGCCGAAGCGTGCCGGCCGGCTGGCGGCCGGATGGTCGAAGGTCAGCGTGTCGAGCGACACCGATTCCATGGACCGATTCTAGTCTCTCGCTTAGGTTCGGCGCCATGAGCGAGCCTGCGAGGGTCCAGACGCGCGCCGTCACCGGCGACGAGGCGGGGCTGCGGCTGGACCGCTGGTTCCAGCGCCACTTCCCCCAGTTGAGCCACGGCGCGCTGCAGAAGCTGCTGCGCACCGGCCAGGTCCGGCTGGACGGCAAGCGGGTCGAGGGCAAGGACCGGGTCGAGCCCGGCCAGACCGTGCGCCTGCCGCCCGGCGTCACGGCGCCGCCGCCGGCGAATGCCGTCCGGCCCGAGCCGAAGCCGCGTCCGGCGGTCTCGGACCGCGACGCCGCCGAGATCCAGAAAATGATCGTCCATCGAGACGACTGGGCGATCGCGCTCAACAAGCCGCCGGGTCTGGCGGTGCAGGGCGGCAGCGGCACCGACAAGCACATCGACGGCATGTTGGACGCGCTGCGCTTCGGCAACGAGGAGCGGCCTCGCCTGGTCCATCGTCTCGACAAGGACACCTCGGGCCTGCTGCTGATCGCGCGCAACGGCCAGGCGGCCAAGCGGCTGAGCGAGAGCTTCCGCGACCGCGAGACCGAGAAGCTCTACTGGGCGGTCGTGGTCGGCGTGCCGCCCAAGAACGAGGGCGCGATCAACCTGCCGCTGGCCAAGCGTCCCGGGGCGCGCGACCGCGAGACCATGCAGGTCGACGAGGAGCACGGCCAGAAGGCGCTGACCCATTTCCGGGTACTCGACCGGGCCGGCAATCGTGCCGCGCTGCTGGCGCTGTGGCCGCGCACCGGCCGCACCCATCAATTGCGCGTGCACTGTGCCGCGATCGGCTGCCCGATCCTGGGCGACCGCAAGTATGGCGGCGAGGAAGCGCTGCTCGCCTCGGTCGCCGAGGCGCGCCGCCTGCACCTGCACGCCCGGCGTCTCACCCTGCCGCACCCGTCGGGCAAGGGCGAACTGTCCGTCGAGGCCGAACTTCCGGCACATTTCCGGCGCACGCTGGAGGCGTTCGGCTTCTCGCCGGGACAGTCGCCAAGGGGCGGGTGAGAGACTTCATGCGGCGCATTTCCTGGCGGCGTCTGCTCTGGATCATCGCGGTGGTGGTTCCGATCGCGGCCGGCGCCTTCGTCCTGTGGTCCAAGACGCGCGACCTGTCGCGCTACCAGGGCCGCATCACCGAGCAGGTGCGCAAGGTCACCGGCCGCGAGCTGGCGGCCAAGGTGCCGCTGCAGGTGCGGTTGAGCCGCGAGCCGGCGCTGGTCGCCGAAGGCGTGACGCTCAGCAACGCGAGCTGGGGCTCGCGGCCCGACCTGGTGCGGGTGCGCCGGGTGACGATGTATCTCGATCCCGCGTCGCTGTTTCTGGGCGAGGTCAAGGTCGGCCGCATGGTGCTGGAGGGCGCCGACATCCTGGTCGAGCGCAACGATGCCGGCGACACCAACCTCGAGATGCTGCCGCCGCCCGACGGTTCGGGCCCGCATGCCGGCGAGAACCGCTCGCTGAAGACGCGGCCCAATCCCGCCTTCCCGTGGATCGGCACCGTCGAGGTGCGCGACTCGGTTCTGACCGTCACCCAGGGGACGGGCCGGCCGCCGGTGGTGCTGGAGATCGCCTCGGGAACCCTCAAGTCGCCGGCGCCGAACGGGCCGCTGCAGATCGCGGCACGCTTCGGCGCGCCGCAGGCCGCACCGTTCGATCTCACCGGCACGACCGGATCGTTCGACGGGTGGATGCGCGGCCTGCCGGGCAACATCGACCTGCAGGGCAAGTTCGGCGAGGGCAAGATCGCGATCAAGGGCAGCATCGGGCTGAAGGGCACCAACCTCGCGATCACCGCCGAGGGTGCCGACGTCGCGGCCTTCGGTCCCTACATCCATCTGCCGCTGCCGAGCGGCGGGCCCTATGCGCTGTCGGCCAAGGCGCTCACCGTGCGCAGCAACTTCAAGGTCGAGGTGCCCTCGCTCACCGTCGGCAAGAGCGCGTTGTCGGGCGAGGCGCTGTTCCGTGTCGACCGCAACGGCGTGCCGACCGCTTCGGTGAACGTCGATGCCGACCGCATCGACTTCGCGGGCCTCAAGGCCGCGCCCGCGCCGGCCTCGGCGACCCCGGCGCAGAAGCGGCTGCTGCCGTCGATGCCGTTCAGCGCGAGCTGGCTCGGCCGGTCGAACCTCTCGGTCACCGTGCGCGTCACCGAGGTGCAGGGCCTGTCGAGCAAGATCTCCAACGGCTCGGTCACGCTCAACGCGGGCGAGACGCGCTTCACGCTGCGCGCAGCGGGGTCGATCGGGCAGGGCTCGGCGGGCTTCGACCTGGTCTACGACCCGAGCGGGCGGCTCGGCTCGGCGACGCTGACCGCGACGGCGAGCCGCGTGCCGCTGGAGGACCTGTCGACCCTGCTCGGCCTCGACACCGGGATCAGGGAAGGCGTGGCCGACGTCGACCTGCGCCTGCGCGGCAGCGGCCGCTCGAGCCGCGACGTGCTGAACGTGGCGAGCGGAGCGCCATCGACTTCACGGTCGCGCGCGCGGCACCTGGCCGCGCGACGGCGTCGCGGGCTGGCCGGCCGAGACGCAGCGCCTGCTGGGCGGCGGCGAAGCCGGCGTGCCGTTCAACTGCATCGCCGGCCGCTTCGACATCAGCGGCGGCATCGCCAACCTGCGCCGCCTCGTGGTCGACAGCCAGCGCACGACCATGGTCGGCGGCGGCTTCGTGCACCTGCGCAGCGAGGCCTGGGAGATGATCCTTCTGCCCGAGGCGCGCGACGCGGCGGGCGCCCAACTCGCCGTGCCGCTGCGCCTGAAGGGCGGCACCGGCCGGCCGCTGGCCGGCGCGACCGAGCCCAATCTCGCGCGCCTGGTGGTCGGCGCCGGCGTGGTCCCGAGCCTGGTCGGCACGATCAACCAGATCGCGCGCCAGCCCAACGTCAATGCCTGCTCGGTGATGGCGCCCCGGGTCGAGGGGCTGCGGCCCGGCCTGCGTGCGCAGCTGCCGACGCCCGGCGCCGACCTGCGCGCCCAGCCCCGGCGGGCCGCGCCTGCGGCGCCGCCGCGCAGCGGCGGATGAGTGAGGGGCTGCTTTTGACCGCGGCGGTCCCGGTCGTATAAGCCTCCCGGCACATCATGAAGCGCTTCTACAAAGAGACGGCGGTCGACCGGGCCGCGGACGGCGACGCCACGCCGGGTTGGCGCGTGCTGCTCGACGGCAGGCCGATGCGCACGCCGGCCAAGTCGGTGCTGGTGGTGCCGACCGAGGCGCTGGCCGAGGCGATCGCCGAGGAGTGGCGCGGCGTGCCCGAGGGCGCGGAGCTCAACGTCTCGCAGCTCGCGCTGACGCGTCTGGCCGCGACCGGCCTCGACCGGGTCGCCGGCCAGCGCGGCAAGGTGATCGAGGACACCGCCAAGTACGGCGCGTCGGATCTGCTGTGCTACCGCGCCACCGAACCCGAGAGCCTGGTGCAGCGCCAGCACGCGGCCTGGCAGCCGCTGCTCGATTGGGCGAAGGAGCGACACGGCGCGGAGCTCGCGGTGGCGAGCGGGCTGACCTTCGTCTCGCAGCCCAACGCGGCGCTGGCGCGGCTGCGCCGGGCGGTCGAGGCGCATTCCGACATGGCGCTGTCGGCGCTCTACAATCTGACGCACATCGCGGGTTCGCTGGTGATCGCGCTGGCGATCGCCGAGCAGCGGCTCGACGCCGAGCAGGCCTTCACGGCGGCCCAGCTCGACGAGCTCTACCAGATCGAGAAGTGGGGCGAGGATCCGATCGCCACCGAGCGCCACGCAGGCATTCGCAAGGACATGCAGGCCGGCGCGCGCTTTCTCGCGCTGCTGGGGGATGCCCGATTGAAGGGGCAAGGCTGAGGGGAGACACATGGGCGCTGGCGCGAAGTTTCGGGAGATCCTGGCGAAGAAGGGCCTGGTCGAGGCGATGGCGGCGCACTCGCCGCTGTCGGCGATGCTGGCTGCCGAGGCGGGCTTCGACGCGATCTGGGCGTCGGGCTTCGAGCTTTCCGCGATGTACGGCGTGCCCGACGTGTCGATCGTCACCATGACCCAGCATCTCGACATGATGCGCGCCATGGCCGAGCGCTCGGGCATCCCCGTGGTGGCCGACATCGACACCGGCTTCGGTAACGCGATCAACGTGCTCTACGCGGTCGAGCAGTACGAGCGTGCCGGGGCGGCGGCGATCGTGATGGAGGACAAGAGCTTCCCCAAGGTCACCAGCCTGATCGCCGGCGGCCGCCAGGACATGGTCCGCGTCGAGGAGTTCCAGGGCAAGATCGAGGCCGCGCGCGCGGCGCGCCGGGACGAGGCCACCGTGATCGTGGCCCGCACCGAGGCGCTGATCGCAGGCCTCGGCCAGGACGAGGCGCTCAAGAGGGCGCATGCCTACGAGGCGGCCGGTGCCGATCTCATCCTCGTCCATTCCAAGCAGAAGACGCCCGACGAGATCGAGGCCTTCGTGAAGGCGTGGGACGGCAAGGCGCCGATCGCGCTGGTGCCGACCGCCTATCCGCAGATGACGGTCGCCCGCGTCAAGGAACTGAAGAAGATCGGCCTGCTGATCTGGGGCAACCACGCGATCCGCGCCTCGGTCGGCGCCATGCGCAAGACCTTCGCCCAGATCCGCAAGGAGGGCGGTATCCACGGCGTGGAATCGCAGATTGCCTCGGTCGACGAGGTTTTCGACCTGCAGGGCATGGGCAAGGTGAAGGCCGACGAGAAGCGATTCCTGCGCTGACAAGCGCTGTCATCTGGCCTTAAAACGGACGGGTCAGCCGGAGCCATTGAATGCAGAAGATGTTGGAAGAACTCGAGCGCCGCCGGGCGGCCGCGCGCCTGGGCGGCGGCCAGCGCCGCATCGACGCGCAGCATGCCAAGGGCAAGCTGACCGCGCGCGAGCGGGTCGATGCGCTGCTCGATCCCGGCTCGTTCGAGGAATACGACATGTATGTCGAGCATCGCTCGATCGACTTCGGCATGGAGAACCAGAAGGTCCCCGGCGACGGCGTGATCACCGGCCACGGCACGATCAACGGCCGGCTGGTCTACGTCTTCAGCCAGGACTTCACGGTGTTCGGCGGCGCGCTCTCGGCGGCGCACGCGGCCAAGATCTGCAAGGTCATGGACATGGCCATGAAGGTCGGCGCGCCGGTGCTCGGCCTCAACGATTCGGGCGGCGCGCGCATCCAGGAGGGCGTCGATTCGCTGGCGGGCTATGCCGACGTCTTCCAGAAGAACGTGCTGGCCTCTGGCGTGATCCCGCAGATCTCGATGGTCATGGGCCCGTGCGCCGGCGGCGCGGTCTATTCGCCGGCGATGACCGACTTCATCTTCATGGTGAAGGACAGCTCGTACATGTTCGTCACCGGTCCCGACGTGGTGAAGACCGTGACCCACGAGACGGTCACCCAGGAAGAGCTCGGCGGCGCGCTGACGCACACCCAGAAGTCGGGCGTGTCGGACCTCGCCTTCGAGAACGACATCGAGGCGCTGCTGCAGCTGCGCCGCTTCGTCGACTTCATCCCGTCGAACAACCGGTCGCCGGCGCCGGTGCGAAAGACCGAGGACCCGATCGATCGCGACGACTATTCCCTGGATACCCTCGTTCCGGACAATCCCAACAAGCCCTACGACATCAAGGAGCTGATCCTGAAGGTCGTCGACGAGGGCGATTTCTTCGAGCTGTCGCCGGAATGGGCCGGCAACATCGTGGTCGGCTTCGGCCGCATGGCCGGCAAGACGGTGGGCTTCGTCGCCAACCAGCCGATGGTGTTGGCGGGCTGCCTCGACATCGATTCGTCTCGCAAAGGTGCGCGCTTCGTGCGCTTCTGCGACGCCTTCAACATCCCGATCGTGACCTTCGTCGACGTGCCGGGCTTCCTGCCGGGCACGGCGCAGGAATACGGCGCCATCATCAAGCACGGCGCCAAGCTGCTCTATGCCTATGCCGAGGCGACGGTGCCGAAGGTGACCGTGATCACCCGCAAGGCCTATGGCGGCGCCTACGACGTCATGGCATCCAAGCACCTTCGCGGCGACGTGAACTATGCCTGGCCGGGCGCGGAGATCGCCGTAATGGGCGCCAAGGGCGCGGTGGAAATCATCTTCCGCTCCGACATCGGCGACGCGAAGAAGATCGCCGCCCGCACCGAGGAGTACCGCGAGAAGTTCGCCAACCCGTTCGTCGCGGCGAGCCGCGGCTTCATCGACGACGTGATCATGCCGCACGGCACGCGGCGGCGGATCTGCAAGGCGCTGAAGACGCTCGAGACCAAGAAGCTCGACAATCCGTGGCGCAAGCACGGCAATATCCCGCTCTGAGGAGACGGCCGTGGCGATAACTCCCGAAGAGAGGATGAGGCGGAACCGCAGCGTGCGCCTGCACGTGATCGTGGCGCTGTTTTCCCTGCTGGTGCTGATCGCGGTCAACGCCATCACCAACAGCCGTTATCCGTGGTGGCTGTGGGCCCTGATGGCCTGGATGCCGCTGGTCGCGGCCCACACCGCCTGGGCGATGGGCCTTTTCGACCGCAACAACGAAGGACCGTGAGATGGCCGCCAAGAAGAAGGTCGCTAAGAAGAAGGCTGTCGAGCCGAAGAAGAGTGGGCTGAAGAAGGCCGCCGCTCCCGCGAAGCCGGCCAAATCCGGCAAGCTCCCCGGGAAACTGTTCGACAAGATCCTGATCGCCAACCGCGGCGAGATCGCCTGCCGCGTGATCCGCACCTGCAAGAAGCTCGGCATCAAGACCGTCGCGGTCTACTCCGAGGCCGACGCCGACGCGCTGCACGTGCGCGAGGCCGACGAGAAGGTGTTCATCGGCCCGCCGCCGTCGGCGCAGTCGTATCTCCTGATCGACAAGATCGTCGACGCCTGCAAGAAGACCGGCGCCCAGGCCGTCCATCCGGGCTACGGCTTTCTCTCGGAGAAGCAGGAATTCCAGAAGGCGCTGGCCAAGGCCAGGATCGCCTTCATCGGCCCCGACGCCTTCGCCATCCACGCGATGGGCGACAAGATCGAGTCCAAGAAGCTCGCGCAGAAGGCCGGCGTCTCGACCGTGCCCGGCCATCTCGCCGCGATCGCCAATGCCGACGAAGCCGTAAAGATTGCCAAGAAAATCGGCTACCCCGTGATGATAAAAGCCTCGGCCGGCGGCGGCGGCAAGGGCATGCGCATCTCCTACAACGATGCGGAGACCAAGGAAGGCTTCGTCTCGGCCACCAACGAGGCCAAGGCCTCGTTCGCCGACGACCGCGTGTTCATCGAGAAATACGTCGAGGAGCCGCGCCACATCGAGATCCAGCTGATCGGCGACGGCCACGGCAACTGCGTCTATCTCTGGGAACGCGAGTGCTCGATCCAGCGCCGCCACCAGAAGGTGATCGAGGAGGCGCCGAGCCCGTTCCTCGACGCCAAGACGCGCAAGGCGATGGGCGAGCAGGCGGTCGCGCTGGCCAAGGCAGTCAAATACAAGAGCGCCGGCACCGTCGAGTTCATCGTCGACAAGAACCGCAAGTTCTACTTCCTCGAGATGAACACCCGCCTGCAGGTCGAGCATCCCGTCACGGAGCTGATCACCGGGCTGGACCTCGTGGAGCTGATGATCCGCGTCGCCGCGGGCGAAAAACTGCCGTTCGAGCAGAAGGACGTCCAGCTCAAGGGCTGGGCGGTCGAGGCGCGCCTCTATGCCGAGGACCCGTACCGCAACTTCCTGCCCTCGACCGGCCGCCTGGTGAAGTACCGCGAACCGGTCGCCGGCCCCGACGTGCGCGTCGACTCGGGCGTCTACGAGGGCGGCGAGATCTCGATGTTCTACGATCCGATGATCGCCAAGCTCTGCACCTACGGCAAGGATCGCCTGACCGCGATCGACCGCATGCGCCGCGCGCTCGACGAGTTCTATGTGAGGGGCGTGTCGCACAACGTGCCGTTCCTCGCCGCCCTGATGGCCCATCCGCGCTTCCGCGCCGGCAGGCTCACCACCAACTTCATCGCCGAGGAGTTCAAGGGCGGGTTCACGGCGGCGCACCTGCCGCCCAGGGATCCGACGGTGCTGGCCGCGATCGCCGCCATCGTCGAGCGCCTGCGCACCGAGCGGGTCGGCCTGCACCAGGGCGCGCGCGTGGTGGTGCTGAACCGCCAGCCGATCGAGCTGACCCTGACCGGCATCGGCACGTCCTTCACCGTCGAGACCGGCGGACGCAAGATCGCCGTCGAGGCCGACTGGGCGCCGGGCGAGCCGCTGGTCCACGCCAAGGTCGATAGCCAGGCCATGGTCGTGCAGGTCGACGCCGTGGGCTCGGGCTGGCGCCTGATCCACGAAGGCGGCCAGGCCGAGGCGCTGGTGCTGACGCCGCGCCAGGCCGAGCTCTACGCCAAGATGCCGGTCAAGGCCGCGCCCGACACCTCGAAGTTCCTGCTCTCGCCGATGCCGGGCCTGCTCGCCTCGGTCGCGGTCCACGAGGGCCAGGACGTCAAGGCGGGCGAGGCGCTGGCCGTGGTCGAGGCGATGAAGATGGAGAACGTGCTGCGCGCCGCGCGCGACGGCACGATCAAGGTGCTGCACGCCAAGGCGGGCGACAGCCTCAGGGTCGACCAGAAGATCCTCGAGTTCGCGTAGATCCGGATGGCGCTGCAGGCCCGCCTCACCATCACGGGACGAGTGCAGGGCGTCGGCTTTCGCGACTGGGCGCTGGCGACCGCGCTGCGGCTCGGCCTCACCGGCTGGGTGCGCAACCGCTCGGACGGCGCCGTCGAGGCGCTGATCGTCGGCGACGAGGAACGAGTGGGCCAGATGATCCAGGCCTGCCGTCGCGGCCCGCCGCTCGCGCGGGTCGACGAGATCGACGTCGATCCGGTCGATCTCGATATCCTGCCTGAGGGGTTCAGCCGGCTGCCGACCGCCTGAAGCATTCCTCCCCGTTCAAACGGGGAGGTGCCCCGCTCATGGCGGGGCGGAGGGGTCATGCGGCGAAGCGAGGCGGTCGGTCATGACCCCTCCGCCGTCGTACGACGACGGCACCTCCCCATCTGAATGGGGAGGAGGCGCTCCTCAATAAAGCGCCATAATAGGTCCCGGCAGCGGGCGCTCCTATGGTGAGCGCATGTCGAACACAAATCCTCGCCGCAGCGGGCGCGACTGGACCCTGCAGCAGCGTCTCGATCACCGCAGCGTCCGCGATCCCGGGACCGGCTGCCTGCTGTGGGCCGGAACGATCGCGCCGACCGGCTACGGCATGCTGCGCTGTGACAAGCGGACCTACTACGCCCACCGCGCCGCCTGGATCGCCCGCAACGGCGAGATCCCGTCCGGCCTTTACGTCTGCCATCGCTGCGACGTGCGCGCCTGCATCAATCCCGACCACCTGTTCCTCGGCACGGCGAAGCAGAACAGCGAAGACGCCGCCGCCAAGGGCCGCTTCTGGCGCCGCCGGGTCGTGTGGCGTCCCGACCTGCCCGCGTCGGCCAACCGGCCCGAGCTGCTGCAGGTGACGTTTCAGGGAGTGGAACTGACCGCCCGCGTTGTGTCCAAGCGCGCCGTCGCGGTGGACGCCCCCGGCCCAAAGACCTCCTCGAAGGTCTCCGCCAGGGCGAGGTCGAGATCGGCCAGGGTGGTCGTCAGGCCGAGATCGGCCAGCGACGTCACGCCGTGATCGGCGATGCCGCAGGGCACGATGCCGGCATAGTGGCCGAGCTCGGGATCGACATTGATCGAGATGCCGTGGAACGCCACCCAGTGGCGGATGCGCACCCCGATGGCGGCGATCTTGTCCTCGCGCGGAGTCCCGTCCGGCAGCCGGGGCTTGTCCGGCCGCACCACCCAGACGCCGACCCGGCCCGGGCGGCGCTCGGCGGTGACGTTGAAGCGGGCCAGCGTGCGGATCGTCCATTCCTCGAGATCGTGGACGTAGCGCCGCACGTCCTGCCGCCGGGCCCGCAGGTCGAGCATGACGTAGGCCACGCGCTGGCCGGGCCCGTGATAGGTGTATTGCCCGCCGCGTCCCGCGACGTGGACCGGAAAGCGCGCCGGCTCGAGCAGATCCTGGGCCCGGGCGCTGGTGCCCGCGGTGTAGAGCGGCGGGTGCTCCAGCAGCCACACCAGTTCCCGCGCGCGGCAGGCACGAATGTCGGCGACCCGCGCCTCCATCGTGGCCAGGGCCTCCTCGTAGGGCACCAGATCCTCGGAAATGCGCCATTCGGGCCCGGTCGGTGGGCGGTCCATTGCGGCAAAATCGTGCCTTCCGGGGCGCGACGCAATGGGTTTGCTTGCCACTGCGGGGGCTATTTGGTATCCCCCGCGCCATCGATCCGGCGCGGCCATGGCGGAATTGGT
>JBGAIW010000023.1:0-48165 GCA_044225265.1 Reyranella sp.
GCCGAGAGACGAAGGAAGAGCGGCACGGAGTGGCGCGCTCCCAGCAGGGAGAAGGCACTCATTGCAGCACCCCGCTGAGGGGTGCACGGCGGCAACGGCTGAGATGGCCGGGCGCGACTTCGATCAGCTGCGGCGCCGTCGTGCGGCAGGCCGGCTCGACGAACGGGCAGCGAGCGGCGAAGCGGCAACCCTCGGGTGGGCGCGTCATATCGGGCACGCGGCCCTCGATCGAGGGCAGACGCTCGCGCTTCTCGTCGAGCTTGGGGATCGAGCCCAGCAGGCCCACGGTGTAGGGATGCTCCGGCCGCGCGAAGAGGGCTGCGACGGGTGCGCGCTCGACGATCTGGCCCGCGTACATCACCGCCACATCGTCGGCCATCTCGGCGACCACGCCGAGATCGTGCGTGATCAGGATGATCGCGGTCCCCGTGTCGCGGCGCAGGCCCCGCATGAGATCGAGTATCTGTGCCTGGATGGTGACGTCGAGCGCGGTGGTCGGCTCGTCGGCGATCAGCAGCTGCGGGCCACAGGCCAGGGCCATGGCGATCATGGCGCGCTGGCGCATGCCGCCCGAGAGCTTGTGCGGGTAGTCGTCGATGCGCTTGTCGGGGCTGGGAATGCGCACCAGCTTCAGCATGTCGATCGCCTTGGCGCGCGCGGCGGCGGCGTCGAGGCCCTGGTGGCGCTGGATCGCCTCGATGATCTGGTTGCCGATCGTGTAGCTCGGATTGAGCGAGGTCATCGGCTCCTGGAAGATCATGGCGAGCCGCGCACCGCGCAGGTCGCGCAGCTCGGCCTGCGCGATCTTCAGGAGATCGCGGCCCTCGAACTGCACTTCGCCGCTGACCTGGCTGTTCTCGGGTGGAAGCAGGCCCATCACCGCGAGCGAGGTCACGCTCTTGCCGCAGCCGGACTCGCCGACCAGTCCCAGGGTGCGGCCCCTGGCGAGCGACAGGTCGATGCCGTCGACAGCCCGAACCGTGCCGTCATCCGTCGCGAAGGAAACCGCGAGACGCTTCAGTTCGAGAAGCGGGGCGCTCATGCCCTGGCCGATCGCGCGGCGGCATGAGCCCGATCGACGGTGGCGTCGATGGTCGCGCGGTCGAACGTTCCGGCCGGGTTGTCGCGCGTCGCCAGGAACGGACGGAAGGTCGTCCAGCGCTCGCGGCTCGCCGCTTCGAGGCGCGCGAGCTCATGCAGCGGCTCGACATGGTCGTCGACCCGCAGATCGAGCTCGGAATATTCCTCGGCGCCGTAGATGACCAGTGCCGCCGATTGTTTGCCGCGCTTGTCGCCGCCGGCGCGTTCGCCGGCCCGCAGCGCGCCGATCAGCCGCCGCGGCAGGGCCATCGAGGCGTTCTCGCGGAAATAGCGCGCGGTCTCGGAGACGACCTGAGGTCCGGCCAGCATGTTGCCGGCGACGGAGAAGTCTTCTTCGATCGTGTGGCCGCACCACGGCACGCAGTCGCTGCCGGTGTAGGCCGCGAACTTCTTGTCGGCGCCCAGCACATGGAGTTGGCGATGCGCGCGGCCGGCATCGGCGTCGGTGAGGGTTCGCGCGACGTCCTCGGCGCCGCTGCCGGCGCGGATCAGGTTCAGCCCATCGGGACCGTAGAGTGGATTGAGCAGCGCCTGGGTGCAGAGCCCGCCCTTCAACGGCGCGATGAAGGGCACCCGCGCACCGACGGCGAAGAACTTGGTGGCGACAGCGATCGCGATCCGGCCGCTGTCACGCTCATGAAAAAGGATCGACCAGGTCATCCGGCGATCAGCGCCCTCTCGTCAGCGGCCCGCCGCGTAGCCCTGCATGCCGCGCGGATTGGCGGCGGCCTTGCGCCACGGATCCTGGCGGCTGGCGGCGGTCAGGCGGCCCTCGGACCAGTCGTCGTTCATCTCGACCTCATGGCCGCGCTTACGCAATTCCTGGACCGTTTCGGCCGGGACGCGGCCTTCCAGCACCAGCACGCCGGGGCGGGCCGTGCGCGGCCAGAACGAGGAGGGGAAGTGCTCGCTGTGCCAGGCCGGCGCATCGATCGCCTCCTGCAGGTTCATGCCGCAATGGACGTGGCGCAGGAACATCTGCGTGATCCACTGCTCCTGCTGGTCGCCGCCCGGCGATCCCCAGACCATGTACGGCTCGCCGTCTCGGTGGGCGAGGGTCGGCGTGAGCGTCGTGCGCGGCCGTTTACCCGGCGCCAGCGAGGAGGGCTGGCCTTCCTCAAGCCAGCAGATCTGGCCGCGCGTGCCGATCGGGAAGCCGAGTTCGGGCACCACCGGCGAGCCGTGCAGCCAGCCGCCGGAGGGTGTCGCCGAGACCATGTTGCCGTGCTTGTCGACGATGTCGAAGTGGACCGTGTCGCCGCTCATCTGTCCCATGCGGCCGACCGTCGGCTCGCCGGCGCCGCTCGCCGCCACTGCGGCGCGCGAACCGTCGGCCTTGCGCAGGCGGACCACCCCGCCATAGCCCTCGACCTTGCCCGGCCGCTGGTCGAGCGAGGCCTTGGCCGGATCGATCAGCTTGCGGCGGTCGGCGTTGTAGGCGTCCGAGAGCAGGGTCTGCATCGGCACGTCGACGAACTTCGGATCGCCGTAGAACGCCTCGCGGTCGGCGAAGGCGAGCTTGCTCGCCTCGACGACGGTGTGAATGAAGTCGGCCGAGGTCGGGTCGGCGCCGTCGAGATTGAAGCCCTTCAGGAGCGCCAGCTGCTGCAGGGTGACCGGGCTCTGCGCCCACGGCCCCGCCTTGCACACGGTGTAACGGCCGTAATCGTAGGTCAGCGGCTCCTCGACCGTGGCCTGCCACTTCGCCATGTCGTCGCCGCGCAGCAGACCCTTGTTGCGCTGGCCCGAGACGTCCATCAGCTCTTCGTGCGTGTAGAAGCGATCGATCGCCTCGGCGACGAAGCCCTGGCTCCACACCTTGCGCGCGCGCTCGATGACCGCCTCGCGATTGCCGCCGCCGGCCTCGGCTTCCTTGATGATGCGCAGATAGGCGTTGCCCGCGGCCTTGTTGGCGAACAGCGACGCGGGCGCCGGCACCTTGTTGCCCGGCAGGTAGACCGCAGCCGAGGTCGGCCAGTTGTCGCGGAAGTTCTGCTTCACCGTGTCGATCGTCGCCGACGCGCGATCGACCAGCGGATAGCCGTTCATGTAGTAGCCGATCGCGGGCGTCAGCACGTCGGCCAGGCTCATCGTGCCGTAGTCGCGCAGCATCAGCATGTAGGCGTCGAACGTGCCGGGCACGGCGGCGGGCAGCAGGCCGGTACCCGGGATCAGGTCGAGGCCGAGCTTCCTGAAGTGGGCGATGGTCGCCAGTTGCGGCATCACGCCCTGGCCGCACATCACCTCGGTCTTGCCCTTGTTGACCGCGTGGAAGATCAGCGGCACGTCGCCGCCGGGGCCGCAGAGATGCGGCTCGCAGACCTGCAGGGTGAAGGCGGTGGCAACCGCGGCGTCGAAGGCGTTGCCGCCGCGCTCGAGGATGCCCATGCCGACCGCGGTGGCGATCCAGTGCGTCGAGGTCACGACGCCGAACGTGCCGACGATCTCCGGCCGGGTGGTGAACGGGTTCGGATTGATCAATTTCACGGCAGGCCTCCCGGGCAGGCAAAAACGACGGGAGACCTTATTACCGGGCCGCCGTGGCCGCTAGTCGGGAAGCTTCATCCAGTCCGGCTTTTGCGGAACGATCCGCGCGCCACCCGCAGTTAGCGCACCCTCGAGCGCTTCGAGGCGCAGTATCGCCAGCGCGCGATTTCCGGCCCCGGAACGGATTTCGCCCACTTCCTCGCCGTTGCGCTCGATGGCGGTGCCGGGCGCGGGCAGGGCACCCTCGATCTGCACGGGAAACAGCCGCTTCTTCACAAGTCCGCGATACTTGGTCCGGGCCGTCAGCTCCTGGCCCATGTAGCAGCCCTTCTTCCAGTCGACGCCGTTCAGTTCGTCGAAGCCGCTCTCCAGCAGGAGCGCCTTCTCGACTGGCAGGTCGCGGCTGCCGTCGGGCACGCCGAGCGAGAGGCGCAGCGCCTCGTAGTCGGCGAGCGGCGCCTCGGGCAGACCGAGCATCTTGCCGGCCTGGCCGGCCGGCGTGAGCACGCGCACGCCGAGCTCCGGCAGGCGCGGGTCGATGTAGGACAGCGCGCCGGGCACGGCGTTGTGCTTCTCCGCGCCCGGTCCGAACACGACAGCGACTTCCATGGAGGAGCTGCGATCCTCGACCGTCACCTTCGAGCGCAGCTTGTACATGCCGAGCTTCCTGGCGAGCGCCGGCGCCTTCTCCCGCTCGGTCTCGAGCAGGAGCGTGCCGAAGCCGGCATCGACCACGAACATGTCGTTGAGGAAGCGGCCCTGCGGCGTCAGCAATGCCGCCCACACCGCCTTGGCGGGCGCGGCCTTGGTGACGTCGTTGGAGATCAGGCCCTGCAGGAACTCCACGCGGTCCTCGCCCGAGACGGCGATGACGCCACGGTGAGGCAGCAGACAGTAACTGGGACCGCTCATGGCCTTAAGAAGTGGCCGCTCAGCTCGCCTTCTTCAAGTGCGGAAACATGTTGAGGCGGGCAGCGTCGTCCATCTCGGCCTTGAAACTGTGCTTGTCCTTGAGCGCGAGCGCGCGCTGGGCGGCCGGCCGCGCCGAGATCTCGTCGAGGTGGCGCTTGAGATGCGGCATGGTCCCGAGCGCGTCGGGGCCGAGCACGAACGGCACCAGGCGCGACCAGCCCCAGGTCGCCATGTCGACCACGGTGTACTCCTCGCCCACCACGTAGCGGTGCTTGCCCAGGCGGTCGTTCAGGATGTTCCAGTGCCGCGTCGCCTCGAAGGTGTAGCGATTGACCGCGTAGTCCTTGGGCTCGGGCGCGAAGTTGCGGAAGTGCACGGCCTGGCCGGAATAGGGGCCGATGCCCGAGGCGACGAACATCATCCACGACAGCAGTTCGCCGCGCTTGGGGCCGGACTTGGGCCCGAGGAACTTGCCGGTCTTCTCGGCGAGGTAGAGCAGGATGGCGTTGCTGTCGAAGATCGGCGTGCCCTCGTCGACGATCGCCGGCACCTTGGCGTTGGGATTGATCGCGAGGAACTCGGGCTTGTGCTGGTCGCCCTTGCGCGTGTCGACCGGTACCAGTTCGTAGGGCAGGCCCATCTCCTCGAGGGCGAGCGCCACCTTGGTCGGGTTGGGGGCGAGATTGTAGAAGAACTTGATCATCGTGCGGCTCCTGCGATACGGCGCGGGAGCCTACACCAGAGTCGGCCGGATCAGGAACCGTCGGCCTTGATTCCCAGGCGGCGGATCATGCCACCCAGCCGCTCGCGTTCGGCGCCCAGCCAGGCCCCGAGTTCGCCCGGGCTCATCGACTGCGGCTCGATGTAGGCGTTCTGCAGGCGCTTGGCGGAGTCGGCGTCGGCCAATGCCGCGTTCACCGCCTTGTTCATGCGCATGACGATGGCGTCGGGCAGGTCCTTCTGGCCGAGCAACGGCAACGACGAGCGCACCTCGATCTCGGCCAGTCCCTGCTCGGCGAGCGTCGGAACATCGGGCAGGTCGTCGTGGCGCTTCAGTCCGGCCAGCGCGATCGCCTTGAGCCGGCCGGCCTTGACGTGGTGGGCGGCGAGCGACGTGCTGATCACGCCGAGTTCGAGGCGGCCGCCCAGCAGGTCCTGGATGCCGGGCGGCAGGCCCTTGTAGGAAATCGACGTGATGTCGATGCCGAACCTGATCTTGAGCTGTTCGGGCATGAGATGGCCGCCCGTGCCGTTGCCCGGATTGAGATAGTTGAGCTTGCCCGGATTGGCCCTGGCGTAGGTCACGAACTCCGCGACGGAATTGGCGGGCAGGGACGGCGGCACGCAGAGCAGCGAGCTGCTGACGCCCACCATGGCGATCGGCTTGAAGTCGCCCATCACGTCGAACGGCGCCTTCATCAGCAGGTCGAGCACGACATGGCCCGAAACGGTCAGGTAGAGCGTGTAGCCGTCGGCCGGTGCGCCGAGCACGGTCTGCGCCGCCACGATGCCGTTGGCGCCCGGGCGCGGGTCGATCACGAGCGGCTGGCCGAGATCCTTGTGCATGGCCTCGCTGACGGCCCGGCAGCCGATGTCGATGACGCCGCCGCCGGGACCGGGCAGGACGACGCGGATCGGCTTGGCCGGCCATGTCTCGGTCCGGTTCTGGGCATGCACGGCGAAGGGCGCCGCCAGCGCGGCGCCCAGCACGAGACGGCGGGTCGGCATCTACGCTGCGCGATAGAACGGCTTGTCGCCGCAGATCGTCACGCGATGGCCGTAACGGCGGTGCGGGAAGTAGTCGAACATCGCGTGGTGCTGGGTCGAGCGGTTGTCCCAGAACGCCACCGAGTTCTTCTGCCACTTGAAGCGGCACTGGAACTCGGGCGTCTCGAGATGCCGGTACAGCATTTCGAGCAGCGCATCGCTCTCGTGCTTCCTGAGCTGCGGGATGCGCAGCGTGAAGCCGCGATTGACGAACAGCGCCTGCCGGCCGGTCACGGGGTGCGTGCGCACCACCGGGTGCTCGGCGTTGGGGAACTTCATCTCGTCGCGGTCGCTCGCCTTGACCCGGTAATAGTGGGCCTTGGAGCTGTCGTGCAGCGCGCTCAATCCGGTCAGCAACTTCTTGATCGGATCCGACAGCGTCTCGTAGGCGCGGTACATGTTGGCGAACAGCGTGTCGCCGCCGCCGTCCGGCGGCACCTCGGTCATGTAGAGGACCGAACCCATCGGCGGCTCGAGATCGCACGACACGTCGGTGTGCCACTCCTCGCCGGCCACGTGCTTGGACTTCTCGTCCGCCTTGATCACCAGGATCTCGGGGTGCTCGGGTATGCCGATCGGCGCGTTGGGGTGTACGTGAAGCGGCCCGAATCGGCGGCCGAAATCCTTGTGCTGGTCGATGCTCATCTTCTGGTCGCGGAAGAAGATCACCAGGTTCTCCATCAGCGCGTCGTGCACTTCCTGGAACTGCTGATTGCCGAGCGGCTTGCCGAGGTCGACGCCGAAGATCTCGGCGCCGATCGTGGGCGTCAGCTTGCGCACTTCGATCGACTGGTAGGCCATGGCGTGTTTCCTCCGTTCGTTGGCGACAGGATAGCCAAGACCGGGCGGCTGGCCCGGACTATCTCGACAAAGTCCGTAATACGGACAAGAGTGCGGCATGGCCGTCATCGAGCCGATCCGCCGCGCTTTCGCGGTCCTGGAGGCGCTGAACCGCAGGCGCGCGACCACGCTGTCGCTGCTGGCGGTCGAGACCGGCCTGCCGCGCCCCACGCTGGTGCGCCTGCTGCAGACCCTGATCGAACTCGGCTACGCCTCGCGGGTGTCGCGCGAGGCGGGCTATCGCCTCACCGACCAGGTCCTCACCCTGGCGGGCGGCGTGCGCTTCATCGATCACCTGGTCGATGCCTCGATCGCGCCGATGGCCGGCTTCACCGAGGAACATGGCTGGCCGCTCTATCTCGCCACGATCAGCAGCGGCGGCATGGCGATCCGCCATTCGACGGCGCCCGACAGCCCGATGGCCTTCGAGGCGGCGGGTTACAACCGCCAGAGCCCGCTGCTGTACGGCGCGCTCGGCCGGGTCTGGCTCGCCCATGCCAACGACGAGGAGCGCCGCACCGCGTTGAAGGCGGTCGGCGTACGCCAGACGCCGGCGCTCACGGCGGCACTCGAGCGCGTCCGTCGCGACGGCCATGCCTTCACACGGCCGCCGCGGCCGACCCGCCTGCATGGCTTCGCCGTACCGATCCTGAGCGGGGATCGCGTGCTGGGCAGCCTCTCGATGCGCTTCCCGCGCTCGGCGATGGGCGAGGACGAGGTCGTCCGGCGTTTCGGAACGCGGTTGGCTGCCGTGGCCCGCGCCATCGCCGCCGATGTAGTGTCCGCCAGGGATTAGGGGAGAATGCCGATGTCGTTCCGCGCGCTGGTTTCCACACAGGGTGCCGACCGCAAGGTCGCGAGCGCGGTCGAGATGCTCGACGAGTCGAAGCTGCCGGCCGGCGACGTCACGGTCGCGGTCGAATATTCGACGCTCAACTACAAGGACGGGCTGGTCCTGACTTCGGGCGGTGGACTGGTGAAGACCTGGCCGCATGTCGGCGGCATCGATTTCGCGGGTACTGTCGAAGGCTCGAGCCATCCGGCTTTCAAGGCCGGGGACAAGGTCGTGCTCAACGGCTACCGCGTCGGCGAGTTGCACTGGGGCGGCTATGCGACCAAGGCGCGGGTGAAGGGCGACTGGCTGGTGAAGCTGCCGGCTTCGCTCTCGACCAAACGCGCAATGGCGGTCGGCACCGCGGGCTACACGTCGATGCTCTGCGTCATGGCGCTGGAGAAGCACGGCCTCAAGCCGGCCGCGGGCGAGGTGCTGGTGACCGGCGCGGCGGGCGGCGTCGGCTCCGTGGCCGTCGCAATTCTGGCCAAGCTCGGCTTCAACGTGGTCGCCGCCACGGGACGGCCGCAGGAAGGCGCCTACCTCAAGTCGCTGGGCGCCACGACGGTCCTCGAGCGCAAGGAGTTGCTCGAGGCGCCGGACCGGCCGTTGCTGTCGGAGCGCTTCGCCGGCGTGGTCGACACGGTTTCGGGCGTCATGCTTTCCAAGGCGCTGCTGCAGGTGAAGTACGGCGGCGCGGCCGCCGTGTGCGGGCTGGCGGCGGGTGCGACGTTCCCCGGCTCGATTCTTCCGTTCATCTTGCGCGGCGTGACCATGTACGGCATCGACTCGGTCATGCTGCCGCAGCCGCCACGTCAGGAAGCCTGGCGTCGTCTCGGCGCGGACCTGCCGCTCGACAAGCTCGACAGCACGATCGGCGAAGCCGGCCTCGGCGACCTGCCGGCGCTCGCCCCAAAAATCCTCAAGGGAGAGATACGGGGCCGCGTGGTTGTCGATGTGAACAAGTGATAGGTTTCAACCAGTCCATTCCACCGCGCCAACCAGGTAATTTCCATGTCCACCGCCACCAAGCCCACCGCCAACAATCTCGACGCGTTCTTCATGCCGTTCACCGCGAGCCGGCAGTTCAAGAAGAATCCGCGTCTGCTCGCCAAGGCCAAGGGCGTGCATTACTGGACGCCGGAAGGCCGCAAGATCATCGACGGCACGGCGGGCCTGTGGTGCGTGAATGCCGGCCACGGCCGCGAGGAGATCAAGGCGGCGATCGCCGCCCAGCTCGAGGAGATGGACTACGCGCCCAGCTTCCAGATGGGCCATCCGAAGTCGTTCGAACTCGCGGCGCGTCACGCCGCCATGCTGCCGGGCGACCTCAACCACGCCTTCTACTGCAACTCGGGTTCCGAGGCGGTCGACAGCGCGCTCAAGATCGCGCTCGCCTACCAGCGCGCCCGCGGCCAGGGCACGCGTACCCGTCTGATCGGCCGCGAGCGCGGCTATCACGGCGTCGGCTTCGGCGGCATCTCGGTCGGCGGCATGGTCAACAACCGCAAATGGTTCGGCCCGCTGCTCAACGGCGTCGATCACATGCCGCACACCCATCTGGCCAAGAACGCCTTCTCCCGCGGCCTGCCCGAGCAGGGCGGCGTCGAACTGGCCGATGAGCTGGAGCGCATCGTCACCTTGCACGACGCCTCGACCATCGCCGCGGTGATCGTCGAACCGTGCGCCGGCTCGACCGGCTACCTGCCGCCGCCCAAGGGCTACCTGCAGCGGCTGCGCCAGATCTGCGACAAGCACGGCATCCTGCTGATCTTCGACGAGGTCATCACCGGATTCGGCCGCCTTGGCGCGGGCTTCGCCGCCGAATTCTTCGGCGTCATTCCCGACCTGATGACGGTGGCCAAGGGCATCTCCAACGCCACGGTGCCGATGGGCGGCGTGTTCGTGCGCAAGCACGTCTATGACGGCCTGATGAACGGGCCGGAGAACGCGATCGACCTGTTCCATGGCTACACCTACTCGGCGCACCCGCTGGCCTGCGCCGCGGCACTGGCCGTCCTCGACATCTACAAGAACGAGGGCCTGTTCCAGCGCGCCGCCGATCTTTCCAAGTACTGGGAAGACGGCGTGCACTCGCTGAAGAGCGCGCCGGGCGTCACCGACGTGCGCAATCTCGGCCTCGCCGCCGGCATCGATTTCGAGGGGCGCAAGGACGCGCCCGGCGCCCGCGGCTACGACACCTTCGTGAAGGCCTTCGAGCTCGGCCTGATGGTGCGCCAGTCGGGAGACTGCATCGCCATGTCGCCGCCGCTGATCATCGAGAAGGCGCAAATCGACGAGATCATCGACATCGCCGGCAAGGCGATCAAGCAGGCGGCCTGAGTCGCCGCTCCGCCCGGCCGGCGACGGCCGGGCGCCCGCGGACCTGTTGTCGCGAGAGTGTGTCGTCTCTTTCGTGGTCAGACGCGCCGTCGGATGAGCTATGGTGAGGGGCGTGCCCGTCGCTTCTTGCCCTTCCGCCACCTCCACCCTTTCTGCTGACGACAGGGGCGGCCCGACGCCATGACCGTCAGCCGCGACCTGGTCTGGCTGCTGGGCGAGATCGCGACGCTCGCCCATATCGGCATCGCGCTCGCGGTGACGATCCATGTCCTGCTCTACAAACGCAATGTCGGCGCGGCGATCTCGTGGATGGGCATCGCCTGGCTGTCGCCGTTCATCGGCGGGGCGCTCTACTTCGCGCTGGGCATCAACCGGGTGCGCCGTCGCGCGCTGCGCCTGCGTCCCCGGCGTTCGCGCCTGGCGCCGGGCGGCGCCGCCCCGACCGAGGCCGATCCGCTGTCGCCGCTCGAATACGCCATCGGCCGGCTGACCGGCCTGCCTGCCGAGCGCGGCAACGCCGCGCAGATGCTGCGCAGTGGCGACGAGGCCTACCCCGTGATGCTGGCGGCGATCGACGCCGCCCGGAAAAGCGTCGGCCTGGCGAGCTACATCTTTCGCGACGACACGCATGGCCAGCAGTTCAGCGAGGCGCTGATCCGGGCGCGCAAGCGGGGCGTCGAGGTCCGCGTACTGATCGACGGCGTCGGCAGCGGCTGGTTCTGGTCAGGCACCTACGTGCGCCTCAAGCGCGCCGGCGTGCCGGTGATGCGATTTCTCCACTCGTACTTTCCCTGGCGCACGCCGTTCCTCAACCTGCGCAACCATCGCAAGATCCTGGTCGTCGATGGATGCCTCGCCTTCGTCGGCGGCCTCAATATCGGCGACGAGAACGTCGAGGCCGGGAACCCGCAGCATCCGGTGCGCGATACGCATTTCCGGATCGAGGGGCCGGTGGTCGCCCAGCTCGTGGAAGCCTTCGCCGACGACTGGCTGTTCCAGACCGATGAGCGGCTGCAGAGCGAGATCTGGTTCCCGCCGATCGAGCCCGCAGGCACGATCCCCGCGCGCGCGGTTTCATCGGGCCCCGACGAGGAGCTGGAGCAGATCGAGTTCGTCGCCCTGCATGCGATCTCCTGCGCGCGCCGGTCGATCCGGGTCGTCACTCCGTATTTCCTGCCGCCGGAGGTGCTGACCATGGCGCTGGGGCTGGCGGCGATGCGCGGCGTCACCGTCGACATCGTCGTGCCGGAGAATTCCAATCACCGGATCCTCGACTGGGCACGCCGCGTGCCAATGCGGCCGCTGCTCGAGGCGGGCTGCCGCATCTGGCTCAGGCCGGCACCGTTCGACCATTCCAAGCTGATGACGATCGACGATTCGTGGTCCCTGATCGGCAGCGCGAACTGGGATACGAGAAGTTTCCGGCTGAATTTCGAGCTCACCGTCGAGGTCTACGACCCCGCCTTCGCCCGCCGCATCGCCGAGGTGAGCCAGGGCGGCCGGCTGCTGATGCCCGAGGAGCTGGATTCCGACTCGCTGCCGGCTCGCCTGCGCAACAGCGCGGCGCGGCTGTTGCAACCCTACCTCTAGGTCCGCGGTCCGGTCAGTTGCCGGACATTTTCCGCAGGTTTCCGGCGACCGCGCGCTTGAGCTGCGCCATGCGCCGACGGGCGAGACGGCGCAGAGGGCCACCCTTCCTGGCTTCGGCCGCGATCAGCTCGAGCACGATCGGCTTGTGGTCGCTCGGCCCGAAATCCAGCGTGGTCGCCGAGCGGCAGGCGATTCCGTGCAGCAGGGCGCGGTCGAGGCGGAACGGCACGACATTGCCGGCAAGATGGGTCGGCTCGCGCGGACCGGAATCGGCGAAGCCCGGCAGCATGATCGGGCCGACGGCGTTGTAGTCGCCGATGATCGCGGCCGGCTTGCCGCGCAGCGCCGCGCCGATCCGAAAGAGCTGGCGGCGGTTCAACAGCTGGCCGTGGCTGAGATGGACATTGGCGAACGTGATCTCGCCCACCTGGATGAGTTGGGCGCGACGACGCGGCAGGCGCCCGGGCAGGCGCGAGGCGGGAAGTGGCAGGACGCGCGGCGTCGAGAAATTGTGCCGGCTCCAGACCGCGAGGCCGTGAATGCGCCCCGGCCAGGGCAGGCGGCTGTAGTGACCGCCGGACAGGCTGGTCAGCGCGTCCATGTGCTGCGTGACTTCCTGCATGAGCAGCACGTCGGGCCGCTCGCGCTCGAGCAGCGCGGCCACGTCCTCGACGGCCGCCCCTTCGAGCCGCAGCAGGTTCCAGCTGATGACTTTCATCGGCGAGTACTCAGCCTTGCCTTATCACGTCCGGCCGCGCATATGCGAGCGGGCGCTGCGGATGTGCGCCGCCAGCGAGGCCGAGCCGCCGGCGGCCGCCTGCAGCTCGTGGCGGATGTTCTCGCGGCGCTCGTGGATCGAGGCGATGACCGAGCCCATCGGCACGCCGAGGCCGACCAGCGCCGATTCGGCGAGCTGCAGGCTCGCCTCGATGGTTTCCGGCACGGTGTCGGTCACGTCGAGCGTGTAGAGGTGGCGGGCGTGCTGGGCGTCATGGGCGCGCGCCACGATCATGACGTCGGGCCGCCGGCTGCGGACCGCCCGCACCACGTCGTCGACGACGGCCGTGTCGAGGGTGACGATCACGCCCACGGCCTCGTCGATGCCGCAGCGCCGCAGGTAGTTCGGGTCGCTGGCGTCGCCGTAGTAGATCGGCCGGCCGCGTCCACGGAAGGCCTCGACCAGCCTGGGGTCCCGGTCGGTGGCGAGGTAGGCGATCTTGTGTTCGTCGAGCAGGTCGCACACGAGCTGCCCGACCCGACCGTGGCCGATCACGATCACCCTGCGGACATGATCGTCGGGCGGCAGGATCGTGACCGCGCCTGAATCGGGCACCGTCGCCGCGATGCGCCGCGCCACCTGGCGGCCGGCGACACCGATCAGCGGCAGGATCGCCATAGTGAGCGAGACCACGGCCAGCACGCGCGATGCCACTTCGCTGTCGATCAGCGCGAGCTGGGCGGCGAGGCCGATCCCGATGAAGGCGAACTCGCCGCCCGGCGCCAGCAGCAGGCCGACCTCTGCGCTCGCCGACCACGACAGGCCCCAGGTGCGGCAAAGCGGCGTCAGCAGCGCCGCCTTGAGCGCGATCATCATGGTGACGCCGGCCAGCACGATCAGGGGCTGGCGCAGGATGAAGCCGACATCGACATGCATGCCGACGGAGAAGAAGAAGACGCCGAGCAACAGGCCGCGGAAGGGGTCGATCATCGCCTCGACGGCGCGGCGATACTCGGTTTCCGCCAGCAGGAGACCGGCGATGAAGGCTCCGAGCGCCATAGACAGGCCCGCGACGCTCGCGATCACGCCCGATCCGACCGCGACCAGCAGGGTGGCCGCCATGAAGAATTCCGGATTGTCGCTGCCGGCGGCCAGCCGGAACAGCGGCCGCAGGACCAGCCGTCCGACCAGACCGATCACCAGGATGGCCGCGACTGCCTCGAGGAGCGCGGTCCCGAGGCTGATCCAGACGGATCCCTGGCTGGCGCCGCCAAGGGCGCCGATGAACAGCAACAGCGGAATCACCGCGAGGTCCTGCGCCAGCAGGATGGCGAAGCTGGTGCGGCCGGTCGCGCTCATCATGCGGCGCTGGCCCGACAGCAGCTCCATCACGATGGCTGTCGACGACAGCGCCAGACAGGCGCCGATCACCAGGGAGGCGGCCGGCGCGCCGCCGAGCCACCATCCGATCGCGCTGAAAAGCACGGTGGTCAGCACGATCTGCAGGCCGCCCAGGCCGAATACGAGGCGGCGCAGCGTCAGCAGGCGGCGCATCGATAGCTCGAGGCCGATGAAGAACAGCAGGAAGACGATGCCGAGATCGGCGATGAAGCTGATCTGCTTCTCGCCGGTGACGGTGAACCAGTCGACCGCCAGCGACTGGTCGGCCCAGCGGCCGAGCCCATAGGGGCCGAGCAGCGCGCCCATGGCGAGATATCCCAGGACCGGACTGACCTTGAGGCGCGGCATCACCGGCGCGACGATCGCCGCCGTGCCCAGAATGATCAGTGCGTCCTTGAAAACATGAATTTCGCCAGTCGCTGCCATTGGCGATAACATAGACGTGCGGCATCATTTGTGCACACTTAATGCAACGCAAAAGCCGATGAAGAAGTTCGAGGGTACGGAGACGTCATGAAGGTGGTCATTACCGGCGGGGCCGGATTTCTCGGCAAGAAGTTGGCGCGCCGCATCCTGCAGCAGCGTGTACTCGCCGGCCCGGACGGTCGGCCGGAAAAAGTGAGCGAGCTTCTGCTGTTCGATGTCGGCAAGGCCGAGGGAGCCGAGCTCGACGACGCGAGGGTGAAGTCCGTCGCCGGCGACATCGCCAACAACGCCACGGTGCAGTCGATCGTCCAGGGTGCCGCGACGGTCTTCCATTTCGCCGCCGTGGTCAGCGCCGGCGCGGAGGCCGATTTCGACCTAGGCTACCGGGTCAATCTCGACGGCACGCGCAACGTGCTCGAAGCCTGTCGCGCGCTGGGCACCAACCCGCGCGTGGTCTTCACCTCGTCGCTGGCCGCCTACGGCGGCGATCTGCCGCCGGCGGTGACCGACGACACGCCGCTCACGCCGCAGACCTCGTATGGCGCCCAGAAGTCGATCGGCGAGTTCCTGATCCGCGACTATACCCGCAAGGGCTACCTGCGCGGCACCGCGGTGAGGCTGCCGACGATCTGTGTGCGCACCGGCCTGCCCAACAAGGCGGCCTCGACCTGGGCGAGCTCGGTGGTGCGCGAGCCGCTGACCGGCGTCGACGTGGTCTGCCCGGTCACGCCGGAGACCGTGATGGTGGTGCTGAGCCCGCGAAAGACGGTCGACGCCTTCATGCGCCTGCACGACCTGCCGCCCGACGCCTTCGGCCCGGGCCGTACCCTTCTGCTCAACGGCATCAACGTCACCGCCAAACAGCTCGAGCAGGCGGTTGGCAGGCACGCCGGCAACCGCAAGGTCGGCAAGGTCGTGTGGCAGCACGATCCTGCGATCCAGAAGATCTGCGACGGCTGGCCCCAGGGCATAGACTCGGCAAGGGCACGCAAGCTCGGCTTCGAGATCGACAAGGATCTCGACGAGGTCGTGCGCAATTTCATCGCCGACGACATCGATGAGCAGATGAAGCTGGTGAAGCCGAATTGAAGAGGGGCGGGGCGGTTAGCGAAACAGCTCGCGCCAGGCGTTCTTGAGGCGCCGTGACAGCGGCAGGACCGGCTGGTCGCGCAGCATGTTCCAGTAGTGCGGGTCGGTATCGGGACCGGCGATGGTTCCGGCTGCATCGACGAAGCCCGTGATGCCGACGGCGTCGTTGTCCCAGGCGCCGGTGGTCTTCCAGAGCGTGCTCTTGCAGTCGTAGCCCAGCAGCGCGTCGCTCAGCCGGTTGGCGATGTAGTTCATGTGTCCGGGCATCGCCTCGGGGCGACAGAGATAGGCCTTGTTGAACCCGACGGCGAGCAGCCTGAAGTGGAACGGGTTCTTTTCCATGTAGCGCAGGGCCTCCATCGTATTGGCCGGATAGCGCGAGGTGAAAAAGTCGTCGATGACCACCAGCCCTCCCGGCGTCACGATCCGGTGGGCGAGTTCGAGCTCGGCATAGACCGCGGTGCCGGTGTGCTCGCCGTCGATGTGCATCCAGCGCACGGACTGGTGCATCGCCTTGAGGTCGAGTCGGCCGGGCAGGGTGCTCGAGGGACCCGACAGCGGGATCACATGCTGCGGCGCGGCCTCGACCGAGGCGAAGGCCGATCTGACGGCCGGCTCATCGAGTTCGAGGTCGCAGAGATAGAGCTTCTCGTCGGGCTTGCAGTACGAGGCGAGCAGGGCCGCCGAGCGCCCCTTCCAGACGCCGATTTCGAACAGATCGCCCTTCGCCGACGCCTGGTAGTCGAGCAGGCAGCGCCACAGTGCATAGGAATGGAACCCGAACCAGCCCGGAATGGCGTCGATCTTTTCCCAGCTCAGCATGGTCGGCTCCGCATCGCCGCCTTGCTAACAGCGCCGTACCGCTGTCGCAAGCCGTCGCATCTTGCGTCTGAAGCGTCGCTCTTGTAGAGGCCGATTCGACGCGGCATGGCACCTCCGAGATTCATCGCGTGGGCGGTAATCGGCCTGCTCTGGGTACTGGCGATCTGGCACAGCTGGGTCTGCCGCGGCCTGTTCGTCGATGGTTCCAAGCTGTTGATCGACATGGTCCGGTACGAATGGTTCGTCACCTTCCGCGGGCCGCGGCTGCACACCGAGGTGTCGAACCAGATCCTGCCGGTGATCGGCATCAGGCTCGGCGTCACCGATCTGCACTTGCTCGCCCGGCTGCTGTCGCTGGACCTGTTTGGCGTGCCGACGCTGTTCTATAGCCTCGCCCTGTGGCGGGCCCATCGGGATGCCGTAGTGCTGGCGGCGGCGCTCGCGGCCGTCGCGATCGTTTTCATGACGACGTCATTCTTCATCGTCGGTGAGTACAACACGACTTACGCACTCACGGTGATGGGCGCGGTCTGGCTGGCGACGAGCGACCGGCTTCGACTCGCCGACGGAATGGTCTTGCTAGGAGTCGCATTCTTCTTCTCGCGCTCGTACGAGGTCACGCTGTTCCTGGGGCCGCTGATGGCGGCCATGACCTTCTGGCGCGTCGCCACCGCTGCATCGTGGTCGCGAATCGCCCGCGCCGTCTATGTCGCAGCCGGCTTGCTGTTCCTGGGCGGCATGTTCGTGGCGGTCGGATCGCTGCTCGATCCGTTCGATCCCGAGCATCTCCACGCGACCTACCTGGAGCTGGGCTATTTCTGGTGGAGCCTGCCGTTCGACATCGCCTGCGCCGCCGCGGCCGTAGTCGTGGTCTGGGCACTGCTGCGGCCGGCCGGCCTGGGGCGGCCGGCGCCGTTCCTCGGGGCGTCGCTCCTCGTCGCGCTGCTAGCGCTGTCGCCGCTACTCGCCATGGCCGACTTCGTCGTGCAGCCGACGGCGCGCTCGCAATATATCTCGCGTTTCGCCGGCGGCGCGGTGATCGCCGCGATCGTACTGTTCGTCTGGGCGCATGCCTCCGGGCTCCATCGCAATCTGCCGGCTCTTGCGATGTTGCGCCGGCCGGATGTCGGCCGGCGGTTCCTCATCCTGGCCGCCTTGCTGCTGGCTGCCGGCGTGCCGGTCGACCTCCAGTTGACGGCAGGCTGGCTGCATTATCTCGATACGCTCAAGTCGGTCGTGCGCACGCATTCGGGCGTGGTCGCGATCGAGGACACGGCGCTGGCGCGCAAGCCCGACCTGCTGCTGGTCGAGAACTGGTCGATGCCGAGCCAGAGCCTCGTGCTGAGGTTGAAACCGGGCGACGGCGTCGTCGCCCCCTTTCGCTGGTACACCGGCTGGTCGCCGTTTCCGCCGGAAAGGCCGCCGGACCTCGGCCGCTACACCTGGCGGGATTGAACCCGCGGGATCTGGTTTGGACCGTCCTTGTGCGCGCGGCTTGCACTTGCCCGGAGCGTCTTGTAGAGCCCGTCAGTCCTTCTGCATGAATTTCACGACATTCGCTTACCGGGCGACGATCGCCCTGATCTGGGCGCTGGCGCTGTGGCACAGCTGGGCGTGCCGCGGCCTGTTCGTCGATGGATCGGGCTTCCTCATCCAGATCGTGCGGCGCGAATGGTTCTTCGACTTCTATCCGCCGCGCCTGTTCGCCATGGTCGTGGCGCAGGTGCCGATCATGATCGGCATCCATGCCGGAAGCACGGACCTGCATCTCCTCGCGATGCTGCTGTCGTTCGGCCTGTTCGCCCTGCCGACCGCGCTCTACACGCTCGCCCTGTGGCGCGCGAAGGAAGACCCCGTCCTGCTCGCCGCGGTGATCGCCGCCATCGGCATCGTCTTCATGACGACGTCGTTCTTCATCATCGGCGAGTACAACAGTGCCTACGCCATCGCCGTCCTGACCGCCGTGCTGCTGGCACGGGTCGAGCGCCTGCGCCTCGGTGAGGCCGTCCTGCTGCTCGTGATCTCGGCACTGGCGATGCGGACCTACGAGGCGATGATCTACCTCGGCCCGCTGCTCGCCCTGATGGTGCTGTGGACGCTGTGGCGACAGCAGTCGCGCCCTTGGCTGGCGACCTGCATCTATCTGGCGTGCGCCGTGTTCTTCCTTCTCGGCATGGCGGTCGCGATCGACTCGGTCGTCCATCCGTGGTCGGAATCGCATCTCGACGAGACATACGATACCGCCAAGAACTTCTGGCAGAACATGCAGTTCGACCTGGCGCTGGGCGGGGCCCTGGTGGTCGTCGCCTGGGGACTGCTGCGTCCCGACGATTTCGCGAGCGCCAAGCCCTATCGCTGGGCCGGCATCGCCACCCTGATCCTGGCGCTGTCGCCGCTGCTGGCGATCGGCGACACGCTGGTGCGGCCGCTCGCCAAGTCGCAGTACGTGGCGCGCACCGCCGGCGGGCTGGTCATCGTCGCGATCGTGGTCTTCATCTGGACCTACAAATCGGACCTGCACCGCAGGCTCAAGGCGATGGTCCTGCTGCGTGAGCCTCGCAATGGCCGGCGCTTCCTGGTCTTCGCCTGCATGATCCTGGTGGCCAGCCTGCCATCCGACATCTTCCTGACTTCTACCTGGATTTCCTACCTCAAGGCGCTGCGGCAGACCGTCGTTGCCCACTCGGGCGAAGTCGCCTTCGAGGACACGCCCCTGTCGCGCCGGCCGCACGTCCTGCTGGTCGAGAACTGGGCGTTGCCCAGCCAGAGCGTCGCGGTGCGCTCGAGGGCGGGGAATGGCGTGATCGCGCCGCCGCGCGGCTTCAAGGACTGGATGCCGTTCGCCCCCAGCGATCCACCCGACCTCGGCCGCTTCGGCTGGCGCGACTAGGCGCGCGATGCCGGCGCTGGCCTATCGTGCGGTCGTGGTCCTGCTCTGGGGGCTCGCGATCCATGACAGCTTCGCCTGTCGTGGCCTGTTCTGGGACGGCGCGGCATTCCTCGCCAACTTGATCGACAACCGGACCTTTCACGATTTCTACCCGGCGCGCGCCCATGTCGGCTGGGTAACGCAGGCGCCGGTGCTGGTCGCGATCCGGGCCGGCGTCACCGACATCCATGTGCTGGCGATCGTACAGTCGGCCGCGCTGTTCATGCTGCCGGTCGGCCTCTACCATTTGGCGCTCGCCCGGGTGCGCCACGACCTCGTGCTGTCGGCAGTGGTGCTGGCGATCCTGGCCCTGGTGTTCCTGCCGGTCTCGTTCTTCATCGTCGGCGAGTACAACGCCGCCTATGCCGCAGTGACCGCCGCCATGGCGATCCTGTTGACCGGCGGCGCGCACCGCCGGCGCGACGCGGGAATCGTGCTGGCGCTCGCGGTGCTCTGCCTGCGCTCCTACGAAGCAATGGCCTATCTCGGGCCGCTGATGGCCGCCGCCGTGCTGTGGCACCGCCGTGGCCTGCCGCGCCACGACGTTCCCGCCCGCCTGATGATGGCGCTCGCGGCGCTGGCCTTCGCGGGCTCGGCGCTGGTCGCCGGCGGTACGATCTTCATCTACTGGGATCATCCGCACTTCACCCTGGTGCGGGCCGCGATCCTGGATTTCTGGCAGAACCTGCAGTTCGTGGTGCCGGTCGCCGGGCTGGCGCTGGTCGCGCTGGTCAGTCTGGTCTTTCCGTCGTGGCTGCGCGGCCGCCTCCCGGCGGCACTGATCCTGCTGGTAGCTGCCGTGCTGGCCGCCACGCCGTGGTTCCGCCAGCTGCTGGGTCCGGAATCGATGGTGTTCCCGCCGTCGCACTATGTCGCGCGCACGGCGGCCGGCTGCCTGCTGTGGGCGATGCTGCTCTTCATGTGGGTCCACGTCGTCTGGCGCGAGCGCGTGCCGGTGCTGCTGCGCCTCCTGCGCGAGGGCGCGGTGGCGCGGCGTCTGGTTCTCGCCCTGACGGTGCTGCTGCTGGCAGCCGCGATCCCCGATGTCATGCTGACCCGGCTCTGGGTCGGCTATCTCGGCTATGTCCGCAGCCTCGTCGTCGATCGCACAGGCGACGTGTATTTCACCGACCTGCCGACGCGGCAGTGGCCGCAAGTGTTGTTCAGCCAGGATTGGACCGCGCCGGCGCTCGGCGCCCTGTTGCGCGGAGATGGGCGGAACGCACATCTGCTCGGTCCGCAAGGCGCTGCGCCGATGCCGTTCGATTCCCGCTGTGGGACGCTGCCCGAGTTGAAGGGATTCTACTGGCGCGGCTGAGACCCGTCGCGGCCGGCGCTCACGGCCGCATCCAGTAGCTCGCCGGGCCGCTGCCGCGCACCGGCGCGGCCAGCTCGACGAACTCGCAGAGGATCTTGCGGGTGTCGCGCGGGTCGATGATCTCCTCGATCCAGAACGTCTCGGCGCTGCGGAAGGGCGAGCGCAGCTTGTTCAGCCGGTCCTCGATCTCCTCCATCTTGGCCTTGCGGTCGCCGGCGGCGTCGAGATCGGCACGGTAGGCCGCCTCGATTCCACCCTCCAGCGGCAGCGAACCCCAGCGGCCCGATGGCCAGGCATAGCGCCAGTTGAGCCGCGAGCCGTTCTGATGCGCGGCGCCTGCCACGCCGAAGGCGTTGCGGATGATGAAGGTGCACCACGGCACCGTGGTCTGGAACATCGCCGACATGGTGCGCACGCCTTGCCGGATGACGCCGCTCTTCTCGGCCTCGAGCCCGATCAGGAATCCCGGGCAGTCGCAGAAGTAGACGACGGGCAGGTGGAAGGTCTCAGCCATGTCGACAAAGCGCGCCACCTTCTGGCAGGCGTCGGACGTCCAGCCGCCGCCATAGAACATCGGGTCGCTCGCCATCACCGCGACCGGCCAGCCGTCGATGCGCGCCAGTCCGGTGACGACCGAGCGGCCGTAGAGCTTGCCCATCTCGAAGAACGAGCCCTGATCGACGATCTTCTCGACGATCGGGCGGACGCGATAGACCTTGCGGATGTCCCGGGGGATGGCGTCGAACAGCGACTCCTCGCGTCGCGCCGGGTCGTCGGTCCGGGGCCCGCGAGGCGGCTGGTCGTAGACGGAGGAGGGCAGGTACGAGAGGAAGCGGCGCGTGGCTGCGAACGCCTCTTCCTCGGTGTCGACCGCCTCGTCGATGGCGCCGGCGCGCAGCTGGATCTCCCAGCCGCCCAGTTCCTGCTTGTCGAACTGTTTGGGGCTGAGGCGATTCACGACCGGCGGGCCGGCCACGAACATCGCCGAGATCTCCTTCACCATCACCGAGTAATGCGTGGCGGCAAGGCGCGCGGCGCCGAGGCCGGCGACCGATCCGAGGCCGAGGCCCACGGTCGGCACGGCGCCCATGTTGCGCACCGTCCACTCCCAGCCACTGACGCCGGGGACATTGGCTCGACCGGTAGTCTCGATCGTCTTGACCGAACCGCCTCCGCCCGAACCCTCGATCATGCGCACGATCGGCACCCGGTACTGGTTGGCGTAGCGCTCGATGAAGATCGCCTTTTCCTTGATCGTGGCGTCGGCCGAGCCGCCGCGCACGGTGAAGTCGTCGCCGGTCACCGCGACCGGGCGGCCATCGATGCGGGCCCGGCCCATCACGGCATTGGACGGCATGAGGTCGACCAGATCGTTACGGCCGTCATATTCGGCCTTGCCGGCGACCGACCCGATCTCGCGGAAGCTGTCCTTGTCGACCAGACGGTCGATGCGCTCGCGCACGGTGAGCCGGCCGCCGTCGTGCTGGCGCTTCACCTTGTCTGCGCCGCCCATGCGTTTCGTCATCTCCTGACGCCGGCGCAATTCGTCCATTTCAGGTTGCCAGGTCATGCTCGCTACATCCCGGGAGTTTGTTTCAATGGTCTCAAAAGACGGTGGCTTCGTACCCATGATGGAGCAATCCGGGTACACTTCAAGCATGCGGGCCGAACGCGCAAATTCGATGGTCGGAACGGAAATCGACACGGTCGACGACACGGGCAACAGCAGCGTGCTGCTGGTGGCGCGTTGTCTCGTCGCCGGCCTGTTCCTGTGGTCGGGCATCGGCCAGGTGCAAGGTTACGACGAGACGGTTTCGTTCATGATCCATAGCGGCGTGATCGCGAACCTCTTGCCGATCGCGGTGTTCATCGAGATCGCGGGCGCCATCCTGCTGATCGCCGGCTACCGCATGCGGCTCACGGCAATCTCGCTGGCGAGCTTCAGCGTGCTGACGGCGCTGCTGTTCCACGCCAACTTCCTCGATCACCAGCAGATGTTCCATTTCCTGAAGAACTGCGCGATCGCGGGCGGATTGCTGTCGCTCTACGTCGCGGGGCCCGGCCGCATCTCGTTCGACGGGCTCAGCGAATCTCGGGACTAGGACGGCCGGCTAGAAGACCACGCCGTCGATCAGATTCTCCTCGTACAGCCGCACGAGATCGATGCCGCCCGGCGGCCGCGCTGTCTCGAAGGCGGAGATGCAGCGCTGCAGGCGCTGCTCCTGGTCGCGCCGCAGCTTCTCCGCTTCCTCGACCGACACCGCCGCAAAACGCACCGTCATGCCGGGCAGCAGGCGGCCCAGCCGCGGCAGGTCGACCGACACCACCGTCGCGATCTTGGAATAGCCGCCCACGGTCTGACGGTCGCCCAGCAGGACGATCGGCAGGCCCGCGCCCGGCACCTGGATGGCACCAGGGCCGATGCCGTCGGAGATGATGTCGGCTCCCTTGCTGTGCTCGATCGCCGGTCCCTCGAAGCGGATGCCCATGCGGTCGGCTTCCTTGGAGACCGTGTAGTCGGACTCGATGAACGTCTTGCGGCCCCTGGCGCTGAAATAGTCGTCCTGCGGTCCCCACACGACCCGGATCGGGCCGCTGCCGTAGTCGAAGTCGACGCCGATCTTCTTCTCGTCGCCCGGCGGCGCATGTTCGCGCTTGAGCACCAGCAGGTCCCCGCCGGCGAGCTTGCGGCCCTCGAAGCCGCCGATGCCGGCGCGGGCATAGGTCGAGAGACTTCCCATGAACGGTGCGATGTCGAGGCCGCCTGAGACCGCGAGATAGGCGGTGCTCGAACCTTCGACCATGCCCACTCTCAACGTCTGGCCGCGCTTCAGCAGGTGCGTGCGATTGGACTCGATCGGCTTGGGTGCGGCGTCCGGCCCATCGATCAGCGACGGCGAGAGCCGGCCGACCAGAGCAATGCGCAGGCTGTCGGCCTCGACCAGCAGATCGGGCCCCATGACTCCGATCTCGATGCCCGCCGTGCCGGCCGGATTGCCGGCCAGCGCGTTGGCGAGCGTGAGGCCGATCCGGTCCATGGCGCCGGCCGTCGGCATGCCGAGCGCCATGTAGCCGATGCGGCCCAGATCCTGGACCGTGTCGAACAGTCCGGCGCGGACGACTTTCAGGGCGGCGCTCATGTCCGGGACGTCATGGCCTGATCAGCTTCGACCAGTCGAGCGTGCCCGCCTCGACCTCGCGGGCGATGCGGTCGTAGGTCTTGCGGTCGACCCGCTGGAAGGTGAGTCGGTCGCCCGGCGCCAGGAACACGGGCTGCTCGCGGCGCCGATCGAACATCCAGAGCGGCGTGCGGCCGACGATGTGCCAGCCGCCCGGGCTCTCGAACGGGTAGATCGTCGTCATGTCCATGGCGATGGCGACCGACGAACGCGGCACGCGCACCCGGGGCTGGCTGCGTCGCGGCAGGTACAGGCCCCGTTCGAGGCCCGCGATGTAGGCCAAGCCCGGCATGAAGCCGAGCACGTAGACCTTGAAGGGGGAGCCGACATGGCCCGCGATCACCTGCTCGGGCGTCCTTTTCGTGCGCTCGGCGATTTCCTTCAGGTCGGGCGCGAATTCCGGGTCGTCGTAGCAGCAGGGAATGGTGACGCGGCGGCTCTTCATGCCCGCACTCAGGCCGCCCGCGATCAGGGCGTCGATGCGCGGCTCCAGTTCGGCGCGCGAGGTCGCGACCGGATCGTAGCAGACCATCAGGGAGCGCATGGTCGGCACGGTCTCGACCACGCCGCCAAGGCGGCCGGCCGCCTTGGCCGCGCCGATCGCGGCATGGAGCGCCATGACCCGCCCGTTGATGGCGGGAGAAATCTCGTTGCCGAACTCGACGGTGAAGGCAGTATCGCCGCAGGAGAGGTACCGGACGCTCACGCGTGCTAGGATAGCCGCTCCGTTTCAGGGAGTCTCCCATGGCCGCAGGCACCAACGCAGGCTTCGTCAACATCAACTCCGATCTCGGCGAGAGCTTCGGCCCGTGGGTCATGGGCAACGACGCCGAGGTGCTGAAGATCGTGAAGTCGGCAAACATCGCCTGCGGCTTCCATGCCAGCGACCCGACGGTGATGGTCGACACGGTGAAGCTGTGCAAGGACAACGGCGTGTCGATCGGCGCCCACCCGGGGTTCGCCGATCTGCAGGGCTTCGGCCGCCGCGCCATCAACCTCACCGCCAATGAGCTCGAAGCCAACATCGCCTACCAGCTCGGGGCGCTGCAGGCGATCGCCGCAATGCAGGGGCTGAAGGTCACCCATATCAAGCCGCACGGCATGATGGGCAACATGTCGGCCGAGAGTGCGGAGATGTCCGAGGCGATCGCGCGCGCCACCAAGGCGATCGACCGCGACATCATCTTCCTCTGCCAGGCCAACACCGAGCAGGGCAAGGCCGCGCGCAAGATCGGGCTGCGCGCCGCGGAAGAGGTCTTCGCCGACCGCACCTACACCGACAAGGGCTTCCTGACGCCGCGCAAGGAGGCCAACTCGATGATCAAGGATCCGGCGGCGGCGGTCGCTCATGTCCGCCGCATGGTGGACGAGCAGGCGATCTACTCGACCTCGGGCAAGCGCATCCCCTGCCAGGTCGATTCGATCTGCGTGCACGGCGACGGCCCGACCGCCGTCACGGTCTCGACGGCGGTGCGCAAGGGCCTGGAGGCGGCCGGCGTTCGTATCGTCCCCCTGCCCGAGCTGCCGACGCTCAAGCACTGAACACCGAGTTGTGACCGGGGCCGGCCCTGTGCGGCCGGCTGCTCTCCCGCATACTTCGCGAGCCGTTCGACAGAAACGGTTCAACCGGGAGAGAAACCCATGCTCAAGTTCGTCGCGGCCGTCACGTCGGCCCTCCTGCTGCTGTCTCCGATCGGCGCCTCGGCCCAGGCGCCGCCGCCCTACGGTGCGCCGATCACGCTGGAGGCCGCCAAGAAGGCGCTGGTTGCGGCCGAAGCCGAAGCCAAGAAGAACGGCTGGTTCATGGCCATCGCCATCGTCGATCCGGGCAGCCGGCTCGTCGCCTTCTCGCGCATGGACAATACCCAGATCGGCAGTATCGACATCGCGTTGGGCAAGGCGGTGACCGCCAACAACCTGCGCCGGCCGACCAAGGCGCTGCAGGACGGGATTGCCCAGGGCGGCGCCAATCTCCGTTTGCTGGCCGTACCGGGTCTCATGCCTCTGGAAGGCGGCGTACCGATCGTGGCCGATGGAAAGATCATCGGCGCCATCGGCGTCTCCGGTGCCGCCAGCGACCAGGATGCCCAGTGCGCGATGGCCGGAATCGCCGCCGCGCTGGCCAAGTAGTCCCGCGGCCAAAGGGTCGCGCTGCCTTGTCGGACACCGCCTCGCCGCTATAGTCCGCCCCGTCGCGTGACGGTGTGGAGGAGTAGCGTATGGCGGTGTTCGGTAAGGCCCAGTATATCAAGCGCGTCGAGGACGACCGGCTGCTGACCGGCACCGGCGGATTCACCGACAATCTGAGCCGGCAGGACCAGGTTCATGTCGTCCTGGTTCGCTCCCCGCATGCCCACGCCCGGATCGCGAAGATCGATACTGCCGCCGCCCGCAAGGCACCCGGCGTGGTCGCCGTCTTCACCTGGGCAGACATGGCGGCCGACGGCTGCGGCACGCTGAGCCCGCCGGTGATGTTTCCCAACGCCGACGGCAAGAAGCCCGATCTGACGCCGCGTACGCCGCTGGCCGACGGCGTGGTGCGCTATGTCGGCGAGGCGGTGGCCGCGATCGTCGCCGAGCGCCGCGAACAGGCGATCGATGCCATGGAACTGGTCGAGATCGAGTACGAGGCGCTGCCGTCGGTGAGCGAGATCGACGACGCCTTGGCGCCCGGCGCGCCGCAGGTCTGGCAGGGCGCGCCCGGCAATCGAGTCGGCTTCAACCGCTTCGGCGATGCCGCCAAGGCCGAGGCCGCCTTCAAGGCTGCCGCGCACGTGGTCAAGCTCGACGTCGTGCACCAGCGCCTGATCGTCAACGCCATGGAGCCGCGCGCCATCATGGCCGAATGGGAGGGCGACCGGCTGACGGTTCATATCGGCAGCCAGAACCCGCAGGGCACGCGCGACACGCTCGCCGGCAGCGTGCTCAAGATGCCGCCGAGCCAGATCCGCGTGATCGTGCGCGACATCGGCGGCGGCTTCGGCATGAAGACCGGCATCCAGCCCGACGAGTCGGTGCCGGTGTGGGTTGCCAAGAAGCTCAGGCGTCCGACCAAGTGGCACGCCGAGCGCAGCGAGGAGTTCTCCGCTGCCACCGCCGGTCGTGACCAGCTGCACAAGATGTCGATGGCGCTCGACAAGGAAGGCCGCATCACCGCGCTGCGCATGGAAGCGTTCGCCAATGTCGGGGCCTATCCGTCGGGCGCGGGCATCGCCATCCCCCTGTTCGTCGGACCGAAGGTGTCGACCGGCACCTACGATATCCCGCTGATCGACTTCCAGATCACTTGCGTGCTGACCAACTCCGCGACCATCGGCGCCTATCGCGGCGCCGGGCGGCCGGAATGCATCTTCGACCTCGAGCGTTTGGTGGACACTGCGGCGCGCCAGATCGGCATGGATCCGGCGGAACTGCGCCGGCGCAACTTCGTGAAGCCGGCGCAGATGCCCTATACCTCGGCGATGGGCGAGAAGTACGATTCCGGCGACTTCGATCTCTTCCTCAGCAAGACGCTCGAGGCGTCCGACTGGCAGGGCTTCGCCGCCCGCAAGGCCGACGCCGAGAAACGCGGCAAGCTCTATGGCCGCGGCCTCGCCTCGTACGTCGAATGGACCAGCGCCATGGTGATGAACGAGATGGCGCACTACGAGGTCCGGGCCGACGGCAAGGTCGTGATCTGGATGGGCACCCAGGGCATGGGGCAGGGGCTGCAGACGTCGTTCACGCAGCTCGCCTCCGAGCTTCTCGGCATCGACCCCGCCAATATCGAGGTTGCGATGGGTGATTCCGACAAGGTGGGCGGCGTCGGCTCGATGGGTTCGCGCTCGGCCTATATCGGTGGCTCCGCCGTGCTGGCCGGCAGCGAGAAGCTGGTTGCCAAGGGCAAGGACCTCGCCGCCGACGCGCTCGAGGCGAGCACCGCCGACATCGTCTACGCCACCGGACGCTTCACCATCGCCGGCACCGACCGCAGCATCGGGTTGGGCGAGCTGGCGGCGCGCCAGCCCGACAAGCGCATCTTCATCGAGAACGTGAACACCGTGGACGGCATTGCGTGGCCCAACGGCGCCCACGTCGGCGAGGTCGAGATCGATCCCGACACCGGAAACATCGAGCTGAAGCGCTACACGACGGTCGACGATGTCGGCCGGCCGCTGCACCGGCCGATCGTATTTGGCCAGATTCAGGGCGGTGTCGCCCAGGGCATCGGGCAGGCGCTGCTGGAGGGCAATGTCTACGACCGCGAGTCGGGGCAGCTCCTCACCGGCTCGTTCATGGACTATGCGATGCCGCGCGCCGACACCTTCCCGACGTTTTCCAACACCCTGGACGACAGTGTACCGGCCAAGAGCAACCCGCTCGGTGCCAAGGGCGTGGGCGAATCGGGAACCGTGGGTTCGACGCCGACCGTGATGAACGCCATTATGGATGCGCTGTGGCCGCTCGGCGTGCGCAACATCCAGATGCCGGCCACGCCGCAGCGGGTCTGGCTGGCGATTCGCCAGGCCGCGGGTCGCCAAGCAAGGGGATAGCGGAGGTCATTTGAAGCGACGCCTGTTCGGATGGATTGCAGCTCTCATCGGCCTCGTGCTGTCGCTGGGAGCCGTCGAGCTCATGGCGATCGCCTGGCTGATGATCGAGGACGGGCGCTACACGCCGGCGGCAGAGCTGTTCCAGCGCACGCAGAACACCTTCGTGCGCGACATGACCCGGGGGTCGAGCTGCCGCTACATCGATACGCTCTTTCCGCATCCCTATCTGGCGTTCGTCCATCACGCCAACCCGCCATGCGGGCTGAAGAACCTCAATAATGTCGGCCTGCTGAACGACGACTATCCGGTCGAGAAGCGACAGGACCGCTTCACCATTCTGCTGACCGGCGGCTCGATCGCCTCGCAACTCGCCCAGATGGCGTATGGCGGCGCGCCGCGCTTCCTCGAACTGGAGCTCAACCAGAACTACGTCAGCCCCAACGGCAAGCCGTTCCTGGTGCTGAATGGCGGCGACGGCGCCTGGAAGGAGCCGCAGCCCTTCATCCTGTTCGCGCTCAACGCCCAGGCCGTCGATGCCGTGATCACGGTCGGCGGCATGAACGAGTTCTACATGTTCCGGAACTTCGTCACCGAGCGGCTGGAGCGACCGGTCAGCAACTTTCTCGAGGTCAATCCTCTGGTCGCCGACGAGAATTTCGGCGATGCGGCGATCGGCTGGGTCATGGGGCGCGTTGCCGGCGCAGTGTCCCTCAATCCCGTGCTGGGCCAAAGCCACGCCGTCTACATGATCGTGCGCGGCGTCGAGTCGATCGCCAAGGGACGAGGCGGGCTGAAGTCGACCAAGCGGACGACGCTCGACAGCATTTTTGCACTGCCGCCCGAAGTGAAGGGCGACGGCGAAAGGATCTTCGCGCTGCAGCTCGCGCTCTACCAGAAATACCAGCGGGCGATCGAGGCCGTCGCGCGCGACTATGGTGTGCGCTCGGCCTATTTCTTCCATGCCGTCCCGGCCTGGGGAAAGGACCTCACGCCCGAGGAGAAGGCGGTGGTCGGCGACCTGTCCTACGGGCCGCTGTACCGGCGGATGGTCGAGGCAATGATGACGCAGCGGTCTCGGGGAATGGCGGTCTACGACCTCGGCGACCTTCTGGCCGGGGTAAAGGAAGCGATCTACGCCGACGACGCCCATTTCCGCCTCGATGACGGCTCCGACAGCCTTGGATACCGGCTGATGGCCAAGCGCGTCGCGGCGAACCTGGCGGAGGCTTGGAAGCTGGAACGCAAGAGCAAATAGGGGTCGGCGCCCCGCCGGCATCGACGCCGGAGACGATGAATGCAATGATGGAAAGAGCTAGGATCGGGCAATGAAGCGGCGAATCTTCGGTTGGATCACCACGCTGGTCGGCGTGGTTCTTGCGCTCGCAGCGGTCGAGCTTACTGCCATCGTCTGGCTGTTCGTCGAGGACGGGCGCTACACGCCCGCAGCCGACCTGTTCCAGCGCACCCAGAACACCTACGTCCGCGACCTGACGCGCAACAACAAGTGCCGCTACGTCGACACGCTCTACCCGCACCCCTATCTCGCGTTCGTCCACCACGGCAACCCGCCGTGCGGCATCGCGAACGTCAACAATATCGGCCTGCTGAACGCCGACTTCCCGACGCTGAAGCCTGCCGACAAGTTCGTGGTTCTGGTGACCGGCGGGTCGGTCGCATCTCAACTCGTGCAGAACTGGGAAGCGCCGGCCAAGCGCTATCTCGAGGATGAACTGAACCAGCGCTACGTCAGCCCCAACGGCAAGCCGTTCCTGATCCTCAATGGCGGCGACGGCGCCTGGAAACAGCCCCAGCAGGCGATCCTGACGGCGATGTACGCCACGTCGATCGACGCGGTGGTCACGGTCGACGGCTACAACGAGCACTATTTCTTCTTTCCCGGCACCAAGGAGCGGCTCGAGCGTCCGCTCAGCAATTTCCTCGACGTCAACCCGTTCGTCGCCGACGAGAATTTCGGCGATGCCGCCATCGGCTGGGTGATTGGCCGGATTGCCGGCGCGCTGACCGCAATGCCGGTGCTCGGGCACAGCCATGCCGCCTACATGATCATTCGCGGCATCGAGGCGGTGGCCAAGAGCAAGGACATCTTCGTTTCGAGCAAGAAGACGACGCTCAACAGCATCTTTGCCCTGCCCGAGGACGTCGTGCGCGATCCCAAGCGTGCCTTCCAGGTCCAGCTCGGCCTCTACCAGAAATACGCCCGCGCCATCGAGGCAATCGCCAAGGACAACAATCTCAAGAGCGCCTATTTCCTCCAGCCCACGCCGGCCTGGGGCAAGGTGCTGACCGAGGAAGAGAAGAAAGTCGTGGGCGACATCAGCTACGCGCCGATGTACCGCGAGATGGTCGACGGCATGATGACGCTGCGCGACAAGGGCCTCGCCATCTACGATCTCGGTGACGTCGTGAAGGACCATCCCGAGACCCTGTATGCCGATGACATCCACTTCATTCGCGAATGGGGCAGCGGCAAGAGCGCCGGCTATACTGTGATGGCGACCCGCGTCGCCGATCTGCTGGCCCAGACGTGGGGCCTCAAAGCCAAGTAAGGCCGGGGCCTTGGGTCCAAGCGGGGCCGGACACGACCCCGGCACGTGCCCGGGAAGCCTGGGCTGACACAACTGAAACATCAGCCGCGGCGGCCTGACACCAAAGATACGGCGGGCCGGTCTATATCCTCGATCGCGACGGACGGGAGGGGTCCCGGCAGTCGCGGTGTTCAGTGTGGGTTTGCCCGGCTTCGACCGGGCGAGGGTGTCGGCCGAAGAGGACTTAGGGGTTTGCCTCGGCCGGCGGGATCAAGACTTGGGGAAGTCACATGACCGCTTTTTCTCGTGCTTTCGTGCTCGTTCGCTCGCTGCTGGCCGATGATGCCGGCAGCACGTCGATCCGCTACGCCTTCATGATCGGCCTCTCGGCCTCGGCCGTGCTGGTCCTGGTACGGGTTGGCACCGCCGTCGCTGCCGCCAGCTAAGGGCGTTTCGCACCCGCTCAAACAGGCTTTGCGCCGCCGCTCGGGCTGCGCCATCCTTAGGAGCGTAGAATACGCCTTGGAGAAAGAGCTGTGTCGCGTGCCGACCGCGCCGAAGGCGCCCCTGCGAAACAAGTAGCCGTTCGCCCGCTGTCCATCGATCGCATGGCCGCCTGGCCGGGCCTGGGCGCCCTCCGGGCCCGCGTCGGGCACAAGCTGGTGGTCGAGGCCCTGCGCGCCTGGGTCGAGACGAAACGCGGCATGCCGGAGATCGCCGACGAGGCGGCCTGTGCGCTCTGGTGCTCGGAACGGCTTGCACCGCTGGCCGAGCCCTCGCAGCGGCGCGTCTTCAATCTCACGGGCACGGTCCTGCACACCAATCTCGGCCGCGCGTTGATGGCAGAAGAGGCGATCGCCGCCGCCGTCGAGGCGATGCGCTCGCCGACTTCGCTCGAATACGATCTGGCCGACGGTGGCCGTGGCGAACGCGACGACCATGTCGCGCCCTGGCTCTGCCGGCTGACCGGCGCGGAAGCGGCTACCGCGGTCAACAACAACGCCGGCGCCGTCCTGCTGGCGCTGGCAGCCCTCGCTGCGGGCAAGGAAGTGATCGTCTCGCGCGGCGAGCTGATCGAGATCGGCGGGGCCTTTCGCATTCCCGACATCATGGCGCGCGCCGGTTGCCGGCTGGTCGAGGTCGGCACGACCAACCGCACGCACCTCAAGGACTACGAAGCGGCGATCGGGCCGGAGACGGCGGCGATCATGAAGGTCCATCCGTCAAACTATGCGGTGCAGGGTTTCACCAAGTCGGTGAGCGCAGCGGAACTGGTGCCGCTTGCTCGCGCCCGCGGCCTGCCGGTGATCGAGGATCTCGGCAGCGGCACCCTGGTCGATCTCGAGACCTGGGGACTGCCGCACGAGCCGACGGCGCGCGAGGCCATCGAGGCTGGCATCGACGTCGTGACCTTCTCCGGCGACAAGCTGCTGGGCGGCCCGCAGGCGGGCCTGCTGGTCGGCCGCAAGTCTCTGATCGCGCGCATCGCCAGGAATCCGCTGAAGCGTGCGCTGCGTCTCGACAAGATACGGCTGGCCGCGCTGGAAGCCACCTTGCGCCTCTATGCCGATCCGGAACGCCTGGCCGCCCGCCTGCCGACCATCCGCAGTCTGGCGCGCCCGGCGACGGACATCCGGGCCCAGGCAGAGCGGTTGCTGCCGATCTTCACCCGCGTCATCGGCGCGGGGCTGACGGCCGGGATCCAGCCGGTACGTGGCCAGATCGGATCGGGGGCGCTGCCGGTCGACCTGCTGCCGTCGTTTGCACTCTCGGCCCGCGGACACGGTCTGAACAGGCTGGCGGACAGACTGCGCGGCCTGCCGATTCCGGTGATCGGCAGGATCGAGCGCGATGCCTTGCTGCTCGACCTGCGCACCATGGATGACGAGGCGGCGTTCGCCCGCCAGCTCGAAGGGCTCGTGCCATGATCGTCGGCACAGCGGGCCATATCGACCACGGCAAGACCGCGCTGGTGAAGGCGCTGACCGGCGTCGACGCCGACCGGCTCAAGGAAGAGAAGGCACGCGGCATCACCATCGATCTCGGCTACGCCTACAGCGATCTCGGCGACGGCCGCCAGCTGGGATTCGTCGACGTGCCGGGGCACGAGCGCTTCGTTCACAACATGCTGGCCGGAGCGACCGGGATCGATGCCGCCCTGCTGGTCGTGTCGGCGGCCGAGGGCATCAAGCCGCAGACCGTCGAGCATCTGCAGATCATTGATCTGCTTGGGCTCGACCGGGGGGTGGTGGCCCTGACCAAGTCCGATCTCGCCAACGACGACCAGATTCTGGAGCGGATGGCGGAGATCGAGTCCCTGCTTTCCACGACATCGCTCAAGGGCGCGGAAATCATGCCGGTGTCGTCGATCACCGGGCAGGGAGTCGCGGACCTGAAGGCTCGACTGCTTTCCCTCGGCGAAAGCGGCAAGGGCACGACCGGTTTCGCCCGGCTGGCGGTCGACCGCTGCTTCCTGCTGCCTGGCGCCGGCGTGGTGGTAACCGGCACCGTGCATGCCGGCGAGATTCGGGTGGGTGACCATCTGCTGCTGACGCCGTCCGGCCTGGAGGCGCGAGTGCGCTCGCTGCACGCCCAGAACCGCGTCGCCGAGGTCGGCCGCGCCGGCGAACGTTGTGCGCTCAACCTCAGTGGCGCGAGGCTCTCGAAGGAAGCGGTGCGGCGCGGCGACTGGGTGGTCGCCGCCGAGTTGCATGCACCGACCGAACGGCTCGATGTGCGACTGAAGCTTCTGGCCAGCGAGCCGCAACCCCTGAGGCACTGGTCGTCCGTGCATGTGCATATGGGATCGGCGCATGTCATGGGCCGCATCGCTCTGCTCGAAGGCGACAGCATCGCACCCGGACAATCCGGCCTGGCGCAGCTCGTACTGGAGGAGAAGGTCGGCGCGCTGGCGGGCGACCGCATCATCCTGCGCGATCCGTCGGCGACGCGGACGCTGGCCGGAGCCTGCGTGATCGATCCGTTCGGCCCGCCACGCAATCGGCGCACGCCGCGTCGCCTGGCCGAGCTGGCGGCGCTGGATGGTCGCGAGGCCGACGTGCTGGCCGATCTGCTGCGGCTCGAGGCGGCCTTCGTCGACACCGCGAAGTTCGGGTTGTCCCACAATCTGCGGCCGGCCGAGGTCGACCGGCTGCTGGAGGAAGCGGGCGGCACCAAGCTCGGCCCCTTTGGCCTGCTTGTCGAGACACTCGCGGCCTCGCGCGCCGACCTGGTCGAGACCCTCAAGGCCTTCCACGAGAGCAACGCCGATGCACCTGGCCTGCAGCCCGAGCGGCTGCGGCTCGGCATGAAGAAGCGCTGGCCGATCCCGGTGTTTCAGGCGCTGCTCGACACGGAGATGACGGCCAAGACCGTCGTGGTCGACGGGCCCTTTCTGCGCCTGCCGAGCCACTCGCTGAAGCTTGGGGCCAAGGATGAGGCGCTGTGGCAGAAGATCCTGGCCGACCTCCGGCGCGAGCGCTTCAAGCCGCCCCGCGTGCGCGATTTCGCCGACGTCTACGGCACGCCCGAAGCCGACGTTCGGCGCCTGATGCGGCGCGTCGCCAAGATCGGCCGCGTCGTCGAAATCGCCCAGGACCAGTATTTCCTGCGGCCGGTCGTCGCCGAAATGATCGGCATCGCCCACGGCTTCGGTCGCGAGTTCACGGCGGCCGAGTTCCGCGACAAGCTCGACAATGGCCGAAAGGTGGCGATCCTGATCCTGGAATTCTTCGACCGCCACGGAGTCACCGTGCGCAAAGGTGACCTGCGCCGCACCGTGCCGCAAAAACTCGAACAGTTCGGGCCGCTCGGGGCCACTTCAACGGCCACGTCAGCGGCGGCGTGACAGGCCCGGAATTTTGGGGAATATGGACAATTGGAAGGGAAGCGCTCCCGGTGGGGCGGCTGGCCTTCAAAGCCAGAGAGGGTCGCCAGACGGCTCTTAGTGGGTTCGACTCCCACTCTCTTCCGCCAAATGTCGCGCCGCAGGTTTGCGTTGCATCAAGTCGCTTCGCGCTCCCCTGTGTGATCAAATAGCCGTCCGGCATAGGCCGGTATCCAGAACAGGAGAAGTCAATGCGCGCAACGATTATGGCTCTGGCGGGCGCCGCGGCGCTGGTCGCAGGTACGGCGGCTCAGGCCCAGGCTCCGGCGGCGCCCGGCACGCCTCAGGCCGCCGGAAAGTCCGGCGCCAATGTTGGCACCCTGGAATGCAAGGTGTCGGGCGGCATCGGCTTCATCTTCGGATCGTCGAAGGAGATGAATTGCCTGTTCGTTCGCACCGACGGCGTGGGCGAGAAGTACACCGGTTCCATCAAGCGATTCGGCGTCGATATTGGCTACACGAAGGAAGCTCACATCATCTGGCTGGTGTTCGCACCCGGCAAGATCGACCCGGGCGCACTGGCGGGCGGCTATGTCGGCGCCACGGCGCAGGCGACCGTTGGCGCCGGCGGCGCCGTCAACGTGCTGGTCGGCGGCGGCAGCAAGCAGATCAGCCTGCAGCCGGTGAGCGTCGAGGGCAGCGTCGGCCTGAACGTCGCCGGCGGGCTCGCCGAGGTCGAACTCAAGTACGTCAAGTAAGGCAACCGGCGCGGCAGGGGTGACCACTCGCCGATGACCGATCGCGGTTCAGTGCATCGACCCGCCCGCCGCCTGACGGTGGCGGGCGGCGAGACTCTGGACGAGATCGTCGCCGAGGAGGTCGCGGTCGCCTTGGTCTACAACGGCATCAGCCATGCCGTGATGATGGCGACGCCGGCCGATCTCGAGGATTTCGCGCGCGGCTTCACGCTCACCGAGCGTATCGTCGAGAAGCCGTCGGAGATATTCGACATCGAGGTCGAGGAAGGCGAGCGCGGCATCGAGGTGAAACTCGAAATTGCGGCGCCTCGCATGCAGTCCCTCCAGGAACGCCGTCGCAGTCTGGCCGGACGCACCGGGTGCGGCCTGTGCGGCGTCGACAGCATCGAGGCGGCGATGCGCCCCGTGCCGGTGTCGGCAAGCGGTTCCAGGGTGGCGCGCGCCGCGATCGAACGGGCGATGACGGCGCTGCCGGCCCGCCAGCGCATCAACAAGCTGAATGGCGCCACCCACGCCGCAGGCTGGGCGGATGCGGAGGGCAACCTGATCGCGGTGCGCGAGGATGTCGGCCGTCACAATGCGCTCGACAAGCTGGCGGGCGCGCTCGCCCTCATGGAGAAGAATGCACCGGGATCGGTGGCATCGGGCGGATTCGTCGTGGTGACCAGCCGTTGTTCCTACGAGATGGTGCAAAAGGCTGCGGCGATCGGTGCGGCCGCCATTTCAGCGGTTTCGGCGCCGACGTCGCTGGCCATCGAAACGGCGGAGCGCGCCAACATCGCCCTTGCCGCCTTCGTGCGGGACGGACGGCTGACGGCGTATGCCCACGCGGAGCGCATCCTGCCGTGAGCGGGCAGCGCGTGTTCGGGGTGACAGGCTGGAAGAACGCCGGCAAGACGACCCTGGCGACCTGCCTGATCGCCGAACTGACGCGACGCGGCTGGCGCGTGTCGTCGGTCAAGCATGCCCATCACGAGGTCGACATCGACCGGCCGGAAACCGATTCCTGGCGTCATCGGGCCGCCGGCGCGACCGAAGTGGCGCTGGTGGGCGGGCTGCGCTACGCGATCATGCGCGAGCAGGCCGATCCGGCCCTCGCCGAGGTGCTGGCGCGCATGGCGCCGGCCGACCTGATCCTGATCGAGGGCTACAAGCGCGAGGCGCATCCGAAGATCGAGGTCCGCACCGATCATTCGCGGCCGATCGCCCGGGACGATCCGAGCATCGTGGCGATCGCCGCCGATCAGAAGCCGCCGGAAGCCCACCTTCCGTGGTTCCGGCGCGACGACATTGCCGCCATCGCGGACTTCATCGCTGCCCGCCAGTGAGCAGGGGCAAGACCGTCAGCGCTTTTTCGAGTTCGAGTTCGAGTTCGCATTCGAATTCGTGCTCGGTACCGAGTTCGCCTTGGCGGTGTTGTTGGACACTTGTCGTGTGGCCACAACCACCTGGCGCAGCACGTTGTTGATCGAGGGCGCCGTCAGCCGGGCGGTGCCGCCGCTGAGCACCGACGGGCCGCCGCCCGACTTGCTGTCGCCGCTGCCCGGCGGTCCCAGTGCGGCCATTGCATGCCCGCGATTGTGGTGATGGAAGCGTGCTTCGCGGTTCAGCCGCTGGCGGCTCAGGCCTGAGTTGGTCTTGCCGAGATCGGAACTGCCCAGCGCGGCATCGATCTGGGCGGCGGTTACCATTGGCGCCGAAGCGGTTTCGGTCGTCGTCGTAGTGGTCGCGGGTGTCCGCGAGGTCGTCGCAGTCGTGGTCGGCGTGCCATCGGCGGGAGCTGTCTGGGATTGCGCGGCTGTCGCGTTCGACTGTTGCACGACGGCTTGGTTGGCGACCCTCTCGAAGGCTGCCATCGGGGCCAACCCGTTGGGCGGCACGACGACTGGTGCCGTCGGTGGCCGGCCATTGGCAGCCTCGATCAGCGAGCCGTTGCGGGTCGCAATCTGGGTCTGACCATTGGCTGAGACGGTCATCTTCTCGCCGTAGAGGAAGGCCGCCTTGGTGGCGCCGCCATTGGCAACCTCGAAGGTCGCGATGCCGCCGCGAATGCCGATCGTGGCCGCCGGCGTCGTCACCTTGATGTCGTTGGTCTTGCTGATCGCACCGCCGACCAGGCGGAAGACACCCTTGGCGGTGCTGAGCGAGAGCTCGCCCGCCTTGCGGCCGGGGTCGTAGACATACTTGTCGATGACGATCGCACTGCTGGGTCCGACCGTGAGCGCCGTGCCGTCGAGGAACACGAGATGGGCGCGGTCATTCTCTTTCGTCGTCACCCGCTCGTTGGCCTGGATGTCGATACCGACTCTCAGCACGCGCTCCGGTTCCGCCGGCGGCTGGCCGAGCGGATCGCCGGCCGTAACCGAAGTGATGCCGACATTGGCGAGGCACGGGGTCGCCAGACCGAGCGCGGCGGCCAGGGCGAGCAGTGAGACCGAACGGGATCCAACCATGGGGGCCTCCATCTTCTAGAATCGCCAGCTCACCGCCGTAAGGACGGTGAAGGCTTCGTAGGCGTAATTGCTTATGTCCGAATCGCGGCGCGCGTAGCCTGCCTGGGTGACGAAAGTGAGGCGCTCGTCTAGCGGTACACCCAGGCTGAAGCCGAGGTAAAGGTCATTCTGATTGCGCGGGATGCTGGGATCGACCGAGGGATCGGGAGCGTCGTAGGCCGCCCGTGCAATGCCGGCGTTCCAGGTGGCGATCCAGTTGCGCCCATTGATGCCGAGCGGATCGGCGAAGCGCCAGGACAGCGCGGTGTTGGCGCCGAATTCGGTATAGGATTCCGATGCGACCATGGCGATGTAGCGCGTGACGTTGGTGCTGAACGACACCGAAACGGCCGGCGTGATGTCCGCCCGGAACTCCAGGGTGGGCGCGATTTCGTTGCCCGAGCTGTTGGAGTTGTTGGGTACGTCGGGATTGTTCATGAACTCGCGCCGGCGGGCGAGCATGGTGAAGGCAACCAGCGAATTGGCGGCGAGTGGCGAGGTCACCTCGATGCCGGTGCCCCAGGCCCAATAGGTCGTGTAGTCGTGAACGGCGAGATAACGGCCGGTCACGAACGGCTTCAGGGAAATGTCGTCGGCCCAGCCGTCGAAGGGACGGCTGCGAGGCCCGGAGGTCACTTCCGCGAGCATGACGTTGGCGTCGGTGACCTGGAACTGGCGCGAGCCGTAGTAGGAGAGGTCGGTCTCCAGTGTCGCGTTGTCCTGAGTGCCGAGGTCGTAACGATTGCGGAGCGCCATCGCGCCGAGCACGTTGAAGTCGGGTCGGCTGGTCACGTTGGGCGTCGGCACCGTGGTGGCACCAAACGACCGGATGGCGCCGGACGGACCGCTGTTGGCATTGGTCGAATAGCGCAGGCCGAACAGCAGATCGCCGCTCCAGTCCGCCTTCTGGGTCTTGTCGTCGACGTCGGCCAGCATCTGTTCGGCGCGAGCCTTGATTTCAGGCGTGGCCTTGGCCGATGCGCGGGCGCTCTTCAAGTAGCCACGGGCGGCTTCGTAGGAGCCCAGGCGAAAATAAAGGACGCCGAGCTCGAGATTGATCCGAGGCTGGTCGGCATCGATCAGCAGCAGGCGCTCGAGCGCCGAAATCGCCGCCTCGAGGTCGCCGATCTTCACCGCCAGTTCGGCATAGCGCAGCAGGACCGCCGGATCGTCGGGCTTGCGCAGCGTCTCTTCGAAGGCCGCCTTGAAGGCGGCCTCGTCCGTGGACGACTGCGCCACCGATGTCGTTCGCCGTGTCTGCGCGTCGGCTATGCTGCTGAAGAGCAGCGCGCCGCCAAGCGCGAGCAAACCCGCGCCCGCAACGCCGCAGCACTCCCGAAGGTCCAATTGAGCAGCCTCCCTGTATCTCGACGATACAGGCAGCGACGTCTCGCTGATATGGGGATCGTATGCCGACTGCAGTACTTCCACTGATATTGCAGAATTACCGAACGATCCTTTAGCCGCTACTTCTGCGCGGCAAAGGTGCCGGCGGCCTTGTAGGCCTGAGCTCCGGTGTTCGGTCCATCGATCTTGAAGCTGCCGGCTTGCCCCTGCGGCGGCGTGCCCGAGCCCATGAACGAGCCGTTCAACGTGAGCGTCTTGTTGCCGGTGGTCATGCTGCCGTTGAAGTTCACGCTGCCGGCAGCGGCGCTGGTCGTGCCGCTGAACGAGGTACCGTCGAAATATACCGCCGTGTTGCCGGCCCGGTTCTGGAAATTCCAGGTGTTCGAGTAGCTGCCGACCTGGATGTACTGCCGGCCGTTGGCATCGACGTTGCCGATCAGATGGCCGTTGTACGTGGCTTCGATGTTGCCCGTCGGCAGCTGGCTGGCATTGGCGAGCGTTCCAGCCACGTAGGTCGCGAAGTTCAGGCGGTCCCGGCCCCCCACGTTGGCGGCTGCACCCGTTCCGTAGGCCACGTCGCCACTCCACAGGCCCCAGGTGAGGAAGAGGCAGGAGCACTTCGTAATGGGATTGGCCGTGCTTGTGGCATTGGTGAACAGCGAATCGATCGCCGCGGTATTGTAGCTCACCATCACCGTGTTCGATGTGACGCCTGTAGAGGATCCGCCGACCGTGGTGAGATCGCTCATGCCGCTGCTGCGGTCGCGCATGGCATAGATATTGTCGTCGATGTAGGCGCTGGTCGCGGCGTTGCTGCCGGTCGTCCCGCCGAGGCGGAAGATCGCAGTGTTGGTGCCGCTCCAGTTGCCGATCTCGATCTTGGCCGCGGCGCGGTTGTTGTCGGCGCTGGTCTCGATCTGGAGCTTCGTCGCGTCCGTCGTGGTGATCAGGCGCGTCGTGAAATTATTGCCGCTGTCGACCTGCTCGGCGATACCGCCGATGAACCCGTTCAGCGCCGTTCCGGCGGTGATGCTGCGGTTGTTGCGTAACGCGGCCGTGCCGACGCCGCTCGGTGTCGTGGTCTTGTTCGCCGCGGCAACGAAGTAGTAGTTGTTGGCCGCGTTGGAGAGGTCGGTATAGGGCTGATTGAACGCCGCCTGCGGGGTCCGCGTCGTGGTGTAGCTGGTGACGTTGCTGGCGCTGCCACTGTTCGTCGTTTCCATCTTGTCCGGCACGATCACGATGGCGCTGGCAGCGCCGTCGTTTCCGGTTCCCGGCGTGCCGTAGATAGCGTTGCCCGAACCCGTGCCGTTGCTCGGCGTCGATGCATCGGAGAACAGCCGGCCGATCTTGCCGTCGGCATTGTTGAGGTTCGACGACGTGCGATAGGTCGCATCGAAATTGCCCTGCAGATACACGCCGTTGTCGCGCGTGATTCCGGTACCGGAATTGTCGGCATCGCGCAGGAACTGGGCGATGAACACGCCCATATAGGAGACCTGGTTCTGGCCCGTGCCCGATATCGAGATCGTCGACTGCAGCGCCGTCGCGCGGGGATCGGGGATGGCGCTGCCGATCGTGCTTCCGAGCGTCGTCGAGTAGACCGTGTAGAGACTGGACACGACCTTTGCGTTGACCAGATCCGAATTGCTCCCAACGCCATCATTGGCAAAAGGCAGCCGCGTGACGTTCGCCGGGTTCTTGATCGCGAACGCGGCGATGCCGGCGGTTGGGAAGTTGCCGACTCCGGACGTCGTGGTCGGCGTGCCGCCGAAGATGCCGACCTTGTTGTCGCCTGTGGTCGTGAAGACATAGGCGAAGAACTCGCCGTTGGCGCTGACGTAGCCCCGACCGTTGCGCAGGTTCGCGCCCAGGGCGTTGAAGTTGCCGATCGCAAAGCCGTCGGTCAGCGTATCGGTCTTCCACGGCAGGTTGACCGCGCCGACACCCTGGATGTTCACCGAGATCCGGCTCTCGGAGGTGGTGTTGGACGAACTCCCGTTGCCGGTCGTCGTCGTCCTCGTCGTTGTCGTCGTGGTGACGTTGCTGGGCGAATCCAGCGTCTTGTAGTTGTTCGAGTCGTAGGTGATGCCGAGCGTGTTGACGTTGAAGCCGGAATAGAGCGTGTCGGCCAGATAGCGGCCGAGCGTGCCCCGCGAGACGACGACGCGCGTCTCGCTCGACGACGTGCTCGTTGCGCCGTTGGTCTTCTGGCCCTGTTGACCGGTGTTGGCGACCGGCGGGTTGTTGTTGATGTTGCCGGGATTGCCGTTGCCTTGTCCCACAGGGCCGCGCAGGATTCCGGCACCGCCGGCTGCGCCCGGTCCGCCGGGACCCTGACCGGAATTCTGCCGTCCGAAATTCTGCGCACCCTGCTCGGCATTAGCCTGCTGGTTGCTTGAGCCAGGCCCGCCCGAGGATCCACCGCCCGAGGATCCACCGGCCGCCGGTCCGCCGGCGCCGCCAGACGATCCGCCGCTGTTGCTCTGGCCGCCGCTCTTGCCGCCTTCGAGCTGGCTGATCGAATTGCTGAGTTCACCCGGCCGCACGGCGGTCGCCGCGCCTGGGGGGCTCCCGGCGTTGGTGATGACCCGAAAGCCTGGGCGTACCACTGTCGTCGTCTGGCCCTGAGCCGTCGACGTCAGTTTGTCGCCGAATACGAAATGCGAGACCGTGCGCGTAGGCTGCGCTTCGACGATCGTAATGCCGCCGCGAATGCCGATCGTGCTCGACGGAGTGGTGATGGTGATCGGGTTCGTCTTGCTGATCTTGCCGCCGACCAGGCGCAGCACGCCTTTGGCGGCGCTCACGGCCAGCTCTCCGGTCTTGGTATTGGGGTCGTAGACGAACTTGTCGATCGTGAGCTGTGCGTTGGGGCCTACGGTGATCGACGTGCCGTCGAGGAAGACGAGATGGGCGCGGTCGTTGGAGCCGGTGGTGATTTGCTCGTTGGCCTGCACATCGATACCGATACGCAGGACGCGCTCGGGCTCGGCCGGCGGCTTGCCCAGCGGATCGCCGTCGGTCGCGGAGGTGACGCCGACGCGTGCCGCGGCGATCGTCGGATCGAGCGAGAGCAGGCAGACGCCGCCGAGCAGCACTGTACGGAGGACCGCGATCCGCAAGCCATTTGACCTGGTCATGGCAACTTCCCTCGTCGAGAAATACGAAGCCTAGAAACGCCAGCTGATGCCGAACATGACGTTGTTGTTGTTGAATTCGTAGTTCGGCAGGTTCGACGTTCGCACGAACCGGCCTGCCGACAGGCTGAACGTCGTACGCTCATCGAACGGTATGGACAATACCACATTGAGGATGCTGTCGAGTTGTCGGCGAATCACATCCGGGTCGACCGTCGGGTCCGCCGCGTCGTAGCGCCACCATTGGTAGCTGTAGGACACCGTCATCGACCAGGGCAGGCTGGATTTGAACAGGGGGTCGTCGAAGCGGAAGGAGAATCCGCCGCTTGCGCCCAGCAGCTCGTAGCTCTGGATCGGCGTCTGGTCGGCCTCGAACCTCGTGCCGGTTCCGGTGGCGAACAGGGTCACCAGCCCGCTCAACTGGTACTGGAACGCCGTGCTCGCGGAATATTCCATGCCGCTATAGGTGCTGTTGATGGTCAGGTACCAGTTGTCGGTGTGATTGTGGCGGCGATTGGTGAAAATCGACGTGTTGCGCAGCCGGTCGAGGAGAAGGATGTTGCTCTCGAGGCCGCCGCCGTAGCTGCTGTAATAGGGCGTGTCGTAAACCCAGATCTGGCCGACCGAGAGGAACGGCCGCAGCGTGACGTCCTGGAAGATGCCGTTGAAGGCCTGGAAGCGCGGCCCGGTCGTGAAATCGAGCAGCGACACGTTGGCGGTCGGCACTCCGAACTGCCGGTTGGCGTAGGCAGTCAGCTGGGTTTCGAGCGCCGACTTGTCCTGAAGTCCGAAATCGTAGGTATGGCGAAACTGCGCAGACGCGACCACGCCCCAGTCGGGAGCACCGGTCGACGACTGGTTGAGGTTCGCCGACTGGCCGAACAGACGCACCGTTGAGCTCGACGGGCCGAGATTGGCGTTCGTCTGGTAGCGCCAGCCGAGAAAGAAGTCGCCGGAGAGACGCGACGGATTTTGCCTCGACTGCACTTCGGCCAGAAATTTTTCGGCGCGCGCGCGAACATCGGGCGGCATGTTGGGCGCCTTGAGCGCGCCCTCGAGATAGGTTCGCGCCACCTCGAAGGAGCCGAGCCTGTAATAGAGCACGCCGAGTTCGAGGCGTACGCGCGGCAGGTCGGGATTGATCAGCAGCATGCGCTCGAGCGCCGAGATCGCGCCTTCGAGGTCGCCGGTCTGGCTCGCCAATGTCGCGAACTTGAAGAGCACGTCGAGGTTGGCGGGCTGCTTCAGCATCTCCTGGAAGGCGGCATCGTACTGGCGTTCGAGATCGCCGCCGGATGGCTGGGCGGTCGTCTGCGCGAGCGCGGCGTGCTCGGCGCCATGCCAGGCGAGGCCTGCCAGCAACGCGAGCAGACCCAGAATGCGCTTAAACTGCACCAAACGGATTGTTCCCCAACCGCCTGATAATACAGGCGTTCGGGCTTAACTCACAATCTGCATATCACCTGCTATGCGAGCCAACTGCAGCCGATCAGAAACCAAGAGACCGGCCAGGGAGCCCGTGCCGCCCGCATGCACAGCAGCATGCGCCGGTACTGGCGGGCCCCCAGGGCACCCACGAAGCGCTCGCGATCGCGCACCATGGCCGTCAGCATGCGGTCGAGCATTTCCCGGTACGTATCGGCCCAGTTGCGACCGGACAGGTGCAGGCGCCCGCCCAGTACCGGATTGTTGGCCGCGAAATTGCGGCCGTGCAGGCGGTAGGAGTAGAGCGCGTCGTCTATCAGCAGTGAGCCTGCAACCATCTGCGCCATGACGACGATGTAGAAGTCCATGTGCAGGCGGAAGGTTTCGTCGTCGTCCGGGAAAACCAGGTCGATCAATGAACGGCGGAACATCATCGACGAGGTGCTGACCCAAACCCAGTGGACGGCGCGCTTGGTATAGAGCCGGTAAGGAGCACGGCTCTGCCATTTGGCGCCCTTGGTTCCGTCCGGCCCGGGCTCGATCTTCGGCACGCGCGCGGGATCAACCGGCAGGAATGCCTTGTCGCGGTCGACCTGGGCGCGGTCATGGCCGAACCAGTAGACGGTGCCTGCGATCAACGTGTCTCCGCCGTCGATCAGTCGCGCGTTGCAGGCCGTGAAGCCCACGGCATAGGTTTCGTTCATGTGGGCGGCGAGATGCCGTTCGAGGAAATCCTCGTTCCACAGATCGTCCGAATCGAGGAAGCAGACGAAGGGCGCCCCGGTCTGCTTGAGGCCCTGGCGCGTCGCGCCGGTCTGTCCGACGTTCTTTTCCAGCCGTACCAGGCGGAAGCGTACGTCGCGCAGTTCGTTGAGGGTTGCTTCGATGGCCGCGACCGAATCGTCGGTCGAACAGTCGTCGACAATCACGCACTCGAAGTCGCCCAGCGTCTGCCGCGCCACCGAACGGATGGCGGCGCCGATATAGTCCCGGCAGTTGTAACAGGTGACGACGACCGAGATGCGCGGAAGAACCGGTGTATTCGCGGGGTCTTGGCGCGCGCCATTTTGGTCCTGGCGGGGCCGAGAAAGTCGAAATCGACGCCTTCGTCGGCCTGCAGCACGGTGCTGTGAAACAGCCCGGTATAGCCGCGATCGCTGCCGGGATGCGGCGGCGGCGCCTTCCAGGCCTTGTGCCGCGCAGTACCTTGTCGCTCACCAACAGTTCGAGCCGCCGCTTGGGCACGTCGAGTGTAATGCGGTCGCCGGTCCTCACCAGGGCAAGCGGCCCGCCGACGGCCGCCTCCGGTGCCACGTGCAGCACGATGGTGCCGAACGCCGTGCCGCTCATGCGGGCATCGGAGATGCGGATCATGTCCTTCACGCCGGCGCGCGCCAGCTTCATCGGGATCGGGAACGAGCCGGCCTCCGGCATGCCGGGTGCGCCCTTCGGTCCGGCGTTGCGCAACACCAGGATGTCGTCGGCCTTGACGTCGAGTGCAGGATCGTCGCCTCGAGCGGCGAGATCCTCCAGCAGATCGAAGACGACGGCGCGGCCGGTGTGGAGTGGCAGGGCGGTCGCCGCCGCGTGCTTGATGACGGCGCCGCGCGGCGCGGATTGCCGCGCAGCACCGCCGCCGGTCGCCTTGATCGAGATTCTTCGGTGGTGCGGATGACGGTTTGGTTGGGAACGATCTCGGCGGCGTCGATCACCTGCTTGATCGTCTTGCCGGCGACGGTCCGGCATTTCACATCGAGATGCGCACTGATTTCCCGCATCAGGCGGGAATTGCCGCCGGCCCAGTGGAAATGCTCCATGTAGTGATCGCCGGACGGCTTGAGATCGACCAGCACCGGCACCTTTCTTCCGATCGCGTCGAATTCCTCCAGTTCAATTTCGATGCCAAGCCGGCGCGCGATTGCGGTGAGATGAACCAGCGCATTGGTCGAGCCGCCGATCGCCTGCAGGACGGTGAGGGCGTTGCGGATTGCGGCACGCGTCATGATCTCGCTGGGCTTCGGCCCCTGCTTGACCGCCATCTCAGCCGCAAGCTTGCCGGTCGCTTCGGCGACACGCAGCCGGTCGGAGTGCGTGGCGGGAATCGAACCCGAGCCGGGCAGGCCCATGCCGAGCGTCTCGACGATGCAGCCCATGGTGCTGGCGGTGCCCATCACCATGCAGGTGCCCTTGGTCGGCGCCAACTGCTCGCTCACCTTGTCGATGTCTTCCTGGCTGAAGGTGCCGGCGCGGAACTGCCCTGGCCGGTGGCGGCGCGGGTATCGGCGCAGGCGCCCAGCACTTCGCCCTTGGCGGCCAACCAGCATCGGGCCGACCGGCAGCACGACCGCCGGCCTTGTCGACCGAGCGCGGCGCTGCGAACTCGCCGGCAAGGCTTGTCGCAGCCGCCGATCAGCACGACGGAAGTCCATCGGCTGGCGCGTACCATTTCCTCGGTGTCCATCGACATCAGGTTGCGCAGGAACATCGAGGTCGGATGCGAGAAGCTCTCGTGGATCGACACGGTCGGAAAGACCATCGGCATGGCGCCGGCCAGCATGACGCCGCGCTTCACCGCCTCGATCAGGTCCGGCACGTTGCCGTGACAGGGATTGTAGTCGCTGAACGTGTTGGTGATGCCGACGATCGGCCGGTCGAGGGCGTCATCGGTGTAGCCGCCCGCCTTGAGGAAGGCCTTGCGCAGGAACAGCGAGAAGCCGGCGTCGCCGTAGGTCGCCAGCCCCTGGCGCATGCCGGTGGGCCGCTTCGGCGTTGCGCCGCCGCGTTTCTTGCGGGTTGCCATCTTGGTTCTTCTCCCTGTCTTGCGCCGTAGTTTGTCAGGTCGGCGCTTGCGCTTCCAGACCGGCGGCCCAGCGGGCGTGAGCTTCCGCGTCGCGAACGCCGACGATCGTGCGCGCGAGCTCGCGGCCCATCAGGGCGCCGAATTTGAAGCCGTGGCCGGAGCAGGGCGACATCACCCAGCCTTTGGCGCCGTGCTTTTCGACAACGAAGCGCTCGTCTTCGGTGACGGTGTAGAAGCAGACTTTCAGGCGATCGATCCGCCAGGCATCGAAGCCGCGCAACAGCTCGCTGCAGCGCGCCAGCAGGGGCGCCATCTCCTCGGCGCCGGCCTCGCGCGCCATGTCCGGATCGCCGCGACGGCTGAACTCGTGGTCGCCGACCTTCATGCCGCGGCCCTGCATCGGCGGCACGAGGTAGAGGCCGACTTCGCCGGTCTTGTCGATGATCATCGGTCCCTTCGACCAGGCGGCCCGCGCCTCTTCCGGCTGATTGAAGTAGACGACAACTTGCCGAGACGGCACCAGCCGGCCGCGTTGCGACGGCAGCAGCCGGTCGACCCAGGCGCCCGCGGCGACGACCACGACATCCGCCGCGTGCGTGGCGCCGCCTTCGGTCACGATCCGGCCATGCTCGAGATCGACCGAGCGTACGGGCGTCTCGGCGTGGAGGCGCACGTTCGGCAGTCGAGCGAGATGGCGGGCCAGCGCGGTCACGATATCCTGCGCGAAAAGTTCGCCGCCGGTATCGATCCACCAGGCGCGCTCGACGCCCTTGGCGTCGATCATGGGAAAGCGTCGCGGCAGATCGGCGAGCGGCAGTTCGGTCATCGGCCGACCGATGGCGGCGAGGCTCGCGGCCGAGCGATCGGCCCAGTCGGTGCCGTTGCCGGTCAGCGCGAGAGTGCCGGTTGCGGCATGCAGGCGCTGGCCGAGGTCGCGCCACAATTCTTCCCAGGCCTCGTAGGCAGGGTCGATCATCCGGGCGTAACCGGTGTGGTCGCCATAGGGATGGCGGATCAAGCGGTGCTCATCCATCGACGAGGCGAGTGGATTGGGCAGCGGGCCCTGCTCGAAGAGTGCGACATCTTGGCCAGCGACGGACAATGCCCATGCCGTGCTCAGCCCCATGATTCCGCCGCCGACGATGATCGTCTTCATCGGCTGATGTCATATTGTGCCAAATCAATCACCGCAAATGGGTACGTGGACTTGCGTTTTTGGGCATGCCTCCGGCCTTGAAAAGTCGCGCCCATTAGGCGTTGATGGCGCCAGCGTTTACACAACCAACAAGAAGCCGAAGGAAAGTTCAACATGGCAATGACCATGCTGCAGATGGCCGGTGCGTCGCCCACCCCCGCGACGATGGCCAACGGAGTCCTGCTGATCATCGACGCGCAGCGCGAATACACCGACGGTCTGCTTCCTCTCACAGGCGTGGCCGCCGCCGTCGATTCGCTCGCGCTGCTGCTCGACAAGGCACGCAAGGCGAACGCACCTGTCGTTCACGTCCGGCACAAGGGATCGCCCACCGGCAAGGCGTTCAATCC
>JBGAIW010000024.1:0-46785 GCA_044225265.1 Reyranella sp.
TCGTCCAGGAGTTCCTCCAGGACAACGTAGAGCTCGAGTTCGGCCACGGCATCCGCCCGGTCGTCACTGTCGCTCTCAGGCGGACTCGCGGCGAGCATCGGCCGCTGGTCGGTGAGATCGCCTGCCAGATCAAGTTCAGGCGCCGGGAGGATCTGAACCAGATGAACCTCGACCGCGGACGAGCCTTCTTCAAGCAGCTGCAATGGGAGGCGCGGGACTGGATGCAACTCGGCGCGACGAAGACCGGCATCGTCTATCACCTGAAGGGCAATCCGCCGAACGCGCACGAGTGAGGCGGCAATGACGAGCCTCGGCCTTCCCCGGGACCTGAGCGGTGTCCGGTTCGCGCTGAACGTCTTCATCGCGGCGACCATCGTCTGGTACGTGATGGAGCGGATAGCCGACGCCAATGCCATCTGGGCCATAGCGTCGATGGTGGCAGCTTCGGATCCCCGGGTGGAGGAGGCGGCACGGCTGTTTCGCGCACGTATGATCAACGTGCTGGTGGGATGTGCGGTCGGTTTCGTGGTTCTTGCGATCGGGCATCCCGGCCACTGGAAGATCCCGGCCGCCTTGAGCCTTGCCGTCCTGGTCTCGACCTATCTCGTGCGTGTCCAGACCATGTGGCGGCAGGCCCCGATCACGGCCGCCATCGTCATTGCCGGAGGGCTGTCGGCCCATTCCAAGCTGTCCGGCATGGAACACGGCCTGCACAAGGTGGCCGAGGTGATCTTCGGCTGCGCCGTGGGCTGGGCGGTGAGCGTTGCCATGGCCTGGATCTGGCCGATCGGTCCGGTTGGGGAAGCCTCGAAATCCTGACGCGGCGGCATCACTGCGGCGCAAAGACGTTTCTTCCGTCCTTCGCTCCGACGATGACCTTCCGGCCGAGCTGTTCGCGGGTCAGCATGTCATTCAGCAGGGCCGGATCGCCGCCGGCCATGGCGATGAAGCGGTCGCCCGATTCGTCGAGGCGGCCGATGATGTATGCCTTCTCGGGCGCGTCCTTGCCGTAGGTCACGCAGTAGGTCTCGATCGTGCCGCCGCCCTGGGGGTTCGGATTGACCCGACGCCGCGGCCGTCGATCGAGATCGGCCTGCAGGTGCTTCGGGTCGTCGCGCCGCCAGGGTCTGTCGGTCGGGGCGGTCGAATAGAGACCTGCAGAATGCTTCGTGAGGTACATGCCGTTCGCGGTGACCAGGCCGAACGAGCCGGGCCGGGCGCGCACCACGTTCATCATCTCGGCGATCGAATGTGTGACGTAGTTGTTGCCGGGTCCGCCGAAGAAGGGCAGGCCGCCGGTGACGCTTATCGGGCGCGGGTCGTCTTCCGAAAGACCGAGCTCCTTCATGGCCACTTCGACCGCCGAGGGAAAGCAGCTGTAGAGGTCGAAGGCGGCGACGTCGTCGAGCCTGCGGCCGGCCATGTCGAGCGCCACCCGCGTGCAGCCGCGGATGGCAGGAGAAGCGTCGAGCGCCTCTCGTTCGGAGACCACCCAGGTATCGGTGCCGTCGGCACAGCCATGCAGGAATACCCAGCGATCCTCGGGGATGCCCCATTCGCGGGCCTTTTCGACCGAGGTCAGCAGGACGGCGGCGGCCTGGTCGATGATGGCGTTCGCGTTCATCAATCGGGGATAGGGAAAGCAGATCCAGCGATTGTCGTCGGAGATCGTCGCGAGATCGCGGGCGCTGTAGCCCTTGCGACGGGTCGCCAGGGGATTGTCCCTGGCGACCTTTGCCAGCCGCTCGAACAGCCGGCCCATCGCGGCCATGTGGTCGGGCACGTTGCGATGACAGCCGGCACGGATCGCGTTCTCGATCAGCGGATAGAAGTGGATGGCCGCGCGCAGTTCATGGCGCGCCTCTTCCTCGGAGAAGCCGAAGCGGCTGTCGCCGATGCGCACGGGCTCGCCGCCGCCGGGGTCCTCGTTCCAGTCGAGCTTCAGGCCGGCCTTGCGCGCATTCTGGGTCGAGCGCAGCAACTCGGCGCCGCAGATCAGCGCCAGTTCGGTCTCGCCGCGGGCAATCTCCTCGGCGAAGCGGTTGACCATGTACTGGGGCATGTTGCCGCCGGAGTGGGCGTAGAGGGCCTGGCGCGGATGGGCATGCAGGCGGTTGGCGACGCTGATCGGCGGGTTGACCGAGCGTCCGAACGGCGAGGCGAAGCGCGGACTGATGTCGGAAAAGAACTCCATCACCACGATGGCATCGATCTCGTGGCCCAGGGCGTGGCCGCCGATGCTCGCACGCGTGTCGTCGAGCGCAAGATTGGCGGCTTCGGCGCAGAACGCGACCCGGCTGCGCTCGCTGGAGGGTTGGCTCGTCGTATCGGTGATCTGGCCACAGCCGACCAGGATGGGCGTACGCGGATCCATTACTTGATCAAGTCCTCGATGTGCCCCGGCGCGAGCCCGGCTTCTTTCAGCACGCTTTCGGTGTGTTCGCCGAGCTTCGCCACCCTCGGCCCGCTTTGCAGAGGCGAGCCGGAGAAGCGGAAGGGCGGCGCGGGCGACTTGTACTTGCCGGCGCCATCCTCGATCTCGCACAGCGAGCCGCGATGGGCGACCTGGGGATCCTGCAGGGCCTCGGTCACCGTGAGGTAGGGCGAGCAGGGCACGCCGTGCTTCTCGAGGGCCGCGACGCACTCCGTCACGGTGAGCTTCCTGGACCAGCTCTCGAACTCGTCGACGAACTTGTCCCAGTTCATGCGCCGGTCGGCATATTTCTCGAATCGCGGATCGGTCAGCCAGTCGCGCCGTCCGGCGGCGGTGGCCATGTCCTGGAAGGTCTTCTCGCTGGCGGTCGCCAGCATGACATAGCCGTCCTTGGCCTCGACCGGCCCATACATCGGGCGCGAGGGCATTTCGAAGTCGAAGAAGGCGCGGTTGACCTCGCCCAGCAGCATGCCGACCAGGCTCTCGAACATCGAGACGTCGACCATCTGACCCTTGCCGGTGACGTGCCTCTGGTGCAGCGCGGCAAGGATGCCGCCGAGCGCATAGGCACCGGAGGCATAGTCGGCGACGAAGATCCCGCAATTGTCCGGCCGCTCGCGGCCTTGCTGATAGTAGAGATGGGCGCGATCGTATCCCGTCGACGCATGGATCACCGGCGCATAGGCCGGCCGACCGGCCGCGGGGCCGCTCTGGCCGTAGCCCGAGATCGCGCCGTAGATCAGCGCGGGATTTATCTTGGCGAGCTCCGGATAGTCGAGGCCGAGCCGCTTCATGACGCCGGGCCGATAGTTCTCGAGAACGATGTCGACCGTTTTCACCAGCGCCTTCACGGCGGCGATCGCCTCCGGCTTCTTGAGGTCGAGCACGATGCTTCGCTTGCCGGCATTGAGCTGGCCGAACATCGTCCCCTGGCCGTCGCGCTGAACCGGACGGCTGCGCATCAGATCGCCCTCGGGCGATTCGATCTTGATGACGTCGGCGCCCATGTCCGCCATCAGGCGGCTGCAGTGCGGCCCGGCAATGGTGGTCGAGAAATCGAGTACGCGCACGCCGGCCAGTGGCCGGGTCTTTCCGTCAGTCATGAGTTCACCGGCCTATGAGAATCAAAACGACGCCGCCCACCACCGCGACGCTGCCGACCCATTCGCCGGCAGACGGACGCTCTTTGAGAACCAGATGGGAGGCAATGAAGGTGAAAACCAGCTCGATCTGCCCGACGGCTCGAACCAGAGCGGCATTTTCGAGCGTCATGGCGAGCGCCCAGCCGGCCGAGCCCAGCACGCTGAAGATGCCGACCCAGATCGACGAGCGCCAGTTGACCCACACCTTGCCGAGCTGGGGACGGTCGCGACGGGAGAGGTAGAGCCCCATCAGCACGACCTGGATGGTATTCATGGTCGCGAGCGCCGTGATGCCTTTGATCAGGAAGTCGCCGCTCGGAAGTTGCTTGGAGGCCTCGCGGATACCGCCGGCCGCCAGCGCAAAGACCACGCCGGAGAGGATGCCGTAGAGCGCGCCCTTGTGGGTCAGGTCGGCCAGTACGCCACGGACATCGGAGAATTTACCGCGCACGCTCAGGATGGCGACGCCGCCCAGGCAGACCAGGATGCCCGCCCAGGCCAGCGCGTGCAGCGGCTCGTGTCCGATGAAGGTCGCGAACAGGGCCACGAACACGGTCTCGGTCTTGGAGTAGACCGTGCCGACCGCGTAGTTACGCAGCGAGAAGGAATGAATCATGAGCGAGGTGGCGACAATCTGCGCGATGCCGGCAACCGTGATCCAGCTCAGGAAGCCGATCGTCAGGGTGGGGACGGTTCGGCCGGTGCCCCACACCAGGAACGCGAGCGCGCTCAGCGCCAGCGGCGCACCGTAGAGGTAGCGGACGAAATTGGCGCCATCGACGCTCAATACGCCACGAATCTTCTGCTGCATCGTCGTGCGGATATTCTGAAACAGCGCAGCGGCGATGGTGATCGGTATCCAGAGCGGCACGTTTCCTCCTATTTGCAGTGTAGGGAATGGAATTGAGCGCGTCTGCTGCGGAAATTTTCGCGATGCAACCGATTGCATCGCTCACATGTCCGATAGCTCCGGCCGTTTTGCTTGGGTGATAGCTAGGCAGCGGAGTTATATTGGCGAACCGGCCTGCTCGCCGGCGGAAGGACCGGAGAGAGTGGCTCGCGCCAAGACACGCAAGATGTTCCGAGGTGCACGAGCCATCCCGCCGACGCTCTACGAGGCCGTGCAGACGGTCAGCCGGCCCGAACTCCTGGTCAACAACTCCGATCGCGAATTCAGCCGCCTCGTGCTCGGCCTCTTCACCCTGCGCAACATGCTCTTCCACATGGGGGAGAAGCACGGCGGTTCGATCGGGTTGGGCGTGATCGAGTATATCGCGCTGATGATCCTGATCCGGGTGTCGTCGGTTCAGGATATCGGCGTGCAGGAACTCGCCAACATCCTGCGGCTGAGCGGTGCCTTCATGACTTCGACCGTGAACGGCCTCGTCGAGAAGGGACTGGTCACGAAGTCGCCCCATCCGGTGGATGGACGGCGCATCTGCCTGCGCGCCACGGCGCGTGGCGTCGATCTCCTGGCCGGGTTGGGGCCGATGCACCGTCAGGTCAACGACGTGGCCTTCGGCTCGCTGACGGCAGCCGAATTCCGCCAGCTCTGCGACACCTGATCCAGCGCCTGATCGGGTCGGCCGAGCAGGCAACGGCACTGCAGGAGTACCTGTTGAAGAGCCGTGACAAGGAACCTGCACGTCCGGTTCGAGTGGCCCGGTCCAGGATGGCTTGACCGCAAGACGCGCATACGCCGGGCGACTGCGGGTCGCCGGCAAGGCAGCGTGTCATCTGACGGGCCGTCCGGCGAATTGGCACAATCCCAAAAGATGCCGTTTGTCCTCCGCTAGGCAGTTTCCGCAGCGCTGGCTAAAGTCCGGCTGCTGGAGAAAAGGGCGGAAAGCATGACAATCGGTACGGTCAAACGGCGGTCCATTTTGGCTGCCGGCCTTGCGATGCCCTTGGTGGCGCAGGCTCGGGCCCGGGCGGAGACGGTGTGGCCGACCAAGCCGGTGCGCATCGTCGTGCCGTTCAATGCCGGCGGCGCGATCGACGCCATGGTGCGGGTGATCGCCGACGGACTGACGCAGCGGCTCGGCCAGCAGGTGCTGGTCGATCCCAAGCCGGGTGCCAACACGATCGTGGGCTCGGAGATCGTCGCCAAGGCCCCACCCGACGGCTACACCTTCCTGATCACCACCAATTCGACGCACACCAACAACCCGTCGCTCTACGCCAAGCTGCCTTTCGATCCCGCCAAGGACCTGGTGCCGGTGTCGCTGGTCTCGCTCGGCACGATCCTGATCGCCGTCAAGGCCGATGCGCCGTTCAGCGATCTGCGCGGCATGGGCGATTGGGTGAAAAGGCTCGGCCGCCCCGCGACCTACGGCAGCTGGGGCATCGGCTCGTCGGGCCATCTCTATGGCCTGATGCTCGAGAAGACGCTCGGCGAGAAGGTCGGCGGCGGCACCTACAATCACGTGCCCTATCGCGGCGACGTTCCGGCGCTGCAGGACGTGGCCAACGGCACGCTAGATCTCACCTGGGCATCGCCGGTCAGCGCCAAGACCCAGATCGCGGCAGGCAAGGTGAAGGCGATCGCGGCGGCCGGGGCCCGGCGCTCGGCGTCGATGCCGGACCTGCCGACCTTTGCCGAGCAGCTGGTGCCAGGCTTCGACCTCAGCCTGTTCGTTGCTGCCTATGCTCCGGCCGGTACGCCGCGGCCGGTCATCGAGCGCCGGCAGCGCGAGATCGCGTCGACGCTCGCCGATCCCGCGGTCATCGAGAAGCTCGTCAGCCAGGGCCAGACGCCGGTGGGTTCCACGCCGGAGGAACTGGCCAAGGTGCTGGTGCGCGAGACGCCGATCTGGGCCGAGCTGATCCGGCAGTCCGGCGCCAGGGTCGAATGAGGAAAATGCGATGAGTGACGTGCGGTCCGCCTACGATCTCAAGACGCCGACCCACAATGCCAAGCTGACTGAGGTCGGGCGCGGCACGCCGATGGGCGAATTGCTGCGCCGCTACTGGCATCCGGTGGGCATGAGCGCCGACGCCGGTCCGACGCCGCGGGCGGTGAAGATCCTGGGTGAGGACCTGATCCTGTTCCGCGACGGCAAGGGCCGGCCGGGTCTGGTCTATCCGCGCTGCTGCCACCGCGGCACGACGCTGTACTATGGAAAGATCGAGGAAGAGGGCATCCGCTGCTGCTATCACGGCTGGCTGTTCGACGTCGAAGGCAAGTGCGTCGAGATGCCGGCCGAGCCCGAGCCGCGCGGCGCGCAGTGCCAGCGCGTGCGCCAGCCCTGGTATCCGGTCGAAGAGCGCTACGGACTGCTGTTCGCCTATCTCGGTCCGCCGGCGAAGAAGCCGGTGCTGCCGCGCTACGAATGCCTCGAGGTGATGGGGCCGGGCGAGTTCGTCGAGGCCGACGATTCGTCGATCGGCAGCGGCGGCATCCAGATCGCGCCCTGCAACTGGCTGCAGCACTTCGAGAACGTGGTCGACCCGTATCACGTGCCGATCCTTCACGGCAGCTTCTCCGGCCCGCAGTTCGTGCAGATGATGAACGCCTTTCCCAAGGTGAACTTCGAGTATGGCCCGATGGGCGTGAAGGCGATCTCGGTACGTCCGGGACCCGACGGCAAGTCGTTCCGCCGCGTCACCGAGGCAATCGTGCCGACCCTGCGCGTCGTGCCCAACCCGCAGGTCGCGCAGTACGGCATGGTCGAATCGATCGGCTGGACGGTGCCGATCGACGACACGCACTACCGCATCTACGTCGCCGGCCGGGTCAGGGAGAAGGGTGCGCTCACCAAGTTCAAGTCGCGCTACAACGGCAAGGCGTGGGCCGACCTCACGCCGGAGGAGCACCAGCGGTTTCCCGGCGACACCGAGGCGCAAGTCGGGCAGGGGCCGATCACGTTCCATTCGGAAGAACATCTGATGTCGACCGATCGCGGCATCGCCATGCTGCGGCTGATGCTGCAGAACCAGATCGACATCGTGGCGAAGGGCGGTGATCCGGTAGGCGTCGCCTTTACCGAGAAGGACGCCTACGTGAAGTTCGACGCCGGACAGTTTCTCGAGAACTGACGGGGTTGGCTCAGCGGGCCGACTGCCCGAACTTCCGGCGCCGCTCGTCGCCGATCGCGAGCAGGCGTTCCCGATCCTCGGGCCGGACACGGTTGTAGCGCTCGCGCCACTCTGGGCCGTCCTTCCATTCGAACGCGGCCCGCACGGTCGTACGCGGGGCGGTCGCGGTCTCCAGCAGGGACAGCGCGTCGCGCACCATCGCTTCCTGCATGCCGGCATTCCAAGGGTGACCGCACGGATTGCCCAGCGGGAAGTCGGCAAAGTAGAAGCGCGGCACACCGCAATGCTCGACGATATCCAGGGCAGACCCCATCATCACGGTGGGAATGCCGTTGGCTTCAAGATATCGGGCGACCAGGCTCACGGACTGGTGGCAGACGGGTCAAAGCGCCGAGAGCAGGACGGCGTCGACCTTGTCCTCGCGTAATCGTCTCAGGATTTCCGGCGCGTCGTGTTCGCTGGTCTTGCGGTGGCTGTAGTCCGTCGGCGCGCCGTGGAAGCGCGGCGCCAGGGCACCGACATATCCTGCCGCGACCAGCCGCTTCACGGCATCGATCGGCAGGAACGTCTCGCGGTCGTCGGTGTGGGTCGCTTCCTTGTCCCAGGCGAGGTCGGTGTCGAAGCGCGCCGGCGGGCTTGCGACGTCGCCCGACCAGACCTGCTTGCGGTTCTTGGCATCGCGGTTCGACCGGTCCGGCGGACCGGCTGTCGTGACCAGCGCAATTGTCGATTCGCGCAGAGACCTGGTCAGCCGCGTGAAAGGCACCTCGGTGTGGTGGGCCCAGACGTAATCGTTGTCGTAGCCGAGCGCGCGGTAATAGAGCCGCGTGCGCTCCATGTATCGAACGGGGGAGGCCGGAGGAAGCTCGGTCATGACAATAATCTTAGTCCCGGAACAACAAACGGCACCATGGGTGTCTTTCGCTGTGCCTATCGGACATCCTTGCCGATCGCATCGGCGACCGACTTGAAGCCGTCGCGTGCGAGCGCCGCTGCCAGCTCGTCCTTGATCCGGCGTACCAGCGGCGGCCCCTCGAACACCATGGCGGAATAGAGCTGCACGAGGCTCGCACCGGCGCGGATCTTGGCATAGGCGTCGCCGCCGGAGGCCACGCCGCCACAGCCGATCAGAGGAAACTGCCCCTCGACCCGGCGCGCGGTCTTGCGCAGCACCTCGGTCGACAAATGGGTGAGGGGGGCCCCCGACAAACCACCGGCTTCGCCCTTGCGCGGCGAGCGCAGCGACGCCGGGCGCGACAGGGTGGTGTTGCCGACGATGATGCCGTCCATCTTCAGGTCGCGGCACACCGCAACGATGTCGTCGAGATCGTCGTCGGTCGCGTCGGGCGCGATCTTGACCACCAGCGGTACCGGTTTGGCGGCGATCGCGTCCTGCACGCGCTTGAGGAGGTCTGCGAGCTGCTGGCGGCCCTGCAGGTTGCGCAGGCCCGGCGTGTTGGGCGAAGAGACGTTGCAGACCAGATAGTCGGCGTAGGGCGCCAGCGCCACCGCGCAGGTGACGTAATCGGCCGCACGGTCGGTGCTGTCCTTGTTGGCGCCGATATTGACGCCGACGAAGCCGCGCCGCGGCCGCACCGCGAGGCGCGACCGTGCGGCGTCGAGGCCCTGGCCGGGAAAGCCCATGCGGTTGATGACACCGCGATCCTCGGCGAGCCGGAACAGGCGGGGCCGGGGATTGCCGTCCTGTGGCCGCGGCGTGACGCTGCCGATCTCGACCAGGCCGAAGCCCATCTCGAGCATTGCGTTGGGTACTTCGGCGTTCTTGTCGAAGCCTGCCGCCAGGCCGATCGGATTGGGCAGGTCGCGGCCCCAGACCCGGATGCCGAGGCTCGCGGGATCGTCGCGGCGGTCGCCCGGCATCAGTCCGGTCTTCAGGGAACGGATCGCCAGTCCGTGCGCGGTTTCCGCGTCGAGTCGCGACAGGAAGAAATCGGCAAGTTCGTACCAGACGGCCATACCGTCTGGTTAGCAGATGTTCCTTGTGGAGCGCTCAGCGGAACATGATGTAGCCGTTTTGCGGGTTCTGGCCGGCGCCGCGCGGGAACTGCTGGGCGAAGAGCTCCTTGTACAGGTTGAGCATCTCCGGCTCGTCCGGCTGCTGCGCCGAGGCCCAGGAAACGATCTGCGACATGGCCATGTCGTTGCGGCAGTAGACGGAAAACAGCCGCACCTTGCCGGGTGTGCCCTCCGTGGTCTTGGCCTTGCCGCGGCAGACCATATCGGCGCCGACATCGTTGACGGGGTTGAAGACCAGGACGAGCCGGTAGTAGGGGCGAGGCTCTTCCTTCGGCGTGTCGTACGTGAAGGTCAGGTTCGGCGGCGGCTTGGCGGCCTGCATCACCGGCAGCATGCGCCGCGCAACCTCTTCCGGCGGGAGGCTGGGAAATGGATTGCCGACGATCACGACCTGGAAGGGCTTGTTGTCGGTCGCCGCGAAGAAGTCGCGAAAGTCGTACTGGACCGCGTAGTCGTAGCCACCCAGCGTCGCGGCCTGTGACGGGACGAGCAAGCCGGCAAAGCAGGCCACAGAGGCAAGAGCCGTCGCAATGGCGCGCATGGAACGATTCCTCCAGAATTCCGCTGAAGACGATAAGCCTTCGGCCGGTCGCGGGATATCACATTGTCGCGCGCGAAGCGTCAGCCGGCTGTAAGCGTCAGACGTCGAGATCGCGCGCGAATTTGGCGTTTTCGGTGATGAAGGCGTAGCGCTTCTCCGGCTTCCGGCCCATCAGGTCCTCGACCAGGGTGCGCACCCGCATTTCCTCGCGCCGGTCGTCGGCGTTGGCCGCGGTCGGCACGTCGACCTTCAGCAGCACCCGTCTGGTCGGATCCATGGTGGTCTCGCGCAGATGCACGGACTGCATCTCGCCCAGTCCCTTGAAGCGGGTGATGTCGGCCTTGCCGCCGAACTGGGTCTTCACCAGTTCGTCCTTCTGCGCGTCGTCCTGGGCATATTCCGTCTTGCCGCCCTTGCTGATGCGGTAGAGCGGCGGCTGCGCCAGGAAGAGGTGGCCGCTTTCGATCAGCTTCGGCATCTCGCGATAGAAGAACGTCATCAGCAGCGAGGCGATGTGCGCACCGTCGACGTCGGCGTCGGTCATGATGATGACCCTCTCGTAGCGCAGCCTCTCGTCGCTGTAGTTCGCACCGGTGCCGCAGCCCAGCGCCTGGATCAGGTCCTGCACCTCCTGGTTCTCGCGCAGTTTGTCGGCGCTCGCAGAGGCGACGTTCAGGATCTTGCCGCGCAGCGGCAGGATCGCCTGGGTCTCGCGGTTGCGCGCGGCCTTGGCCGAACCGCCGGCGGAATCGCCCTCGACCAGGAAGATCTCGGTTCCGATCGATGCCGAACTCGAGCAGTCGGCGAGCTTGCCGGGCAGGCGGAGCTTGCGGGTCGCCGTCTTGCGCTGCTGCTCGCGGTCCTGGCGACGGCGCACGCGCTCCTCGGCCTTGGCGACCACGTGGTCGAGCAGCACGTTGCCGGCTTCCTTGTCGCCGGTGAGCCAGTGCTCGAAATTGTCGCCGACCACCGTTTCGACAAGCTTGGTCGCCTCGACCGAGACCAGCTTCTCCTTGGTCTGGCCCTGGAACTGCGGCTGCTCGATGAACACCGAGACCAGCGCGGCGGCGCCCTCCATCACGTCGTCGGCGGTGATGATGCCGCCCTTGCGGTTGCCCGTGAGCTCGGCATAGCGCTTCAGCCCGCGCACCAGCGCGCCGCGGAAGCCCGATTCGTGCGTACCACCCTCGGCCGTGGGAACGGTGTTGCAATAGGAGCGGACGAAGCCTTCCTCGTCGTTCGGCCACCACACCGCCCACTCGACCTTGCCGCCGCCGCTCGAGCTGCCATTCGAACCGCTGCTCTCGCTCCTGGCCTCGCCGGAGAAGGGCTGCGGCACCACGGTCGGCCGCTGGCCGATTTCGGAGATCACGTAGTCCTTCAGGCCGCCTTCGAAGTGGAAATTCTCCTCGGCCGGAACGTCGGAGTTCTTGCCGAGCAGCTTGGGATCGCACTTCCAGCGGATCTCTACGCCGCGGAACAGGTACGACTTCGAGCGCGCCATGGCGTAGAGCCGCTCCGGCTTGAAGTCCTGCTTGCCGAAGATGTCCGGATCGGGATGGAACGTCACGGTCGTGCCACGCCGGTTGGGGGCGGGGCCGGTGGCCTTGAGCTTGCTCGTGGGCTTGCCGCGCGAGAACGTCTGGACCCACGATTGCCGGTCGCGCGCCACTTCGACCACCAGTTCGTCGCTCAGTGCGTTGACCACCGATACGCCGACGCCGTGCAGGCCGCCCGAGGTCGCATAGACCTTGCTGTTGAACTTGCCCCCGGAATGGAGCGTCGTGAGGATGATCTCGAGCGCCGACTTCGGCTTGTACTTGGGGTGCGGGTCGGTCGGGATGCCGCGGCCGTTGTCCCGGATCAGCACCTTGTTGCCGGCCAGCAATTCGACATGAATCGTATCGGCATGGCCTGCGACCGCCTCGTCCATGGCATTGTCGAGCACCTCGGCGACCAGGTGATGCATCGCCCGCTCGTCGGTGCCGCCGATATACATGCCGGGGCGCTTGCGGACGGGCTCGAGCCCCTCCAGCACCTCGATGTCGCGTGCCGTGTACGAATTGTCCTTGGCCGAGGCGGCTTTCTTGCCGCCCGACCGTTCGAAAAGGTCGCCGCTCTTGCCGCTGGTCTTCTTGGCCATTGCTTCTTCTTGTCGTTTTGCGGCCGCGCGAGGGGTTCGCCCGATGACCGCCTTATGGTCGATATGGTAGTAAAATCGCGGAAAATCAACAATATCCGGCAGGGGACAGATGGCCGACAATTCCCGCGACCCGATCATCAGGACCGTGCCGCAGCCTGCAGACATGAATGGCAACGGCGACATTTTCGGCGGCTGGGTGCTGTCGCAGATGGATATTGCCGGGGGCGCGATGGCCGCCCGGGTCGCCAGGGGCCGGGTGGCGACGGTCGCGATCACCGCCATGACCTTCGTCCAGCCGATCAAGGTCGGCGACATGGTCTCGATCTACGGCGAGGTCGCCAAGATCGGCCGCACCTCGATCACGATCGACCTCGAGACCGTGGTGCAGCGGCGCAATGACGCGACCGAGATCCAGGTCACGCATGGCACCTACGTGTTCGTGGCCATCGACCAGGACGGCAAGCCGAGGCAGGTTCCGCCGCCGTGAAAATGACCGTAAAACGCCCGTTCAGGATACTGCTCGCGCTGATCGCCCTGCTGGCGCCTTCGATCGCGTTGGCGCATCCGCACATCTGGATTTCCCAGCAGGTGCGGGTGATTACAAAGGACGGCCGGATCACTCACTTCGAGCTGGTCTGGCGCTTCGACCCCTATTCGAGCGAGGACGAGATCCCGCCGATCGACGAGAATGGCGACGGCAAGGTGAGTCCCGAGGAGGCCCGCGCGCTCGCATCCGACATGTTGCCCGAACTGCAGAAGGTCGGCTTCCTGACCTGGCTGAATACCGGGGGCAAGGACTTCCGGCCGCCGGCACCGCCGACGCTCAGCGTGCGGATCGAGGATCCCGCGACCTTCACGCCGCCGGAATGGGACCGCGAGGCCGGCGACAAGAAGGAAGATCCCGGCATGCCGATGCCGCGCAACAAGCAGGTCGAGCAGCACACGCCGCCGCAGCGCGCGATGCCGCGCAACCTGGTCTACGTCATGCGCTACGCGCTGCCGGAACCCACGAAGTTCCTCTCGATCACGACGATCGAGCCCGACGACTTCATCCGGTTCGACGTCGACGCTGCGTCCCTGCCGAAGGGCTGCACGCTCGCGAAGCATCCGGCCTACAAGTCGGAATTCGTTCCGGGCAAGCCGGTCTTCGCCGACCAGGTTACCTGTCGCATGCTATGATTGGTCGCTTGCCATGATTGGTCGCCTGCCGTGACGGGCGAGGGGCGAAGCGTCGCGCCAGAGAGACGCCACCGCCCGCTGGTCGGCATGCTGTTCATGCTGGCGGCCTGCGCGCTGTTTCCGGTGATGAACGGCATCGTGAAGTTCCTCGGCGAGCAGTACGACCCGAAGCAAGTCGTGTGGTTCCGTATCACCACGCATCTCGTGCTGGTCGCCCTGGTCTTCATGCCGCGCATGGGCACGCAGCTGTTCCGCACGCGCCATATTGGCTCGCAGGCCATCGTCTCGGTGATGATGCTGCTCTCGACTCTCTGCTACTTCACGGCCGCCAAGTATGTCGGCGTCGCCGACGCGATCGCGGTTTCCTTCGTGGCGCCGCTGGCCGTGGTGTTCCTTGCCTGGCCGCTGCTCGGCGAGCGCATCACCGCGACCCGCCTCGGTGCCGTCGTGCTCGGCTTCGTCGGTGTGCTGATCGTGATCCGGCCCGGAAGTTCGGTGTTCCAGCCGGCCTCGCTGCTGCTGCTCGGCAGCGCGCTCTGCTATGCGATCTACCAGATCTACATCCGGCGCCTGGCCGGCATCGACCATCCGGCGACTTCGATCTTCTACAGCGTCCTGCTGGGCTCGGTGATCATGTCCTGCGTCGTGCCGTTCGTCTGGACGACGCCCAGGAGCTGGCAGCACTGGGCGCTGTTCTTCTCGACCGGTGCCATGGGGGCGCTCGGCCACTATTGCGTGGCTCGCGCCATGACCTACGCTTCGGCCAACTTCATCGCGCCGTTCAACTACACGCAGATGATCGGATCGGTGATCGTGGGCTACCTGATGTTCAGCGAAGTGCCGGACCTTTATGTCTGGCTCGGAACGGCCCTGATCGTGGGTGCCGGCCTGATGGTCGGCTGGTCGGGCCGCCGAAGAGCCTGAGGAGGAGTCGATGCCTTATCTGGTCGCCGCCGATCTGCCGGCTGCAAGTGCAGGGAGCCGCTTCCGCGCGCTACTCGAGCGGCCGGGCATCCTGCAGATGCCGGGCACTCACAACGGCCATGCCTCGCTGCAGGCCAGGGCCGCGGGTTTCGAGGCGGCCTATCTGTCGGGAGCCGGCATGTCGGCCTCGATGGGCCTGCCCGACCTCGGCGTGATCACTGTCGGCGAGGTCTGCTTCTTCATCCGCCAGGTGGCGCGCGCCTCGGGATTGCCGGTGCTGGTCGACGGCGACACCGGTTACGGCGAGGCGCTCAACGTGATGCACATGGTGCGGGCCTTCGAGGAGGCGGGCGCGGGCGCCGTCCATATCGAGGACCAGCTTCTGCCCAAGAAGTGCGGCCACCTGAACGACAAGAAGCTCGCCGACGCCCACGACATGGCGGCCAAGGTCCATGCCGCATCGCGCGCGCGGCGCGACCTCTACATCATCGCCCGCACCGATGCCGCCGCGAGCGAGGGCATCGACGGCGCCGTCGCTCGCGCCCGGAAGTATCTCGAGGCGGGCGCCGACGCGATCTTTCCCGAAGCGCTGGTCAACGCCGAGATGTTCCGCGCCTTCGCCAAGGCGATGCCGGGCGTGAAGCTGCTGGCCAACATGACCGAGTTCGGCCGCACGCCGTTCTTCACGGCGTCCGAATTCCAGGAGATGGGCTATCGCATGGTGATCTGGCCGGTCTCGGCCTTCCGCGTCGCCAACAAGGCGCAGGAAAGGCTCTATGCCGCGATCCGGCGCGACGGCGGCACCCAGAACATGATCGGCGAGATGCAGACCCGCGCCGAACTCTACAAGACCATCGGCTATCACGACTACGAGGCGCTCGACTCCTCGATCGTCGAGACCGTCATCCCGCTGGGCATGCCGCAGCGGTCGTAGTTTTCCTCCCCATTTGAATGGGGAGGAAGGCGACTAGATCCCGAGTTCCTTCAGATCCGGCGCCTTCCTGTGGAAGTCGGTCGCGTCCTGGAAGGCCTTGCCGATCTTCAGCACTTTGCCTTCAGCGTAGGGGCGACCGAGGATCTGGATGCCGACCGGCAATCCGGCCGAGAAGCCGGCCGGCATCGAAAGTCCGCACAGGCCGAGGTAGTTGCCCGGCCGCGTCATCAGCGAGATCGCCGGCGAGGTCTCGTCGACCTCGGTGATCGGGATCGCGGCGGACGCCAGCGTCGGCGTCAGCAGCGCGTCATACTGCGCCATCCAGGCATGGAATGAAGCGCGGAGCTGCGCCATGCGGCGCAACTCGCCGGCATAGACGGCAGGGGCGAAGGTCTTGGCCGCCATCGCGCGGCCGCGCACGCCGTCGCCGATCGGCTTGCTCATGTCCTCGATCCAGTCGCGATGCAGCGACCACAGTTCGGAGGCCGAGATCGAGCCGACCGAGGGGCCAAGATCGAAGTAGCCGCTTGGGACCTTCACCGCTTCGACCACGGCACCGAGCCCTGCCAGTGTCTTGGCCGACGCCCGCCAGGCAGCCAGCACGTCGGCATGGCACGGCGGCAGTTGGGCTTCGTCGGGCACCGCGATCTTCATGCCCTTGATCGACCCGCCCTTGGTCGCGGCGGTGAAATCCTCCAGCGGTTGCCCGATCGTCGTCGGATCGCGCGGATCGGGGCCGGCCAGGGCATTGAGCATCAGCGCGCAATCCTCGACGGAGCGCGCCATCGGGCCGATCGAGTCGAGAGTCCACGACAGCAGCAGCGTGCCGTGCAGGCTGATACGCCCGAACGTGACCTTCAGGCCGACCAGGCCATTGAAGGAGCAGGGAATGCGCACCGAGCCGCCGGTATCGCTGCCGATACCGGCCGGCGCCAGTCGTGCCGCGACCGCGACGCCCGTGCCGCTCGACGAGCCACCGGGCGTGCGATGGGTCTTGAGGTCCCAGGGGTTCCACGGCGCGCCCATCAGCGGGTTGGTGCCCCAGCCGCCGAAGGCGAATTCGACCATATGCAGCTTGCCGAGCGGGATCATGCCGGCGGCGGTGAGGCGCTCGACCGCGGCCGAGGTTTCGGTGGCGATCCGCTTCTCCCACATCTTCGAGCCGCCGGTGCCGATGCGGCCCTTGATGTCGCAGAGATCCTTGTAGGCGACCGGCAGGCCATGCAGCGCGGGCAGGGGAAAGCCCGAGGCGCGGGCCTTGTCGGCGGCGTCCGCGAGATCCTTTGCCTCCTTGGCATAGACCTCGATGAAGGAGTGAAGCTTGCCGTCCGCCTTCGCGATGCGGGCGAGCAAGGTATCGACGATTTCCCGCGAGGAGAACTTCTTCGCCGCCAGGCCCGCGCCGAGCTCGGTCAGGGTCATTTCATGCAGAGACATCAATAAGTCGCCCTTCCGCCGGAGAGATCGAACACCGCTGCTGTGCTGAAGGTGCAGTTCGGTGAGGCGAGCCACGACACCATTTCGGCGACTTCGTCGACTTCGCCGAAACGGTTCATGGGAATCTTCGAGAGCATGTACTGGATGTGCTGCTCGGTCATCTGGCTGAAGAGCTCCGTCTTGACCACCGCCGGCGCCACGCAGTTCACCAGCACGCCGCTCGTCGCAAGTTCCTTGCCAAGCGACTTGGTCAATCCGATCACCCCTGCCTTCGAGGCCGAGTAGGCCGAGGCATTGGGATTGCCTTCCTTGCCGGCCACGGACGCGATGTTCACGATGCGGCCCCAGCCGCGCCTGACCATGCCCGGCACGACGGCGCGATTGCACAGGAAGACGCCGGTCAGGTTGATGTCGAGAACCTGTTTCCAGGCGTCGACCGGGTATTTCTCGACCGTCATGTTCGGGCCGGTGATGCCGGCGCTTGCGACCAGAATATCCGGAGCGGCAAGATCCTTTTCCGTCCTCGCCAGCGCCTCGGCGATCGAGCCGTCGTCCGTGACGTCGACCGGCACGGCGATCGCGTCGCCCAGCGATGCGGCAGACTGCTTTGCGCGGTCCATGTCGCGATCCCACAGGGCGACGCGGCCGCCGCCGGCTGCGATCCTGGCCGCACAGGCGAGCCCGATTCCGCGCGCGCCGCCGGTAACGATCGCCGTACGACCCCTGAACGTCCCGTCCGCCGCCCCGCCTGCCATGGTTACCTCCCAAATACTTGAATTGGCGCAATTTTCCGATCATACCGGACGCCCATGCCGTCCGACAAACCAGCCTCCATCGACGCCACCATCGAACTGCTGAAGCGCGGCGACTACATCGCCGACCGCAGCCTCGCGACCGTCCTTTACCTTGCCCTGAAACTCGGCCGGCCACTGTTCTGCGAAGGCGAGGCGGGCGTCGGCAAGACCGAGATCGCCAAGGTGCTGGCCACGACCCTGAATCGGCCGCTGATCCGTCTGCAGTGCTACGAAGGCCTCGACGTCAATTCGGCGGTCTATGAGTGGAACTATTCGCGCCAGATGATCGAAATTCGCCTGGCCGAGGCGCAAGGCGTGCACAACCGCGACGAACTCGCCTCCGACATCTTCAACGAGCGCTTCCTGATCCGCCGCCCGCTGCTCGAGGCACTGCAGCCCAGCGTGCAGGGTGCGCCGGTGCTGCTGATCGACGAACTCGATCGTACGGACGAGCCGTTCGAAGCGTATCTGCTGGAAGTGCTGTCCGACTTCCAGGTGACGATCCCCGAGCTCGGCACGGTCAAGGCCGCACAGACGCCGATCGTGATCGTCACCTCCAATCGCACGCGCGAGATCCACGACGCGCTGAAGCGCCGCTGCTTCTATCACTGGGTGGACTACCCCGATCTCAAGCGCGAGCTGGAGATCCTGAAGGTCAAGGCGCCGGGCGCGAGCGAGCGGCTGTCGCGGCAGGTGGTGGGCTTCGTGCAGGAACTGCGCAAGCTCGACCTTTTCAAGTCGCCGGGCGTCGCCGAGTCGATCGACTGGGCGACGGCGCTTTCGGAATTGAATGCGCTCGACCTCGATCCCCGGACGGTCAACGACACGCTGGGCGTCCTGCTGAAGTATCAGGACGACATCCAGCGCCTGCAGGGATCGGAAGCCGCCGAAATCCTCCAGAAGGTCAAGGCGGACATCGCAGCCAACCCGCTCGGCTGACCGGCCGATGAATGCGTTGCCCGAACAGCCGGCGACGCCTGACGGTGGCGGTGAACCGCGCGGCCGACTGGCCAGCAATATCGTGCACTTCGCGCGCACCCTGCGGTCCGCGGGTTTGAGGGTGGGGCCGGGGCAGGTATTGCGCGCGATCGAGGCGGTCGAGGCGGCGGGCGTCGCCAAGCGCGACGACTTCTACTGGACGCTCCATTCGGTGTTCGTGAATCGCCGCGACCAGCGCGAGATCTTCGATCAGGCCTTCCACGTCTATTGGCGCAATCCGCGCCTGCTCGAAAAGATGATGGAAATGCTGCTGCCCTCGATCAGCGTACCGGCCGAGGAGGACAAGAAGCAGATCAGCCGGCGGCTGCAGGACGCACTGCAACCGGGCAAGGGCGAGGCGCCGAAGGAGGAGGGCGAGCCGCCCGAGGTCGAGGTCGAGGCGACTTTCACGGTTTCCGACCGCGAGGTGCTTCAGCAGAAGGACTTCGAGCAGATGAGCCAGGCGGAGATCGACGAGGCACTGCGGGCCATATCGCGGCTGCGCCTGCCGGTGCCGGAGCGTCGCACGCGGCGCCACCGGGCGGCGCGGCGCGGTCCGAGGATCGACTTCCGCGCCTCGATGCGCCGGGCGCTTCGCCCCGAAGGACTGATCGAACTGCGCCGGCGCGAGCCGCGGCGCCGGCCGCCGCCTCTGGTGATCCTCTGCGACATCTCCGGGTCGATGTCCCGTTACACCCGCATGTTCCTGCATTTCATGCATGCGATTACCAACGACCGGGACAGGGTCTTTGGCTTCACGTTCGGCACGCGGCTCAACAACGTGACCCGGGCCCTTCGTTATAGGGACGTGGATATAGCGCTTGAGAAAGCCTCCGCGCAGGTCGAAGATTGGTCCGGCGGCACCCGCATCGGACAGACGCTCCACGAGTTCAACAACAAGTGGTCGCGCCGGGTCCTGGGGCAGGGGGCCGTCGTGTTGCTGATCACCGACGGCCTGGACCGCGAAGGCGCGGCAGGGCTGGCGGAGGAAATGGAGCGCCTGCACAAATCCTGTAGCCGCCTGATCTGGTTGAATCCGCTCTTGAGATACGGGGCCTACGAACCCAAATCGCAGGGCAACAAGGCGATGCTGCCCCACGTCGACGAGTTCCGGCCGGTGCACAACCTCGAAAGCCTTGCCGGACTGATTGCGGCGCTGGATCTGAAGGCGCACGCCGCCGACAGGCGGCTCGGCAATTGGCAGACCGAACTTCGGAAGGAGTAGAGCATGAGCGACGCACTCGAAGTCCTCGACCAGGTCGGCAAATGGAAGGAAGCCGGCAAGGGCGTGGCCGTGGCCACGGTGATCGTGACCTGGGGTTCCTCGCCGCGTCCGGTGGGCAGCCAGCTCGGCGTCGACGATGCCGGCAACATGGTCGGCTCGGTCTCCGGCGGCTGCATCGAGGGTGCCGTGGTCAAGGAAGCGCTCGACGCGATCAAGGACGGCAAGCCGCGACTGCTCGATTTCGGCGTCACCGACGAACAGGCCTGGGACGTCGGCCTGGCCTGCGGCGGCAAGGTCCAGGTGTTCGTCGAGAAGGTGAACTGATCCGATGCAAGCCAGCACGCTCGCCGCCCTGCAGGAGGCGCGCACCAGGCGCCGCGCCGTCGCCCTCGCGACTCGCCTCAGCGATGCCGCGGAAGGCCTGATCTACCGCGATGCCGCCAACGGTGCGCTCGCTGCCGACGCCGCCATCGTCGCCGCGGCGCGCCGCGCCATGGAAATCGGCAAGAGCGAGACCGTCGATATCGGCGGCCAGAAGATATTCCTCAATGTCTACGTGCCGCCGCCGCGCCTGATCATCGTCGGCGCCGTGCACATCGCACAGAGCCTGGCGCCGATGGCGACCATGCTCGAGTTCGACGTCACCGTCGTCGACCCGCGCGGTGCCTGGGCCACGACCCAGCGCTTTCCGGGCGTGAAGGTGATCAAGGATTGGGCCGACGAGGCGTTCCAGGCCATGGGCCTCGATTCGTCCACGGCCGTGGTGACCCTGACGCATGATCCGAAGCTCGACGATCCGGCGCTCGAATCGGCGCTGAAGTCGGAAGTCTTCTACATCGGCGCTCTGGGCAGCAAGCGCACCCATGCAAAGCGCAAGGAGCGTCTCGCCGAGGCCGGGATCACCGACGAGATGTTCGCGCGCGTCCATGGGCCGGTCGGCCTCAATATCGGCGCCAAGTCGCCGGCCGAGATCGCGGTTTCCATCCTGGGCCAGATCATCGAGGTCCGCGCGCGCCGTCTCGAAGCGCTGGCTGCGCCCAAGGTCGCCGCTGCCTAGCGATGCGTTTTGGCGAAACTCCGATCGACGAGGCCACCGGTGCCATCCTGGCGCATAGCTGGCGCGCGAACGGAATAAACTTCGCCAAGGGCAGGCGGCTGTCGGCCGAGGATGTCGGCAAGCTGAAGGCCGCCGGCGCGTTGTCGGTCATCGCCGCGCGACTCGATGCGGGCGACATGCACGAGGACGAAGCGGCCGAGAAACTGGCGCACGCCCTGGCTGGCGAGGGCATCGACGTCACGGCTCCCTTCACCGGCCGCTGCAATCACTTCGCCCGTGAGGCCGGCCTCGCTGTCGTCGATCATGAGCGGATCGACGCCCTGAACGAGTTGGACGAGTCGGTGACGGTCGCCACCCTGCCGCCCTTTGCCCGCGTGACCGCGAGGCAGATGGTGGCGACGGTGAAGATCATTCCCTACGCCGCACCGAAAGAGGCGGTGCATCGCGCCATCGACGTCGCCAAGTCGGCAAATCGACCGCTGGTCTCGGTCAGACCTTTCAAGCCGATGCGGGCCGGCCTGGTGCAGACCCGGCTTCCCGGGACGCGTGACAAGGTTCTCGACAAGGCCGTCGGCACAACGACCAAGCGCCTGACAGCGCTCGGCAGCACCCTGGCTGGTGAGCGCCGCTGTGGCCACGCCGCCGACGAGATCGCCAATGCGCTCGGCGAACTCAAGAAGGAGGGATGCGACATCTTCCTGATCGCCGGCGCCTCGGCGATCGTCGACCGTCACGACGTCGTGCCTGCCGGCATCGAGCAGGCCGGCGGCACGCTGGTCCATTTCGGCATGCCGGTCGATCCCGGCAATCTGCTGCTGACCGGAGAACTGGACGGCAAGCCGGTGCTCGGCCTGCCGGGCTGTGCCAAGTCGCCCAAGTACAATGGCTTCGACATGGTCCTCGAGCGCCTGGCAGCCGGCCTGACGGTCGGCCGCGCCGAGATCGTGCGCATGGGGGCGGGCGGCCTGCTGGCCGAGATCCCGACCCGGCCGCAGCCGCGCGACGACAGCGACCCGGATGCCGAAGAGGGGCCGCAACAGGCGCCCAGAGTGGCGATCGTGCTGCTCGCGGCCGGCCGCTCTACCCGCATGGGCGGGCCGAACAAGATGCTGGCCGACGCCAATGGCCAGCCTTTGGTCGCTCACGCCGTCAAGGCGGCACTGGCCTCTCAGGCCGTGGAGGTCGTGGTCGTGCTCGGGAACATGGCCGACCAGGTGAAGGCGGCCATAACCGCCGCCGTGCCGGCTGCCCACCTGCGCTTCGTGGTCAATCCCGATTTCGCGCAGGGGCTCAGCACCTCGGTGCGTACCGGCATCGCGGCGCTGGGCAAGGACATCGATGCGGCGATCGTTCAACTCGGCGACATGCCGGGCGTGACCTCCAGCCTGCTCGATCGCCTGATGGCCGCCTTCAGCCCGGTCGAGGGCCGCTCGATCTGCGTGCCGACCGTGGCCGGCAAGCGCGGCAACCCGGTCCTGTGGGCACGCCGCTTTTTCAGCGAGATCTCCCGGATCGAGGGCGATACGGGAGCCAGGCACCTGATCGGCGAGCATGCCGACCTGGTCTGTGAGGTCGACATGGCCGGCGAGGCTGCGATCACCGATATCGATACACCGGAGGCGCTCGCAGCCTGGCGGGCCCAGGATCGGGACAAGGTCGGAGCATGAGTTTCGACGTCGTCTCCGTCCGTCGGCAGTTCCCGATCCTCTCCCAGATGATCGACGGCAAGCCGATTCACTATCTCGACAACGGAGCGTCGGCCCAAACGCCGGTGGCCGTGCTCGATGCCGTGCGGAAATACGAGACCACCGGCCGGGCCAACGTCCTGCGCGGTGTACACCGGCTGGCCGAGCGGGCGACCGAAGCCTACGAGAACGCCCGGACCGAAGTGGCGGCCTTCCTCGGCGTCAAACCGATGGAGATCGTCTTTACGGGTGGCTGCACGGCGGCGATCAACCTGGTGGCCTATTCCTACGGCTCGCTGCTCAAGCCGGGCGACCGCATCCTGCTCTCGGAGCTGGAGCACCATTCCAACATCGTCCCTTGGCAGCTCCTGCGGGCGAGGGCGGGCATCGAGATCGACATGCTCCCGGTGACGGAGGATGGCCGGATCGATCTCGGCCAACTGCCCCGGCTGCTGACGCCCAGGACCAGACTGGTGTCGGTGGCGCACGTTTCGAACGTCACCGGCGCACTGGTCGATGTAAAGATGGTGGTTGACGCCGCAAAGATGGCCGGAGCCAAGGTGATGCTGGATGGAGCCCAGCGTGCACCGCATGGCCCGATCGACGTGCCGTCGCTGGGCGTCGACTTCTACGTGTTTGCCGGCCACAAAGCCTACGGCCCCAACGGTATCGGGGTGCTATGGGCGCGGCCCGAGTTGCAGGAGGCCATGCCGCCCTTCCACGGCGGCGGCTCGATGATCGGCCGGGTGACCTTCGCCGAAACGACATGGGCGCCACCGCCGCGCCGTTTCGAGGCCGGTACGCCGCCGATCGGTCCGGCGATCGGGCTGGGGGCGGCCTGCGGCTGGATGCGCGGGCTGGATTGGGCCGGCGCGCACGAGCACGAGATGGCGCTGGTGCAGCGTGTGATGGATGGGCTGCAGAAGGTCGACGGCGCCCGGCTGTTCGGGCCGGCTGGCCTGCAGAATCGCTATCCCGTCGTGTCGTTCACCCTGGAGGGCGTGCACCCGCACGACGTGGCGCAGATGCTCGACTCGTTCGGCGTGGCGGTGCGGGCGGGACACCACTGTGCCCAGCCCCTGATGGACCACTTCGACCTCGACGGCACGACCCGCGTGTCGATCGCGCCCTACAACGACAACTCCGACATCGACGCGCTTCTCGCCGGTGTCCGCCACGCCGCGAAGACCCTTCGATGAACGATCAACTCTACCAGGACAGGATCGTCGCCTTGGCGAAGGCGAAGACAGGCGCGGGAAAGCTCGCCACTCCGACCAGGTCGGCGCGCCGCGACAATCCTCTGTGCGGCGACCGGGTGACCATGGACGTGCGGCTGGAGAACGGCCGCATCGCCGAGATCGCACATCAGGTGCGTGGCTGTCTGCTGTGCCAGGCCTCCGCGTCGGCTCTTGCTTCGGTCGCGGTCGGCAGGGACTCGGCGGATATCGCGCTGCTGCGCCACGATGCCGAGCGCGCGCTTGGACGCGAACCAGGAACGGCCGCCGCACCATTCGACGCCTTCGCCCCCGTGGCCGCGCACAAGTCGCGGCAAGACTGCGTGCTCCTGCCATTCGAAGCCCTGAAGGACGCTCTCTCGTAGATTCGTCCATGTCTCGCCGCGCTTGTGTCACACTCGCCGCGCACGGTTTGCTGGCGCACCAGGGTGCGTATCGAACGGGAGAGGCTTCATGAAGAGACTGCTGATCGTCGCCTTGGCGGCTGTCCTGGCGTTGCCCGGGCTTGCCGTAGCGCAGGACCTGATTCTCAAGCGGGTCATGCTGTCGTCGGGCGGCTTGGGCTATTTCGAATACGAAGCCTCGGTCGAAGGCGACGCGGTGCTGAAGCTGACCGTGGCGCTGGAGCAGGTCGACGACGTGCTCAAGAGCCTGGTCGTTTATGACGACAAAGGTGGGGTGGGCGGCCTCAGTCTGCCCGGACGAGAGCCGCTGAAGCAGGCCTTCAAGGATCTGCCCTTTGACGAGGACGCGTTGGCCTCGCCGGCCTCGCTGCTGGCGACACTCAAGGGCGCGCAGATCTCGGTCGGCGGCGGGCGCGCGGTGTCCGGGCGGGTGGTTTCGGTCGAGCCGGAAACCGCCACCACGAACGACGGCAAGACCACGATCCGCCGGACGCGCGTCACGTTGCTGACCGATCGCGGGTTGCAGCAATTCATCCTCGAGGATGCCGAGAACCTGCAATTCGCCGATGCCGCCCTGCGCGACAAGATCGGTCAGGCGCTGATGGCGATCCAGTCCAACCGAGCCAAGGAAGCGCGCACCATCGATCTGTCGGCGCGCGGGCAGGGTAAGCGCACGGTGCGGGTCGCCTACATCGTCGAGGCGCCTGTGTGGAAGGCGTCCTATCGCCTGACTCTTCCGGGCGACAATGCCCCGCGCGCCGGCCTGCAGGGCTGGGCGACGGTCGAAAATCTGAGCGGCCAGGACTGGAAGAACATCGAACTGACCCTGGTGTCGGGCCGGCCCGTCGCCTTTCACCAGGCGCTATACGAGGCCTACTACGTGACGCGGCCGGAGATCCCGGTGGAAGTCGCCGGCCGGCTGATGCCGAACGTCGATCGCGGCGGCGTGCAAATCGCAGGGCGGCCTGCATCGCCCCCGCTACCGGCACCGAGTCCGACGCCGGCACAGAAGAGCATCTTCCAGGAGCGCGCTGCATCCGCGCCAGCCTATGCGCCGCCACCGCCGCCTGCGGTTGCGGCCGACCAGTTCGAGGCGACCGATGCCGCCACGCAGGTCGTGTTCAAGTTCCCACGCCCGGTCAGCGTCGAGAACGGCCGCACGCTCTCGATACCGATTCTCGATCGCCAGGTCCCTGCGGGCAGGCTGGCGCTCTATCAAGCCGATACGGCGGCGCGCAATCCGCTGGCCGCGGTGCGCTTGACCAACGACGGCGAGACCGGTCTGCCGCCGGGCATCCTGACGATCTACGAGCGCGACAAGGGCGGCAACGTCGCCTATGTCGGCGATGCGCGGCTGTCGGCCTTCCCGGTCGGCGAGACCCGTCTGCTGGCCTACGCACTCGACGAGAAGATCGTGATCGAACGCGACGAGGCGCGCACCGAGCGGCTCGCGACCGGCACGATCGTCGATGGCGTGCTGCGCTACTCGAGGCTGATACGGCAGACCGTGACCTACCGTGTACGAGGTCCGGCCAAGGAACCGCGCCAACTGGTGATCGTGCAGCGCCGCCTCAACGGCTGGACCCTGGCAAAGCCCGATGGCAAGGGAGTCGAGATCAGCGAAGGCAACTACCGTCTGCCGTTCCAGCTGCCCGGCGGCGATCAGGCCCAGACGATCGAGGTCGTCCAGGAGCAGACCCAGCAGCAGGACATGCGCCTGCTCGACGGGCCGGCGGACCAGATCCGCGTGTTCGCCCAGGCCAAGGAACTCGACGCCAAGACGCGTGAGGCGTTGACCAAGGTCCTGCAATTGCAGGGAACCGTCGCTGAGGCGCAACGCAAGGTCACTGAACTCGACGGGCAACGTAAGGCCATCGTCGACGAACAGGCGCGTCTGCGCGAGAACCTCGCGCGGGTGCCCGCCAACAGCGACCTGCAGCGCCGCTATCTGGCGACGCTCGACAAGCAGGAGACCGAACTGGAGGCGATCGCCGCCCGGAGGGTCGAGGCCGAGAAGGCGGTCGAGGTGGCTCGGACGGCGCTGCGCAGCTTCGTGTCGTCGTTGGGGTAGGGGGAGTTCCCGAAGGAGATCCAGTGGGGAAAACGTTACCCGCCTGGACTCAAACTGGTCTTATCGAGCGAGATAAAAAGCGATAAACCGGTGACAGGTCGCGCGCCGCTAATCACCCGGCGCGCAGCGTCCTGACCGCGTCGTCGCGCCGGAACAGATAGAGCAGGGCGCGCAGTGCCGCTCCCCGCTCGGACTTCAGTTCCGGATCGCGTTCGATGACCAGCCTCGCGTCGTCGCGAGCCGCCTGCAGCAGTTCGCCATGGGCCGCGAGGTCGGCCAGTCGCATGTCGGGCAGGCCGCTCTGCCGCGTGCCCAGCAATTCGCCGGCGCCGCGCAGCTTCAGATCCTCCTCGGCGATGCGGAAACCGTCCTCGGTCTCGCGCATGATCGCAAGCCGCGACTTGGCCGTCTCGCCGAGCGGCGTTGCGTAGAGCAGCAGGCAGGTCGACTTGGCCGTGCCGCGGCCGACGCGGCCGCGCAGCTGGTGGAGCTGGGCGAGGCCGAAGCGTTCGGCATGCTCGATGATCATGACGGTGGCGGCCGGGACGTCGACGCCGACTTCGATGACCGTCGTCGCGACCAGGATCGTGAGCTTGCCTTCGGAGAAGGCGGCCATGGTCGCCTCGCGCTCGGCACTTTTCACGCGGCCGTGGATCAGTCCGACCTTTCCGGGAAAGCGCGCGCTCAGCAGCCGGAAGCGCTCCTCGGCGTTGGCGAGATCGACTTCCTCCGACTCCTCGATCAGCGGACAGACCCAGTAGACCCGCGCGCCGGTCTTGATCATGCGGCCCGCGGCGTCGGCGACCTCGGCGATACGCTCCAGCGGGATCGTGCGGGTGTCGATCGGCTGGCGGCCGGCCGGTTTCTCCGTGAGCTTGGAGACGTCGAGATCGCCGTAGCCCGCGAGCATCAGGGTGCGCGGGATCGGCGTCGCGGTCATGGCCAGCAGGTCGACGGCGTGGCTCTTGGAGGACAGCGCCATGCGCTGGGTCACGCCGAAGCGATGCTGCTCGTCGACCACGGCCAGTGCCAGATCGTCGAACTCGACGTCGTCCTGGACCAGCGCGTGCGTTCCGACGACCAGCTTGATCGAGCCGTCGGCAAGGCCCGCCAGCGTTTGCCTTTTCTGCTTCTGGCCGTCGCGCCCGGTCAGCAGCGCGACCGGCACGCCCGCGGCTTCGGCGAGCGGCGCGATGGTCGCAAAGTGCTGCCGCGCCAGCAGCTCGGTCGGCGCCATCAGGGCGGCTTGCGCGCCGGACTCGACGGCGGTCAGCATCGCCAGGAACGCCACCAGCGTCTTGCCGCTGCCGACATCGCCCTGCAGCAGGCGGACCATGCGCTCGGGCTTGGCCATGTCGGCGGCGATCTCCGCCGTCGCGAAGGTCTGGCTCGGCGTCAGTTGGAAGGGCAGGGACGCGAGCACACGCTTCTGCAGACGTCCGTCGCCCCTGGTCGCGCGGCCGGGCAGGCTGCGATTGTGGTGGCGCACCATCGCGATGGCGAGCTGGCTCGCGAGCAGCTCGTCGAACGCGAGGCGGGCGCGTGCCGGATGGTCGGGCGCCAGGTCGGACGCTTCCGTCGGCGCGTGGGCTTGCGCGAGCGATGCCTTCCAGCCGCTCCACTTCTGCTGCTTGAGGTACGCCGCGTCCTGCCACTCCGCGAGGTCGGGCGCGCGCTCGACCGCGGCGGCGATCGCCTTCTGTACCGGCCGCTGCGTCAGGCCTGCGGTGAGGCCATAGACCGGTTCGACCCGCAGGATCGACTCGCGCTCGCCGAGCGGGACCACGTGATCGGGATGCGTGATCTGGGCGTCGCCCTGGTAGATCTCGACCTTGCCGCTCACCACGCGCTGCTCGCCCGGCGGCAGCAGCTTCTTCAGGTAGTCCTCGCGACCGTTGAAGTAGGTGAGACAGAGCCGCCCCGTCTCATCGCTGCACCAGACCCGGTAGGGCTGGCGCGGATTGCGCGGCACCAGATGCTCGTCGACCGTTACGGTGAGGGTTGCGATCTCGCCGCCCTTGGCGGTGGCGACGGTCGGCGCGTTGCGGCGGTCGATCACGGCGAACGGCAGGTGCCACAGCAGGTCGACGACCAGGGGACCGGCCAGTTTTTCGACGAGTTTGCCCAGCCGCGGCCCGATGCCGGGCAGCGATGTCACTTGGGCGAACAAGGGCGTCAGACTCTGCGGTCGCATGGCTTGCAGGACGTGACTTCGCACCCGTCGCCGCCTATATGCTACGCCCCTTTTCGGGCCCGGTTGGGGAAAAGTTTGAGCGACGATTCGGAGCTGGAGCTGCGGCGCAAGCGGCTGCTCTATCGCAGCATCTATCGCGGCAACAAGGAGAACGACATTCTCCTTGGCCAGTTCGCGCGCGCCCATATCGCGGGCTTCGGCGCCGAGGAACTCGATCAGTACGAGCGGCTGCTGTCGGCGCCTGACAACGACATCTACGACTGGGTGGCGGGCAAGGCCGACGTGCCGGCAGAATCCGACACGCCGGTCCTGCGCAAGCTCATGTCCTTCCGTGTGAGGTTCTAGTGACGGCCCAGGCGGCGTCCTTGGGCGAACGTCTCTCCGCCCTGCATCGCAAGGCGGGCCGCTGGACCGTGGCCGGGCTGCCCGAGGGCGCCGACGCCTGGGTGCTGGCCGAAATCGCGCGCACCACCGGCGGGCAGGACATCCTGCACGTGGCGCGCGACGGCCAGCGCCTCGAGCGGCTGCAGGACGGGCTGCGCTTCTTCGCGCCCGACCGCGAGGTGTTGGTGTTCCCGGCCTGGGATTGCCTGCCCTACGACCGGCTGTCGCCGCATCCCGACATCGTCGCCGAACGACTGGAGACGCTCGCGCGCCTGGCCGCGCCGAGGAAGCCCGGCACGCCGGCGCGGGTGATCCTGGCCTCGGCCGGGGCGGTGCTGCAGAAAGTGCCGCCGCGCGCCCTCTATGCCGAGGCCGCGACGACGTTGCGCAAGGGCCAGACGGTCGACGTGGCCTGGCTGACCAAATTCCTCGGCGAGAACGGCTTCAGCCGCGCCGATACCGTGATGGAACCGGGCGAGTTCGCCATGCGCGGCGGCCTGGTCGATCTGTTCCCGCCCGGAACCGCCGAACCGCTGCGACTGGACCTGTTCGGTGACACCCTGGAGACCATTCGTTCGTTCGATCCGATGAGCCAGCGCTCGACCGGCGACCGTGACGAGGTCGTGCTGTTGCCGGTCAGCGAGGTGCTGCTGACGGCCGAGAGCATCGAACGTTTCCGCAGCGGCTACCGCGAGCTGTTCGGCAGCGTGGCCGGCGAGGACATCCTCTACGAGGCGGTGTCGGCGGGGCAGCGCCATGTCGGCATGGAGCACTGGCTGCCGCTGTTCCACGACCATCTCGAGACGCTGCTCGATTATTGCCCCGAAGCGATGGTCACGGCCGACCATCAGATCCAGGAAGCACTCGAGGCACGCCACGAACTGATCGTCGACTACTACGACGCGCGCCTCAAGACCGGAGCCAAGGGGGGCATGTCGGGCGGCACCGACTACAAGCCGGTGCCGCCGGAGCGCCTGTACCTGAAGCCGTCGCAGTGGGATGCGCTGCTCGACGGCCGCCCGGTCGGCCAGTTCACCACCTTCAATGCCGCGCCGGAAACGGCGGGCGCGGTCGATCTCGGCGGCCGCCGCCACGAAGGCTTCGCCCAGGCCCGCACTGCGCAGGGCGTGAACCTGTTCGACAAGGTGGCCGAGCATGTGAAGGCCGCGCAATCGGCGGGCCGCAGGGTGATCGTCGCGGGCTTCACCGAGGGTTCGGCGACCCGGCTCCAGCATCTGCTGCAGGAGCATGGCGCCACGACGCCGGTGCCGGTTGCCGACTACGCCACCGTGACCGGCCTGCCGGCCGGTGCGCTCGGGGTCGCGGTCTGGCCAGTCGAACATGGCTTCGTGCTGGAAGGCCTTGAAGTCATCGCCGAGGAGGACATTCTCGGCGACCGCCTGTCGCGGCCTCAGAAGAAGCGCCGTCCGTCGGAGCGCTTCATCGCCGAGGCATCGGCGCTAAGCGAAGGCGACCTCGTGGTTCATCGCGAACACGGCGTCGGCCGCTACGAGGGGCTGGTGACGCTCGAGATCCAGCACGCGCGGCACGACTGCCTGCGCCTGACCTACGAAGGCGGCGACAAGCTCTTCGTGCCGGTCGAGAACATCGACGTGCTGAGCCGCTATGGCGCGGCGGAGGAGGGGGCGGCGCTCGACCGCCTGGGCGGCGTCGCTTGGCAGTCGCGCAAGGCGAAGCTGAAGCAGCGCATCGCCGACATGGCCGACCGGCTGATCAAGATCGCCGCCGAGCGCGCGGTGCATCGCGGCGAGGTGCTGCAGGCGCCGGAGGGCGCTTACGAGGAGTTCTGCGCGCGCTTCCCCTATGCCGAGACCGACGACCAGCTGCAGGCGATCTCGGACGTGCTCGACGACCTGTCGGGCGGCAAGCCGATGGACCGGCTGGTCTGCGGCGATGTCGGATTCGGCAAGACCGAGGTGGCGCTGCGCGCGGCGTTCGTCGCCGCACTCTCGGGCAAGCAGGTCGCGGTGATCGGCCCCACGACGCTTCTCGCACGCCAGCATCACCGCACCTTCGCTGAGCGCTTCCGGGGATTCCCGGTGAAGGTCGGCCGCCTGTCGCGCCTGGTCAGCGCCAAGGAAGCCAAGGAAACGCGCGCCGGCGTGGCCGACGGTTCAGTCAACATCGTGGTCGGCACGCACGCGTTGCTGGCCAAGAGCATAGAATTCAAGGATCTCGGCCTGTTGATCGTCGACGAGGAGCAGCATTTCGGCGTCAGCCACAAGGAGCGGCTGAAGGAACTGCGGGCCGACGTCCACGTCCTGACCCTGACGGCGACGCCGATCCCGCGCACCCTGCAACTCGCCTTGACCGGCGTGCGCGACATGAGCCTGATCGCCACGCCGCCGGTCGACCGCCTGGCGGTGCGCACGTTCGTGACGCCCTTCGACGCCGTGACCATCCGCGAGGCGCTGCTGCGCGAGCAATATCGCGGCGGACAGACTTTTTATGTCTGCCCGCGCATCGAGGACCTGGCGGCGGTTGCCGAGCAGTTGCGCGAACTGGTGCCGGAAGTCCGCATGGCCATGGCGCATGGCCGCCTGCCGCCGACGGCGATCGAGAATACCATGCAGGATTTCGTCGACGGCAAGTTCGACGTGCTGCTGTCGACCAACATCGTCGAATCCGGTCTCGATATCCGGAACGCAAATACCATGGTGGTCCATCGCGCCGACATGTTCGGCCTCGCCCAGCTCTACCAGCTGAGGGGCCGCATCGGCCGCGGCAAGACCCGCGCCTACGCCTACCTGACCGTGCCGCCGGGCCATGCGCTGAACGAGGCGGCGCAGAAGCGGCTCGACGTCATGCAGACGCTCGATACGCTGGGGGCGGGCTTCCAGCTCGCCAGCCACGATCTCGACATCCGCGGCGCCGGCAACCTGCTCGGCGAGGAGCAGTCCGGCCATATCCGCGAGGTCGGAATCGAGCTCTACCAGCAGCTGCTCGAGGAGGCTGTCGCCGCCGCCAAGGGCCGGGCGCAGGAGGCCTCGCAGGCCGACTGGTCGCCGACCCTCAACCTCGGCATCCCCGTTCTCATCCCCGAGGAATACGTCGCCGATCTGTCGGTGCGCATGGGTCTCTATCGTCGGCTGGGCTCGCTTTCCAACCAGAGCGATGTCGACGCCTTCGCCGCCGAACTGGTCGATCGCTTCGGAAAGATGCCGGTCGAGGCCGAGTTCCTGCTCAAGACCATCGCCTTGAAGCTGCTGTGCCGCGCCGCCGGGGTCGAGAAGATCGACGCCGGCGAGAAGGCGCTGGTGATCTCCTTCCGCGACAACAGGTTCGCGCGGCCGGCGCGGCTGATCGCCTGGATCCAGAAGAATGCGCCGGCGGTGAAGGTCAGGCCCGACCAGCGCGTCCTGGTGCAGCGCGCCTGGAGCGACGAGCGGCAGCGACTTTCCGGGGTTTCCGGGGTCGTCGCCGCTTTGGCGCGGCTGGCTTCTTCCTCGGCTTCAGCAGAGGAAGCGCCGCCCGCCGCGCGCAACGCAGCAGCCAGTCGCTGAGGCGGGTGTCGCCGCTGGCGCGCGCCAGGCTGACCGCGCCGATCGCCAGGATCGCCACGACCGTTGCATCGGCGGCGAGCTTGCGCGGCCGGTTCCGCGCCAATTCGCCGATCAGCGCATGGAGCGCGTTGGCATAGGCCAGACGCGCGGGCAGGGGGGCCCGCGCCACGTCCGACGGCAGGGCCGCCAGGGTGCAGGCCAGCGCATTGGCGGCGAGATCGTCCCTGGCGAGGTAGGCGTCGACGGCGGCCTGCGGTCCCGCCGCGCGCGTGCGGGCGAGCAAGCCGTGGCCGGCACGGATGACTTCGGCGAACAGGTCGTCCTTGGACGTGAAATGGGCATAGAAGGCGCCGCGGGTCAGGCCGGCCGCCAGCATGATGTCGTCGATGTTGGTGCCGCCGTAGCCGCGCAGCCGGAACAGCCGGGCGGCGTGCTCGAAGATTTCTGCCCGGGTCCGGGCCTTTCGGGTGGGGCTCTGCGGCATCTTATGTCGGTCATCATATCATATGATGATCGACATATTGAGACCTCAAGCTGTGGACTGCGCGGCGCTGGTGGCGGCGTCGCGCTCGGCCAGGTTGAAGACCTCGACGAAGGCCGATGGCGGCTGGGCGCCGGAAACGGCGTACTTCCGGTTGACGATGAAGCACGGCACGCCGTTGATCCCGAGCCGGCGGGCATAGACGTCGGATGCCACCACCTCCTGCCGGCCCTCGTCGCTCAGCAGGAAGCGGCGGGCGCGCAGCGCGTCGAGGCCGGAGCGGAGGGCGATGTCGACCAAGGTATCGAGGTCGCCGAGATCCTGACCTAGCTCGAAATAGGCACGGAACAGCTCGCCGACGACCTCGTCCTGCCGGTTGTTCTTGGCGCTGAAGTAAATCAGCCGGTGCGACAGGATGGAGTTGGGCGTGCGCCGGATGCGCGAGAACTGGAACTCGATGCCGGCCTCGCGGCCCGACTCGGCGATTGCCTGGTAGATCTGGCGCGGCCGGTCGCCGCCGCCGAACTTGGCCCGTACGTAGTCGTCGCGGGTCATGCCCTCGACGGGCATGTCGGGATTGAGCTGGAACGGCCGCCACGACAGGGCAACGTCGGTGCGTCCGCTGATCTGCAGCGCCTTTTCGAACCGGCGCTTGCCGATGTAGCACCAGGGACAGATCGTATCCGAAACGATGTCGACGAAGATCATGCGGAAATCCTACGCCTTTCGCGCCAGTGCAGGAAGACGCCGAAGCCCGCGACGCAGACCAGCGCCACCGTCGTGAGCCACGCCGCCGCCGGCCAGCCGCCGGCCGAGACCAGGGCCGCGGTGATCGGCGGACCGAGCAGGGCGCCGATGTTCGAGACCTGCATCAAAAGTCCCGTCGCCGCCCCGACCAGCTGGGGACGGCCGGCGTGCAGCGGGATCGCCGTGAACAGCGCGGCAGGCACCGCGCCGATCACGGCCGAATAGACCCCGGCCAGGACCAGGCGCACGGAGTCGGGCACGCCGTCGAGGAAAATGCATGCGGCGCAGACGGCCATCGACAGGGCTGCCGTCACGATCACCACGCCGCGGGCGGCGCCGCGCTGGATCAGCCAGCCGCCGCCCAGATTGCCCGCGACGTTCGCCACGGTCACGACCGCCGTCACGATCGCCGCGGCGCCGGTCGAGAAGCCAAGCCGGTCGACCTGAAGCGTCGGCAGAAAGCCCACGATCGCGAACCAGCAGCAGGAATAGGCGCCGAAGCAGAAGGCGATGGCGAGTGGGCCGCCGCTGGTCGCGACTTCGATCATTTCCGCCAGGATCGCTCGCCGTGCCACCGGGGCCGGATCGAGCTCGCGCCGCGGCAGGGCGCGCCACATCAATGCCACCAGTACGACGAAGGAGGCTGCGGCGGCGACCAGCCAGGCGATCCGCCACGAGGCTTCGGACAGGACGAGTGCGGAGATCAGCATCATCGAGCCCGCGCCGGCCGGCATGTAGGCGCTCCACAATGTCAGGGCGATGCGCTGATCCGCCGGGGCGGCCAGCCGGACCACGAGCGTCGGGATCGCGACCACGACCATGATGAATCCCAGCCCTTCGACGATGCGGCCAATCACGAGAAGGTCGACGCTCGGGGAAAAGGCGCCGGCGAGGCTGGCCAGGCAGGACAGGCCCGTCCCGAGCAGGACCAGCCGGCGATGGCCGAAGCGCTCCGCTGTCAGGGCGATCGCCATGCCGCCGGTTGCGGTGATCAGGCTCACCGTCGAGATCAGCCAGCCGGCCTGCCGCAGGGTCGCTCCCAACTCGGCCCGAAGCGAGGGCACCGACGGCGGCGCCTTGCCGACGTGGAAGGCGGCGACGGCTCCGGCGACGACCAGCAGGCCGATGAGTGGCCAGGGCGTGCGCCGCATGGCTGCGGAGCTGGCGCTCAGAACGGGACCCGGCTGGTTATCGCGCCGTCGACGATGAGATGGGCGCCGCTCACGAAGGAAGCGGGCGCGCCGGCGAGGAACGCCACGCAATTCGCCACTTCCTGCGGCGTACCCATTCGCCCCATGGGATTGCGCGCCAGCGAGCGCTGGTAGCGCTCGGTGTTGGCGTCACGCTGACGGCCCCAGGTATTGCCGTCCTCCAGGACGGTACCCGGCGAGACCATGTTGGCCCGGACGTTTTTCGGCGCCCCGTCGATGGCGAGCGATTTCATGAGGGGCACGAGCGCGGCCTTCACCGAGCGGTAGGGCAAGATCGGCCCTCCCGTCGCTTCCACCAGCGACACCGTGCCGATGATCGTGCATGTCGAACCGCCGGGCTGCCGCTTGGCGCCGCTGGCCAGAAGGTGCGGCCAGACATGGCGAATCGACTCGACGGTCGAGACGATGTCGACGTCGATCGCCCGGCGCCAGCCCTCCCTGGAATCGGCCGTTCCGAGCGCGCTGACATTGGCGACGAAATGATCGATGCCGCCGTTGGCCGCAAATGAGTCGATCCACTTCTTGAGAGCAGCGTCGTTGGTGACGTCGAGCGCAGTGCCTTCGACACGGGCCTGGCTGGCTCGCCATTCCTGCTCGCGCTGCTTCACCAGGGCCGCGTCCCGGGCGCAGAATGCGACGACGGCGCCCTCGGCCAGGAAGGCGTCGACGATCGCCCGGCCGATGCTCTTGGTGCCGCCGGTAACCAGCACGCGCTTGCCCTTGAGCCCCAACTCCATGTTTCCTCCGCCTACGACGCTCGCTAATAAGGTCGGTATGAAGCCATTCGATCTCAGCGGCAAGACAGCCCTCGTGACCGGCGCGTCGTCGGGACTTGGCGAGCATTTCGCGCGCTGTCTAGGTGCCGCCGGCGCGTCCGTGGTGCTCGCCGCTCGGCGCGCCGAGCGGCTGAAGGCTCTTCAGGCGGAATTGGCGGGCACGGGGGTCTCGGCGAGCGCCGTCGACCTCGACGTCACATCGGCCGACTCGATCGCGGCTGCCCTCGAGGCCGCGGGGCCCATCGACATCGTGGTCAACAATGCCGGCATTTCGATCGTGAAGCCGGCGCTCGACATGCCGGAGCAGGACTGGGACTCGGTCGTGGACACCAATTTGCGCGGGGCGTGGCTGGTCGCGCAGGGCGCCGCAAAGCGCTGGGTTGCCGCCAAGAGACCCGGCGTGATCGTCAACATTGCCTCCATCCTGGGCCTGCGCACGATCGGTCAGGTCGCGCCCTACAACGCGTCCAAGGCCGGGCTCATCCACCTCACGCGTGCGCTGGCCATGGAGTGGGCGCGCCACAACATCCGGATCAACGCGATCTGCCCGGGCTACATCGAGACCGAGATGAACAGCGCCTTCTGGAAGACTCCGGGCGGGCAGAAGCTGATCGATCGCATTCCACAACGGCGCATCGGCAAGCCCGAGCATCTCGACGGCGCGCTGCTGCTGCTGGCATCGGACGCCGGCGAGTTCATGACCGGCAGCGTGATTACCGTCGACGGCGGCCACACCGTCAGCTCGCTGTAGTCACCAGCCGTTGATGCGGTCGTATACGTCCACGACCAACCTGCCGCCGTCGAGGTCGCTGTCGACGACGTAGTACCTGTCGTACGCGGCGGCCGTGATGCAGGCATGATTCGGCAGGATGCGCACCCGAGTACCGACCGGCATGTTGCCGTAGGGCATGGGATCGCCGGCGGCGACGAAACCGTGCTCCTGCGAGCATTCGATCACGGCCATGTCCCGGATCGGGGCGTCGGCAATGGTCCCGTATCCGACCTTGGGCTGGAACTCTTGGGCCGATATGTCCTTGGAGAGCGCCAGGGCGCCGGCATCGATCAGCATCTGGTTGCGGTGCGGGTAGTGCCCGATCACCGACGCCAATACCGACAATGCAAGATCACCCGCGCTGCACGACCCGATGAACTCCTGGTCGAGGTCGTTGAAAACGTAGACGCCAGGCCGCATTTCCGTGATGCCCTCGAAATTCTTCGAATGGACCGCCGTCGGCGTCGAGCCGCCGGAAACGATCGGGCAGCGCATGCCTGCGTCGCGGATCTTCTGCGCCGCGGTGACGATGGCCAGACGCTCCTGCTCGGCGACCTGCGCGACGCCGTCCGGCGTGCTCTGATGGTAGGAGTGGCCGGCATGGGTCATCACGCCCGCCAGCTCGACGCCCGGCGCTTCGTGCAGGATGCGCGCAATGTCGAGCAGGCCCGGCAGGGCGGGATAGGGCAGCCCGGCCCGGCCGGCGCCGCTGTCGATCTCGATGAACACCGAAAACGTGTCGCCGTCCTTCGCCGCTCCGGCGATCGCGCGGGCGACGGCGATGTTGTCGGTGACACAGCGGAGGTTCACGCCGCGGCGCCTGATTTCGGCGATGGCCGCGAGTTTCGCGGGCACCACGCCGACCCCGTAAAGAATGTCCCTGAAGCCGCCGTCGGCAAAGTATCGCGCCTCGGCGAGCGTCGAGACGGTTATCCGGCCGTCGTGACCTTCCGTTGCCATGCGGCCGATCTGCACTGACTTGGCCGTCTTGAGATGAGGCCGCAGCGCCACTCCGGCCTTGGCCATGCGCTCGCTCATCCGCTTGAGGTTGCGGCGCAGGATGGCGCGGTCGAGAATGAGGGCGGGTGTCGGAAGATCGTCGAGGGTTTGCGTGCTCATGATTGCCATTGTTCATGCCGATTGAGAACGAGCGCAAGTTCGTCCTGAGCGACCTTTCCGGCGCGCTCGAGGCGCGAGTGGCGGCGCGCCCTGGCGTCAGCCGCAGCTACCTCCACCAGGCCTACCTCGACACGTCCGGATTGCGCATTCGTTCGATCGAATCGAGTGGCGGCACGAAGAACGTCTTCACCTTCAAGCGGCTGGTCGACGATCAGGTGGTCGAAATCGAGACCGAGATTTCCGCCGTCGATTTCCAGCGCCTCTGGAAGACCCGCTGCGAGTCGCTGCACAAGGCTCGCTACTCCTGGCGCGACGGCCGATTTCTCTGGGACGTCGACTTCTTCAAGACCGACGACGGGCGCACGTACTTCGCTCTTGCGGAGGTCGAGATGCCCGAGACCGAGATCGAGCCGCCGTCGCCGCCGGAAATTCTGGCGCCTCATGTGCTTCTGCTGGCGCCGCGCAACGATCCGCGCTTCACCTCGAAGCGCCTGGCCGACCGTGTTCATGCCGAACAATTACTGGCGGCAGTTAGGGAAAAGGGGGAGGCGGCGTGAAGATCGCGAAAATTGAGACAATCAACGTCAAGGTACCCTTCACCTTCGGTCAAGCGGCGGGCGGGGTGCCGGCGCGCACCGGGGCGACCAACAACATCCTGATGGTCAAGGTGCAGACCGACAACGGCATCACTGGCTGGGGCGACGCGTTCTGCTACAACTGCACCGACGCGGTGAAGGGCGCGATCCACTCGATGGTGGCGCCGCTCGCGATCGGCCGGGATGCCCGGGACATCTCCAGGCTTTCGCGCGACCTCCAGCAGGAACTCCACCTGTTCGGCCGTTACGGCATCACCATGTTCGCATTGTCAGGCCTCGACATCGCGCTGTGGGACATTGCGGGCAAGGCCGCCAATCTGCCGCTGCATCGGCTGCTCGGCGGAGCGGGGCAGACCTCGCTGCCTGCCTACGCCAGTCTCCTGAAGTACAAGGACCCTGAGCGCGTGGCAGCGCGCACCAAAATCGCGATCCAGCAGGGCTATCGGCACATCAAGCTGCACGAAACGGAGGTCGCGGAAGTACGTGCCGCTCGGGAGGCGGCAGGCTCCGACGTGAAGATCATGGTCGACACCAACTGCCCGTGGACGCCCGAGCAGGCGCGCGAGATGACCTTGAAACTTCGGCCCTACGACATGCACTGGCTGGAAGAGCCGATCTTTCCGCCCGAGGACTTCCAGGCGATCGCCAGATTGCGCGCGAGCACCGGCGTGGCCATGGCCGCGGGGGAGAACAATTGCACGTCTTTCCAGTTCCGCGAGATGTTCGCGGCCGGCGCGGTCGACTACGCCCAGCCAAGTGTCACCAAAGTCGGCGGCGTCACGGAATTCCTGAAAGTCGCGACACTCGCCGACGCCGCGGGCGTGACCGTGATGCCGCACTCGCCGTATTTCGGCCCGGGGTTCCTCGCGACCCTGCAACTCGCCGCCGCGCGCGGCCAGCCGGGCGCCATGATCGAGCGCTATCACATGGATGTGGAGGCGAGTCTCTTCGGCAAGCTGATCGATCCGGTGGATGGCGCGTTTGCGGTGCCGCAGGGACCGGGACTGGGCTGTGACCCCGATCCCGACGTGATCAAGACCTACGGGGCGGCCTGATCCGGGGCACCTGAACCAGCGGCCACGGGTCGGGCAGCTCGCCGACCGGACAGTCGATCAGCACCGGCCCGCCCTTGGCGATCCCGCGCGAGATGGCGGCACCCAGCTCCTGCGGACCGTTCACACGCTCGGAAGCGACGCCGAAACTCTCGCCCAACTTGACGAAGTCCGGGTTGTGCAGGTCGGACGCGATCGTGCGGCCCTTGAACGACTGCTGCTGGATGCGCCGCACGTTGCCGTAGGCACCGTCGCTGAACACCACGGCGACCACGCCGATGCCGTTCTTGGCGGCAGTCGACATCTCCATCGCCGTGAACAGGAAGCCGCCGTCGCCACTGATCGACACGACCGGCGTGTCGGGCCTGGCGACTTTGGCGCCGAGCGACGTGGCGTAGCCCCAGCCCAGAGTTCCCTGGTAGCCCATCGAGAGGAAGGTGCGCGGCTTGTAGGTCGGGTAGGCGAGGCGGGCGGCGTAGCCCATCTGCGTCAGCTCATCGACCAGCATTCCGTCTTCTGGCAATGCCGCACGAATGGCTTCCAGATAGGTGAGCTGAGGGCCGATCGCGTCCCTGATGCGCTTGGTCGCCGCAGCCTTGGTCTCGGCGACCGCCTCGGCGCGGCCATTGCGCTTCTTGTTGTGCGCACCGAGCTTGCCGGCCAGCACCTTCAAGCAAGCGATGGCATCGCCGATGATGCCGATCTCGGGTTTGCGTTGCCGATCGATCTCTTCGCCGTCGATATCGATGCGGATGATCTTCAGCCCGTCGTCGACGCCCCAGTTCTGCTGCGCCGCCTGCAGGCGCGTACCCACTGCCAGCACGACGTCGGCTTCACCCCAGAATCGGTAGCCCGCGGGCATCGTCACCGACAGCCGATGCCGTCCGTCGATGACGCCCTGGCCCATGCGCCCGACCATGACCGGCGCATCGAGCATCTCGGCAATCGTCTTCACATGCTCGCCGGCGCCCATGGCGCCGCCACCGATCACGATCAACGGCCGATCGGCAGAGCCGAGCAGCTTCGCCGCACGTTCCAGCGCATCGTCGTCGACCGGGCAGGGATCACGCTCAGCGGCGGCCTCCGGCAACACGACCGGCGCCTTGCGGCCCCAGGTGTCGATGGCGCACTCGAGTGCGACAGGCCGCTGGCGGCCGGAGATCAGGCGGCGGAACGCCTCGTTCACCAGGCCCGGCGCCTCGGCCGGCGCGTTGATGCGGTCGGCCCACTTGGTGAGGCCGCGCATGATCGCGAGCTGGTCGGGCAGTTCGTGCAGCTGTCCGAGGTTGCGGCCGATCATCGATTGCTGGATCTGCCCGGTGAGCGCCAGCACCGGGGCGTTTGCGCCATAGGCGGTCGACAGCGCGGCCGTGGTGTTGAGAAAGCCCGGCCCCGGCACGACGCAGTAGGCCGACGGCTTGCCGGTCGCCATGGCATGGCCGAGCGCCATGTAGGCGCAGGCCTGTTCGTGGCGGGCATGGATCGGCCGGATCGCATTGGTGCGATCGTACAGGGCGTCGAAGAACGAATCGTTCTGAACGCCCGGAAGGCAATAGAGCGTGTCGATACCGTTCAGTTCGAGCATCGACACGACGGCTTGTGCCGTCGTCAGGGGAGTTGGGGCCTGGGTCATGGCCCCACTGTATCAGTCCACGCGTGCGCCAGACGCCTTGATAATCACCGCCAGCCGCTTCTCTTCCGACTCGCGATAAGCCAGCGTGTCGGCCTGCGACCGCCAGATCGCCGTCGCGGCGAGGTCGAAGAACTTCGCCTTCAAGTCATCGCTCTCGAGTGCCTTCTTGGACAGTTCCGACAGGCGCCCGACGATTTCGGGCGGAATCTTCGCCGGCCCGGTCAGCGTGGTCCACGAATTGATGTCGAAGCCTGGCAGCGTTTCGGCGATCGCCGGAACGTCCGGCACCACGGGGGTGCGTTCCTTCGAGGTGACGCCGAGCGCACGCACCTTGCCCGGCCGCGACTGGGCGAGCGATCCCGGGATGTTGTCGAAGATCATGTGCACCTGACCGGCCAGCAGGTCCTGCATCGCCGGCGCAGCGCCGCGATAGGGCACATGAATCATGTCGACCTTGGCCATGGTCTTGAACAGCTCGCCCGACAGATGAAGCGTCGTCCCATTGCCCGCGGAGGCGTAGGAATACTTGCCAGGGTTCTTCTTCAGGAGCTCGATCAGTTCGGGCACGGTCTTGGCCGGCAGGTCGAGGTTGACGACCAGCATGTTGGGCAGCTGCCAGATCGTCGACACGAACGTGAAATCGTCCGGAACCTTGAACGGCAGCTTGGCGTAGAGCGTGGGCGCTATGGCATGGCTCGCGATGCCGCCGAGACCGAGCGTGTAGCCGTCGGGGGCCGACTGGGCGAGCGCGTCCATGCCGACATTGCCACCCGAGCCGCCCTTGTTCTCGACCACCCATTGCTGGCTGGTCAGTTCCGACATCTTGGCGCAGAACAGGCGCGAGAGCGTGTCGGTGGCGCCGCCGGCCGGGAAGGGGTTGATGTAGCGGACGGTCTTGCTGGGATAGGTTCCCTGGGCCGACACGAGGGCGGGGGCGGCAACACTGCCGGCGAGGCCAGCCAAAATCGTTCGGCGGCGCATACCGGTCTTCAACGAGTTCATTGTCTTTCTTCCTCCCTTTGATTGGTCGCGAAGGTGCCAAAGCCTGAGGGAGGCGTCGAGCCTCAGGGAATGTGAAGAACCGCAAGCCGGATTGTCGCAGTCGTGATGGTAATTGTTTTCGCCGCATTTGAGCGATACTGCTAGACTTAAGAGCCGGCTCCGGCCCCACCATTCAGGCGTAAGCACTTGAAACTCAGGCTAATTCCACTTCTGCACTGCGTTCTCGGTCTCTGCCTCGCAGCCACGGTATCGTGGGCTCAGGACAACAAGCCTGGCCAGCGAGCCGGAGCGGCGCCGGCCGAGCAGCAGGAGCCCTGTTACGCAGCCTACGGATTGCGCCCGGCCGAGAAGATCAAGATCTGCAGCGACGCCATTCAGTCGGGTCGCCTCAAGGGCATTCCGCTTGCACTGGCCTACTACCACCGTGCGACGGCCGACAGCGCGATCGGCGACGTCCAGACCGCGACCTCGGACTACAAGGAGGCGCTGCGAATCTTCACCGAGGTCATCCGCGTATCGCAGGCGAGCGCACCACTGCTCTTCCAGCGCGGCCTGATTTACCACACGCTCGGCGACGCCGATCAGGCGATCGTCGACTACTCGGACTCGATCCGCATCGCACCGAACGAAACCTACGCCTACGTCAATCGCGGCATCGTCCTCTACACCAAGAAGGACAACAACGAAGGCGCAATTTCCGACTTCAATTCGGCGCTCAAGCTCAAGCCCTGCGAGGTGGCGGCCTGGATCAATCGAGGCCTCGTCTACAAGCGCAAGGGCGACCTCGACCAGTCGATCAAGGACCTCACGGACGCGCTGAAGTGCCTGGGCGGCAACCTGACGCCGGTCTCCGCCACGCCGCCGGCCAATCCGTCTCCGCAGTACCTGCAGGCCTCGGCGAATGCATCGCAGGCGGCGGATGCCTACTACCAGCGCGGGCTGGTCTACATCGACAAGGCCTCCAAGGAGCGAAAGCAGGCTGGGCAGATGTACGACCTGGCCATCCGCGACTTCAACGATGCGATCCGGCTCAATCCGACGATGGCCGCGCATTTCGTCGGTCGCGCCTCGGCCTACATGCTGAAGGAAGAGTTCAGGCAGGCGATCGCCGACTTCACCGAGGCGATTCGTCTGGCGCCGGGCGACGAATACACCTTCCTGCATCGCGGCATCGCCTATCACACGGTCAACGAGCCGGACAATGCGATCTCCGACTATTCGGAGGCGCACCGCATCAATCCGAAGGACGTCAACCCGCTGATCAACCGGGGCATCGTCTATTACTCGAAGAAGGGTCTGTACGACCTCGCGATCCAGGATTTCACCGAGGCTCTCGATATCGACCGCAAGGAGATCAACGCGCTGATCAATCGCGGCATCGCCTATCGCGAGAAGGGCGATCCGGACAAGGCCGTGATCGACTTCAGCGAGGCCTTGCGGCTTGGCCTGCTGACGGGCGACGTCCTGCAATTCGGCTCGAAGGATCCGGAAGCCGTGCGTCACTGGGCGCAGGTCGCGCACGCCCGCTACCAGCGCGGCACGGCTTACGTTGCCAAGAAGGAGTACGATCTCGCGCTCGCCGACTTCAACGAGTCGATCCGCATCAACCCGACGGAAGCGCGTCCCTACGTCTCGCGCGGCGGCATCTTTCTCTATCGCCAGGACTATCAGAAGGCGATTTCCGACTTCTCCGAGGGCATCCGGCTCGACCCGAATTATGCCTTCGCCTATTTCCAGCGCGGCTTCTCCTATCACGCGCTCGAAGAGCCGGATAAGGCCTATACCGACTACACCCAGTCGATCCAGATCGACCCGCACTACATCACGGCCTACCTCAACCGCGGCATCATCCTCTATACGCGCCGCGGCGAGTTCGATGCCGCGATCAAGGATTTCGACCAGGCGCTGAAGCTCGGCCCGGACAACATCAACGCGCTCATGCACCGCGGCGTGGCCTACGGCGCCAACGGCGACTTCGAGCGCGGCTTCGCCGACCTCAATCGCGCGATCGAGATCTCGCCCGATTTCGGCAAGGCCTACTATTACAGGGGCGTGCTCTACACGCTGCGCGGCAGTGCCGATCGCGCCTTGTCGGACTACGGCGAGGCGATCCGCCTCGAACCGCAGAATCCCGAAGGCTTGATCGGCCGTGCCGGCATCTATGTGCGGCTGGGCGATCTCGACGGCGCGATCACCGACTACAATGCCGCGATCAAGCTGCAGCCGGCCGACCCGGCGCTCTACTACAATCGGGGCTTCTCGCTGTTCAACAAGGGCGAGTACGAAAAGGCGCTCGCCGACTATCGCCGCGCCGTCAGGCTGAACCCCGGGCTGGCGCCCGCCTACAACAATCTCTGCCTGACGCAGGCTGTCATCGGCAAGGAACTGGAGAAGGCGCTCGCCGATTGCAACAAGGCATCCAAGCTCGTGCCGAACAGCATCGACGTCTTCGACACCAAGGGCTTCGTGTACTTGAAGATGGGCGATTTCGCGAAAGCCAAGGCCGAATACGATGGCGCGTTGAAGCTCGACCCCAACCATGCCCGGGCGCTCTATGGACGGGGACTCGCCCGGGTGAAAGCAGGCGACAAGGGCGGCGAGGCCGATCTCGCGGCCGCCGCCAAGATCGATCCCAATGTCGGCGCCGACTTCACGAAGTTCGGCTTCAAGTAGGCCGGTCTCCGGGGGGAAGACCCGGCGCCGGCGGGCGAGGACCTTGCTGGCTGCCGGCGTGCCGGCGCTCGTCGGCGTGTTGCTGGTTGGCCTCGCCGTTCCTCGGACGGGAGCTGCCTGGTGGGCCCTGGGTTCACCCTATGCCTGGGAGCGGCAGGTTGTCTTGAAGCCGCTTCCCCCCGGGGAGATTGCCGACGCAAAGAAGAGCCTCGAGACGGCGCTTTACTGGCAGCCGTCCAGTCAGCGGCTGCTCGAACTCGGAAGCGTCGAACTTGGCGAGGCGCTTGCCCTTGAGCCTGCCGACAGCCGCCGCCCGGCCGTTCTCGAGAGCGCCGAACTGCACCTGACCCGGAGCCTGGTGCTGAACCCGGCAAATCCGATTGCCTGGTACGATCTGGCGCGTGTGCGGCTCCTGCAGGGGGCGGAGGGGCGGCAGGTCGCCCAGGCGCTGCTCGAATCGCTCTACGCCGGTCCCGGCCTGCGCATGCTCTGGCTGCAGCGGGCAGAGCTGCTGATGCGCTACTGGCGCGTCCTCGACGAGGGGGAGCTGCAGGCCTTCCAGGCCCAGTTGCGGGCGATCAGCGCCGAATCGACGGCAGATCGAAACAAGCTCTTTGAAGTGGCCTTGGGGCTGGGCGAGATGCGAATGGCAGCGGCGGCGATTGCCGACGATGTGGTGGCACGACAGACGTTCGACCGGCTGAAGGACGAGCTCGGCGCGCGGCCGACCCGGCGCCAGGGCCTCAATTGATCGGCTACTTGGTCCCGAACTCGCGGACCAGCTTCTCGCCAGAATTGATGTCGCTCGGCGTCATCGCCGCGACGAGCGTCTTAAGCGACCCCTTGGTCTCGTCGCGCTTGGCCGTCTCGTCGTCATAGAACACGCCGTTGGCAGCGAGAGTCAGCCACTTGTAGGCCTCGGTATTGTTCTTCGGGCGGCCCTGACCGCTTGCGTACATACGCCCGACGATCAACTGCGCCAGCGCATCACCGCGCTTGGCGGCATCTTCGTAGTATTGGGCAGCCTGGGAGGGATTGGCCGGAACGCCCAAGCCCTTTTCATACATGACGCCCAGCTGCCGCAGGCTGCCGGCGTGGTTCTTCTGAGCTGCCTTTTGATAGTAGCTGATGGCCTTGGCGTAGTCCTGCTTGAGATCCTCGCCACCCGTCGCATAGAGAATGCCGATCGAATAGAGCGCCAGGTCGTCGCCCGCATCGGCCAGCGGCTGGAGCACCTCGACGGCATCGGCAAAGTCGCCAAGCGACTGCATCTGCTTGGAGGCTTGGAAGGCCTTGCGGCGCTGGTTCTGGTCCGTCTGCGCGATGGTCTCCCACGCGCCTGCAACGAGGAGGGCGGAAGCCAAGAGTGCAAAAATCTTCTTCGTCACGATAGTAAATATACCTTAGCCACGGTCGAATGATCAATCCTGTCGATCTGGGGGCGGTCTGGTGTTAGCTTCGATCATTCAATTGGCTCGAGGCTCCGGGATGAAAATGCCGAAGAGATTTCAGTGGTTGGGACGTTGCGCGAGGACAACGGTACTTGCCGTCGGACTTGCCACCATGGGATCGGCAATGATGGATGGCGGCGATCGGCAGTCCGGCGCCTGGGCCCAGTCCGCCAACCCGACGGTGGCGAGCGTGGTCGCGGCGATCGCCTCGTCGCCGAACGGACAATTGTCCCCAGCTCTTCAGGCTAGCTTGACGACCTATCTGAACTCGCTCCCAGCGAACCAGGCGTCGTCGTTCGTAAACTCGGTCGTCTCTACGGGCGGTACGAGCGGCGGGGCTGGGGGCGCTGCTCTTGCCGGGAGCATGGTGACGGCTATGGCTAGCCTGCCCGGATTGAGCCCAGGTGCCCAATCGAGTGTCGGCACGGGGCTGGGCCAGGCCGCCGGAGTCTTGGCTGCCAACGGCTTTGGCGGCTCCGCGAAGTCGATCCTTTCGAATGTTCCAGCGACGGGCCCCATGGCCAGCGGCTTGACGACCGGCATGGCCCAGGCGATTGCTGCAGTACCGGGGGCCGGCGCCGGACTTGCGACTGCAGCGGCTGGCACTCCGGCGGCAACCTCGGTTGCGGCTGCGACGACCATAGCGCCAAATCTGGTCCCGCCGCCGCCGCTCGTCGTGAATCCCAACCAGGTCACGCCGTGCACGGCTGGAAGTTGCAATTGATGACGGTCGAATAGCGTAGTCTCGTCGATTGACCAGTTGGCGGATGGGGTGGGATTCGAACCCACGGTGGGCGTGAACCCACGCCGGTTTTCAAGACCGGTGCCTTAAACCGCTCGGCCACCCATCCCGCTGACGGACTGTCATTAAGTCACAGCAGTTCGTGCGGCAACTCGCGGGAGGGACATGCC
>JBGAIW010000025.1:0-46310 GCA_044225265.1 Reyranella sp.
CCAGAGAGCGACATTGACGACCGGGCGGAAGCCGTTGCCGAAATCGAGCTCACCGATGTCCTGGAGGACCTCCTCGACGATGGTGCCATTGACCAGTTCGACTCGCTCGCCCGGCGAGCGCTTCACGGCGTGCAGCGCCGGCAGCACGCCGACCAGCCATTCGAGGGACGTATGCATGCTCTCGGCGGCCGCGTGCATGGCGAACTGGACGTTGTGGGAATAAAGCATGCGAATGCCTCCCAGATCGTCCTTGAGTGGCAAGGCTTCCGCCTTGAACTTGATCCGGTAGTCGGCCTGGATGTTTGGACGCACATCCATCTCCGCCGCCTTCTGCAGGTCCGGGTGCCGATACTTGAACACTATTTCAGGATCGCCATCGGGAAATCCGTCGCGGTAGGGAATCCTTCGGCGCAGGATGAAGGCGTTGTTGTAGAGACGGAAATCGGCGGTATCCATGAACAGGACTTCGCGGATCTTCAGCGGCTGCCCGGCGTAACTTCCAGCCTGGAATGAAATGCCATGCTCCTTTGCCGGCCGCCTGAGCAGCTTGCCGAAGTCGAACAAGCTCGATCGCGACGTGAAGTGATTGGGCTTCAGGATGATCTTGCACTCGAGGTAGCGCAGCTGATCCAGCGGCATGCCGTCGGCGTACTTGCCGGGCTGGATTTGCGGCAGCGAGGGCATGGCATTCGCCTGCCCGGCCTTGACGGTCTTTGCCATATGGCGGTCCCCACTCCGGTCGCGTCTGCAAAGCGACCGTATCATCTTTCTTCCGGCTGGACTCAACCCGCGAATGCCGCCGCTCCGCTTCCCCGGGAGGCCAAGCCAGCCCGGCAGGCGTGGCCCTAGAGATCGACCTTGTCTATGCCCCAGTCCACGCCCGGGAGGTCGGGCAGCTCCCGGCCGTCATCCTTGCCGATCTCGACCTTGATCAGTTCCTCCAATTTGCCGTTCATGGCCATGATCGCCTGCGCATTGGCGACGCGGTCGAGCGCGAGATTGTTCATTTCCCCCGGGTCACTCGAGAGATCGTACAGTTCGACATCGTTCCACTTGAACAACTCGTCGAGCGTCGCGGGGCTGTTGTGGTCGAGCGGAGAGAAATACCGCGTGAAGCGGTAGCGCCCGTCGAACGCCGAGCGGACATGTCCGCGCTTCCCGAGGTCGGGCTTGAAGCCCTGGCGCTTGGCCTCCTCCTTGGGGTCCTTGCCGGCCATCGCCGCCTTGGCGGCGAAATCGAAGACAGCGGAATCGTTGCTCGCAAGGCCGCTGTAGGTGAACAGCGTCGCCGGTCTCGCCGCATCGATGGCGCGGCTGCCCGGATTGGAGAGCAGAGGAGAAAGATCACGGCCCGGCAAGATGCGGCCGGCCAGGTCGCCGGCACGATCCTGCTTCACGCCGGCCATCGACAGCAGAGTCGGCGCTAAATCGATGTGGCTGGACAGCGCCTTGCAATCCTGTCCGCCCGACACGTCGGGATGCACGACGAACAGCGGCAGGTGATTGGTCTCGCGATAGGCAAACGGACCCTTGCCGCGCAGCCCATGGGCACCTGCCATCTCGCCGTGATCGGCGGTGAACACGACGATGGTCCTTTCGCTCAGCCCCAGCGCATCGAGCTCGGCGAGCAATGTCTCCAGCGAATGGTCCACATTGCGGATGCAGTTGATGTAGTAGTCGTTGAACCGCTTCCAGCGTGCGTCCTCGAGCGGCACGTTGCCCAGAACATAATCCCAGATGTGATCGAACTCACGATGCGCCCGGGGCCTCCCCGGAGCATCCAGGGGCTGACGCAGATTTGCCGGAACCGGAACGTCCCACGTCGCCTTGTAAAGCGCATGCTCGGGCGCGCGGGCGGCGTGAAGGCGCAACTTGCCGGTATCCTGCACGCTTTCGCCGGGTGCATCGGTGTTGAAGTACATGATGTCGTGCGGATTGACGAAGCTCACATACATGCACCACGGCTTGCCATCGTCCGACAATGGCCGGCCCTTGGTACGCAGCCAGTTGATGGCGCTGCCCGCCGTGATGTGGTCGAAGCTGTAGCCGCCCAAGGAGTGGCCGATCAGGTCGCCCGGCGAGAAATTGTCCGCAAAGCCGTACCTCTCCATTTCCGGCGTCATGAACTTCTCGATCGCTTTGGTATCGGCCTCGCGGCTGAGATGCCATTTACCCTTGTAGGCGGTGTAGTAGCCCGCCTTTCGCAGCATGTGTCCGATCGTCGGATTCTTCATCGGCAGATCGCGCATCCACGGCACGTCCAGATTCTCGAACATCCCGTTGTCCGGCGTCTGCAGCCCGGTCAGCATCACCGAGCGCGACGACGTACACATCGTCGCCGGGCACTGGTGGTTGGTGAACGTGACGCCATGCTTCTGCAGGCGCTCATGCCCCGGCAAGGACAGTCCATTCGGCCAGCGCGCGTGGTAGCGCTCCTGGTCGGTGAAGACGAACAGGATGTTCAGGCCGCCTTGAGGTCTTGCTACCGCGGGAGCCGCGGGCCGGGTCTGGGCCTGCGCCGTGCCGAGGACGGCTGGAACCAGCGCCGATGCGGCTGCACCTTGCAGAATATTGCGGCGAGTCGCCGCCGCCGAGGTTGAATTTCCGCTCATGTCCGTCGTTTGCTTAGTGAAGAGCACGGTGGCCTCTATCCGTCATTCAATATTGAAGTTCAACTGCAATAAAATGGCCTGTTTATGGCGTGCTACTCTGAAATCAGCACTTCGAAGGAAACGCACATGCCCAACATTCTCAATGCCGCGCAGACGGCCGAGTTCGCGGAAAAGGGCTTCACCTACGCGCGCGGCCTCTTCGCGCCGGACGAGGTGAAATTGCTGACCGATGCGATGGAGCAGGATCCCGCGGTCCGCGACTCGATCCTCGACCGCCGCGATGGCGAGGGCCGGTCGACCCGTATTGCGCTCTGGAACCGGGCCGGCGATTCCGTCTATGGCCTCGCCGCGCGCTGCCGACGAATGGTCGACACGTCCGCCGCATTGCTGGGCGGGCCCGTTTACCACTTCCAGTCCAAGCTCACCGCCAAGGAACCGGAAGTCGGCGGCGCCTGGGAATGGCATCAGGATTACGGCTACTGGTACCACAATGGCTGTCTGCGGCCCGACCTGCTGTCGGTGATGATCGCCCTCGACCACACCACGAAGGAAAACGGCTGCCTGCAGATCGCATCCGGCTCGCATCGTTTGGGCCGCATCGATCACACGCCGCTGTCGCCCACCCAGAACGAAGTCGACCCCAAGCGCATGCCGCACATCGTCGAGAAGTGCCCGATCGAGTATTGCGAGCTGGCGCCGGGCGACGCTCTGATCTTCCACTGCAACGCGATCCACCGGTCCGACGCCAACCGCTCCGCCAAGCGGCGCTGGACGTTGCTGATCTGCTACAATCGCACCGACAACGACACATTCATCAAGGGCGACGACCGCTACTACGTGCCGCTCGACGTGGTCGACGACGACGCGCTGCGGCGGGCGGGGTTGCGATTCGCACGCGGCGACAATCAGGAGCACTTCGCATCGCGGCCGTACGTACCGGATCTGCGCAAGGCATCCTAAGAACGCCGGCGCTTCCCGGAGCTCGCCTTTCGTCCTGCGAGCCACCGGCTTTGCCCTAACGCCGCACCCTTTCCACCCTTCTGGACGTCACCGGGGCTGTCTCTACAATTCGTCCACACGGGAATGAATGGCAGGCGCGACGCCGTCGTGTACGGACGACGCCGAGCCCGGAGGAAACGGCGCCATGGACGGCATCACGACGAACACATCGGCAAAGGCGACGACGGAGAGTTGGCTCGCCGATTTCGCAGCCGCACTGGCCTCTCGCGACGAAAGCAGGCTGGCCGCGCTCTTCGACGACGAATGCCACTGGCGTGACATCCTCGCCTTCACCTGGGACCTGCACACGACGTCCGGCGCCACCGCGATCGCCAGGCGCCTGGCTTCCGCCTTGGGCAAGGTGACGCCCCGCGATCTGCAACTTGCCTCCGGTCGCACGCCACCGCGCGCGGTAACGCGCGCCGGTACGCCGGCGATCGAGGCGATCTTCACCTTCGAGACGGGAGTCGGCCCGTGCAACGGTGTCGTCCGCCTCGTCTCCAAGGGCGGCAAGGCCCGGGCCTGGACGCTGATGACGTCGCTCGACGAGATCCGCGGTCACGAGGATCCGGCCAATGGCCGACGCTGGCAGAATGTCGACTGGAAGCGCAACTTTGGTGGCGAGAATTGGGCCGACCGGCGCAAGTCCTCCGCCGCGTACGCCGATCGCGATCCGACGGTGTTGGTGGTCGGCGCCGCGCAGGCCGGCCTGATGACAGCGGCACGCCTCTCGATGCTGGGTGTCGATACGCTCGCGATCGACCGCGAGCAACGCCTGGGAGATTCCTGGCGCCGCCGTTACCACGCGCTCACCCTGCACAACGAGACGCGGGTGAACCACTTTCCCTACATGCCCTTCCCGCGCTCCTGGCCGGTCTTCATCCCGAAGGACATGCTGGCCAACTGGTTCGAGATATATGCCGAGGCGCTGGAACTCAACGTCTGGACAGGAACGGAACTCGCAGAAGCAAGCTATGACGACGCGGCACAGCGCTGGACCGCGAGACTGAAGCGATCCGACGGCAGCGAGCGCGTCATGCATCCCCGCCACATCGTGTTCTGCAACGGAGTCAGCACGATTCCGAAGTGGCCGGACCTGCCCGGCCTCAAGGATTTCAAGGGTACCGTGCGGCACTCGGGCGACTACGGCAGCGGCCTGGACTGGAAGGGCAAGCGCGCGCTGGTGCTCGGCACCGGCACGTCCGGCCACGACGTCGCCCAGGATCTGGCCGTGTCGGGTGCGGCGGAAGTATCGATCATCCAGAACCGCCCGACCCTCGTGGTCAGCCTCAAGGAGGCGCAGGCGCCCTACGCCCTCTACGACGAAGACATTTCGTTCGAGGACTGTGATCTGTTGGCGACATCCGTCCCCTACCCGATCTATGCCCGCTCGCACCAGCAGATCACGAAGAAGAATGCCGAGGCCGACAAAGCCCTGCTCGACGGCTTGCGCAAGCGCGGCTTCAAGCTGACTTCCGGTCCCGACGGGACCGGCTGGCAAATCATGTACGGCAACCGGGGCGGCGGTTACTACTTCGACGCCGGGTGTTCCCAAATGATCGTCGATGGCCGGGTCGGCCTGATCCAGTTTGCCGACATAGACAAATTCTGCGCCGAGGGCGTGCGTCTGAAGGACGGCACGGTGCGTCCTGCCGACCTGATCGTGCTGGCGACCGGCTACGAGGGCCAGAAGGAATCGGCCCGACGTGTGCTCGGCGACGCGATCGCCACGCGCACCGGGCCGGTATGGGGCTTCGACGAGGAAGGCGAACTAGCCGGCATGTGGCGCCCGACGGGACAACCCGGCCTGTGGTTCCTGGCCGGTGGCCTGGCTCAATGCCGGATCTTTTCAAAGGTGCTGGCCCTTCAGATCAAGGCCCGGGAACTGGGAATCGTTCCGGGCGGCGCACAGCGAACGGCCTGACCCCGAGGCTCGCCGGCAACTTGCGGGCGCCTGCCTCGAGGGCACAGGACCGCGCAGGCAGGAACCAGAACATGAGGATATGACGGCAGGCCTGCGCAGGCCTCGGCCGCGGACCCCGATGGCGCATGGGCTTTTGCCGGAAGACCAAAGGCGAGTGGGCGAACGGTCGTAAGGACTCGCGCACGCCACCCGGCGCATCGATACTGGCTCCGAACTGCTGTCGGAGATCCTTCATGTCCTCTTCTCCAACGCTTCACGCACTGCTGGCCAAACAGCGCGCCGCGCTGTTGCGCGATGGTCCACCGTCGGCGGAGACTCGGGCCGACAGGCTCGATCGCTGCATCGCCCTGCTCGTCGACGCGCGGACAAGGATCGAGACGGCCCTGGCGGCGGATTTCGGTGCCCGTTCGCCGTACGTCACGGCGTTCGCCGATATTGCGAGTTCGATCGGGCCGCTGAAGCATGCAAGGGACCATGTCGCTCGCTGGATGCGCGTCGAGCGCCGCCGCACGACCCCCGGAATTCTGGGCTGGCTCGGCGCCAGGGCGGAGATTCGCTGCCAGCCCAAGGGCGTCGTCGGCGTGATCAGCCCTTGGAACTTTCCGATGAACCTCACCTTCGCCCCCTTGGCCGGCGTCCTTGCCGCCGGAAACCGCGCCATGATCAAGCCGTCGGAAACGACGCCGGCCACATCGGAATTGATCAAGACCCTCCTGGGCGATGCATTTCCGGAAGAAGAGATTGCGGTGATCACCGGCGGCCCCGAGGTTGGCGAAGCATTTGCGAGCCTGCCTTTCGATCACCTGCTCTTCACCGGCGCCACGTCGATTGCCCGCCATGTCATGCATGCGGCAGCCGAGAATCTGGTGCCGGTGACGCTGGAACTCGGTGGCAAGAGCCCCGTCGTGCTCGGCCGCTCGGCCGATCTTCCCGTGGCGGCCGCGAGGATCATGAACGGCAAGACCTTGAACGCCGGCCAGATCTGCCTTGCGCCGGACTACGTGCTGGCGCCGCAGGACCGGGTCGGCGAATTCGTCGAACAGGCGAAGGCCACGGTCCGCACCATGTTCCCGACCATCCGGGACAATCCTGACTATACGGCGATCGTGTCTGACCGCCATTTCTCGCGGCTGAAGGGCTATCTCGACGATGCTCGCGCCAAGGGTGCCGAGATCGTCGAGATCAATCCGGCCGACGATGATCTCCGCCAGCCGCCGCACCGCCTCATCGCCCCCACTCTCGTGCTCAATCCCACCGACGACATGAAGGTCATGCAGGATGAGATCTTCGGCCCGATCCTCCCGGTAAAGACTTACCGGTCCCTAGACGACGCCATCGACTACATCAATGCGCACGCGCGGCCGCTCGGTCTCTACTATTTCGGCACCGATTCTGCCGAGCGCGACCGACTGCTCGATCGCACGACGTCAGGCGGCGTGACCGTGAACGACGTCATCATGCATGTCGCCCAGGAACACCTGCCGTTCGGCGGCATCGGCCCCGCCGGCATGGGCGCCTACCACGGTCACGACGGCTTCCGCGAGTTCAGCCATCGCAAATCTGTGTTCCATCAGGTCAGGAAGGACCTCGGGCCGCTGCGCATGTTGCGCCCGCCGTATGGCAGGGGCCTGGCGAAGTACCTCGACCGCCAGATCAGGCGTTGAGCTGAACCGGCCTCGACGGGATCAGCCGCCGAGGCTCTGGAGCGCGACGACCAGCCTCTGACGGGTCTGCTCTGCCTGCCGGCGACGATCCCGCTGCTCCTCGACAACGTCTTCCGGCGCGCGCGCCATGAAGTTGGCATTGCCGAGCTTGGCATCGATCTTGGCGATTTCGTCGGCGAGCTTCTTGATCTCCCTGGCAAGCCGGGCGCTCTCCACCTTGAGATCGATCACGTCTCCCACAGGCAGCGCGTAGGTCGCCTCGCCCACGACGATCTGCAGCGCGCCTTGCGGTGCCGCCGCCGCCGCCTCGATCCCCTCGACGCGCGCCAGCCGCTCGATCGCGGCTTCGTGTGTCTTGAGGCGGAGTTGCGTCGTTGCATCGCCACCCACGACCATCAGCTTCAATTTGGCTCCGGCCGGCACGTTCAGCTCCGAGCGGGCCGAGCGGATGTCCGAGATCAGTTTCACCAGCCAGCCCATCTCGCCGTCGGCCGCCGCGTCGGTCGCCGGCGTCTTGGGCCAGGGTTGTCCGATCAGCGCACCGTGTTCCGCCCGATGGCCGGTCTTGTCCCAGATTTCCTCGGTGATGAACGGCATCACGGGGTGGAGCAGCTTGGCCGTCTCGCGCAGAACATAGGCAGTCACTGCTCGGGTTTCGTCCTTCTCGATACCGTCCGGCCCCTGCACGATCGGTTTGGTGAGTTCCACATACCAGTCGCAGACGATGCCCCAGACGAACTCGTAGAGCGCGGCTGCCGCTTCGTTCAGCCTGAACTCGGACAGCGCCCTGTCGACCGCCTGATTGGCGCGAGCGAGCTCACCCAGCATCCATTTGTTGACGTTGAGCTTTATGCCAGCCGGATCGAAATTCCTGGGGAGCGCCGCGCCGTTCATCTCGGCGAAGCGCGTGGCATTCCAGAACTTGGTCGCGAAGTTGCGCGAGCCCTCGACGCGGGCGGGCGAGAGCCGCAGGCGTCCGGCGTTGTTCGCGGCCAGCGACGCCATGGTGAAACGCAATGCGTCTGCACCGTACTTGTCGATCAGTTCCAGCGGGTCCATGGCGTTGCCCTTGGACTTCGACATCTTCTGGCCCTTCTCGTCCGTCACAAGGCCATGGAGGTAAACGGTTCGAAATGGCACGTCGGCCATGAAGTGCATGCCCATCATCATCATGCGGGCAACCCAGAAGAACAGGATGTCCCAGCCGGTGACGAGCGTGTTGGTCGGATAGTACTTGTCGAGCGCCGCGGTCTTGTCGGGCCAGCCGAGGGTCGAGAACGGCCAAAGGGCCGAACTGAACCAGGTGTCGAGCACGTCGGGGTCCCGTTCGAGCGTCACGTCCTTGCCGTAGTGCTTCCTGGCCTCGGCCTTCGCGTCATCCTCCGACAGCGCCACGAAGACCTTGCGGTCCGGGCCGTACCAGGCCGGGATCTGGTGTCCCCACCAGAGCTGGCGGGACACGCACCACGGCTGGATGTTCTCCATCCAGCGGAAGAAATCGTCGCGGCCGCGCTCCGGCACGAAGGTCACGCGCCCATCGCGCGCCGCCGCGATCGGCTTCTCCGCGAGCTTCTTGGCGTCGGCGTACCATTGCTCGGTCAGGAACGGCTCGAGCGGCACGCCGCCGCGATCGCCGTAAGGTACCGAGTGCGCGTGCGGCTCGACCTTCTCCAGCAGCCCGGCCGCTTCCATGTCGGCGACGATCAGCTTGCGCGCGGCGAAACGCTCCAGCCCGCGGTACTTCTCGGGCACCGCATCGGTCAGATGCGCGAACTTGTCGAAGATCGAGATCGCCTCGAGCCTGTGGCGGCGGCCGACCTCGAAATCGTTGAAGTCGTGCGCCGGGGTGATCTTCACCGCACCCGAGCCCTTTTCCGGATCGGAATATTCGTCGCCGACGATCGGGATGCGCCGGCCGACCAGCGGCAGCACGGCATGTTTGCCGATCAGGTGCTTCCACTTGGGATCGTCGGGATGCACGGCGACGCCGGTGTCGCCCAGCATCGTCTCGGGCCGGGTCGTGGCGACGACGATGTGCTCGTCGCTGCCCTCGATCGGATACTTGAAGTACCAGAGATTGCCCTTCACCTCGCGCGACTCGACCTCCAGATCGGAAATCGCGGTCAGCATCTTGGGATCCCAGTTGACCAGCCGGTTGTCCTTGTAGATCAGCCCCTGCCGATAGAGCTCGACGAAGACCTTGAGCACGGCCTTCGACAGCCCCTCGTCCATCGTGAAGCGCTCGCGGCTCCAGTCGCACGACGCGCCGAGCCGGCGCAGCTGGCCGGTGATGGTCCCGCCGGAATAGGCCTTCCACTCCCAGACCTTCTCAAGAAACTGCTCGCGGTTCAGGAGCTTGCGGTTGCCGTCATCCTTGGCGCCCTCGACGGCAAGCCCCATGCCCTCGGCCTCGAGATTGCGCACCACCACCATCTGCGTCGCGATTCCGGCATGGTCGGTACCCGGTTGCCACAGCACGTCGTCGCCCTTCATGCGTCGCCAGCGGATCAGGATGTCCTGGAGCGTGTTGTCCAGGGCATGTCCCATATGCAGGCTGCCGGTGACGTTGGGCGGTGGGATGACGATGCAGTAGCCTGGCCTGGCGCTCTCAGGATGGGCCTTGAACGCGCCGGAACTCTCCCACTCCGGGTAGCGGCGGGCCTCGATTTCCTTGGGGTCGTAAGTCTTGTCGAGCATCTTCAGCCTTATAACAAAAAAGCCACGGCGGGCGCCGTGGCTTGATTTCGGCGCGCCTCTGGTTTACCGGCGGGTCAGCCGTACGATCTCGCGTTCGACCATTCGCTCGACCATCGGCGGCAGGTTCTTGTCGAGCCATTCCTTGAGCATCGGCCGCAGCATTTCCTGGACCACCTCGTCGATGGTCCTGCCGCCGCCGGACGGGATCGGACGGGGCTCCGCGGCGTTCGGCTCCGGCACGTGCTCCTTCACCGCCTGGCTGAGCCGGTCGAACGCCGAACTGGTGACGCCGGCAACCACGGCGCCGACCAGCGGCGAGGCCATCTCGGGCGCCGGCTCGACCGACGGCTGAGGCATCTCCGAGGCACGCACCGGATCGATGCGGGGCAACGGGATCGGCTGGGCAGACGCCGTCGGGCGCGGCCCGGCAGCGCCGAGCTTGGGTTCCTGCTCCTCGATCAGGTCGGTGAGCAGCAGGACGTCTTCGCGCGCAGGATTGGCATTGGCGTTGGGACGCGGCCCCCGTGCCGGGGTGGCAGGCGTCGCCTGGGACACCGGTACTTCGGCCGGCGCGCCTTGAGTCGGCGTGGCCTTACCGTTGCCAGACTGATTCGCAGCAACCTGGGCTCGCGCCTCGTCGTCGGAAATGATCTTGCGGATGGACGCGAGAATGTCGTCCATCGAAGGGTCGTTGTCCGCGCGCTTGTTGGCGTCGCTCATTGTTTGACCCCCGTGGCAGTTGGCGGGGCTGCAGGAGCGGCCGCGGGTGCGGCCGATGGATTTTGCACCGGTGCCTTCGGCGCCGGTGGCGTCGACTCGCCGGCGCCCCAATCACCGATCCAGCGGGAGCCGACCTCCTTATAGTACTTCTCTTCGTCATAATATTCGACAGGCAAGCCCATCGTCCGGGCAGTCAGTCGGCCGATACCTGCCAGCACGCCGTAGTAGTTGACCTGGGTGTCGTGGCGGGCGCCGATCAGGTTGACTTGGGAATTCAGCAGTTCCTGCTCGGCATTCAACACGTCCAGGGTGGTGCGCGAACCGACCAGCGCTTCCTGACGGACACCGTTCAGCGCCACTTCGTTGGCCTTGACCTGCGCCTCGAACGACGTGACGCGGCTACGCGCGGAGTCGAGCTGACGCCAGGAACGAATCACCGATTCCGCAGCCTGGCGGCGGGCGCTGTCGAGTTCGTTACGGCGCTGTCCGACGAGCTGCTTGGCCTGCCGGATCACCGACCACTCGCTGCCGTTCTGGTAGATCGGCACGGTCGCCTGCAGGCGAACGCCGTATTGGTAATACTGGTCGCCCGGGACCTGCACTTCCTGCTGGTACTGCACGAAGCCCACGAGGTTGACCTGGGGCAGCAGCGCGGCGACTGCGCTGTTTACGCCGTAGCTCGCCGCCGAAATACGGTACTGGGCGCTCATCGCCTTGGGCCCAAAATCCATCGCCAGCGACACACATTCATCCTCGCTGGCACACAACGCGCCGATCAGCGGCAGGTCGCCGATCTTCCTGGGCTTCTGGCCGGTGACGCGAAAGAACGCCGCCTCATCGACGCGCACCTGCGTTTCGGCCTGCACGAGATCGGCCTTGCCGCCCTCGAGGCGGGCCTCCGCCTGGGAGACGTCGGTGATGGTGAGTTCGCCGACCCTGAAGCGTTCGCGCGTGGCATCGAGCTGCTGCGCCAGCACGCGCACGTTGTTGCGCCGGGCGTCGACGATGCCCAGGTCGCGGACCAGGTCGGCATAGGTCGTGACGGTCTGCAGCAGCACGGACTGCTCGGTGTCCGCGAGTGCCATACGCTGCGCCTGGATATTGGCCTGGGCCGCCTTGGTGTCGGCGATGGTCTTGCCGCCGCGGAAGATCGGCTGGGTCATCGACAGCAGCGTGTTGCGGCCATTCAGGAGGTAGTAGCTGTTGGCGCGCACGACCGGCAGCGAATCGGACTCGATCTTGTTGTATTCGACGTTCAACTGGACCTTCGGACGCCAGTTGGACACCGCTTGGGCCAGCGATTCATCCGTCTGACGCAGTACCGCGCGCTGGGCCAGAAGGTCAGGATTGCTGTTGTAGGTGATCGACCAGGATTCAACGAGGCTTTGTGCGTAGGTCGGCGCAGCCAATCCGGGCCCGATCGCGACGGCGCACGAAAACGCCGCGCAGGCGCGCCTCAGACTGGGCCGGATACGCATCGACTTAACCCTCATTTCCCGACCCAGACAGTATCACTGCCCCTGCCGTCTTTGGTAGCCCCTTAACTGACCGCAAAAGCGCAAAGACTACGGGGGTTTAGAAGGTGAATTTGGGCGGCGGAGCGAAGCCCGGCAGAGCCGGCGTGCCGGCATCGAATAACGGCCGGCCCGAGGCCACACCGCCTTCCTTCACCATCAATTGGGCCGCACCCTGAACGCCGCCGGTGCCGCAGAGCACGGCGGCCAGCCGGCCGCCCTCGGCGATCTGGTCGATCAGGGCCTGCGGGACCTGCCGGACTGCACCTTCGATCAGAACGATGTCATACGGGCCGGATGCCGCCGCCCCGTCCTCGCACTTGCCGACATGGTGCGTGACATTACCAAGCCCGAGCGCCTTCACGGTCTGGTCGGCCGCACTAGCCAGGGCCGGATCGCTTTCGACCGCGACAACCGACTTGACCAGGCGAGCCAGCAGCGCCGCACCGTAGCCACGGCCTGAAGCCACAACCAGCGCACGGTCCTCCGCGCCGGGCTGCAGCGCCTGGATTAGGCGCGCCAGCACCATCGGCTCCATGAGATAGCGGCCATTGCCGAGCGGCACGTCATCGTCGACGTAGGCCACCGAGCGCAAAGCTTCCGGCAGGAACCGCTCGCGCGGCAATCCGCCTACAGCGGCCAGCAGGTCGACATTGGTCACCTTGTTGGGCCGCAACTGGCCATCCACCATGTTGCGACGGGCAAGCGCGAAATCGGTCATTCGGACACCCCAAAAGTGCGCCGGTTATAGGCGTTCGTCGCCGACAGCGTCAAAGGACCAGCGACCGGCCTCCGCCATCGCAGTTTTCCACCGCCAGACAGCGCAGTTGACCCGCCACAGCCGTCCTGCGTATAGCACCGGCCGCTCCTGTCGTAGAGCGGCCTGGTGGCAGAGTGGTGATGCAGCGGACTGCAAATCCGCGTATGCCGGTTCGATTCCGGCCCAGGCCTCCATATCCCTGCCCGTCGGCAAGGGGCGCGGTTCACCGTCGCGGGTCTTGCATGGCCGGGGACGCTCTGCCAAAACACCGCGCCTTCGCGGGGCCGATGCCGCTCCCTGCGACCGATTTCATTCCGGAGTAGCTCAGCGGTAGAGCAGGCGACTGTTAATCGCCGGGTCGCAGGTTCGAACCCTGCCTCCGGAGCCAGTTCGGGGCCGCTTCCCACCGGGAGCGGCCCCTTTCTCTGCCGGGAGGGGATCATGGCAGCAGGGCAAAAATCCTACGCCGGCACCAACGAAACCGTCGAACTGGTCCGACAGGAGCAGCCGTTCCAGGGCTACTTCAAGGTCGGCCGCTACTTCTTCCGCCACGGCCTGCATAGCGGCGGCACCAGCGAGTTGATCAGCCGAGAGGTCTTCGAGCGCGGCCAGGCCGGCGCCGTGCTGCTGTACGACGCGCGGCGCGACGAAGTGATCCTGATTCGCCAGTTCCGGGCGGGCGCATACGTCGCCGGTCATCATCCCTGGACCTGGGAGGCCGTCGCCGGAATCATCGAGGTCGGCGAAAGCGCCGCCGACATGGTCAAGCGCGAGGCCGTCGAGGAAGCCGGCCTCACCGTCAGCGAACTGCTGCCGATCCACCGGTTCATGCTCACCCCCGGCGCCTGCTCCGAGGCCTGCGAGCTCTTCATCGGCCGCACCGACACGGGCGGCGCGGGCGGCGTCTTCGGCCTCGCCACGGAGGGAGAGGACATCCTGGTCCGCGCCATTCCCTTTGCCGAGGCCCGCGCCATGCTCGAGCGCAACGAGCTCGACAACGCAGTCGCCGTCATCGCCATCCAGTGGCTGGCGCTGCATCACGACGAGATGCGCCGCCGCTGGGGATGATGCACTGAGGATGATGTGCTGGGGCTGAGCCACCAGGGCCGAAGTTCCCCTCCGTTGTTCGCCAGGCGAGGAAGCGCGGAAGCAAATCCTTCCACGCCCGATGTGCCGCGGAGCACATTGTTCTCAATGGTGCAGATTCGTTGCGTGGCACCCGCCTCCACCCTACGTTCCCTTCCGGGAAGCGCGCAGGGTCGAACAAGGCAAACGAGATGCAGGTCCGCACCGGGTTCATCGACAGTATCGGCAACACACCCCTGATCAAGTTGCGCGCCGCTTCCGAAGCGACCGGCTGTGACATCTACGGCAAGGCCGAATTCCTCAATCCCGGCGGCTCGGTGAAGGACCGTGCCGCATTAGCGATCATCGAGGACGCCGAGAAGAAGGGGCTGCTGCGGCCGGGCGGAGTCGTCGTCGAGGGTACCGCCGGCAATACCGGAATCGGCATCGCCCTGGTGGCAAATGCACGCGGCTATCGCTCGGTGATCGTGATGCCCGAGACGCAGAGCCAGGAGAAGAAGGACATGCTGCGCCTGTGCGGCGCCGACCTTCGACTGGTGCCGGCCCTGCCCTACAGCAATCCCGGCAACTACGTGCGCTACTCCGAGGTGCTGGCCAGGGAGATCGCGGCAAAGGAACCCAACGGCGCGATCTGGGCCAACCAGTTCGACAATGTCGCCAATCGCGAGGGCCACTATCGCACGACCGGCCCGGAGATCTTCGAACAGACCGACGGCAAGGTTGCGGGCTTCACCTGTTCGGTGGGCAGCGGCGGCACCCTGGGCGGCGTTGCCCTGGCGCTGAAGGAGCGCAACAAGAACATCCGCATTGCGCTCAGCGATCCCATGGGCTCAGCGCTCTACAGCTGGGTGAAGACCGGCGAACTCAAGAGTACCGGCAACTCGGTGACCGAGGGCATCGGCCAGGGGCGCGTCACCAGGAACCTCGAGGGCCTTCCAATCGATACCGCCTACCAGATCACCGACGAGGAGGCCCTGCCCGTCCTGTTCGACCTGATCGAGCACGAGGGGCTGGTCCTCGGCGGTTCGACGGCCATCAACATCGTGGGCGCGATGCGGCTCGCCCGGGAACTCGGACCGGGCAAGACGATTGTCACCATCCTGTGCGACGGTGGCGGCCGCTACCAATCCAAGCTCTTCAATCCGGTCTTTCTGCGCGAGAAGAAGCTGCCGATCCCGCGCTGGATGCAGTGAGAGACTTGCCTCGATGAGTGACGCCCCATGAGCAGAGTGGTCGTCTGCGGCAGCCTCAACATGGACGTGATCGTGCAGACCGCGAGACGTCCGGAGGCCGGCGAGACCATGCTGGACGGCAAGGTGTCGTTCCTGCCCGGCGGCAAGGGCTCGAACCAGGCCGTTGCCGCCGCGCGGCTCGGCGCGAACACTGCGATGCTGGGGGCCGTTGGCAAGGACGTGTTCGGCGAGACCCTGCGGGGCGTCCTGAGAGCCGAAGGTGTCGAGGCGTCAGGCGTGAAGGTCGTGCGTGGCCAGACCACCGGCATCGCGGTCATCCAGGTCGCCGAGGGCGACAACGCGATCACCGGTGCCGCCGGCGCCAACGCCCGGTTCAGCCCCAAGATGGTCGTTCGCGAGCCACGGCGCGGTGAAATCTGGGTGGCGCAATTCGAGACGCCTGTTTCCACCACGGCAACGCTGTTCGCCAGGGCGCGCGCCGCCGGCGCGCGCACGATCCTCAATCTTGCGCCGATGGTGCGCTTCCCCGCGCGCCTGATGAAGCTGGTCGACGTTGCCGTGCTGAACGAGATCGAACTGGGCCAGGCGACAGGCGCAAGGATCACGGCGAGGAGTTCCGTGGCCGCTATTGCCTCTGCCTGCCGGAAGCTCGGCCCGCCCGTGACGATCGCGACCCTGGGAGGCCGCGGGCTGGTGATCGTGGCCCCCGATGGTGTCACTGCCCTGCCCGCCCACAAGGCGCGGGTGGTCGATACGACCGGCGCCGGAGATTGCTTCGTCGGAGCGCTGGCAAGCCGGCTGGCCGCAGGTATTCCCCTGCTTGAAGCCGCGCGCTACGCCAATGCCGCGGCCTCCTGCGCTGTCGAGCGCCTCGGCGCCACGCCGTCGATGCCCAGCCCGCGACAGGTTGCGGCGCGCCTGCGCAACGCCTAAATCCTGAAGGATGGTCGAAGAACTTTTCAGGCAAGACGCCTATCTCAAGGAGGCCGACGGCAACGTGACCGCCGTCGAGGAAAAAGGCGTGCGGCTCGATCGCACGATCTTCTATCCCACCGGCGGCGGACAGCCCGGCGACAGCGGCATGCTCTTCTGGGACGGCGGCCAAGCGAAGATCGTCGATTCGCTGAAGGCCGAAGGCGGCGACGTACTGCACGTGCTGGCGCCCGATGCACCGCGGCCAGCCGTCGGTGCGAAAGTGCATGCCGTACTCGACTGGGAGCGCCGCTACAAACACATGCGCATGCACACCGCGCTGCATGTGATGTCGGCAGTGATCAAGGGCAACGTCACCGGCGGCCAGGTCAATGCCGACAAGAGTCGGCTCGATTTCAATCTCGACGGCGAAGTGCCGACCAAGGAATGGGTCACCGAGGAGATCAACAAGATCCTCGCGACCGATCGTGCCGTGACGCCGCAATGGGTCACCGACGACGAGCTGACGGCGCGCCCCGAGCTGGTGAAGACCATGAGCGTTCGCCCGCCGATGGGTGTGGGCCGCGTCAGGCTGCTGTCGATCGACGGCGTCGATCTGCAGGCCTGCGGCGGCACTCACGTCGCGCGCACCGCCGAGATCGGCCGGGTCGAGTGCACCAAGATCGAAAACAAGGGAAAGATGAACCGGCGCTTCATCATTGCGCTGGTCTAGCGAGGAAACGACAGATGCCTTATGCCCGTCCCGACGCCCTGGTCAGCACCGAATGGCTAGCCACGCACATGAACGCGCCCGACGTGCGCATCGTCGACGGCTCCTTCTTCCTGCCGGCGCAGAAGCGCGATCCGAAGGCCGAGTACGCACAGAAGCATATTCCGGGCGCGGTCTTCTTCGACATCGACGAGATCGCCGACACTTCGAGCCCTCTGCCCCACATGCTGCCGTCGCCCGAGAAATTCTCCGCCCGTGTTCGCAAGCTCGGCCTGGGCGACGGCAATCGCATCGTGGTCTACGACACCTCGCCGATGACCGGTGCCTGCCGCGTGTGGTGGATGTTCCGTGCGATGGGACACAAGGACGTCGCCGTTCTCGATGGCGGACTGCCGAAGTGGGAGGCCGAGGGCCGGCCGCTGACCGACGATCCCACCGCGCCGCGCGACCGCCATTTCACCGCGCGCCTGGACAACACGCTGGTGCGTTCGATCGACGACGTGCGCGGTCTGCTCGACAGCAAGCGCGAGCAGGTCGTCGACGCCCGCGCCGCCGGCCGCTTCAAGGGCGAGGCGCCCGAACCGCGTGCCGGACTGCGTTCGGGACACATGCCAGGCGCCTACAACCTGCCCTACACCGATCTCCTGGACTCCAAGTCCGGCACCATGCTGCCCGCCGAGCAGCTCAAGGCGCGCATCGCGGCCTCGGGCATCGATCCGGCGAAAAAGGTCACGGCGAGCTGCGGCTCCGGCGTCACGGCCTGCGTGATCGGGCTGGCGCTCTATCTCACCGGTTCGCCGGAGGCGGCGATCTATGACGGTTCATGGACCGAATGGGGCGGCCGCGCCGACACACCGATCGTGACTGGTCCCGCCTAGGGAGATCGCGAGCATGGCTGCCGCCCGTTCCGTCGTCGTCACCGGCGCCTCGACCGGCATTGGGCATGCCTGCGTGAAGGTGCTGACCCAGCGCGGCTTCCATGTATTTGCCGCGGTCCGCAAGCAGGCCGACGCCGACCGGCTGACGAGCGAGTTCGGGACCACGGTCACCCCGCTGCTGTTCGACGTCACCGATCAACGCGCGGTCGCTGCCGCGGCACAGCGGGTCGAGCAGGCGCTGCAGGGAACGACGCTCGCCGGCCTGGTCAACAACGCCGGCATGGCAGTGGCTGGCCCGCTGCTTTACCTGCGCATAGAAGATTTCGAGCGCCAGTTCGACATCAACGTCACGGGCCAGCTCGTGGTGACGCAGGCCTTTGCGCCGCTGCTCGGCACCGACCGTGATCGCAAGGGCCCGCCCGGCCGCATCGTCATGATGTCGTCGATCGGCAGCAAGAACGCCCTGCCCTTCGCAGGTCCTTACGCCGCCTCGAAGTTCGCGGTCGACGGCCTGAGCGAGGCGCTGCGCCGCGAGCTGATGCTGTTCGGCATCGACGTGGTGATCGTGGCTCCCGGCGCCGTGGTGACGCCGATCTGGGACAAGACCGAGGACGCGATCGCGCCGTTCGGCAATACGCCCTACGCGCCCATTCTGGAGAAGATGAAGACCGTCATGCTCGCCACCGCGGCCAAGGGCCTTGCGCCCGAGCGCATCGGCGAGGCGGTGCATACCGCGTTGACGACCGCCAAACCCAAGGCACGCTACACAGTGACGCCTAACCCGGTTCAGACCTTCCTGACCCGCTACCTGCCGCGCCGCCTCGTCGACCGGATGATCGCGGGCCGCATCGGATTAAAGCCGTCCGCCAAGTGAACACAGGCGACATCTCTGGAAGTTCCGGGCAGTTCGCCCACCAGCCCCCGCCACGCGCCGACGGCAAGCTTGCGATCACGATCACGCATCTGGAGATCGCGCCGGCCGACTGGACCAGACGAGGCCTGGCCCCCGACATCGACGTCCGGGTCGCACGCGCGCTCTCGCCGACCGTCGCCCTCTATCGCGAACTCTACGACCGGGTCGGCCGGGCCTGGCTGTGGTACGAGCGACGCCTTCTGTCGGACACCGAGCTCGCCGCGCTGCTGGCGCAGCCCGGCCACGAGCTGCATGTCTGCCGCTACGGCACCGACCTGGTCGGCTACTTCGAGCTTCTGGACAACGAAATCCAGTTCTTCGGCCTTACACCGCCCTGGATCGGGCGGCGCATCGGGCCGTGGCTGCTCGATCGCGCCATCGAGCGCGGCTTTGCCCGCGGTGCCGGGATGCTGGTTCTCAACACCAACACCGTTGATCATCCGAAGGCTCTGGATACCTATCGCAAGGCCGGGTTTCGCATCGCGCGCAGCGAAAGCCGCGAATTGCAGGACCCGCGCGTTCTGTGGCCCGACATTTATCGCTGGCCGCCCCCAGGCAAGTGACGCCCAAGTAATGGGCGTGCCATAGTCGGTCATCATGACCGCGAAGAAAACTTATACCAATCCCGACACCATCTTGGCCGTCGCCGGCCGCGATCCCGACAACAATTTCGGCATCGTCAATCCGCCCGTCTATCACGCCTCGACGATCCTCTCCCCGACGATGGAGAAGTTCGAGAACCGCATTCCGTTCGAGGGCTTCGGTTACGGCCGCAACGGCACCCCGACCCAGAAGGCGCTCGAGGATGCCGTCGCCGCCATCGAGGGCGCGCACCGCTCGATTGCCGTGCAGTCCGGATTGGGCGCGGTCACCGGCGCGATCGTCGGTTTCTTCAAGACCGGCGACCACTTCCTGCTGACCGACAATTGTTACGGTCCGGCGCGCCGCTTCGCCAATACCACGTTGAAGAATTTCGGCGTCGAAACGACCTATTTCGATCCGATGATCGGCGCCGGCATCGAGAAGCTGATTCGACCGAACACCAAGGCAGTCTACCTGGAAGCGCCCGGCTCGCAGACCTTCGAGGTGCAGGACGTCGACACGATCGCGGAGATCGCCAAGAAGCACAAACTCGCGGTGATCATCGACAACACCTGGGCGACGCCGCTCTACTTCAAGCCGTTCGAGCACGGCTGCGACATCTCCGTGCATGCGGGAACGAAGTACATCGTCGGCCATTCCGATGCGATGATGGGCCTGATCTCCTGCGCCACGCGGCCGATGTTCGAACTGGTCAAGACCGCCTGCATGAACTTCGGCTTCCATGCGGCCCCGGACGACAGCTATCTGGCGCTGCGCGGCCTGCGCACCATGGGCATCCGCTTGCGTCATCACGAAAAGAGCGGCCTGCACATCGCCCACTGGCTGAAGACCCGGCCCGAGGTCGACAAGGTGCTGCACCCCGCACTCCCCGACTGCCCCGGTCACGAGAACTGGAAGAAGCAGTTCAAGGGCGCCTCGGGCCTGTTCTCGTTCACCCTGCGCGACGGCACCAGCAAGAAGGCGGTGGCCGCCATGCTCGACGGCATGGACATATTCGGCATGGGCGCCTCGTGGGGCGGCTACGAGAGCCTGCTGATCCCGGCGCACCCGGACAACTACCGCACCGCCGTGCCATGGCCCAAGGACAAGCACATCCTGCGCGTCCATATCGGCCTGGAAGACGTCGAAGATCTCAAGACCGACCTTGCCGAAGGCTTCGACCGGCTCAACAGGGCTCACAATGCATAGCGCTTTCCTCCCCATTCACATGGAGAGGTGCCGCCGTCTTTCGGCGGCGGAGGGGTCATGACCCCATCGCCCGCGTATGACGCGGGCACTTCCCCATGTGAATGGGGAAGAAAGCCCTGATGCGCTACGGCTTCTATCTTCCCACTCGCGGGCCTTCGGCGACGCGCGAAGGCGTGCTGTCGCTGGCCCGGGAAGGCGAAAGACTCGGCCTCCACTCGGCGATGATCGCCGATCACGTGGTCTTTCCGGTCAACAGCGAGTCCGACTATCCCTACACTCTCGACCGCAAGCATCCCGGCGGCGGCGATGCGCTCGAGACCTTCTCGATCCTGGGTATCGTTGCCGGCGACCCGGTGCTGACCGCGAAAATGGTCGCGTCACTCGACGTGCTGTCGGACGGACGCGTCACGCTTGGCGTTGGCGTCGGCTGGCTGAAGGAAGAGTTCGAGGCCCTGGACAGTCCTGACTTCGCCCAGCGCGGCGCCGTCACCGACGAGTGGATCTCGATCTTCAAGCAGCTCTGGTCGACGTCGCCGGCGACCTTCAAAGGAAAATTCTACGACTACAGCGACATCCGCTGCGAACCCTTCCCGCTGCAGAAGCCGCATCCGCCGATCTGGGTCGGCGGGCATTCGCCGGCCGCGCTGCGCCGGACCGCGCGCCATGGCGACGGCTGGCATCCGGTCGGCGCGATTGCCGCCTCACTCCTGCCGCCGGACGAGATGCGCACGCACCTCGAAACCCTGAAACGTCTGTGCGACGCCGAAAACCGCGATTTCGCGGCGCTGCACATTTCCTACAAGGCGCCGCTCTACGACACCGGCGTGCCCGACCGCGGCGGCAATCGGCGCAGCTTCACCGGCTCGCCGACGCAGATCGCCGGCGACATCCGCGCCTTCGCCGACATCGGCGTACACGAGTTGATCTTCGACTTCCGCGGCAGCTCGACGACCGAGAGCATCGAACGGCTGCAGAAATTCGCAGCCGAGGTAATGCCGGTCGTGTAGTCGCGGGCCTACTTCTTGACGAGATACGGCAGCGTATCGGTCTGGTGGCCAATCATCTTCCACCGGCCGCCCTCCTTGCGGAAGGTGTTGGTGGCCCTGAGCCTGACTCGCTCCACCTTGCCCTGGGCATTGGTGTTCTCGCCGGTCTCGTAGTTGGTGACCACAGCGAGGTTCTGGCCGACCACGACCTGCAATTCGCTGGCGTCCACGCGTCCGCCCAGCTTCATCGCCGCCTGTCCCTGCCAGTCCTTGAGCACCGCACTCCAGCCGCGCTCATAGTTGCCGGTAGGCCCCATGTAGGTCACGTCGTCGCCATGTGACCAGACGTCGATCATGGGCGCCACCTGGCCGCTGAAAAGCTGGTTGAGCGCGGCATAGAAGCCGGCGTGTGCCGTCAGAACCTCGCTGGTGTCGGGATCGGCCGCCCGCGCCGCGCTTCCCAGACCGACGCAAAGCGCGAGGGCCAGCGCCACACCGCGAATCGAACTCCAGAACATTTTCCGTACAGACGACATTATCACTCTCCCGGATCAGATCGGCTTGCCGGCGCTCGCCGCCCACTTCTTCATCAGCGTGTTGCTCGGCAGGCTCTTGTCGGCAACTTTCTTCGCGGTCTCCACCCCGGCCACCGGCAGTCCCGCCGGATCGAGCAGGCCGATCTGGACCAGCACCGAGGCCTGGTCCCAGTAGATGTGCTCGTGCGCCACCTTGCCGTCGCGGAACTTCACGATGGCAACCAGAGGCACCTCGACCCGGCGGCCGGTCGGCGCGATGCCCGGCAGCATCCAGTCGACCTCGCTGGTGTGCGTGAAGGAAAAGACCATCTCATCGACCAGTTGATCCTCGCCCACGGTCCGGCTGACCGGCGTGAGCGCGGTATCGGGCGGATTGCCGCCGATGAAATGGTACTTGTAGAAGCGCTTCAGCTGGTCGTGGCCGACGCCGCCGGTCATGGTCGGGATGTGATTGACGTACGGTGTCCCGACCATCGTCGCCATCGTGGCGTCGACGTCCCGCGTCTCGAATTCGTGGCGGCAATGCTCCTCCCAGAGCGCGACCAGATCGTGCTGAGCCAATTTTCTTCTCCCCTTTTTGCTACTTGCGGCACTCCGCGCAGGTGCCCGTGACTTCCAGCGTCATCTCGCGCGCGGCGAAGCCGCGGCGGCTGGCGCTGGCCGCAATCGAGTCGGCGACGCCGGCGCTCTCCAGCTCCTCGGCATTACCGCACTCGCCGCAGATAAGGAAGAAGCCGCGATGGCTCTCGCCTGGGTGACTGCAGCCCACGAAAGCGTTCATGCGCTCGATGCGATGGATCAAGCCGTTCTCGATCAGGAAATCCAGCGCACGATAGACGGTGGGCGGCGCCGAGCCGAGATCCTCATCGCGCAGGCTGTCGAGCAGGGCATAGGCGCCGACCGGCTTGTGACTCGACCACACGAGCTCCAGCACCCGCTTGCGCAGCGGCGTGAAGCGCAGGCCCTTCCGTGCGCACAGTTTCTCGGCCGCGACCACGGCATCCTCGATGCAATGCCGATGGTCATGATCCGGGTCGTGGCCCTTGTCGTGGGCGCTGTGAGAACGTTTGGCCGGCTTCGTCACGGATTTGCCAATTGGGAGCGAGCCGACTATACGCCCCGTTCCGCAACGAGGCCAAGCCGATGCCGTCATCCGCTGCGACCACTTTTCCCCCCGCCGCCGTCGAGACCATGCTCGCGGCAATCAAATTCGATGCCCAGGGCCTGGTGCCTGCGATCGCCCAGCAGCACGACAGCGGCGAAGTGCTTATGATGGCCTGGATGGACCGTGCGGCCGTTGCCGAAACCATGAGCACCGGCCGTGTCTGCTACTGGTCGCGTTCGCGCAAGGCGCCGTGGCGCAAGGGCGATACGTCAGGCCACATCCAGAGCCTGGTCGACTTCCGCGTCGACTGCGACGGCGACACCGTCCTGGTGCTGGTCGAGCAGGAAGGCGTCGCCTGCCACACCGGCCGGCACAACTGCTTCTTCCGCGCGGTCCGCTCCGGCAAGCTGGAGGAAATCGCGCCGGTCATGGTCGACATGGACAAGCTCGGGAAGGATTGATGGGTTTTACGCGTAACGTGTCTCGGCGCGCACTGTTTCGCGGCGTCGCGGTCCTTCCTGTCCTCGCCGGCCTGGGCGGCTGCAAAGTCTCCGACCAGTTCGGCACCATGTTCGGGGCCCAGCCAAAGCAGGTGACGCTCAGCCCGCGCGGCGATCGCATGACGCGCTGGCTGCAGCGCGGCGGCCGCGACGCCATGATGGCGCCTGAAGCCTTCGCCGTGATGGGCCTCGTCAACGGCGGCCGCGATATTCCGGTCAAGCAGATGGCCGAGGACGGGCCCGACGGCCGATACGTCATCAGCCTGGTCAACATCCGCAACATCCACGAGTTCGTCGTGCACCGCCGCCAGGGCGACGTCCTGGTCTTCCATCATTGCGACACCAAGTTCGTGCGGCTCTCGAGCGTGCGCTATCCGCGCAACGGCAAGCCCACCTTCATCACCGACACCGCCTTCGCCGAAGTCGATTTCCAGCAGCAGATCACCTTCTGGTTCAACCGTATGCCCGGTCGCTGATGCCGGCGTAGCGCTACGGAGCCCGTTGGGAGTATTGTGACGCTTCCATGACAATCACGGCCGCCCCCGCACCGTCGCCGCGCAAGACGCTGGCGGTGTGCGGCGGGGCGCATGCGCTGCACGATGGCTTCACCGATCTCCTGAACGTCCTCTACCCGCTGCTGCAGGCCCAGTTCGGCCTGAGCTATGCCGCGATCGGCACCCTGAAGGCGATCTATTCCAGCGCCATGGCAAGCGGCCAGATCCCGTCGGGCTGGCTGGCCAGGCGGCTGGGCGGCGTGACGGTCCTCACCGCCGGCACCCTGCTGGTCGCCGTCGGCTACGGCCTCGCCGGCTTCGCCGGAACACTCTCCGGCGTCGCGGCAGGTCTTCTCCTCGCGGGCCTCGGCGGCGCCACGCAGCATCCGATCGCCTCGACCCTGGTCTCTTCGGCCTACACCGGCCTGCGCTCGCGCACCGCGCTCGGCACCTACAATTTCACCGGTGACGTCGGCAAGGTCGCCCTGCCCGCGCTGTTCTCGCTGATCGCCGCCTCGCTCGGCTGGCGCGACGCCATGATGGTCACCGCGGCCCTCGCCGTCCTGGGGGCGGCGTTCGTCCTGGTCTCCCTGCGTTCGGCCGAGATGCATCCGGGCGAGTCGAAGACCGCGGCGATGGCCGGCCGGGACCGCCCTCAGGATACCAAGTGGGCCTACTGGCTGCTGTTCTCGATCCATGTCGCGGATTCGAGCGTGCGCACCGGCTTCCTGATCTACTTGCCGTTCCTGTTGCGGGACAAGGGCGCCGATCTGCCCGAGATCGGGCTCGCGCTGTCGCTGCTTTTCGCCGGCGGCGCCGCCGGCAAACTGGTGATGGGCTGGGTCGGACAGCGGCTGGGCGTCGTGTCCTCGGTGGTGCTGACCGAAATCGCAACCACGGCAATGATCCTCGCGGCCCTTCCGTTGCCGCTCGTCGCCACCATGTCCCTGCTGCCGCTGGTCGGGTTGATGCTGAACGGCACGTCGTCGGTGCTCTATGGCACGGTCCCCGAATTCGTCACCGCCGAGAAGCGCACCCACGCCTTCGCCGTCTTCTATACCGGCGGCTCGGTCGCCGGTGCCGCCGCGCCGATCCTGTTCGGCGTGCTCGGCGATCATGTCGGCCTGATCAACGCCCTGGTCTGCGTCGCCGTTCTCGCGCTGCTCACCGTGCCGATGGTCTGGGCGCTACGACCGGCCTTCCGCAATCTGCCGTAGGCAGCCGGGGCCCTATTCGGAGCGAGCGCTTGGGTAACAGAATCCTCCCCATTCAAATGGGGAGGTGTCCGCGTCTTCGCGGACGGAGGGGTCATGAGGCCCAGGTCGTTGTCACTGATGACCCCTCCGTCGTCGTATGACGACGACACCTCCCCATCTGAATGGGGAGGAACAAGAGACGGCCTACCCGGTGAAAGTCGGCCCCATCGGCCGGAGCTTCATGCCCTTGCGCAGTTGTTTGTAGGGCATCTCGACCGGATCGGTGATGTGCGCCCCCGGCGACTGCACCACCAGGATCGTCTCGGCGATCGGCTGGAAGTCGGCGCGGAAGTGCACCGTCGATTTCAGGCCGAGGATCGGCACCTTCGAGGGTTCCACCCCGACATGGCGAAACATCTCCTGGTCGGCCGCCTGGATACGCCGGCAGGCCAGCACCGCCGACGCGCCGCTCGCCTCGTCGGTGACCAGCGCCATCGGTCCGATCTGGAATTTTGCACCGCCATAGAACGGCCCGGTGCCGGTGAAGACGCCGTCGCCCAGCTTGACCACCCGCCAGTCGGCCTCCAACGGCTTTTCGCCGGCGTAGCCCACCACGGCGCCGATGCCGCGGCGCATGACATTGCCCTCGCCCGTCTCGACGGCGGCCCGTGCCGCTTCGGGGTCGATGATCATGCCGATCACCGCGCCCCTGGCCTTGTGCCGCATCATGGCGGCCAGCAGGCCCACCGTGTCGGAGGTGCCGCCGGCCCCCGGATTGTCCTGCACGTCGGCCAGCACGATCGGCTTCTTCGCCTTCTTCGCGAGCTCGAGCGCGCGCAACACTGCGGCGTCCGGATCGAGCAACTCGCCCGCGAACGCCTTCTCCTGCGCCTTGACCGCCGATGCGAGCTTGTCGGCGGCTGCCTCGACCGCCTCCTTGTCGTGGCCGTAGACCACCAGTGCCGGGCCGCACTGCGCGATGTCGGCGGGCGGGAAACCCGGCGTGTGCGTGACACTGACGATGCCCTGGTTGTGGCTCTTCTCGCCGGCCTCGAGTTCACCCACCAGGTCGAAGATCGACTTGGCCGGCTCGATGAAGGTGCATTGCCAGACCAGCGGGATAAGAAAATCGAGCTGACGATAGGCGCGATAGACCGGCCGCTTCTCCTTCAGAAGCTTGTCGAGCAGTTCGACCGCGCGCTTGCCCGTCACCGCCATGTCGATGTGCGGATAGGTGCGATAGCCGACCAGCGCCGTGCTGAGCTTCGCCATCTCCGGCGTCAGGTTGGCGTGGTAGTCGAGGCTGCACACGATCGGCACCTCGTCGCCTACGATCGCGCGGATGCGCTTCAGCAGTTCGCCTTCGCCGTCCTGGGTGTTCTCTGCCACCATGGCGCCGTGCAGGTCGAGATAGATCGCATCGAACGGCCCGAGCTTCTTCAGATCGGGCTCGAACAGCGCCCACATGCGCTCGTAGGCGTCCTCGGTGACGTAGGACGCCGGCGGCGCGGCAGCCCAGGCGAGCGGTACGATCTCGTGACCGAGTTCGCCGAGCTTCTTGACCGCGCCGGCGATCGGAATGTTGAAGCCCTCGACCGCTCCGATCATCTCCGGTCCGTGCAGCAGGCCCGGCCAGGCGTCGGCTCGCACGAAATCGTCCCACGTCGCCTGCTGCGGCGCGAAAGTATTCGTCTCATGCTGAAAACCACCGACGGCGATACGCGCCATTAAAGTTCTCCTCTTCACAAGCGCCCGAAGACAGCGGACCATATCATCCGAATGAACAAAATCCTGCCCTTCCTGGCCTCGGCGCTGCTGGCATCCGCATCGGCCTGCGCGCCGGCCGACAAGTGGCAGAAGGCCGGCGCCGATCCCGACGTCACGCAGCGCGATGCCAGCGAGTGTCGGCAGACCGCCCAGGTGGCGACCTTTCGCAACTTCAACCAACCCATGCCGCTGCCCTGGGCTGGTTCCGAGACCTGGACGCCCTACCTGCAGATCCGCCAGGACAATCCCAACATGTGGTTCCAGAGCCCCTATACCGGCGAATCGCCGGCGGCCTACGACAGCCGGGTCAATGCCTGGTGCATGCGTCGTCGCGGCTATGAGAAGGTGCCGGTCGCGCCGCCACCGCAGACCACCACGGCCGAGGCGCCGCGGGGATAGTCCGGTGGGCCGCCGCGTCACGCTCCTCTCGATCGTGGCGTCGCTCGGGACGCTCGCGGCCTGCGCGCCGGCGATGCACTGGGACAAGCCCGGGGCGGATCAGGCGGCCCTCGTTCGCGACCAGAACGACTGCCGGGTCGCGGCCCAGGAAGAAGCCAATCGCAATTTCTATCCCGCGCCGATCGGCCCACTCTACGGCTGGCGCTGGACGTCGGCCTGGGCCCAGCAGGCCGAAAGCCAGCGGTTCTACGCCGAGACCAATCTCACGCGCTTCTGCATGCGCAACAAGGGTTGGGAACTGGCGCCGACGACGACCGACAAAGCGGCGGACAGGGCAACCGAGACGAAGTGACTCTTCCCCATTCACATGGGGAAGTGCCGCCGTCTGACGGCGGCGATGGGGTCATGAGCCACGATACAGTCGCATCCCTTGACCCCTCCGACCCTTCGGGCCACCTCCCCATTTGAATGGGGAGGAAAATCTCAACCCTTGCCCGTCGCGTCCTCGATGGCGCGCAGCAGGACCGGCCAGTATTCCTTGCCATGGCCCAGTTCGACGGCGCGTTCCATCAGTTCGCGCGCCACGTCGGCGCCGAGCGCCGGCACGCCCTTTTCTTCCGCCATCTGGATCGCGTAGGAGAGGTCCTTCAGCGCGTACTCGGTCGAGAACGCGCGTTCCGGGAACACCCCCGGCAGCATCGCCTTCATGCCGTGATTGCGCAGCGCGAAGGAATCGCCCGAGCCCTTGGTCAGGGTCTCGAAGAGCATCTTGCCGTCGACGCCATGTGCCCGCGCGATGGTCAGCGCCTCCGCGATCGCCACACCGGTCTGGAACAGGATCATGTTGTTCAGGATCTTGACCGCCTGGCCGGCGCCCGCCTCGCCGCAATGCGTGACCTCGTTGGCCATCGTGTCGAGCAGCGGCTTGATGCGCCGGAAGGTGGGTTCCGTGGCCCCGACCATGATGGACAGCGTACCGTCGATCGCGGCCTGCCGCGTGCGCGCGACCGGCGCGTCGGCGAAAGCGGTGCCCCTGCCCTCGAATTCGCCGTAGAGACGCCGTGCCAGCGACACCGGCGCGGTGCTGCAGTCGATCACGGTCCAGCCGAGCTTGGTCTTCTCCACCAGGCCGCCCGGTCCGAGGCAGACCTCTTCGACCTGCTTGCCGCCGGGCAGCGACAGGAAGATCGTGCGGCACTCCGTGACGATCTCGTCGACGGTCGCGCTCCTGACGCCGTCGGCCTCGAGCCGCTTGAGCGGCGCCGGGTCGCGATCGGCCGCCAGAATCTTCAGCCCGCTCTTCCTTGCCAGATTGCGGCACATGGGTTCGCCCATGGTGCCGACGCCGATGAAGCCGATCAGGTCGCTCATGTCCCGTTCAATCCCCGAAAGATCAATCCACGATGAAAAGTCTGGCGCCGGTCGCCGTGCTCGACCGATGGCCGAGCGTGTTGTCGGCCACCTGGTAGCTCTGGCCGGCCTTCAACGTCACGGACTTGCCGTCCGCCAGTTCGGTGTGCAGTTCGCCCTCCAGGACCAGCAGGACATGGCCCTTCTGGCACCAGTGGTCGGCGAGATAGCCCGGCGTGTACTCGACCATGCGCACGCGGATGTTGTTGAAGGTGCGCGTGCGCCAGTACGCCTTGCCGGTCTCGCCGGCATGCTCGGTGCGCTCCACGGCGGCCCAGTCGGTGGTGCCGAACGGTATTTCGAACATCAGCATGCCGGCGGGTTTAACATGACTTTGCCGCGGGCGCGCCACTCCCCCGTCGAGTCAGTGGAGATTCAGCCCCAGCCCTCCAACGCGCGCGCCAGGCTTTCCGGGCCGCGATAGAGCATTGCCCGCCAGCCAGCCATGCGGGCGCCGTCGACGTTGCTTGCCTTGTCGTCCACGAACAGGATCGACTGGGCCGCGGTCACGCCCATCCGCGCCTGCGCGTTGGTGTAGAATACGCGCTCGGGTTTGCAGACGCCGAGCGCCGCCGAATAGATGATCTCGTCGAAGTGCTTGCCGAGCTGCAGTCGGTCGCGCAGGTCGGCGGCGCGGTGATGCTCCTGGTTGGTCGCGGCGTACACCTTGCCGCCGGTCCGTGCCCGCCAGGCGTCGGCCTGCGCCAGCACGTCGCGGTCGATCAGGCCGTCCTTTTCGAACCAGTAGGCGACGAACTCGTGTAGCCGGTCGGCCAGCCCGTTGCCCTTGGCGACGAAGTAGTCGTTCAACGCGACATAGAGATCCAGCCGTCCGCGCAGCACCTCCATGAAGTCGGGCTTCAGGAAGAATTCGGGCGCCAGCTCGCGGTCGTGGCTCAGCCCCCAATCCTGCTCGAGGGTCGCGTACCACGGGTTCGGCGACCCTGGCTGGGCGAGCGAGACGACACCGTCGATGTCGAGGACGAGAACGGGAGGCGAAGCCATCGTTTCACATGCTACAGCAACCGCATGATCGCCCCAATGACGCTGGTCGTCCCCTCGCTCGAGCGCCTGCCCGCCTACGAAGCCGCCCTGCGGCGCGGCTTCTGGTCGGACAATCTGCGCCGCGAGCAGTCGCGTGCCGAGGAACTGGCGCGGATCGCCGCCGATCCGGCGGCCTTCGTGGCCTCGCTGAACGATCGCGAGGGCCGCGCCGGTCCGATCACCCTGAGCGACGGCACCCAGGTGAAGCGCCTGCCCGGCTATCGGCGCTGGATGTGGGACGATTCAGGGAGCGATGCCGGTTTCTGCGGCAACATCGGTTTCCGCTGGCAGCCCGGTACGGCGGCGCTGCCAGCCTACGTGCTGGGCCATATCGGCTATGCCGTCGTGCCGTGGAAGCAGCGGCGCGGTTACGCCAGCCGGGCGCTCGCCCTGATGCTCGCCGAGGCGCGCAAGGAAGGGCTGCCCTATGTCGAACTCACCACCGATCCCGATAACGAGGCTTCGCAGAAGGTGATCACGAACAATGGCGGCATCTTCGTCGAGCGCTTCCGCACCGTGGCAGGCCATGGCGGCAAGGAAGAGTTCAGATGGCGGATCGCACTGTGAAGCGGCGCGCCGAAGAGCGCTGCAGATTGTCGTACTTTTCGCATCGCCTCGCACCACGCGACCTCGAATCCCATCACGAATCGGTGTGAACGGCCGGAGGCCGCCCCTGCCCCCTCGCCACTCCGCGCAGCCTTCGCTACACAGGAACGCAATGGAGAAACGATAAGAGGGTGCAGAGCGAGCACCGGGGTGAGCGCTTCCAGACGCTGGATGGGGCACGCGGCATCGCCGCCATCTGCGTCATGCTGTTTCATTTCTCGGCCAATGGCCTCTCTACCGCCACCCTCTTCCCCAATGCCTTTGCCGCCGTCGACTACTTCTTCTGCCTGAGCGGCTTCGTTCTCTCCTTCACGTACGATCGGCGCCTGCGCGACGGAATGACGGCGGGCAATTTCATGACGCGTCGGCTCGTACGCCTCTATCCGATGTATCTCCTCGGACTCCTGCTTGGAATCGCCGCCGAATTCCTGGTGCCGAGCACCTCCTGGGGGTGGCGTCAGATCGCCCTCGCTGCAGCCATGTCGCTGTTCTTCCTGCCGACCCTGTCGCCGTTCGGCGTCCGCAACGGAGAACTGACCATCGGCGACTACCTTTTCCCGCTCAACGCGCCGGCCTGGTCCATGTTCTACGAGTTGGTGGTCAACTGGATCTACGGCCTCGCGCGCCCGTCCACCCCGGCCGTCGTGGTCATCGTGGTGCTTTCGTTCGGCTGCCTCGTGCCCTCGCTGTTCTATCACGGGCTGCCGGCCGGCTTCAGTATCTCGACGTTCGCGGGCGGCGTGCCGCGCGCGTTCTTTTTCTTCTTTGCCGGCGTCCTGGTATTCCGTCTCTGGCGGCGCTTTCCTCTGCGCTTGCCCGCCGCCGTGGCCGCCATATTCCCGATCTTGTCTCTGGCTGCCGTCGTCGCGATCTGCGCCTTGCCCTTCGGTCCCCGCCTCTACTTCGCAAGCGTGCTCGTGATCCCAGCCCTGATCTGGGCAGGCACCATCGCCCCGGCCACCGCGATCGAGCGACGTGTCTGTTCCTTCCTCGGCGAAGTGTCGTACCCGGTCTACGCCATCCACGCCCCGGTCATGATCGCCCTGCAGCCCGCTCCTGGCAGCCCGCCGATCTTTTCGTTGCCCATCGTGCTCGCACTCGGGGGCACCGTGATCGCGGTGGCGTTCGTGTCGTCACGCTTCTGGGACATTCCCGCGCGCCGGCTTCTGTCGCATCTGGCGGGAACACTCCTTCCTCGGCTCGCCGGCAGGGCATAGAGCCGCCATCGGGCTCCGCAACGCGCGAGCCGTGTCTCTCGCCTACTTCTCGCCTGCGCGAATCACCGAATCCGCCATCGCGGTCAGCACCGCGAGGCTACGCGCCTTGACCAGCCGTGCCGGCTCGCCGTCGCCGATCTGGCGTTCCAACACCAGCGTGATGAAGCCGTGCACCGTCGCCCAGGCGAAGTCGGCCATCTGTGTCTTCACCGCCGTGCTGGCGCGCGGCAAGGCGGCGGCGATGGCTGCAGCCTGCAGTTCGCGGTTCTCCTTCGCGGCCGCAACCAGTTCGGGCGTGGCGAAATCCTCGGTCTCGCGGTTGAACATCAGCCGGAACAGCATGGGGTGGGCGGCCGCGAACGCCATGTAGCCCATGCCCTGCCCGACCAGCCGCCCGGCCGCCGCGGCGCTGTCGCCCTCGGCGCCGGCCTTGTCCGCCTCCGATTCCATCGTGGCCTTGAGCTCGCGGAAGCCTCGGGTCGCGATCTCGGCCAGCAGGTCGTTGATCGAGGCGAAGTGATGCGCCGGCGCGGCGTGGCTGACCTCGGCCCGGCGCGCGCATTCGCGCAGCGTGAAGCCGCGCAGGCCCTTCTCCTCCAGAAGCGTGCGACCGGCGGCGACGAGGGCCTCGCGCAGGCCGGGTCGATGGTAGGGCGTCTTCTTTTCAGTCATTTGCTGGCCCTATTGCCCGATATGTCAGCGTCAAGATTAAGGCGATGCGATCTTGCTGATGTCAAATCAGGCAATTTCTGTCTTGATCGTCTCATGAACGATCCGTTGCCCATCGATCAGCCCTTCCTTCAGCGACTCCGTCTCCGCCACCTCACCGAATACCGCTACAAGCAGCCGGTCACTTTCGGCACCCACCGGCTGATGATCCGCCCGCGCGAGGGACACGACATCCGGATCCTGGGGCGCCGGGCAGAGATCTTCCCCAAGTCCACCATCCGCTTCGTGCGCGACATCTACGGCAATTCGATCGCCGTGGTCGACTTCGAGCAGCCGGCCGACCGCCTGCGCATCGAGACCGAGGCCGACATCGCCTATATCCGCGACAGCCCGGTCGAGAGCCTGATCGAGCCGATCGCGCAATATTTCCCCTTCCAGTACGCGCCCGAGGAGCAGCTCGAACTCGTGTCGTGGCGGCTACCGAGCTACCCCTACGACGTCGCGACCCTGGCGCACTGGCTGCAGGAGCTCTACGTGCCCGGCCAGAAGATCGAGACGCTGGCGCTGCTGGCCAATCTAAACAGCCACATCTTCCGCTCCTTCAAGTACGTGCCGCGCGACGAACCGGGCGTGCAGATCCCGAGCGAAACCATCGCCCGCGGCAGCGGCTCGTGCCGCGACTTTGCCGTCCTGATGATGGAGGCGGCGCGGCGCTGGGGCTTCGGCGCCCGCTTCGTCAGCGGCTACATCCAGATGGCGGAGGGCCAGCACGGCGCCACCCATGCCTGGGCCGAGATCTACGTCCCGGGCGCCGGCTGGCTGGGCTTCGACCCGACCAACAACAAGCCGGTCGGTCGCGAACACATCGCCGTCGCCGTGGCGCGCGAGCAGGAGAAGGCCTGTCCCATCACCGGGACCTGGACCGGACCGGCCGGCTCCTTCGACGGCATGACCGTCGAGGTCGAGGTCTCGACTCTCTGATGCCCCTTCCGGCTTCGTCCTTCCCGAACCTCCCATGACGGCCACCCTCGCGCTCCTGCTCGTGCTGCAGACGGCGACCACCGTCCTGATTTTCGGTATCGGCCTGGAATCGACTCCAGGCGATGCGCTTCATCTCTTGCGCCATCCCGGCCAGCTGCTGCGCGCCCTGCTCGCCATGTACGTTGCCGTCCCGCTTGTCGCGCTCGCCGTCGTCGAACTGCTGCCGCTCGCCCCGCCCGTGGCCGGCGCGATTCTCGTCCTTGCCGCCTCGTCCGGCGCGCCGCTGCTGCCGCGCAAGATGCTGGGCGTCGGCGACGCCGCCCATGTCTTCAGCCTGGTCGTACTGACCTCATTGCTGGCGATAGTCGTCGTCCCCGCGTGGATGGCCCTGCTGCCGGCCGTCTTCGACCGCCTGCCGCCGATCCCGCCGGAAAAGACGGCGATATTGATCGCCCGTTCCTTTTTCCTGCCGCTGGTCGTGGGCATGGTGCTGCGCCGCTTCGCGCCCGCTTTCGGCCGTCGCGTCGGTCCCCCTCTCGTGGCAGGGGCCGGCTTCGTGCTCGTCGTGGGCGCGCTGGCGCTGCTCGCGGTCAACTACGACACCCTGCTCGAGGTCCGCTGGCGCGGCGTCGCGGCCCTCGCCGCATTCATGATCGTGGCGCTCGCGATCGGCCATGCGTTCGGCGGGCCCGATCCCGACCGCCGCACTGGCCTGGCGGTCGCCTGCGCCTTGCGTCACATCGGCGTCGCTGTCCTGGTTGCGACCTCGCTGCCCGGCCCGAAGACCGCGACGATCCTGGCCGTCTACGTCGTAACCTCGACGGCCGTCTCGGTGCCCTATGTCGCGTGGCGCCGCCATCAGGCGCAACGGCGCCCCTAGCCTCGGGCCAGCTGATCGGCCAGCGCTTTCAGGTTCTGCGGCTCGACCTGGATGAAGCCGCGGCGCGGGGCATCGATGTCGGCGATGAAGGTCAGCGCGATCGTTATCAGCACCGGAAAGATGAGGAGCAGCCGCCTTTCCGACTTGGCGCTGCGCAGGCCGTAGCCGATCAGGAAATTGCAGCACAGCGCGACCGCCAGCAGGAAGGCCCAGCTCGAGAGCGGCATGCGATTCCACCAGGCCGCCTGGGTGTAGCTCTGCGAATTGAGCACGTCGTTCATCCCCGCCACGACCAGCGCCATCACCGGCGTCGGCGAGGCCTGCGCAGGTCCGAGGATGGCCTTCCACAGTTCGTCTTGCGCGCGGACAGTACGCTCGACGAGGCGGCGCTGCCCGTCCAGATCGACCCTGTCGTAGAACTCGATGCGCAGATCGACATAGCCCCTCAGCAACGTCTTCACCTTGTCGGCATCGGCCTTGGGCAGCAGGTCGGCCCGCGCATATTCCGTACCGATGGCGTTGGCTTCCGCCTCTTCGAGGGTCTTGCGCTGGTCGTAGCGGTTGGACACGAAGGAAAAGCTGAAACCTATGATCAGCGCCAACAGCGTCAGCGACGAACTGAGCAGCAAGGTGAAATCGTTGCGCGTCTCGTCTGCGAGCGGCCGGCGGTGGCGGAGTGCCGCCCCCAGCCGAGCCATCAACCAGAGCGCGACCCCGATCAGCAGAAACAGCAGACCCGGGCGATTGACGATCTCGAACATATCGACGGACAACTCCCCGTCACCGGACGTTTTCGGCGACGGCCTGACTGCTAGCATCCACTTGGATTCCAGACAATCCGCAGCGGCTGCGGAAAGCCTGGGCTCGCACCTGCGGAACGGCGCGCCGATGGTGTAGACAGGAGCGATGGCTTCCCTCCGCATTGGCATGCGCCTGTCCGGCGCCGTCCCCGCCCGCCGTTGCTTCGAGCTCGCGTCCATGGCCGAGGCCTTCGGCCTGGCTTCGATCTGGTTCGCCGAAAATCCGATGGGGCGCAGCGTCGCGCCTGCGCTCGGCGCCTGTGCCATGGCGACGACCCGCATCGAACTGGGTGTCGGCGTCTGGAATCCCTTGCTGCGCCATCCCGCCCAGATCGCCATGGAAGCGGGCGCGCTCGACGAATTGAGCAACGGCCGGCTGAGCCTCGGTCTCGGTTCGGGCCTCGCCGTGCCAATCCGGCAGTTGGGCATCGACAACGAGCGAAGCCTCGCGGCCCTGCGCGACAGCGTCGCCATCGTGCGAGGCCTGCTCGGCGGCGAGGCGCTCACCTACGAGGGCAAGGCTTTCTCCGTCGAAGACGCCAGGCTTTCCTTCAAGCCGGCTCGAGCCGATGTGCCGATCCTGCTGGCGGCGGATGGCCCGGACGCGCTCGCCCTGGCCGGTGACTTCGCCGACGGACTGATCGTCGACGGTCTGCGACCGGCCGCCTTCGCCGCGCACGCCGCAGCGATCGCCAGACCGAGGCGCCTGGTTAGGTACGCGCCCTGCGCCGTCGGCCCCGACCGCGCCAGCGCGATGGCGGCGATGAAGCCGGTGCTCGGCGCCCTGCTGAAGCGTCATTGGCAGGACGCGCGAAGCGATCCGGCCCTTCTGGCGGCGCTGGTGGACCACAGCGGCATCCCCGCCGGCGATTTCGCGGCTGCCGCCGCCTCGGAGGACCCCGACGAGCGCTTCTTCGAGGCCTTCACCGTGACCGGCGATGCCACCGACTGCCGCCGCCGTGCCGACGCCTGCCGCGAGGCCGGCGTGACCGATCTCGCGGTCACGTTCGTCGGCCCCGATCCGATCCACGACATGGCCTTCCTGCATCGCGCTGTAGGCTGATCGCGGCTTCTGCCGATGGCGCGCGTCACGCCTTGCCGCGCCGGGGAAGATCGCGTGCTAACGTCCACCATGATGAACCAGTCCCCGCCCCTCTCCCCCGCCGAACGCGATACCCTGCGCCAGGCCACCAGCCTCATGATCCCGGCCGATCCTGCGCTCGGCATGCCGACCGCCGCCGATCCGCTGATCCTCGCGGACATCGAGAGATCGATCGGCCGCGATCTCGCCCTCGTCCGACAGGCGCTGGCGAGTTTCACGCCCGGACAGGAGGTCAACGACTGGTACGCTAGGGGCGGCCTCGCAACCCGCGCGCTGGGGCGCGTGATCCTCGCCGCCTACTACCGCGACGATCGCGTGCTGCGTGCCCTCGGCCATGAGGCGCGGCCGCCCTTCCCCACAGGCTACGTCGTCGAGCAGGGCGACTGGTCGTTGGTCGACGCCGTGCGATCGCGCGCGCCGTTCTGGCGCGACGACCGGAAGGCCTCGTGATGATCTCCAACGAAAAGGTCGACGTCCTGATCGTCGGATCCGGCGCCTCGGGCGCTGCCGTGGCGTGGAGTCTCGCCGACACGCGCATGCGCATCCTCTGCCTCGAGCAGGGCGACTGGATCCGCTCGACCGACTTTCCGACCAACGGCCGCGACTGGGAGGCGCGCCGCTTCGGCGATTTCGACATCAGCCCCAACCGCCGCGGCCGCGACACCGATTATCCGGTCAACGACGATGCCTCGATCATGAAGGTCGCCAACTTCAACGGCGTCGGCGGCGGCACCGTGATCTACACCGCCCACTGGCCGCGCATGCATCCGTCGGACTTCCGGGTGAAGACCCTGGACGGCGTGGCCGACGACTGGCCGGTCGACTATTGGGCGCTCGAACGCTTCTACGAGGAGAACGACCGCATGATGGGCGTGTCGGGCCTCGCCGGCGATCCCGGCGTGCCGCCGCGCCATCCCCCGATGCCGCCGATCCCGATGGGCAGGACCGGTACGCTCTACGCCAAGGCCATGAACAGGCTCGGCTGGCACTGGTGGCCGTCGGATACCACCATCGCCACCACCGACTACGAAGGCCGCGCCAAGTGCATCAATCTCGGCCACTGCACGCCGGGCTGCGCGCAGGGTGCCAAGGCCAGCACCGACCTCACCTACTGGCCGCTCGCGATTCGTGCCGGTGTCGAGCTGCGCACGCGCTGCCGGGTCCGCGAGATCGTCACCGACAGCCAGGGCATGGCGACCGGCGCGATCTATTACGACGCCGACGGCAAGGAACGCTTCCAGCCGGCCGAGATGGTGATCCTCGCCTGCAACGGCGTCGGCACGCCGCGCCTGCTGCTCAACTCGGCCTCGGGAAAGTTTCCCAACGGCCTGGCCAATTCCTCAGGCCTGGTCGGCAAGAACCTGATGCTGCATCCTTGGCCGATCGTCTCGGGCTACGTGCCCGAGACGGTCGACGGCGGCCGCGGGCCGATCACCTGCCTGTGGAGCAAGCAATTCTATGAGACCGACCCGTCGCGCGGCTTCGTGCGCGGCTACACCCTGCAGTTCGGCCGCGGAACCGGCCCCGCCACCCAGGCGATCGTCGCCACCGGCGCCGGCCAGCTCACCTGGGGCGCCAACCATCACAGTACCTATCGCGAACTGCTCGACCATCGCGTGAACATCGGCGTCGCCTGCGACGACCTGCCGGAGGAACACAACCGGGTCACGCTCGATCCGACGCTGAAGGACTCGAGCGGCATTCCCGCGCCGAAGATCGAGTACACGATCAGCGAGAACACCCGGCGCATGATGGAGCACGGCATCGCCCGCGCCGAGGAAATCCTGAGCGAAGCCGGCGCCACCCGCCTCTATTGCTCGCGCGAGGTGCTGAACTATCCCGGCCACCTGCTCGGCACCGCCCGCATGGGTGCCGACCCCGATCGCTCCGTGGTCAACGACTGGGGCCGCAGCCACGACGTCAGGAACCTGTTCATCGTCGACGGCAGCGTGTTCGTGACCGGCGGCGGCGTGAACCCGACTTCGACGATCCAGGCCGTGGCGCTCTACATCGCGGACCAGATCAAGCAGCGGTTGGCCAACCTGTTTGATTGACAAGGCATCATAGTTCGACAGCCACCGGAAGCCTGTACTGTCTCTGGAAAAACGCCGAGTGCACTCCGCCGGGAGGCGGACGGGCCGCGATGTGCTGCGTGACCTGGGCATCTGCCGAACCGTTTCCCGCGACCATCAGCATGACGCAATCGACCGGGATGCTCCTGAGCGTCCCCTGCCTGATAGTCGCCGGCGACGTAGTGCGTGCCCAGCGTCTCGATGCGGGCGATGCAGATCGGCTCGCCCCTCGCCGTCGAATCCTCCGCACTGTGGTCGGTGTGCAGGCCGTGCGGTGCAGGCACGGTGAACTTGCCGTAGGCGTAGTGTCCCTTGCGATAGCGGGCCGGCGCCACCAGCACGGCCATCATGGCGTCGACGTCGGCGTTGTAGTGCCGCGCGTAGATCGCCATAGCCTCGGCCGGCGAATTCGCGGTTTCGTCATCGCCGGGGCCTTCCTCGACCTGCTCCGTGCGAACATCGTCGAATCGCTTCGCGAGATCGAAGATTTCGTCCCGCGCCTCGTCGCGGAAGCGGGCAATCGGCAACGGCAGATGCGTGTGCGCCTCGCGATCGTTGAAGCGCGCGTGCAGGCGTTCGAGCACAGACCACTCCCCGGCCGAGAATGTTGCCGGCTCCAGGATCCTCAGTCGCGGCGGCAGCGCCGCCCAGGCCTGACGGAGAGAACTCATTGCATTCAGTCGCCGTGTGTCATCGGCTCTGCCCCTTCAGCATCTCGACATGCGCCGTCAGGTGGCGGTGGAAATGGCCGATCGCCTGCTCGTAGTGGCCGAAGGTGAAATGACTGTTGGCGCGCGTGGCGAGGCCCTCCTGGATCGCTCGGGCGGCGGCGCGGTCCTCGGTCAAGCCGGCGTCCTGCACGAAGTTGGCGTCGCGCTTCGCCTCCTCGAGATCGAGCGGTTTGCCGTCCTTCACCTTCGGCGCGAGCTGATAGACCACCCAATGCGTCTCGGTGGGCGACACCGGCTCGAGGATGATCAGCATGGCGTGGCTCGACAGGAAGCTGACATGGGTGTTGGGGAAGAGCTGGTGAACGTCGGTCAGCCGGCCCTGCACGTTCCACTGCTCGCGCGGCAGCTGGCGCAGCTTCTCGATGCGGCGGAACGGAAAGACGATGCGCGAGTTGCGGCCGTGCAGCTCGACCACGTTCAGATTGTCGTAGCCGTAGGGAAAGAACGACTGATTGTGCAGGGCCTTGATGTGATAGCCCTCCATCGACGTCTCGCCGATCAGCTTCCAGTTGGCCTTGTCATCGAACTCGAGCTTGTTGAACAGCACGTAGTCGGCGGGCAGCAGGTCGGGTACGTCCGGCAGTGCGCCGTCGCTGAGCGGCGCGTCCTGGGTCACGAACACCAGACCGCCCTTCTCCCGCACCGCGGCCACCGGCACCAGCCCGTGCGCGGACTTGTCGAGATCGGGGAAGCCGTCCTCGCCCGGCACGTGGCGCAGCGATCCGTCGAGGCCGTAGGTCCAGGCGTGATAGGGGCAGGAGAAGGCGCGCTTGCAGCCCTCGCCCTCCTCGACCTTCATGCCGCGATGCCGGCAGGCGTTGCGGAAGCCGCGCACGATGCCGTCGCTGCCGCGCACCACCAGCAGCGGCGTGCCGACGGTCGTGCGCGCGATGTAGGAGCCCGGCTCCGGCAGCGCCGCCGAGGGACAGAACGCCATCGGCACGCGTCGCAGGACCTCGAGTTCGGCCGCGAAGCGCTCGGGCAAGGAATAATTCTCGGCGGGCTCGCGCCACACACTCGTGCCCTTGTCCGTCGACTTGCCGTCGATATGCGCGAAAATGCGTTCGACCAGCTCGGCGTCGTTGAGAAGTGCGCTCATCCGTTCCTTTCGCAGGGCAAATCCGAGGTGTCCGGGGACAGCGCCGTACCTAGCAGAAGTTGCCGCCTGATCCCAAGGAGGCGACCTGACGCGAGGGCCGGTCTGCGCCCGATCTGCTAGACTTGGCTGCCGGCATGCCCAGTTCCGAAAGATTCCCCACTCTCGCCGTCGGCGGCATGCTGGTCCTGCTGTGGGCGGTCGCCGGCTGGGCCGGATGGAGCCTGCTCGGTCTCTACAGCGACGCGGCCTATTACCTGACCGAAATCATCGCCGAGGGCCGGTTCAGCGCCTTCGACGACCAGCAGCGTCTGTTCATGATCGCAGCGACGCAGATCCCGATCCTGATCGCGCTAAAGTTCGGCGTCACCGACCTGAAATGGCTGGTTCCCCTCTATTCATTCACGCTGCTGGCGGTGCCGGCGCTGTTCTACAGCCTGGCGCTGCTGCACGCGCGGCACGACGAAAGCCTGCTGGGATGGGTGGTCGGCGCGATCGCCCTGGTCTTCCTGCCGTCCTGCCTGTTCAGCATCGGCGAATACAACATGCCGTATGCCGCGGTGGTGCTCGCGGCGACCTACCTCGCGTCTCCCCGTCCCCTGTCGGCGCGCGAAGACGCCGTCCTTCTGCTGGCGGCCGTCTTCCTCCTGCGCGCCTACGAGACCATGCTCTTCCTGGGGCCGCTGCTCGCAGCGCTGGCGTTTCGCCGCTTGTCGGCCGAGACCCTGCAAGGTGCGGAGGCGTGGCGCCAGCGCTCGCCCCGACTGTTCTATTTTGCGGTCATGGCGTTGCCGGTCGGACTGGCCGCGTGCATCTACCAGGCCCGGCTCGGCTTTCCTCTCGCCGCCATCGCGGTGGCGATCGCGATGGTCGCGACCGCGAAAGCGCGCCCCGGCCTGCCGTCCCGCCGCTCGGACATCGTCCTGATCGCGGTGTCGGCGCTGTTCTTCGCCGGCGCCGTCATCGCGGCGAGTTCCCCACGGCTGGCCGGAGGGGCCTCCGGTTCGCTCGGACTTTTCTCGACCAGCATCAAGGACAGTATCGCCTTCCCGAATCCGCAATTGATTCTTCTGGCAGCGGCGCTGGCCGCTACGGGGCTGGCGCTGCGCCTGAACAGTCGACTGCTGCTCGCGGCCGGCGCGGTGCTGCTCGTCGCCCTGGCGCTGCTGCCGCTGGCACAGCTCCGCCAGTGGCCCGCGACGCCCATCGCATCGTTGCACTACAACTCGCGGCTGTTCGCGGGGCTGTTGCTGGCGGCGGGACTGGCGTTGCTGGTGCTGCGCGGTACGGCCAACGGACCGGGGCGGAGATGGCTTCTCGCCTCCTGCGCCGCGGCCATCGCTCTGTTGCCGTCGACCTTCGTCGCGGCCGCCGAATGGCGCGACGCGGTGATGGACCTGCAGCGCGGTCTCCAGGGTCGCACCGCGCCGACGGCCGCCTCGGAAGCGCCACCGACCCTGAAGCGCTGGTACATCGCGTTCCCGGCGGACGCCAAGCAGACCCCTGTCATCGCCACCCTGGTGCGGCCGCCCGATCTTTCCGGCAGTCCCGCATCCCTCCCGCCTCCTCGACGGCCGGCAAACCCGGCGCAGACAACCGGTGCCGCGGACGACGACGCGCCTTCCTTCGACGACCGGATCGGCAAACGATATCGGTGGAGAGACTAGCTCGGAAAGCATGACACAATGCCCGGCAGTGCACTTTGCCCCCGAAATCCGAGAGAAGGCCCCGAACTCATTGTCGTGACTCGACTGAGCATTCAACGGATATCTGTTCCAGAAAATGGAGCGGACATCGAGCGCACGCAAAAACTCCAGGTACCGGCAGATGTCGACCCCGACCATGCCGGAGAGTAACGATCCGAAGGGGGCCGCGCTTGAGAGTTGTTCGTGGCATCGTTTTGTCTGGACCGACGTGCGCTTGTCCTCGTTGCTTGACGCGCTAAAAAGGGCTTGTCCCGGTGAAATCTGGAACTTTGAAAGCATTCTTCTGTCAGGAGATCTGGGAATGAGAACGGCACGGATCCTCATTGTTGCGGTCTTCCTGGCTGCGATGGCTTCTGCGGCGACGGCCCAGGACGCGGTGATTCGAGATTTCCGTATCGTCAGGGCATGTGCCGCCGATGTTGTGGCCCTGTGTGGCAACGTTTTGCCGGGCGAAGGGCGCATCAAAGCCTGCATGAAGGAAAATCAGAGCAAGCTGTCGGCCACTTGCATAGATACGATGCTGGAAGCCGCCGCGGCCACGCGCGAAACCGCGGCGACTAAGCCGGTGCCGATCCCAGCCGATCCGGTCGACATGACCTATACCGGCTTGCGCGGCGTGATCTATTGCGAGGTCTGGCTATTCCGCATCATGAAGAATAACGGCGTGGCCGGCGTCTACTACAACACCAGCGCGCTGAACAACTCGGCACACACGGCCAACACCTGTCCCGCCGGCATGTGGGATAAGGTCACGGTTCCGTTGCTTGAATCCGAGTTCGATGTCCTGGCGGCCTACAAGAATGGGCCGCGCGGATGGACAATGGATCGCATTACGCTCCCGGTCGGTCCTGTCGTCAGTTTCAATGGCGTCGAGGCGCGTTGGATGGGCGAAGGCCACCTGCCCAAGGGCGCTTCACTCGCCACCGCCCACATGAACCCCTATCAGCCGCTGCAATCCCATCGCAGATCAACGATGACTTTCGACAAGGGCAAGCCGGTGTTCATTCTCGATGATCCAGAGGGAACCCCATGGGTGATGCAGGCCTATGGGCAGATGGTCGACAAGACTCTGACCTACGACGGCCTCAAAGACCTGGCCTCCAAACTGAAGCCGCCGGCCGGATGGAAATATCGTGTTGCCGTGGTCGACAGGGATCTGACGATATCCACGCCCCGAGGCTACAACTGGATCGTCCAGGACGAATTGCAGAATACTTATGATGCTTGCAAGGAAGGCGCCTGTACCTTCAAACCGTGATCGGCCGCTGTCCCGCGGCGAAGGAGGCGCGGCGTAGAGGCCGAGCATATGGCGAACCCTTTTCCCCCGCTCGGGTCACATTGCAGCCGGGGCGACGATAAGATGCACCCGCAAACCGTCATTGCGCTGGCGTGGTCGAAGCCCTTTTCGCTGTCCTGATTGTGACTTCGCGCCGCTAGTGGCGAGATGAGACGTAGGCCCGGCACCTTGTCGGTCAACTTCCACCGCTTCGCAAGGACAGGGTGACGGCTTCTTTCGTCTATGGCTTCATGACGCCATGACACTCGAACTCTGGCTGACCTTCGTGGCCGCCTCCTCCCTCCTCCTGGTCATTCCCGGCCCGACCGTGCTGCTGGTCGTGTCCTATGCGCTCGGCCAGGGCTGGCGCACCGCGCTGCCGATGGCAGCCGGCGTGGCGCTGGGCGACTTCACCGCGATGACGCTCTCGATGCTCGGGCTGGGCGCACTGCTCGCGGCATCGGCGACACTGTTCACGGTGCTGAAATGGGTCGGTGCGGCCTATCTGGTATGGCTGGGGATCAAGCTGTGGCGCGCCGGCGGAACCCTCGAGGCGACACCGCGCACCGATTCCGTGTCGGCCGCGAAGATGCTCGGTCATGCCTGGCTGGTAACGGCCCTCAATCCCAAGAGCATCACCTTCTTCGTCGCCTTCCTGCCGGCCTTCCTCGATCCGCGCGCCGACTTCCTCACCCAGATGCTGGTTTTCGAGACGACTTTCCTGGTGCTCGCTTTCGCGAATGCCTTCGGCTACGCGCTCGCTGCCTCGCGCGCCCGCGGGCTGGTGCGCAACGCGCGCGCCATCTCGGTCATCAACAAGACCGGCGGCGGGCTGCTGATCGGCGCCGGCGTGGCGACCGTGGCGTTCGCCGGGCAACGCAGCTGACGCGGCTCACCCGAGGCGTCCCGCTTCGATTCAGAGCCTCTGCGCAAGGTTGTGCACCGCTTCCTTGTATCGGTGTCCCGCTTCGCGGCGACGGGAGCGCGGCGAGGATGGTAGGATAGGTTCATGAGTTCTCGGGGGAGATCGTCATGCAAGACCTGCTGTTCAGCTTCGACGGAAGGATCAACCGCGCCAAGTGGTGGCTGATCAACATCGTCACGTCGGTCGTCTACAGCATCGTGACCGGAGCAATCGTCGGCAGCGCCGCGATGACGGCCGATCCCGAGGCCGCCATGGCCTCGGTCGGCATGATCGGCGGCATCGTCCTGCTGGTCGTGACCATCGCGATCTTCTGGATCGGCCTCGCCATAGCGGTGAAGCGCTGGCATGACCGCGGCAAGTCGGGATGGTGGATCCTGATCGCCTTCGTGCCGGTGATCGGCGGCCTGTGGTATCTGATCGAGTGCGGCTTCCTGAAGGGCACGACCGGTCCCAATCGCTTCGGCGCCGATCCGCTCGCGTCTCTCTAGAGACCGGCGCGCTCCTTCTTCCTGCCACCGGCTTTGGCCGGGTCCTTCAGGGCCTGCACGAGCGCGTCCGCGCCCTCGCGCAGTCTTTCGAGATGGGCCTCGTCGAGGAAGTCGTGGTTCACCAGCCCCTGCCCGAGCGCCTTCAGGATATCGGCCAGCAGGTAGTAGTGGAGATGGACGGCGATCTCTCGACGGTCGTCGCCGGCACGCACGATGCGCAGCATCACCTCGTCCGGCTCGACCTTGACGTCGAACGCGGATTCGCGGCCGAACGCGCCCATGTAGGCCTTGTCGGGGAAGTCGATCGACACCTCCGCCCGATCGGTGATCGATTTCATCATGATGAGGCCCCTCTCGCTCCAGCAATCATCCCATTTCGCGCGCCAGCCGCGACTGATGATAGTTAACAACCTCGAACGAGGGGCCATTGATGCAAATCAAGCCGACGCCCTCGCAGCGGGCAGATATTCGCGTCGGTTTGTCATGCACACGATCCTGGCTGGAATGCCATAGAGTTAGGTACCGGCGGCCACTGCCCGTCGCCCCAGGAGACAACGATGACGGACGAACTCAACATCGGCATTCTGCTGTTCACCAACGTCACACAGCTCGACGCCATGGGGCCCGCCCAGGTTCTGAGCCGCCTGCCCGGCGCGCGCCTGCACATCGTGGGCAAGACGCGTGATCCGGTGACCACCGACTGTGGCTTCGCGATCCTGCCGACCGTCGACTACGCGACCTGCCCGCAGCTTGACGTGGTCTGCGTGCCGGGCGGCGTTGGCCAGGTGGCGCTGATGAACGACGAGCCGACCCTGTCTTTCCTGCGTCGCCAGGCCGAGAAGGCGCGCTACATCACCTCGGTATGCACCGGATCCCTGGTGCTCGCTGCGGCCGGCCTGCTCAAGGGCTACCGCGCAGCGTGCCACTGGTCGGTGCGTGACGAACTCGCTGCCTTCGGTGCGGTGCCGGTCGCCGAGCGCGTCGTGCGCGACCGCAACCGCATTTCCGGCGGCGGCGTGACGGCGGGCATCGATTTCGGCCTCACGCTGGCGGCCGAACTGGCGGGCGAGAAGATCGCCCGGGCAATCCAGCTGATGATGGAATATGACCCGCATCCACCGTTCGACAGCGGCAGTCCGGAGAAGGCCGGCCCCGAACTGGTCGATTTCTATCGCCAGCGCACCTCAGGCATGATGGAGCAACGCCGCGAGGCCAACCGCACCGCCGCCGCCCGGGTCGCCGCACAGACCTGAACGGTTCCGCCGGTACAGCGGCGCGACGCCGGTGCAAGGGGAGGACGGAATGGCCAACAGACTGGGCCGGCGCGAAGCGCTCGCCGTGATCGACGCGATGCTTCAGGCTGCCATCGAGCGCAAGCTCGAGTTCGCCGCTGCCGTGGTCGACCCGGGTGGCGAACTGATCGGCATGGCGCGCACCGACGGCGCGAGCGCGCTGAACGCCCGCATGTGCGTGAACAAGGCCTACACCGCCGTGAAGTGGCTGCGCGACACCAAAGTGCTGAAGGAGCGCATGTTCGACATGGGCCTGGGCGACGACCGCCGCGACATCGCCTGGTTCGGCGATCCCCGCTTCACCGCGGTGTGGGGCGGCATCCTGCTGCGCGCACCGGATGGAACCGTGCTCGGCGCGCTGGGAGAAAGCGGCGGCTCGCCCGCGCAGGACGAGGAGATCGGACAGATCGGCGCCCGGGTTTTCTCCGGCCTCTAGGCTCATCGCCGTTGCAGTCGCCGCGAATCGTGCGGCGAAGATTCGTCTCTCCCGCGATCCCCTCTTGCCGGCCGGGGCCCATGTCCGTCAGGATTTCGTTGTCCGCCGGGAAGGACTGACTCGCTGCTTTGGGGGAAACCATGAGAAAACTCGTGGCATCTTTTGTGGTGGTGTGCGTGGCGTACCCGATATTCGCGTGGGCT
>JBGAIW010000026.1:0-45424 GCA_044225265.1 Reyranella sp.
GATCGGCGCCTGTGCGCCGAACTTCTCGGTCACCGGATTCCAGTCTTCGCTGATCAGGAAGCCGAAGCCGAATGTCCTGAGCGCCGGCGCCGCGCCCATGACCAGCGACAGGATGGTGCCGCTCAGAACCACCAGCACGGCGACGGCCGCCGCGCGCGTCAGATTCTTGAAGACGATGTCGTTGACCCTCAGCCGCCCCAGAACCGCAGCCCGCGACGGCGATGCCCCCGACGATACTTCCCCGGATTTCAATGCCATGTCGGACACATCATGCCCCCTTCTCGAGCGACCGCGAAGGGGAAGGCGCCCCCGGCGCCTTCCCTCGTCCGACTGCGTTCAGTGCGTCAGGGTGAACAGCGGCTTGCCGCTGCTGTCCTTGATCTCGGACGCCCACATCTTCTGGATGTCGCTGACGACGTTCGCCGGCATCGGCACGTAGTCGAGGTCCTTGGCCATGTCGGAGCCCTTGGCATAGGACCACGCGAAGAACTTCAGAGCCTCGCCGGTCGACGCCGCATCGGCGGGGCTCTTGTAGAGCAGGATCCAGGTCGCAGCCGTCATCGGCCACGACGTGTCGCCCGGCTGGTTGGCGAGGATCACGCCGTAACCCGGCTGGCTCTTCCAGTCGGCGTTGGCCGCGGCGGCCTGGAACGTCTCCGCGGTCGGCGCGACGGTCTTGCCCGCCTTGTTCACCATCTTGGTGAAGGTCAGCTTGTTCTGCTTGGCGTAGGCGTACTCGACATAGCCGATCGAGCCCCTGGTCTGCGCCACGTTGTTGGCGACGCCCTCGTTGCCCTTGGCACCGATACCGACCGGCCATTGCACCGATGTGTTGACGCCGACCTTGGTCTTCCACTCCGGGCTGACGTCGGCGAGGTAGTAGGCGAAATTGTAGGTCGTGCCCGAACCGTCCGAGCGACGCACCACGGCGATCGCCTGCGACGGCAGCTTCAGGCCGGGATTGAGCTTGGCGATCGCGGGATCATCCCACTTCTTGATCTGGCCGAGGAAGATGTTGGCCATGGTCGGGCCATCGAGCACGAGCTCGCCCGGCTTCACGCCGTCGATGTTCACCACCGGCACGATGCCGCCCATCACCATCGGGAACTGCGCCAGGCCGGCCTCGTCGAGCTCCTTGCCCGGCAGCGGGGCATCGGAGGCACCGAAGGTCACGGTCTTGGCCTTGATCTGCTTGATGCCGCCGCCCGATCCGATCGACTGGTAATTCAGGCCGACGCCGGTGTCCTTCTTGTAAGCGTCCGCCCACTTGGCATAGACGGGATAGGGAAACGTCGCGCCGGCGCCCGAGATGTCGGCAGCCCAAGCTGACCACGACGCGGCAACCGCGGCGACCGCCGTCAAAGCTATTTTGGAAATCCTCACAGGAACCCTCCTTGTTCGATCCAACGGGAATGGCAGTAGGAGGCGACGGTCACCTTTCTATTACGAATATATGACAGTTCAACGACACTGCTATCAGGGCCCATAACCACGGTGGATAAGGGCTTCTGCCTAGCCCTTTTCAGGGATTTCGGGCTGTCGGGAGGGTCACGGTGAAGACCGAGCCCTTGCCCAGGGTGCTCTGGATCTCGAGCCGGCCGCGGTGGCGATTGACCACGTGTTTGACGATGGCGAGCCCCAACCCGGTGCCGCCGAGCTGGCGCGAACGGGCGGTATCGACGCGGTAGAAGCGCTCGGTGAGACGCGGCAGATGGGCGGCAGCGATGCCGTCGCCCTCGTCCGAGACCGAGACCGCGAGGTCTCCGCCGCCCACGGCGCGCGCCACGACACGCACCTTGCTTGCTCCCTTGGTGTACTTGATCGCGTTGTCGATCAGGTTCTGGAACACGATGGTGAGTTCGTCGTAGTCGCCCACGGCCGGCGGCAGGCCCTTCTCGCAGTCGATCTCGAGCGCGACGCCGCGCGACGATGCCTTCAGGTGCAGCAGGTCGTTGACCCCGCGCAGTACGCGCTCTACGTCGACGGCCGCGGCCGGCCGCGAATGTTCGTGCTGCTCGATGCGCGACAGCATCAGAAGATCGTCGACCAGCCGGCGCATGCGGTCGGCCTGCTCGGCCATGATGCCGAGGAAGCGTTCGCGCGCATTGGCGTCGTCGCGCGCCGGCCCGCGCAGGGTCTCGATGAAGCCCGCGAGGCCCGCGATCGGGGTCTTGAGCTCGTGACTGGCATTGGCGACGAAATCGGCGCGCATGCGTTCGGCGCGCCGCAGCGCCGTGGTGTCATGCAGCACCACCAGCGCCAGCGAGCCGTCGGCCGCCGCGCGCGGCAGTCGCCGGACATGGGCGATGAAATCGAGCTCGGGCGGGCCGGGCAGCGCGATCTCGATCGTCGCGTGCTCGGCATTGACGAAATTGCCGTCGGGACCGGCCTCCAGCAGACGGTCGATCGCGGCCAGCAATTCAGGCTGGCGCAATGCGGTCGACAGGTCGCGCTCCGCACCGACCGGCCCCAGCAGGGCGCGCGCGGCGCGATTGGTGCGCACGATGCGGCGCTGGCGGTCGACGCCGATCAGAGGATCGGGCAGTCCATCGACGATCGCCTGCGCCGAGGTCGCGAGATTGTCGATCGAGGCGCGCTGGCGGCGCCAGCCGGTAGCGAGCGTCGCTGCGGAGCTCGCCAGCTCCTCGGTGAGCGGCGCGAAGGGCAGGCGCGGCATCACCGGATCCTGCTCGCCCGACAAATCGCCGACGAAGCGCACGAAGCGGGCGAGTGCGCCGAGGTAGCGCTGTACCAGGAAGACCGATACGGCCGCGATGCCGGCGGCCGCCAGCAGTGCCGGCTTGAGCGCCAACGCGCCGCAGCCGTACAGGATCGCCAGCGCCGCGAAGGATGGCGCCAGTACGACGGCATTGGCCGCGAGCGTACGGCGGAAAGGAAGAGCCTGGTCGGGCATCGGGCGGACTATAGCGCGCCGCGAGCCCGCGTAGGTTACAGCGGTGAGGGCTATACCGGAGAGCGAGGCACGAAGAAGCGGATCGCCGCCAGCCCGAACACGAAGCCGCCGATGTGGGCGAGCCAGGCCACCGGCTCGCCGCCGGCGCCCGGCGTCCCCCCGAATATGCCGAAGAAGATGTTCAGCGCGATCCAGATGCCGGCCACCGGCAGCAGCGACGACATGCGGCCGGCGCTGCGCAGCAGCATCAATACGCCGCCGAACACGCCGCTGATCGCGCCCGAGGCGCCGACCACTGGATCCGTCGAATCCATGTTGAAGGCGACATGGATGAAGCCAGCGACGATGCCCGCACAGATATAAAAGGCAAGGAAGCGGCGCGGTCCAAGGATGCGCTCGACCGGTGCGCCGAACGCGGCGAGACTCAGCATGTTGACGCCGACATGCACCCAGCCGCCATGCAGGAACTGATAGGTGACCGGGGAGACGATCTTCGACAGCAGGTCGCCCATGTCCCCGGTATAGGTCGCCGGGATCAGGGCGAATTGCAGGACGAGCCCCTGGTCGGCCGAGTCGCTCAACAGTTCGCGCAGGCCCTGGATCGCCAGATTGATGACGATGATCCAGAGAATGGTCGGCGGCAGGTTGATGGCGCGCTCGCCCCCCTGGCCGCCGCCATCCGGTCCCTGCCGCCTGTCGTTGTCGAAGGGCATTGCCTTACTTCTTGGAGCTCTTGCTGTTGGGTTGTCCCCCCATCGCGCGCAGGCGCAGACGCAACGCGTTGAGCTTGATGAAGCCCTCGGCGTCCCGCTGATCGTAGGCGCCCTGGTCGTCCTCGAAGGTCACGGTCTTCATCGAGTAGAGCGACTTCGGACTCTTGCGGCCGACCACGCTGGTGTTGCCCTTGTAGAGCTTCAGCCGCACCGTGCCCGTGACATTTTCCTGGCTCTTGTCGATCAGCGCCTGGAGCATCTCGCGCTCGGGAGAGAACCAGAAGCCGTAATAGATGAGCTCGGCGTATTTCGGCATGAGCTCGTCCTTGAGATGCCCGGCGCCGCGGTCGAGCGTGATCTGCTCGATGCCGCGATGGGCGGCATACAGGATCGTGCCGCCCGGCGTCTCGTAGATGCCGCGGCTCTTCATGCCGACGAAGCGGTTCTCGACCAGGTCGAGTCGGCCGATGCCGTTCTTCTTGCCGAGCTCGTTGAGCTTGGTCAGCAGGGTCGCCGGCGACATCTTCTTGCCGTCGATCGCGACCGCATCGCCCTTCTCGAAGTCGATTTCGACATAGGTCGCCTTGTCCGGCGCATCCTCGGGCGAGATCGTGCGCTGATACACCATCTCGTCGGCCTCTTCCCAGGGATCCTCCAGGATCTTGCCCTCGCTCGAGGAGTGCAGGAGGTTGGCGTCGACCGAGAACGGCGCATCGCCGCGCTTGTCCTTGGCGATCGGAATCTGGTTCTGTTCGGCGAATTCCAGCAGCTTGGTGCGCGAAGTCAGCTCCCACTCGCGCCACGGCGCGATCACCTTGATGTCGGGCTTGAGCGCGTAATAGGACAGTTCGAAGCGTACCTGGTCGTTGCCCTTGCCGGTCGCGCCGTGCGCCACTGCGTCGGCACCGACTTCGCGTGCGATCTCGATCTGGCGCTTGGCGATCAGCGGACGGGCGATCGAGGTGCCGAGCAGGTACTGGCCCTCGTAGAGCGCGTTGGCGCGGAACATCGGGAATACGAAGTCCCTCACGAACTCCTCGCGCACGTCGTCGATGAAGATGTTCTTGGACTTGATGCCCAGCATCTCCGCCTTCTTGCGGGCCGGACCCAGCTCCTCGCCCTGACCGAGATCGGCGGTGTAGGTCACCACCTCGCAGCCATAGGTCGTCTGGAGCCACTTCAGGATGACGGAAGTATCAAGGCCACCGGAATAGGCCAGCACGACCTTCTTGATGTCGCCCTTCTTGTAGGACCCGGTATAACTAATGCTCATGGCTGCCCCTTGGGCGTATTGCGTCGGCTTTCGGAAGCGCGGGACTATAGCCACGGCCTTTCCCCGGGCAAGCGCGCTATAATGGCCTAAATGGCCTCAGCCTTGGATCGCCTTTCCTATGCCGCCCGTCAGGCGGCCCGCGTCGCCTGGTATGCAGGCCACTATGCGGCTGGGCGGCGGCTCCTCAAGCCGATGCCCAAGCCGGATTTTGCCGTCGGACCGACCCCGGCCCGTGCCGAAATGACCGCCGACATGCGTGCCCTCTTTGCGCGCGAATGGCAGGACATCTCAGCTGGCCTGTTTCCCGTACCCCGGCCGCTGTCACGCGATCCCGGCGATTTCCTGCGGCGCAGTTCACTCTATTTCCGCGACCTGCCGCAGGTCGACGCCCGGCGCCATGGCAAGCTCGACGACGAACTGCCGCCCGGCACCCAGGCCGACGGCCTGCCCGACTACTACCGCCAGAATTTCCATTTCCAGAGCGACGGCTGGTTGAGCGAGCATTCGGCATCGCTCTACGACACCCAGGTCGAGGTGCTGTTCACCGGCTCGGCCGACGTCATGCGCCGCCGGGCATTGCGGCCGATCGCCGAGTGGATGACCGGCCGCAATCAGCGCTCCTTGCGCGGCCTCGATGTCGGTTGCGGCACGGGGCGGCTGCTCGCCTTCCTGCACCAGGCCTGGCCCGGCCTGAAGTGGACCGGCCTCGATCTCAGCCCGCCCTATCTCGCCGAAGCGCGGCGCCTGATCGGCGACACCGCGCGCGTGAAGCTGATCGAGGGCGCGGCGGAGAAACTGCCGTTCGACGATGCCAGCCTCGACCTCGTCGTCTCGTCCTTCCTGTTGCACGAGCTGCCGACGGAAATCCGCGGCAAGGCGCTGGCCGAAATGGCGCGCGTGCTGCGGCCCGACGGACTCGCGGTCGTCGTCGACTCGATCCAGCGCGGCGACCATGCGGCGTGGGACGGCCTGCTCGACCTCTTCCCGCACTATTTCCACGAACCCTACTACGCCGACTATGTCGGCGGCCGCCTGAGTGATTGGGCAGCCGATTCAGGTCTCATCGTCGTCGCGACCGAGCGCGCGTTCCTCTCCACCGTCACGGCCCTCAGACGCACATGAGGTGCGCATGATTCGCACCGCTATCCTGTTCGCGCTCTGGACGATCGCCTGCATGGCCGTTGCGATCATCGGATTCTTCCTGATTGCCGACCTCATCGACGGCGAAAAGATCGTGTTCTCGGACGAAAACCCGTCGATCCGGGCGATCGGATTCCTGCTGATGTTCAGTCCCGTCGCGGGGATCGTCGCAGGCCTGCTATGGCTGCTGTTCCACCGCAGGGGACACCAGCCCGCCTGGTGGGGCTACGTCGTGCTGGCGCTGCTCGTGGTGTTGATCAGCCACACGCTGGTCTTCGGCGCGGTTGCAGTCACGGGCGCCGACGATTTGACCGACACGCTGGTCGGCCTGGTCGGCGCGCTGACCATGATCGTCGTGCACGGCTGGCTCTCCGTGCCGGTCGCCCTCATCGGCACCGCGCTGTTCGTGCTCGGGCGCAGAAGGTCTTTTCCCTAGATCGGGTGGGCGCGGTAGAAATCGCCGACAAAGAGCAGGCCGAAAATCTCTTCCTTGGTCAGGCGCGCTTCGTCTTCAGGCAGGCGCCATTTCGGATCCTCGGCATAGCGGTATTCGGATTCGCGATACTTCTTGTCGAGGCCCAGCAGGATCTCGCGTACATCCGCAGGCAGCTTCTCTACGGAGTTGATGGTTACCGGTACGCCGTCAGAATCTTCGACTCCTGTCGCTCGGTCAAACTCATGAACGGATTGCGTCGTGATCCTGCGTGCAAAAATCGTTCGTTCATTGATCCGCAATGCCAAGCAAACAAAGCTCGCACCGCACTCGGTTGAAGCGTGAAAGAAATCACCAACAGAGATATTTCTCAACGCTGCGTCGCGTCCAGTCATCGGCGCTTTGTCTCGAACCTCTCCAGAATTTCATTCTGTTCGCCGGCGGGCAAATTCTCAATGCCCAGCCGCTTGACCGCGCATCTGCGACACATGTTCGTCCTCTCGGCTCTGTGTGTCGCCGTCGTGCCGTAGTCGCCTCCGGACGCGCACAGGGCTTGGCACCGCAAGTCGCCGCAGGCAGCAACTTTCGCGTCGATAGCAGTATCTATCGTGTGTGGGTCAGCTCCGCCAAGAAGCGTCGGCTTGGCTTTCCAGTCTGCCGCAACCGTTGGCGACGAACCGATGGAGATGGGCCAATCCCATTCGCGAGGGTCTGCTTTCATGGGGCCAGCATGGGCTTGTCCCCGCCAACCCACGATCATGGCGCTTTATTGCGCCAAAACCTTGCCCCCGTTGAAGCGAAGGACCGTCACTAAAGCCTGACTTTTTCGCCTCTGCCACGCACGCTCTGGCTCTTGAGCTGGCCACAGGCCGCGGCGATGTCGCGGCCGCGCGGCGTGCGCACGGGGGCGCTGAGACCGCCGTCATTGACGATTTCGGCGAAGCGATGGATGCGGTTGTTCGAGCTGCACTCGTAGGGCGCGCCCGGCCAGGGATTGAACGGAATCAGGTTCACCTTGGCGTGGATCGGCTTCAGGATCCGCACGAGCTCGCGTGCGTCGGCGTCGGAGTCGTTGACGCCCTTCAGCATCGCGTACTCGAAGGTGATTCGCCGGCTGTTCTTGGCGCCGGGATAGGCCTCGCAGGCCTCGAGCAATTCGGCGATCGGCCATTTCCTGTTGATCGGCACCAGCGTGTCGCGCACCTCGTCGTTCACCGCGTGCAGCGACACCGCGAGGTTGACGTCGAGGGCTTCCCCGATCTTGGGAATCATCGGCACCACGCCGGATGTCGAGAGCGTGATGCGCCGGCGGCTGAGCGCGATGCCCTGATCGTCCATGACGATCTTCAGCGCCGTCACCACGTTGTCGAAATTGTACAGCGGCTCGCCCATACCCATCATCACGATGTTGGAGAGCATGCGCTGCGCGTCGGCGGTCGGCGTCGGCCACTCGCCGTAGGAATCGCGCGCCACCATGAACTGCCCGACGATTTCGTCGGGCGCCAGGTTGCGGACGAGAGGCTGCGTGCCGGTGTGGCAGAAGCTGCAGGTCAGGGTGCAGCCGACCTGGCTGGAGATGCAGACCGAGCCGCGATCCTCTTCCGGAATGTTGACCGTTTCGGCCTCGTTGCCGTCGGCGAAGCGCAGCAGCCATTTGCGCGTGCCGTCGACCGAGCGCTGCTCGGTGGCGATCTCCGGCCGCTCGATCACGAACAGCTCGGCCAGACGATCACGCGTCTTCTTGGCGATGTTGGACATGCGACCGAAATCGGTGACGCCGTGCCAATAGATCCAGTGCCAGACCTGCTGGGCGCGGAACGGCTCCAGCCCGGCTTCGGTCAGCGTCGCCTTGAGGTCATCCCGCGACAGCCCGACCAGGTTGCGGCGCAGGTCATTGCGCCCGCGCCGCTCGGAGGGGGCGCCGGGCTCGGAGATCTGCAGCAGTTCGGTGGGCAGGGTCGGCATAGGAAAGCAGGAAATAGGCGTGCCGGCCGGGCGGCGCAATGGCCCCGGAACCCGGCTGCTGCCGGCCCGGACCTATTTCTGGGCGTTCATCTGCCACGCCTCGATGGCCGGGAAGCGATGGACGAAGTTCAGGATGTTGAGGGTCAGGTTGTCGCGCACCAGGGCCGCCGCACCGATCTCCAGCACCAGCACGAGCGCCACGGTGGCCTTCCAGGGCAACAGGCGGGCCAGCAGAAAGCCGGTCGCCATCGACACATTGTCCATCAGCGAGTTCAGGATGCTGTCGCCGGTATAGCCGGCCGCCAGCGCCTGCTTGCGATAAGCCTCGATCACCCATGGCGAGTTCTCGGCGATCTCCCAGGCGGCTTCGATGCCGACGGCAATGGCAAGCCGTACCAGTATCGGACTCCGCGGAAGCACGAGGCGCAGCACGGCATAGAACAGGATGCCGTGGACGATGTGCGACGCGGTGTACCAGTCGAACAGCTGCTGCGAGAGCTCCGGCGACCAGATATCGCCCACCCATAGCCGAATCGTGCCGCAGTCGCAGATCCAGACCCGGCCCATGAAATGCAGAGTGAGCGCCTGAACCACGACAATGGCGACGACGGCCGCCCGCGCGACGTTGGCCGTGGCCGCGCTCAGGACTGAGCCCTCGGGTTGGCCTTCTGCCGTTGCCGCGCCTTACGCTTGTAGATCGGGTCGCCAAAGACCGGCAGAGGCACGGCCTCGGTCGGCGCGCCTTCGGCCACCGGCCGCGGCGCGTGGCGCCCCAGGCTGAGGAGCCGGTCGTACATGATCAGCGCCCCCGCCACGCCGAGATTGACCGAGAAGCGGGTCGGAATTTTCACGACATAGTCGCAGCGCGACTGAAGCTCCTTCGACAGGCCCTCGCGCTCGGCGCCCAGCACGTAGGCGGCCTGGCGCGGGTGGCGGAAGCTCGGCAGGTCGATCGCGTCGTCGGAGATCTCCACCCCGACGAGGCGGCAGCCCTGGGGCAAGCGGAACGACTCCAGGTCGGCAAAATGATAGGTCGGCACCGAGCGCGGCGTGTCGGAGGTGTCGCTGTGACCGCCCTCCCGGCGATTGTACTGGGCTCTTACCGTGAACACGAAGGAGGCGCCAAAGGCATGGGCGGTGCGGAACAAGGTCCCGACATTCATCGCCTTGCTGATGCCTTCCACACCGATGCCGAAATAGCCTTTCATGCCACCGCAATTTGTAGCATGAACCAAGGCCAGAATGACTGAATCATCGTCCTTGGACGACGTACGCGCACAGTACGAAGCGCTGCCCTATCCACCCCGCGATCCGCGCGACGAGGCGATCCGACTGATCACCGGCACGCCGAGCCATGTCCTCGAGATCAATCACTATCTCTTCGCCGGACGGCTGAACTTCAACCGCCCGTTCCGGGCCCTGGTGGCCGGCGGTGGCACCGGCGACGCCTGCATCATGCTGGCCCAGCAGCTCGCCGACCGGCGGTGCCCGGGCGAGGTGGTCTATCTCGACCTGTCGACCGCCTCGCGCGCGGTCTGCGAGGCCCGCGCCAAGGCGCGCGGCCTGCGCAACATCCAGTTTCTCACCGGCTCGCTGCTCGACCTGCCGAACATGAATATCGGGCTGTTCGACTACATCGACTGCACCGGCGTGCTCCACCACCTGCCCGACCCGGCCGCCGGCATGAAGGCGCTCGCCGCCGTGCTGCAGCCCGAGGGTGGCGTCGGCGTGATGCTTTACGGCCAGTACGGCCGCACCGGCGTCTATCCCCTGCAGGAGATGCTGCGCACCCTGGCGCCGCTGTCGATGGCGACCGAGGACCGGATCGCCATGGCCAAGCGCCTGATCCGCTTCCTGCCGACCACCAACCTGTTCCGCCGCAATCCCTATCTCAACGATCACGTCACCGGCGGCGATTCGGGTCTCTACGATCTGCTGCTGCACAGCATCGACCGCGCCTATACCGTCCCCGAGATCGCCGAGCTCACCTCGGGCGCCGGGCTGCGCGTCGTGGCGTTCCTCGAGCCGGTGCGTTACGAGCCCGCGACCTACATGAGCGATCCGGTGATCGCGCGGCAGACCAGCTCGCTGCCGCTGCTCGAGCGTGCCGCCTTCGCCGAGCGGCTCTCGGGCAACCTGCGGACGCACGTGTTCTACGCCACGCGCGCGGGCTACGACACGGTCGCGCGGCCCGAGGACACGCAGGCCATCCCGGTGCTGCGCGAGATGGATGCGCAGAAACTCGCCGCGGGCCTGCAGCCCGGCGCGCCGCTGATCGCCAATCTCGACGGCTTTCCGTGGCGCGCTCAGTTGCCGGCGCTCTCCGCGCGGATCGTCTCGCAGATCGACGGCCGCCGCACGGTCGCCGAGATCTACACCTCGATGGGTGCCCAGGGCAGCCTGCCGCAATGGGAGGACTTCTACTCCCAGTTCGAGGACCTCTACGTGAAGCTGAATGGCGTCAACCACCTGCTGCTGCGCTTTCGCACCTGAGCCGGCGCCGTGAGCAACCTTGGCGGCGCACGGCTGTTGGCGCTGGGCCTCGTCAATTCGCTTCTCTGGTCCCTCTATCTCCTGCTGACGCGCCACGTCGTGAGCGGCGCCCGGCTCGATGCCTGGGCCTACACGCTGGTGCAGTTGCTGGCCGCCGGGCTGGTGCTGCTGTGGATCGGCCGCCGCGCCACCGGCAGCTGGATCGATCTGCTGGCACCGTGGACCGTGGGCTACGCCTTCCTGCGCGTTGCCATCAATGGCGCCACCGCCGCGGCCGTGGCCTGGCTCGCGATCACGCAAAGCACGCTGATCGCCACGATCAGTGTATTGATCGGCGCCCTTTCCGGCTGGCTGCTGACACGCCAGGCGCCGCCGAAGCGCGACTGGCCGGGTCTCGCGCTGATGGGCGCCGGCATCGCGGGCTTCGCCCTGTCGCTGAGCGGCGAGGGCTGGCGGGGATTGGCCTGGTTGGTCCTGTCCGAGACCATGGCGGTCGCGGGCTCGTGGATGATCGCCTTCCATCCGCGCAATCGCTCGTCCGACACGGCCGCGCGCAGCCGCTTCACCGGCGAAATCCTGGTCGCGGCATCGCTCGCCCTGATCCTCGTCTGGACGCTGCTCGGGCTGACCGGAGCCATGACTTCGCCCTGGGCTGGCGGCGGCGACGCCTTCGGCCGCGCCGAGCTCTGGCTCTATGCCGTGCTGGCCGGACTGCTGTTCCGCGCGCCCGGGACCTGGCTGGGATTCTGGACGATCAACCACACCGGCGTGCAGACCTATCTGATCGCTCTCACGGCCATGCCGTTCTTCGCCATCGCGCTCGAGGCCGGCGCCGCGCATTTCGGCTGGGTGACGCCACCTCGGCTGGCGACAGCCGAATGGCTAATGGCGGCGGTAATTCTGGCCGCCTCGCTCTGGCTGATCGTCGTCAGGATGCGAGCGCCGCGAGGCGCCGGGCCATGAGCCGGCGCTCGGGCTCGGTGCGCGCCAGCACCCGCGCGGCCTCGAAGTGTCCACGCGCTTCCGCGGTCCGCCCCAACTCCGCCAAAAACAGACAAGGTGCCGCCGATTTCCTCCCCCGCCATCGGGGAAAGGCTCCTCACTTCCTGAGAGCGTCCGGGTTGAGGACGTTGATCGGCTTGCCGTCCAGCCAGGCCTCGATGTCCTCGATCGTGCCCTTGTAGAAGTGCCGGTAGCTGTCCTCGACGACGTAGCCCAGGTGCGGAATGAGCGTGACATTATCGAGCTTGGTCAGCGGATGATCGGCCGGCAGCGGCTCCTTGTCGTAGACGTCGAGGCCGGCGTGCAGGATCGTGCGGTTCCTGAGCGCGGCGATCAGCGCTGCCTCGTCGACGATCGGTCCGCGCGACGTGTTCACCAGGATCGCCGTCTTCTTCATCTTGGCGAGATCGGCCGCCTGGATCAGGCCGCGCGTGCGCTCCGACAGCGCGAGGTGGATCGAGACGAAATCGGAAGTCGCGAGCAGTTCGTCCTTGCTCACGTACTTGGCGCCGCCCTCGGCCGCCTTCTCCGGCGTCAGGTTCTGGCTCCAGGCGACGACGTCCATGCCGAAGGCGTTGCCGTAGCGGGCGGCGCGGCTGCCGAGCTTGCCGAGCCCCAGGATACCGAGACGCTTGCCCTCGAGAACGATCGCCTGCTCGATGCCGTCGTGCCACTTGCCGGTGCGGGCCAGCCGCTCGGCCTTGCCGAGATCGCGTGCGCACATCATCAGCAACGCCCAGCCCAGCTCGGCCGTCGGCGCATTCGAGCCGCCGCCTGGCGTGGTCGAGATCGGGATGCCGCGCGCGGCGGCGGCCTTGTCGTCGAGGCTGGCGGCGCGGGCGCCGGTCAGGACCATGAATTTGAGATTGGGCAGCTTGTCGATCAGCGCCTTGGGGAACGCCGTGCGCTCACGCAGCAGACCCAGGATGTCGAAGGGCGCGAGCTTGGCGGCGGCGTCATCGACCGACTTGAAGGGCTCGTGGAAGACCGAAATCTCGATGCCGCGCTTGCGCAGGCGATCCCAGTCGGCCATGCGCAGGGCGACTTTCTGGTAGTCGTCGAGCAGGGCGAGTTTCATGGTTTGCGGCATGGCGTTTCCTGACGGATGATGTGGTTCTGGCTACTATAGCCGCAGGAGGCGGTCATGAGCATCACAGTGACGCCAGCCAAATCCGATTTCGTGGCCGAGGTTGCCGGGATTGATCTCGCGCAACCGCTGAAGCCCGCCGACCGCGACGCCATCGAAGACGCGATCAATCGCTACGCGGTCGTCGTGTTTCGCGGCCAGAGACTTACCGACGCCCAGCAGATCGACTTCTCGGCCCAGTTCGGGCCGATCCACTCCTCGGCCCAGCGCGCCCGGCACCAGGGCATCAAGCACCGTCTGGAACGCACCGAGATCGCCGACATTTCCAACCTCGACGGTGACGGCAACGTGCTCGAAGCCAATGCCAGGCGTCGGCTCGACTGGCTGGCCAATCGCCTCTGGCATACCGACGCCTCGTTCCGCGCCGTGCCCGGCGCACTCTCGCTGCTCTATGCGCACGTCATCCCCGACGAGGGCGGCGACACCGAATTCGCCGACATGCGCGCCGCCTACGATGTCCTGCCGGAGAAGACGAAGAAGCAGCTCGAAGGACTGGTCGCCATCCATTCAATCTGGCACAGCCGCGGCCAGCTCGACGTCAACAAGGCGAAGTACACCCCCGAGGAGCAGGCCTCGCTGCCGCCGGTGCCGCAGAGGGTCGTGCGCACCCACCCCGGCTCGCATCGCAAGACACTCTATCTCGCCGCGCACGCCTCGCACATCGAGGGCATGCCGGTGCCGGATGGCCGCCTGCTGCTGATGGACCTCATGGAGCACGCGACCAGGCCGCAGTTCGTGCACGCGCACAAATGGCGCGAGGGCGACCTCGTGGTCTGGGACAATCGCTGCACCATGCATCGCGCCCGCCCGTTCGATACGACCAAGGTGCGCGACCTGCGTCGCGTCACCACGCGCGACGTCGCCTCGACGCTCGAACAGGCGGCCTAACGCTTCATGGCGCGCACCACCGACGTCTGGATCGCCTCAGGCGTCCGCACCCCCTTCGCCAAGGTCGACGGTGCCCTGGCCGATCTCGACGCGATCGAGCTCTCGGTGCCGGTGGCCCGCCATATGGTCGGGTCGCTGAACCGCGGCCGTCCCGATTTCGCAGTCTGGGGCGCCGTCGTCCCCAGCCTGATGTGGAGCAACATCGCCCGCGAAGTGCTGATGGACGCCGGCATCGACCCGACGACGCCCGCCTTCTCCACGATCATGGCCTGCTCGACCAGCATGATCGGCGCCATCGAGGCGGCCGGCATGATCGACGGCGACAGCTGCAATCTGGCACTGGTCGGCGGCGTCGACAGCCTGAGCCGCGTACAGATCGGGCTGGGCCAGAAGCTCTCCGACTGGCTACGCAAGTTCCAGCAGACGCGGTCGCTCGGCCAGAAGCTCGACCACGTGACACACGTGCAGTTGCGCGACATCCGGCTCTGGATCCCGGCAATCGCCAACCGTACGACCGGCCTCAGCATGGGCGAGCATACCGAGATCACCGCCAAGGAATGGCAGATCGGCCGGCAGGAGCAGGACGAGATCGCGCTGCAAAGCCATCGCACCGCGGTCGCCGCCTGGGACGAGGGCTTCTTCGACGATCTCGTGATCGAGGTCGGCGACACGAAGCGCGACACCATTCCGCGCAAGGATACTTCGCTCGAACGCCTGGCCAGGCTCTCGCCTTCTTTCGACCGCACCAGCGGCAAGGGCACGCTGACCGCAGGCAATTCCTCGCCGCTGACCGATGGCGCCGCGGCGATCTGGGTCGGCTCGTCGCAGGGCATGGCGCGCCTGCCCTCGACGCGACCGCGGGTACGGCTGGTCGATTGGGAGATCGCCTCGGTCGATTTCAGGGTCGAAGGTCTCCTGATGGCGCCGGCCTTCGCGATCCCGCGCCTGCTGGCTCGTCACGACCTGCGCTACGGCGACATCCATCTCTGGGAGATCCACGAGGCGTTCGCCGCCCAGGTCGCCTTTCACCTGAAGGCTCTGCAGGACAGGAAGTTCCTCGCCGAGCGCGCCAGGGTGCCGCGCGATTTCGGACCGTTCCCGGTGGAGCGCATGAACCCCAACGGCGGCAGCACCGCGCTCGGCCACCCGTTCGGCGCCACCGGCGCGCGAATCATCAGCATGGCCGTGAAGGAACTGGCCGCGTTGCCCAGGGGCAGCCGCGCCATCGTCAGCATCTGCGCCGACGGCGGCCTCGGCAGCGTCCTGCTGCTGGAGAATCCCTAGGGAACACATGAGCCTCGAATTCCTGATCACCACCCTGATCGTCGTCGTGTCGCCGGGTACCGGCGTGCTGTTCACCCTGGCAACCGGCCTGTCGCGCGGCGGCCGTGCCAGCGTGGTCGCGGCCTTCGGCTGCACGCTCGGCATCGTGCCGCACATGGCAGCGGCGGTGATGGGACTGGCCGCGCTGCTGCACACCAGCGCCCTGGCCTTCGAGATCCTGAAATACCTTGGCGTCGCCTACCTGCTCTACATGGCCTGGAGCACGCTCCGGGAACACGGCGCCCTCAGTATCGACGGTCAGAGCCCCGAGCGCTCCTCGCTGCGCGTGATCGTGCACGCCGTGCTGATCAACATCCTGAACCCCAAGCTCACCATCTTCTTCTTCGCCTTCCTGCCGCAGTTCGTGCCGGTCGACGCGGCAGCGCCGCCGCCGCGCATGCTCGAGCTGAGCGGCGTGTTCATGGCGATGACCTTCGTGGTCTTCGGGATCTACGGATTGTTCGCCGCCGCCGTCCGCAGCCACGTGATCTCGCGGCCCGCCGTCATGACCTGGATGCGCCGCACTTTTGCGGCAGCGTTCGTCGGGCTGGGCGCCAGACTTGCGCTGGCCGAGCGATAATCAGATTTCGTGGCCCAACACGAAAATGGCAGGCGCCGTCGACAGGCGCTTTTCGACGAACGGCCAGTCTCGCACGTAGAACTCGTTGGACAGGGTCCAGACGCCGTCCTTGAGCGCCAGCTCGTTGGGCGTGCGCTGCAGGACGCGCGTGAACGGATTGTAGAAGGCGCGCTCGAACCCGTTGTCGGCGAGCATTTTCAGCATCGCGGGCGTGGTGCCCTCCAGCGAAACCACTTTCAGCTCGGGATTGGCCAGGGTCCTGGTTGCGCCCTGCAGGACCTGCTCTTCGTATCCCTCGACGTCGAGTTTGATCTTGATGGGTACGCGCCCCACCATCATCGAATCGAGAGTCCGCTGCGGCACCATATGGACCTCGCGGTCGTCCGCCGAAGCCACGCGATTGAGCGCGCCCTCGCCGTGAGTGAACGACACCTCGCCGTCGCTAGGCCCCAGCGCCACCGCATGGATCTCGACCCGGCCGCCGAGCTTGTTGATCTCGACATTGCGCGACAGGTCGTGCACTGCCGACGGGTCGGGCTCGAAAGCCCAGGTAGTGGCACGGCTGACCCCGGACGCCAGCACGGTGTAGGTGCCGACATTCGCGCCGACATCGAGAAACAGATCGCCTTCGCGCAGGAAATGCACCGTGAGCATCATGCTCATGAACTCGTGCAATCCGAGATAGACGTTGCCGGTCGCGCCGGTCATGCCGCGGCGCACGATCAGCCGCTGCCGCTCGACCCACGGCAGGTTGAGCTCGCTCATCAGGCGGCTGAGCACGACCCACCAGGCCAGCCGCAGCCAGGCGCGGGTCGGCTCATTGCGTGTCAGCGGATGGCTCGCGATGACGCCGCGCATGGTGCGAAGCGCACGGAGCGTGCGCCCGATCACGCGATCCTCCGCGGAGTGCCGGCAGTCATGGAACGATCGACAGGAACATGAAGGTCGCGAAGATCGCCAGATGCACGACACCCTGCAGCACCGTCGTGCGGCCGGTGCCGAGCGTGATCACGCCGATGAACAGGGTGAGCGCCAGCAGCAACTGCTCCTTGGGTCCGAGGCCGAGCTCGAGCGGCTGATGCAGCCAGAGCGAGACGGCAACCACCGCCGGAATGGTGAGGCCGATCGTCGCCAGCGCCGACCCCAATGCCAGGTTCAGGCTGGTCTGCAGACGATTGGCCCGCGCGGCCTTGAGGGCGGACAGACCCTCGGGCAGGAGTACCAGAGTCGCGATCACGACGCCGGAAGCGGCTTTCGGCGCCTGCAACCAGGCAACCCCGGCTTCGAGCATCGGCGTCAGCGACTTGGCGAGCGCCACGACGGCGACGAGGCAGACCAGCAGCAGGCCGAGACTCGTCCAGGCGGCGCGGTTGCTGGGCGGTGCCGCGTGCTCGTCGGCCGCGGCACCCTCGAGCGGCAGGAAGTAATCCCTGTGGCGCACGGTCTGCACGAAGATGAACGAGACATACAGCACCAGCGAGGCGATGCCGGCAAAGATCATCTGCGACTTGCTGAAGAACGGTCCCGGCGCGGATGTCGTGTAGCCCGGCAGTACCAGCGACAGGACGGTGAGCGCCGCCAGCACGGCGAGCGCGGCGCTGGCGCCGGCGGCCTGGAAGCCCTGCTCGCGGTGCCGGGCGCCACCTGCCAGCAGGCAGAGGCCGACCACGCCGTTGCAGACGATCATCACGGCGGCAAAGACCGTGTCGCGCGCCAGCCCGGACTTGTCGAGCGACGGCGCCAACATCAACGAGACGATCAGCGCGACCTCGATCACCGTCACGGCGACAGCCAGCACGATGGTGCCGAATGGCTCGCCGACCCGGTGAGCGACGATCTCGGCGTGGTAGACGGCGGCGAAAACCGTGGCGATCAGCGCCGCACCGGCAAGCGCGTCCAGCACGCCATGCGCTCCGATGACGGCACCCAGCAGCAGAACCGCCCAGGCCAGGAGCGGCCAGGTCCAGCTCCACCACGGCGCGCGGCCAGACGTCGTCATCGCCATGGGCGATTACCCTTGGGTCGGCAGAGAATGATGAGGGCAAAGGGCCGGCGACCCTCAGCCCGGATCCTGAGCGGGATCGAGACCAATGGAACTCCTAGACTTTCCGCTCATCGAGTACCACGGCCGGCCGCCATGCCCAACGGCACAGCAAACCGGCCGGCCTCTGAAAAGCGCCAGCCTATTTGAGCAAGGCTTTCGTGCCGTCGATGCCCTTCGGATAGGGCAGCGCGGTGATCAGCGCCGTCGTCGGCTTGTCCTGGGCGAAGACCTGATTGAGATCGAGCGTCAGGTAGTTCGTTCGATGATTGTAGTCGGCGATCATCAGGCGATTGTTGGTCAGGTCCTTGATGGCGACCCATTGCGTGTAGTCGGACACGATGGTCTTGCCGTCCGTCGACTGGGCGATGCCGATCGGGATGTCGACGTTGTTGACGATGTGGACGGCGAGCTGGATCGCCTCGTCGGCGTTCTTCGGCCTCGTCGCATAGTGGTTCAAGAAGGCCGCGCGCACGAAGCGCGAGGGCGGCGTGTAGTCGCCGGGGATGCCGACCATGCCGCCGCCCTGGCCGATCGCCGTGACATTGGCCTCGCCGTTGCGGATGGCCGTCGTGCCGACGGTCGAGAGATTGAGGTAATTGCGCAGGTTGGTGACGTGCCAGTCGTAGGTCGGCGCATTGGTCAGGACCTTCGCGACATTGTCGTATATCCGCTGCTGTCCGTTGACGAATTCGAGCACCATGCTGGCGCCGCTGCGGTCGGTGAATACGAAGTGCACGGTGGGCGGCGTCGGGCCGCTCTGCAGCGTATCGTCCGCCCAGACCTTGATGCCGGGCAGCGCCTTGCGCAGCTCGTCGACGGTGGCGAACTGTCCGAGCGCCCAGGCGCCGAAGCCGAGAATGGACACGTAGCCCTTATCCTGCGCAGTCACCGTCTGGTACTCGGTGAAGCCCGGCAGGAAGTTGCCGCTCATGCCGAGGCCGGCCGAGTTCTGGCCCTCCAACAGCGTGTCGCCCGGAATGATGGCCGGTTTGATGCCGACCACGGCGTACTTGGAGGTCACGGTCACCGGCGGCAGCTTGAGCGCCGGCGTCGCCGTCATGGTGAGACTGGCACCCTTGGGCAGGCTGACCAGGGACCATTGCATGTCGAACGCCCACTCCATGGTGCGCCCGGCGATCACGGTGCCGTCGGCCGCGACGACGTCGACGGCGGTGCAGGCCAGCGGCGCGTTCAACGACGCAGTGAGGGTCGCGGCGATGGCGACACCGGCGGCGATGGTTCTCAACATGGGGCTGTTCCCTGGCTGACTTCTCGTGGATGGGGAGGCACACGTTTCTGCGACTGTGCCTTGTGGCCATCATATCATGCCGGAAAGAATGCGCGGCACCGTCGATCCACGATCGTCGATGCAAATGGGCAATCCTCACTGCAATTATCCGGGCAACGGCGATCCCTCGGTCGCCACATCGACGGTCCCCGACTAGAGTGTCGAGACTAGGACTGAATTGAGAGAGCCATGGCGATGAAGAAGCTCGTTCGACGCATCGCGGTCGCGACGTCGTTGTTGGCGACTCATCTCTCGCTGCCGACGCAGTCACTCGGTCAATCGCCGCCGGCCTCTGCCGGCAATGTCAAGGAAGAGACGGCAACGGCCCGGTCGCCTGGCGATTGGGAGGTCAGCTTCACGCCCTACGGCTGGCTCGCATTCCTGAGCGGCAGCCAGACCGTAAAGGGCCGGACCGCGACCATCGACACCAACGTCTTCCAGATGTTCGACAAGAGCCAGTCGCTCATCCCGTTCATGGGCTTCGTCGAGGCACGCTTTCAGGACCGGATCGGACTGTTCATGGACCTGATGTACATGAACCTGACAGCCGGCGGCGCCAGGACACGCGATTTCAATTTCGGCGGCGTCGCCACCGGCAGCATCTCCGACTCAGCATCGGTCAACCTCGAGACGCTGACGATCCAGTTCGGCGGCGCATACGAATTCGCCAAGCTCGGCCCCGATCGCGGTGCCGAAGGGCCCGGCATGGCCAATGTCGGGCGCACCGGCTTCGATCTTCTGCTGGGTGGTCGCTACTGGTACCAGCGCGCAGACATCGCGGTGAACATCACCGGGACCCTGAACGTCAATATCGACAATCTCGAATTTTCGGCCGACCGCAGCAAGCTGATCGCGCGTTCGGGCGCCATCAACTGGGTCGATCCCTATGTCGGCCTCAGGATTCGCCACAAGCTGGCGCCGCGACAGGACCTGACGCTGGAGGGCGACATCGGCGGATTCGGAGCGGGCAGCCGCATCTCCTGGCAGGCGTTCGGCAGCTACAAATACGAGTTCGGCTCGACCGGCAACGTCGCCTGGTCCGGCGTGCTGGGCTATCGCGCGCTTTACGTCGACTACACCCAGGGATGGGGCAACACGTTCTTCGAACTGAACCTGCTGCAACACGGCCCGGTCATCGGACTGAGCGCGCGCTTCTAGAACTGCACCAAGTCAGTCCCGCCAGCGATTGCGCTCCAGGTCCAGGCGGTTGCTGGCATCGAATTCGATGCCTTCCTTTTCCAGCAGGCGTCGCTGGAGAATGTCGCCGCCATTGCGAGACAGGCTGAACGACACTTCGCCCTTGGCGTTCACGACGCGATGCCACGGGACGTTCGTTTTCGAGTCGAGATGCTGCAGGACCCGGCCAACAAGGCGGGCACGTCGCGGCATGCCGGCCATGGTGGCGACCTGGCCATAGGTTGCCACCCAACCACGCGGAATGCGGCGAACGACTGCGCAGATCGCCTCGGCGGCCGCATCGCCTTTCAGCGTGACGGCCGAGAGCAGCTTTCGCGTCGGGAATGCCGATGGCTTTCGACGGGCCGTCACCGGGCCTTCGCCGAATCTTGAAGGGGTACCGAAGTTGGCTCGAGGCCATTTGAAGGAGCGCTTCACCCGAGGGTCTCCATAGCGAGAGCGTCACCGCAGCAATTGAAATGCAGACGATGATCTTCTCTGCTCTCGGCAATCTTCCCTTGGCCCTCGCCCCACGGGCAAGCAATCAGCGCCAGAAGCCGATGCCCAGGAAATCCCGATCGTCGGTAGAAAATTGGAGCGGGCGAAGGGATTCGAACCCTCGACCCCGACCTTGGCAAGGTCGTGCTCTACCCCTGAGCTACGCCCGCGCTCCGTATTTCCGGCCGGGTAGGATGCCGGAAGGCGCCGTTGATAGGGGGTTTCGTCGGCCTTTGCAAGTCCATGAAAGCCCGGGCGAAAGTCAGCCGCGGGACAGCAAAAGCTGCAGATACTTGCCGTATTCGCTGGTCTTGATGGGCTCGATCAGGCGGGCAAGCCCTGCGTCATCGATATAGCCCTTGCGCCAGGCGACCTCCTCGGGGCTGCCGATCTGCAGGCCCTGGCGTTCCTCGACGGTTTCGACGAACTGTGCCGCCCGCAGCAGGCTGGAAGGCGTACCAGTGTCGAGCCAGGCGTAGCCGCGGCCGAGTTTTTCGACCGTCAGGCGGCCCGCCTTGAGATAGTGCGCATTGACGTCGCTGATCTCGAGCTCGCCCCGCGCGGACCGCGGAATTTGCGCGGCCACGTCGCAGACATCGGCGTCATAGAAATAAAGCCCAGTCACTGCCCAATTCGATTTCGGCGCCTTCGGCTTCTCGACGATGCTGACCGGCCGGTCGGTGGCGTCGAACTCGACCACGCCGTAGGCCGACGGATCGGCCACCCAGTAGGCATAGACCACCGCGCCGCTTCCTTTGGCGCCGCGCTCGGCCATCGCCGGCAGCGAATCGCCATAGAAGAGATTGTCGCCCAGGATCAGGCCGACCCGGTCCTTGCCGATGAACTGCCTGCCGATCAGGAAGACCTCGGCGATGCCGCCGGGCCTCGGTTGGGTGGCGTAGGAAATCTCGAGACCCCACTGGCGGCCGTCGCCGAACAGCCGGCGGTAGGACTCCTCGTCGGCCGGATTAACCACCAAGAGGATCTCGCGGCACCCCGCCAACATCATCGTGGTCAGTGGGTAGTAGACCATCGGTTTGTTGTAGACCGGCAAAAGCTGCTTGTTGGCCGCCCGTGTCATCGGGTAAAGCCGCGTGCCGCTGCCGCCGCTCAGGACGATGCCTTTCATACGTCTGATGTAACCCGATGCTGACACCGCAACAACTCTTCGACCGCCTTGCCGAGCTGGGCATCGCCCACCAGACAGTCGAGCACGCGCCGGTTTTCACCGTCGAGGAGGCCAAGGCCCATCGTGGCGTGCTGCCCGGCCATCACATCAAGAACCTCTTCCTGCGCAACAAGAAGGAGGAGATGTGGCTGGTCGTGGCGCTGGAGGACCGGGCCATCGACCTCAAGAAGCTGGGCGAGAAGCTCGGCGCAGGCCGCCTCTCCTTCGGCAGCCCCGAGCGGCTGCGCAAGTATCTCGGGGTCGAGCCGGGCTCGGTGACGCCGCTCTCGGTGGTCAACGACAGCGCCCATCAGGTCCGCCTGGTGCTCGACCAGGGACTGAAGGAAGGCGGGCCGATCAACGCCCATCCGCTCACCAACACCATGACCTCGGCGATCGCGTTCGCGGACCTGCTGCGCTTCTTCGCGGCCACCGGCCATGAGCCTGCGTGGCTCGACCTTGGCATGGCCTGACCGGACACCGACGGCGGCAATTCGCGCTACACTGCGGACACGATGAAACGACGGACCCTGCTGGCCGCCCTACATCTGTTAGCGGCGCCAGCTCACGCCGCGACCAGGCTCAAGGCCGTGGCGACGTTCTCGGTCCTGGCCGACTTCCTGCGCGAAGTTGGAGGCGAGGATGTCGAGGTCGCCTCGCTGGTCGGTCCGGATACCGACGTGCATGCCTTCCAGCCGACACCGCGCGAGGCGCGGATGCTCGCGTCGGCCGACCTGCTGGTGAGCAACGGCCTGGGCTTCGAAGGATGGCTCGACCGGCTGGCCGATGCCGCCGCCTTCAAGGCCCAGAGGATCGTCGCGGCGGCGGACCTGCCTGCGGGAACCAATCCGCATGCCTGGCTCAATATCGCGGTAGCGCGCCGCTACGTCGCCGCCATTGCCGACGGCCTCGCCAAGGCTGATCCGGCACGCGCCGACGCCTATCGCGCCCGCGCCGCGGCCTACGATCGCAGGCTCGCCGCACTCGACGACTGGGTACGCGCCGAAATCGCCAAGGTGCCCGAGGGCAAGCGTCGCGCCATCGTCGGCCACCAATCGTTCGACGCCTTTGGCCGGGCCTACGGCGTGGAAATGCTGGCAATCAGCCACGGCGCACACGACCACGAACCGTCGGCGCGCGACCTGGCCGAGTTGATCCGACTGGCCCGGCGCCAGAACATCAAGGCGGTGTTCGTCGAGCATCTCGCCAACCCCGCCCTGCCTGCGGAGATCGCCCGCGACATCGGCGTGACGCTGGGTCCGCCGCTCTACAGCGACGCGCTCTCGGATGCGTCTGGGCCGGCGGCGACCTACGAGGCGATGATGCGCTACGACACGGCCACCCTGGTGGCCGGGATGCAGAAGAACTAGAGAACGCTACACGGCGGCGAAGGGCAGTCCGGACGCGCGGCGCGCTTCCTGCAGTGTGTTGTACATCAGGCAGGCGACCGTCATCGGGCCGACGCCGCCTGGCACCGGCGTGAGGTGGCCCGCTACCGCCCTGGCTTCGGCGAAGGCGACATCGCCCACCAGCCTGGTCTTGCCGCCGTCCATATTTCCAAGGTCTACCGGAACGCGATTGATGCCGACATCGATCACCGCCGCGCCGGGCTTGATCCAGTCGCCGCGCACGAACTCCGGCTTGCCGATCGCCACCACGAGGATGTCGGCGGTTCGGCACATCGCCGGCAGGTCGCGGGTGCGCGAATGGGTGACGGTCACGGTGCAATCCATGCGCAGCAGCAATTGCGCCACCGGGCGGCCGACCAGTGTGGAGCGGCCGACGATCACGGCGTGACGGCCGGCCAGCGATCCCAGCGCGTCGGCCAGCAGCATCGAGCAGCCGAGCGGCGTGCACGGTACCGGAAAGTCGAGCGGCGCACCCGCCGCGATCGAGCCCAGTCGTCCGACATTGATCGGATGGAAGCCGTCGACGTCCTTGTTGGGATCGATCGCCAGCAGGATCCTCGGCGTATCGATGTGCTTCGGCAGCGGCAATTGCACCAGGATGCCATTGACGCTGCGATCGGCATTGAGCCTCGCGATCAACACCAGCAGCTCGGCCTCGGTCGTTTCGGCCGGCAAGCGATGATCGAAGCTCGCCATGCCGAGTTCGGATGCCGTCTTGCCCTTGCTGCGGACATAGACCTCGCTCGCGGGATCGGCGCCGACCAGCACCGTGGCGAGCCCGGGCTTGGCACCGCCCCTGGCGGCCAGCTCGGCCACGCCCTTGGCCACGCGCGTCCGGAGGCCGGCCGCAAATGCCTTGCCGTCGATCAACTTCGCCTCAGCCATGCCCCCTCGCCCATTCGCAGATCCGTTCGGCCAGCTGCGCCGGATCGCCGGCGAGCGCCACCGTCTTGTTGCGCGACGCGGCGCCCTTCAGCACGGTCATCGACGATTTCGGCACCCGCCACTGCTCGGCCAGCAGGTCGATCACGGCGGCGTTGGCCTTGCCGTCCTCGGGCGGCGCGGTCACCGCAGCCTTCAGTGTGGTGTCGGAAAGTTCGAGCATGGTCTTGCGGGCGCGCGGCTGCACGCGCAGGTCGATCGTGACGCCCCGGGTCGTGCGGCGCAGGAACGGCGGCAGATTCAACGCAACAGGCTGGAGAAGACGTATTCCGCGAGCAGGCTGCGCAGGAAGAACAGGCCGAGCAGCAGGATGACCGGCGAGATGTCGACGCCGCCCAGGTTCGGCAGCACGCGGCGAATCGGCCGCAGCACCGGCTCGGTCACCTTGTAGAGAAAGTCCACCACGTAGCGGATGAACTGGTTGCGCGTGTTGACCACGCCGAACGCCACCAGCCAGCTCATGATCGCGCTCGCGATCACGATCCAAGTGTAGATGTCGATCACCTTGTCGACCAGAATCGCAACCGAGATCATCGACCAGAATATCCTTTCCGCCCCGGCATCCGGCCGGTCGCGCGCACCCTACTCGGCAGCCCTCGCCGATAACAAGGGCCGATCACAAGACCCTATCATGCCGGGCCGGCTCACGACCGGCTCAACACCAGTTCGATCGTGCCGAATCGCAACGTCCGCGCCGCCGTGATGTCGCGCGGACCGTGCTCGGGCAGGAGCCTCGCCCCGTCGATCAGCGTGCCTCCGGGACTGCCGAGATCCTCCAGCCCGACCCGCGCGCCCGCCACCAGCAGGCGCGCGTGCGGGCGGCCGACCGAGGCATCGGGCAGGCTGAGATCGCCCGGCCGTTCGACCGGACCGCCGGTCACCATCCACGCGCTCGACGTGGCGTCGAAGGAAAGCGCGTGGCCCGCCCCCGACAGCGTCCAGCCGCGCATGGCGGGCGCGGCGGCGGGCAAGGCCGGACGCGGCGGTGCCAGCTGGGCGTTCGGCGAGGTTGCCGTATAGGTCACCATCGGGGCGCCCTCGTCCCGCGGCCAGCGCATGAAGGCGAAGACCCAGAGCAGGATCAGCGGCACGATCGAGCCGATGCCGGTGAGCGTGATCAGCACGGCACCCAGCCCGACCCACCCCGGCAGGCCCGCCTTCTCGACGATGCGCCAGGCCATCCACGCAGCGAACAGGGTGCCGACCAACGCCAGCGCGCTGGTGATGCCGAACAGGCCGCCGAGGGCGGCGATCTCCGCGCCCATCAGCCTTGCCTCCGAACCGGCCCACCGGCGGGCGCTTCACCCGCCGGCCACGTGCTGAAGGCTAGGATCGCCATGACGATGAACGAGCCGATCAGCGGCACGAGATGGAACAGCGAGAGCGCGCCGGAGAAGCCCGCGCGGCTGCAGATGCGCCAGGTCGGAACGATCAGCAGCAGCGCGAACAGGCAATGAACGATCAGCGCCGCGACGAGTACCAGCGATCCCAGGCCGAGCAGCCAGCTCACGATCGATCCGTTCATCAGCGCCCAGTTCCCGAGCCAATCATGAAGCCAATGCCACAAGCTCGATCTCCACCAGCACGTCGCGCGGCAGGCGCGCGACCTCGACGGTGGAGCGTGCGGGAGGATTGGGGCCAAAATATTCCGGCTTGCCGTAGACATCGTTCATGGCGCCGAAGTCGTTCATGTTCTTCAGGAACACGGTGGTCTTGACCGCCTTGTCGAGGTCGGAGCCAGCCGCTTTGAGTACTGCCCGCAGATTGGCCAGGACCTGCCTGGTTTGCTCGGCGACAGCGCCGGGCACGATATTGCCGGTCTTGGGGTCGAGCGGGATCTGGCCCGCGCAATAGACCATGCCGCCGGCCACGATGGCCTGCGAATAGGGCCCAAGCGCCTGCGGGGCGGTGTCGGTCTGGACCTTCTTCTTGCCGTTGGACACTGTCGAAATTCTCCTTCGGAAGCCGTTCCGGCACGCTAACATAGGCGGCGTTGCTTGACAGGCCGCCCGCCAACCATTATCCGCGCCTTCTCCGGGGAAAGGGGCTGTAGCTCAGCTGGGAGAGCGCCTCGTTCGCAATGAGGAGGTCAGGGGTTCGATCCCCCTCAGCTCCACCACCCATCCCCCGAGGAAAATGCCGTACAAGGACCGTCCCAAGCCTGCCGACCTTGGCCTGACTGCCGAGGAAGGCCGCATCCTGCGGTCCCTGCGCAGCCCTGGGAAAATCCAGGAATTCATCATCGGGCTGCACGCCAACTTCGAGGAAGAAGGCGACACGCTGCGGTCGGTCCGCGGCGTCCTGAAGCACCGCAGGGCGCACTGCATCGAGGCGGCGTTCGTCGCGGCCTGTGCGCTGTGGCTGAATGGCGACCCTCCGCTGCTGCTCGACCTTACCGCCAACAAGGATTCCGATCATGTGATCGCGGTCTTCAAGCGCGGCGGTTGCTGGGGCGCCATCTCCAAGAGCAACCATGTCTGGCTGCGCTGGCGCGACCCGGTCTATCGCAGTCCGCGCGAGCTCGCGATGTCGTACTTCCACGAATATACCAACCGCCAGCGCAAGAGCCTGCGCAGCTTCTCGCGGCCCATCGACCTGCGGCGCTTTGCGACCGACATGTGGGTGACCAATCCGGAGGATTGCTGGGAAGTTGGTGCAGCACTCTGCGATGTGCCGCATTACAGGATTCTCACGCCGGCCCAGGCGCGTGCCCTGATGCCGCGTGACGCGACCGAGATGCGCGCCGACGATCTGGTGCAGTACGAGAGCGCGGACCGCAAACGCGCACGACGATATTGAGGGGAACCATGCGAGCGCTCGTGGCTTTCGCGTTCGTGCTGCTGATGTCGCTGCCCGCGGCGGCGCAGATTCCCGCCGAGTGGGAGGCCGCCGCTCAGGCGGTGATCGGCGACCTCGAGAAGGACACGCCGCGCGCCGACAAGCCGTGGACCGGCGAGACGCGGCAGGGCTGGAACTTGGCGCGCACCTGGCGCCAGCACAACAACGGCAATGTCGAGATCATCCTCGCCGAATACCTGACCTTCACGGCCCTGTGCCGGGAATCGGGCTGCGGCGGCAGCACGATCGAAGGCAAGTCCCATGTCGAGATGGCGCAGCGGGTGAAGAACCTGCGCGCCGAACAAGGCGGGCCCTACGCGCTGGCCAGCGCCGCCCACGAGTGGTTGGCCAAGCTGGCCGATCCGACCGGCGCCGCAGCGAGGAACGCCGCGCTCTGGAACAAGGACCTCGACGTGGCGGCGGCGGACTTCGCCACCGGCAATCTCTACGCCCTCTACTGGCTGCTCGCCCAGGCCCGGCCGACGTCGGCGGAACAGGCCGCGACGTTCTCGCGGTTCGCCCTGTTCGTTCAGGGCAAGGGCTGGAGCGGCGCGCGCTGTCTCGACATCACGAAGGTCGCCGCCGTACTCGACGCCCCACCGAAGGTCGAGACCTGCCGGTAGTCCCGCGCCGGCCTGCCGGCGATTCTAGAGGCCGAGGCCGCGCGCGATCAGGTTGCGCTGGATCTCCGACGTGCCCTCGCCGATCACGTAGACCAGCGAATCGCGGTGGATTCGCCCCACCGGATAGTCGCGCATGATGCCGGCGCCGCCGTGGATGCGGATCGCCGCCTCCGAGGCGCGCACGGCGCACTCCGACGCCACCAGCTTCACCTTGGCGGCCGTCGCTGCGTCCAGAGTCCCCTGATCGACCCGCCAGGCGCCGTAATAGACCAGCCAGCGCGCCGCCTCGATGTCGGCAGCCATGTCGGCGAGCTTGTGGGCGATCGCCTGGTACTGCCCGATCGTCTTGCCGCGAACCTTCCGCACCTTGGCGTAGTCGAGGGCGGCTTCGAGCGCCGCCTGCGCCATGCCGAGCGCGTTGGCGGCGACGCCGACCCGGTTCTCCGACAGGCTGTCCAGGATGACGGGATAGGTGCCGGTCCGCCCGCCGAGCAGGCAATCGTCGGGAACGAAGGCATCGCTGATGTGTATCAGGCCGGTATCGGATGCGCGGATTCCTTCCTTCTTGAGTGGCGTGACCACGATGCCCGGGTTCGGAAGCTCGACCAGGAACAGGCTGATCGCGCCCGGCGCCAGTTCGGGTGCGGTGCGGGCGGCCAGAGTGAGGAAATCGGCGATCGGCGCGTTGGTGATGTAGAGCTTCGAGCCGTTGAGCTTCCAGCCGCCCGGCACCTTTTCGGCGCGGGTGCGCAGGGAGCGTATGTCCGAGCCGCCGTCCGGTTCGGAGAGCGCGAAGCCCGCGACCTTCTCACCGGCCAGTGCCGGCTGGAAGAAGCGCCTCTTCTGATCGTCGGATCCGGCGCGCCAGATCGGCCAGATGCCGAGATGGCTGTGCGCAGACCATGACGAGGAGAAGGACTGGCACACCCGCGACATCTCCTCTCGCACGATGCAGTCGGAGATCTTGTCGAAGCCGGAGCCGCCGTCCGCCGCCGGATAGCGAACGCCGATCAGCCCGAGCTCGCCGAAACGCCTGAACAGCTGCCGCGGAAAGCTCTCGCGCTCTTCCGCCTCGCGCACCAGCGGCGCCAGTTCGTTTTCCGCAAATTTGCGGACCGTGCGCCGCAGTTCTTCCTGCTCGGTCGTGAATGTGTAGTCCATGTCCAGTCGTGCGCCTCCCGCCGGCTGCAGCATGACCAAGACACGACGGCAAGGCGAGCGCGCAAAAGAAAAGGGGCGCCGCTGGCGCCCCTTTCCGAAATCGCCGGATCGACCGCGTTACTCGGCCGCGATCTGCTCCTTCACGAACTTCTTGGCGTCGAAATCCTCGGCGACCTTGAGGTCGTTGCCGAGCAGCTTCTCGACGTCGATCTTGGCGTATTCCATCACGCCCATGTCGCCCAGTGCCTTCTGCACCTTGGGCCCGAATAGGCCGATCTCCTTGAGGATCGGCACGATGCGGGTGAACAGACGGGTGCGGAACGCCTGCATGGCGCCCGAGTTGTGGGCGTACTCCATGAGCTTGTCGACCGGCAGGCCCGAACGCATCCAGACCTCGCCCTGGTTGAAGCGGTCGCGCATGAAGTAGAGCGCCTCGACGGTGAACTCCTCGCGCTCGGCGCGCTCGGCATCGCTGAGGTGCGGGTAGTACTCGCGCAGCGCCATGCGGCCGAACGTGACGTGGCGCGCCTCGTCCTGCATGACGTAGGCGTTCACCGAGGCGGCGAGGTTGTTCTTGGCCTGGTCGCGGATGCGCTGGAAGGCCGCCAACGCGAGACCTTCGATCAAGACCTGCATGCCGAGATAGGTCATGTCCCAGCGCCGGTCGGTCAGCGTCTGCTCGAGCAGGTTCTTCAGCGACTCGGTGATCGGATAGGCCGCCTTGAACTTCTCGTGGATCAGCCGCTTGTAGCTCTCGACGTGGCGCGCCTCGTCCATCACCTGCGTGGCGGCGTAGAACTTGGCGTTCATGTCCGGCACGGTGTTGACGATCTTGGCGGTCGCGATCAGCGCGCCCTGCTCGCCGTGCATGAACTGGCAGATCGAGTGGCACTGCAGGTTGAAGCGCAGCCAGTTGCGCTCCTTCTCCGTCATCTTCTGCCAGATCTCCGAGCCGTAGATCGGGATCGACTCGTCGGCCATTCCCATCGGGTTGTCCGGATCGAGTTCCTGCGTCCAGTCGATGCGGGTCGAGGTGTCCCACTGCTGCTGCTTGCCCTTCTCGTAGAGGTTCAGCAGGTCGGACGAACCGTCGTCGTATTCCCAATTGAATTGAATCTCGGTCGCGCCATCGAACTTCCAGTTCGTCACTTCGACAGGCAACTCGTAGATCTTCTTGGTCGTCATGGGCTATTGCCTCCTGTCGCGTTACCTTGTTCCATGCGGTGGAGCGGCAAAAATGACGCTCCGTTCATTTTTCTCGGCGGAACCTATCATGTTTTGCTAGGAGAGTCGCCTGAGGAAAACGCACGCTAAGTGAACGTAGGTTTATCAATGGCTTATCATCAGCTGCGAGTTGCCAAGATTGTTCAGGAAACGCCGGATGCGCGTTCCTTCGTTCTTGAGGTACCGGCCGACATCGCCGACAAGTTCTCCTATCGCGCCGGCCAGTTCCTGACCTTCCAGGTGCCGCACGAGCAGGGCGCGTTCAATCGCTGCTACTCGCTGTCGAGCGCGCCGGAAACCGACGGCAAGCATCTCAAGGTCACCGTCAAGCGCGTCACCGGCGGCAAGGGCTCGAACTGGTTCAACGACAAGCTCCAGGAAGGCGGCTCGCTGCACGTGCTGCCGCCGGCCGGACGCTTCGTTCTGAAGGACAGCGCCGCACCGCTGCTGCTGTTCGGCGGCGGCTCGGGCATCACGCCGATGATGTCGCTGATCAAGTCGGCGCTGAAGACCGGCAACCGCAAGATCCGCCTGTTCTACGCCAACCGCGACAAGGCCTCGATCATCTTCGACAACGAGCTGCTCGGCCTGATCGCCGGCAGCGGCGGCCGGCTGGAGGTGATTCATCACCTCGACGCCGAGCAGGGCCTGACCAAGGCCGACGAGATCGTGGCGTCCATGAAGGGCTTCGAGAATGCCGAGGCCTATCTCTGCGGTCCCGGCCCGTTCATGACCCTGGTCGAACGCACCCTCTCCGAAGCCGGCATGCCGCGCGACAAGGTGCTGGTCGAGCGCTTCGAGGCGTCGGGCAACGACGCCGTGCCGGTCGAGCCGCAGGACGAAGGCGATGTGATCCCGAGCGAGATCACGATCCATTTCGAGAACAAGGTGCACAAGGTGCCCTACAAGAAGGGCCAGACCATCCTCGAGGCCGCGCGCGCCGCCGGCCTGAATCCGCTGTCGTCGTGCGAGGAAGGCTTCTGCGCCTCGTGCGCGGCCAAGAAGATCAAGGGGAAGGTGATCCTCGCCAAGAACGACATCTATACGGCCGACGATCTCGCCAACAACTGGATCCTGACCTGCCAGGGCCACTGCTTCGGGCCCGAGGTCGAGATCACCTATGACGTCGTCTGACCGAACGACGGGACGTCGCCATCCGTAGCCCGCCGATCGTACGGGCCACGACCCTCACTGTCGTCGCGGGCATCGCCGACGCCGTGGGCTACATGACGATGGGCGGCGTGTTCGCCGCCAACATGACCGGCAACACCGTGCTGGCGGGTATCGCGCTCGCCCGCTTCGACTGGGGCGACGCCACCCGCCACCTCGCGACGCTGGTCGCCTTCTTCGCCGGCGCGCTTCTGTCGCGTCTTCTGCTGCGTGTCGCCAACTCGCCGCGGCCGGGCCTCGTCCTCGAGGCGGCGATCCTCGCCGTCGTGGGTTTCCTGCCGGTCGGCGAGGAAGCGTCCGTGCTGATCGTGGCCGTGGCCATGGGCATCCAGGCTTCGGCGATCACGCATTTCGCGCGCTCCGCCGTCAGTACCGTCGTGGTCACCAGCACGCTTGCCCGCACCGCCGATGCGGCGCTCGACAGGCTGTGGCCGGGCGGCAGCGATGAACTGCCGCCGGTCGCCAACGGCCGACTGCTGGCGCTCAGCTGGGCGGGCTATCTGGTCGGCGCCGTAGTCGGCGCGCTGCTGCTTAAGATCGTGGCCTGGCCGCTGCTGGTGCCGGCGGCCCTGCTGCTCCTGCTTCTTCTCTGACTACATCGGCGGCATCAGGCCGTCCTTGCCGTAGGTCACGCGCTGGGTCGTCCAGCCGCCGTCGCCCGCCTTGGTCGCAGCGAAGATGATCACCTTGGTGCCTGCCTTCACGTCGGCTGCCGCTCCCGGAACCATGCGCACGATCGCGGTCTGCGGCGTCACGATCACCTTCTTCTCGCCGTCCTTGTATTTCACCATGACGACCTCGCCGTCGACACCGGCGACCGCGGTCTCGACCGTGGCGTTGGTCATCGTGCTTTGCGGCTGCTGGTCCCAGGCACGATGGCCTTCGCCCGTGCCACGCGCCGCCTCCGGGAAGAGATGCACCGCCACCGCCTTGAGCGAACCGTCGGCCTGCGGCAGCGAGGTGACTCCGATGTAACTGCCGGGCTTGATGTCGGTGAGACCAGCCTTCTCGAGTGCCGTATAGACCGGCTTGTCGCCGATCACGGAGATCTTGAGATCGGCGCCGTCGCGCGCCTTCACCATCAGGGTCGAACCGTCGACCTTCTCGATGGTGCCACGCACCCGCATGGTTTCCTGGGCAAGGGCCGGAACGGCAAAGACGACGACCGTCGAGGCAATCAGCAAGCGGCGCAGCATGGTGGACCTCCCTGAATCCGAGGCCGCGACGCTAGCCCAGCCCCGCGTCCGGGGCAGATCAACAGGCGGTGATGCAGCTTCAGTGCAGTCGGGAGGCCCCGATCACGGCCCTTTCGCGCCCGGAAGGCCCTTGGCCATGTCGGCAATACGGGCTTCGAATTTCCCGAAGCGCTCCGTCAGCCTGGCGAGCTCCGCGGTCTTTTCGGCGTCGCTCAGGAAGGACAGGCGAATGCTGTTGAACGCCGCCTCCTTGATCATGTCGTAAGTCGGCTTGTAGCGGCTGGCATAGAGCACGTACTCGCCCGATAGGTTGTTGCGCGAGACGCCGGAATCGTCGGTCGAGATCACGAACGGCACGCCGGCATGGCGGTAGAGCAGGATCGGGTGCGCCTCGCCCTTCACGCCGAGAATGAACTCGTTGCTGGTCAAATTGATCTCGACCGCGACCTTCCGCTCACGCATCAGGCGCAGCAGACCGGTGGCGTCGTGCTCGTGCGCGACGTCGACGCCGTGGCCGATGCGCTGGGCGCCCGCGATCTCGACCGCCTCGCGGATGTGGTTCTGCAGGCCCTCGGGCGGCACCATGCCGAGCGCCAGCTCGCCCGCGTGCAGCGACAACTTCACGTTGGGAAACTTCTGCTTCAGGAAGGCGAACATGCGCATGTGCAGGCGGTAGTCGCGCATCGACACCGGACGATTCTCGGGCCCGACGATGTTGGCGCCGACCACCCGTCCTCCGGCGCCGGCGGCGACGAACGACGAGTAGAGTCCGGAAAACACCCTGGCCCGCGGATCGTTGCGCACCACGAAGGTCTGGAAGCGGACCTTGAAATCGCCGTCGTCGAGCCCGTCGGCCAGCTTGTCGAGCGCCACCACATATCCCTTGATCGACGTCGCCGTCGCCTCGTCGGCGGCGAGGAAGTCGTAGAACGGCGTGAGCGCCACCTGGATGTCGGCGTCGCTTGCGTCGGGTGCCAGCGCCTCGATCGCCGCGGCCAGCGCCTCGTTCCGGCCGCGCGGCGGCTGGCCGAGCATGGTCTCGATGTACTGCACGTTCTCGGCGATGGCGCGCGCCTTGAGCTGACGCAGGCCGGCTTCGGGAAAGGCGCTCGAGATTCCGCCGATGTAGAAAAACGTGTCGAAGAAGTGCTGGTCGGGCGGGGTCTGCTGATGGGAGTGATTGTAGAAATCCTTGTCCGACCAGGTCGCCAGCAGCTCGCGATAGAAGCCGTTGTTGTCCGCGCTCAGGATGGTTTCGACGTCGAGGCAGTCGGCGCGCTCCTCGGGCGTGAGCACGTCGGGCTCGCCCCAGATGGTGAACTTGAATGCCTTCTCGCGGGCTGGATTGTCGGCCTGCCAAACACAGGCCTTCTTTTCCTTCACCCAGTCGAGGAACGTCTCGGCGTAGATCGAGCCCGAGTAGTGATGATGCAGGTCGCCACCCTTGGGCATCATCGTCATCATCAGGGTGAGGCCCACGAGGTTGGGCGACGGGCCGGCGATCAGCGTCGTGTAGTACTGCCGCGTCGACTGCAGGTTGGCTTGCAGGGCCTGCGGCGAGAGCTGCGCCTGGACGGGCCGCGCCGCGTCCTGGCCCCCTGCCGGCAACGACGCCAAGCCCAGGCACAGGACAAGCGCCAGCACGGTCCGTTTCATCTCTCCCCCTTCTGATCCCGCCGAGCGGCCGCCGGCGGGCGCGGCCGGCTATTGGGCGGCAACCGCCTTGTCGACGAACATCTTCCTGTCGAAGTCCTCGGCCACCTTGCCATCGTTGGCGAGCTGCTCGGCGACGTTGATCTCGGCATAGTCCATCACGCCCATCTCGGCGAAGGCCTTGCGCACCCGTGGGCCCCACAGGCCGATATCCTTGATGGTCGGCACGACGCGGCTGAACAGCCGGCCGCGGAACGAATTCATCTGCTTGGAATTGTAGTGGATCTCGTCGAGCGTCTTGGCGGGCAGGCCGAGTCGCTCCCAGACCTCGGACTGGTTGAAGCGGTCGCGCATCCAGTACAGCGCCTCGACGGCGAACTCCTCGCGCTCGTCGCGCTCGGCGTCGCTGAGATGCGGGTAGTATTCGCGCAGCGCCAGGCGGCCGAACGAAACGTGCCTTGTCGCGGATCGACTGGAAGGCCGCCAGGGCAAGACCTTCGATCAGGACCTGCATGCCGAGATAGGTCATGTCCCAGCGCCGGTCGGTCAGCGTCTGCTCGAGCAGGGTCTGCAGCGCCTTGTTGATCGGATAGGCGACCCCGAACTTCTCGTGCAACAGGCGCTTGTAGGCTTCGACGTGGCGCGCCTCGTCCATCACCTGCGTGGCCGCGTAGAACTTGGCGTTCATGTCCGGAACGGTGCCGACGATCTTGGCCGTCGCGATCAGCGCGCCCTGCTCGCCGTGCATGAACTGGCTGATCGAGTTGGCCTGCAGTTCGCGGCGCAGCCAGGACTTCTCCTTGTCCGTCATCTTGTTCCAGATGTCGGTGCCGTAGATCGAGATCGCCTCGTCCTTGAGCTCCATCGGATTGTCGGGATTGAGTTCGAGCGACCAGTCGAGGCGCGTGCTGGCATCCCACTGCTGCTTCTTGCCCTTCTCGTAGAGCTCGAGCAGGTCCGACGAGCCGTCGTCGTACTCCCAGTTGAAGTGGAGCTCGGTGGCGCCGTCGAACTTCCAGTCGGTGATCTCGACCGGCAGCGAGTAGATGCGTTGCGTGGACATCGCTGTCCTCCCTTGTCACTCGTTTTTCTCGTTACGGCTGCAGGCGGTAGCCGCCGCGGTCGGTGATCAGGATCGCGGCGTTGGCCGGATCCTTCTCGATCTTCTGTCGCAGGCGATAGATGTGCGTCTCGAGCGTGTGCGTGGTGACGCCGGCGTTGTAGCCCCACACCTCGTTCAGCAACACGTCGCGCGCCACGGGACGGTCGCCGGCGCGGAACAGGTATTTCAGGATCGAGGCTTCCTTGTCGGTCAGGCGGATCTTCTTCTTGCCGCCCTTTTCCATCAGCATCTTGGCGGCGGGGTGGAATTCGTAGGGACCGATCGTCATCACCGCGTCCTCGCTGCGCTCGTGCTGGCGCAGGTGGGCGCGCAGCCGGGCGAGCAGCACGTTGATGCGGAACGGCTTGGTGACGTAGTCGTTGGCGCCGGATTCCAGCCCGAGGATCGTGTCGGCGTCGCTGTCGGCGGCGGTCAGCATAATCACCGGCGCGCGCACGCCCTGGCGGCGCATCAGCTTGCACAGCTCGCGGCCGTCCATGTCGGGCAGGCCGATGTCGAGCAGGACGGCGTCGTAGTGGGCGAGCTTGGCCTTCTCCAGCCCCTCGGCGGCGGTGCCGACCTGGATGGTCGTGAAGCCGTCATAGAGGTCGAGCTGCTCGGCCAGCACAGTGCGCAACGCCTGGTCGTCGTCGACGAGCAGGATCTTCTTGCCCCGATTGTTGGCCGCCACGCCGCCGCCGCTGACTGAGACGTTCATATACCTATTTTAAGCCCCGGCATGGTAAAGAGAAAGGCATGGTTGCCGGTCAAGCCCTATCCCCCGCCACGCAGGCGCAGGCTGCCGTCGAGCGCGCCATGGCCGAACTGCGCCGCGGCGGCATCGTCATGTTGCGCGACGAAGACGGCTCGGGCGGTCTGGTGATCGCCGCCGAATCCTGCGGCCCGCGCGCGCTGCAACGCCTGCAGGGCCTGGCCCAGGACGCGCCAGTGCTGGTCACCACTCGCCGCCGCGTCGAGGCGATCGGCATGGAAATTCCGCCGCACATCGCGGGCGGCATGGGCGAAACCAACAAGCCGATCACGCTCGACCTGCCCGAAGGCGTGCCGGTCGATATCATCCTGCGCCCGCACGAAGGCGAAGGCACCGGGCGGCACATCGCACTGCGCCACCTGTCGCGGCCGATCGCCAGCCACGCCCCGCGGATCGCCGAGACCGCGATCGAGCTCGCCAAGCTCTCGCGACTGCTGCCGGCGGTGGCACTCGGACCGCTGAGCCGCGACCCTGGCAACAAGCGCCGCGACTGGGCGCGCGAGCAGGACATCGTCTATGTCGATGTCGCCGCCGTCCTCGGCTACGAGGAGACCGCCTCGCGCAACCTGCAGCAGGTCGCCCAGGCGCACGTGCCGCTCGAGGGAGCGGAGAACGCGCGCATCCTCGCCTGGCGTCCCAGCGACGGCGGCAAGGAGCATCTCGCCATCGTGGTCGGCGAGATCGATCCGACCGAGCCGGTGCTGATCCGCCTCCACTCCGAATGCTTCACCGGCGACCTGCTGGGCTCACTGCGCTGCGATTGCGGCGTACAGCTCAGGGGCGCCATCGCCGAACTGGCCAAGCAGGGCTCGGGCGTACTTCTTTATCTGGCGCAGGAAGGCCGCGGCATCGGCCTGGTCAACAAGCTGCGCGCCTATGAACTGCAGGACGACGGCTTCGACACGATCGACGCCAACGAGCAGCTGGGCTTCGACGCCGACGAGCGCATCTACGCGCCGGCCGCCACGATGCTGTCCCGAATGGGCATCAAGCGCGTGCGGCTGATGACCAACAACCCGGAGAAGATTTCACAGCTCGAGCGCTACGGCATCGAAGTTTCCGAGCGCGTTGCCCATGCTTTTCCTGCCAATGGGCATAACGAAAACTATCTCAGGACCAAGGCCGAACGCGCCGGCCACCTGTTGTAGGCTCGCCGGGACGGCGGCAACGGCGCTGCCGAAGGAGTCCTGAACATGCGTGTCGGCGTCCCCACCGAAATCAAGGACCACGAAGACCGTGTCGGCCTGGTGCCGTCGTCGGTCGCCGAACTGGTGCATCACGGGCACGAGGTACTGGTGCAGAAGGGCGCGGGCGACGCTGCCGGCCTGACCGACGATCAGTACGTCGCGGCGGGCGCCAGGATCGCCGCCGATGCCGACGAGATCTTCCGGGCCTGCGACATGGTGGTGAAGGTGAAGGAGCCGCTGGCGCCGGAGCGCAGGAAGCTGCGGCCGGGCCAGGTGCTGTTCACCTACCTTCACCTCGCGCCCGACCCCGAGCAGACGCGCGAATTGATGGCGAGCGGCACGACCGCCATCGCCTACGAAACCGTGACGTCGCCGTCGGGCGGCCTGCCGCTGCTGACGCCGATGTCGGAGATCGCCGGCCGCCTCGCTCCGCAGGTCGGCGCGCGCTACCTCGAGCGCACCTCGGGCGGCCGCGGCGTGCTGCTGGGCGGCGTGCCCGGCGTGCCGCCCGCCGACGTGGTCGTTCTGGGCGGCGGCGTCTCGGGCACCCACGCCGCCACCATCGCGCTCGGCATGGGCGCGATCGTCACCGTGGTCGACCGTTCGGCCGAAGTGCTGCGCCGCATCGCCGTCCAGCTGCCCGATGCCCGAACCATCTTCTCGACGCGCGATGCCCTGAAGGAGGTCGTACGCCGTGCCGACCTGCTGATCGGCGCCGTGCTGGTGCCGGGCGCCGCCGCGCCCAAACTGGTGACGCGCGAGATGGTGAAATCGATGAAGCCCGCCAGCGTCATCGTCGACATCGCCATCGACCAGGGCGGCTGCTGCGAGACTTCGAAGCCGACCTCGCACTCCCACCCCGTTTATGTCGAGGAAGGCGTGACGCATTTCTGCGTCACCAACATGCCGGGCGCGGTCGCTCGCACCTCGACCTTCGCGCTGAACAACGCCACCCTGCCGTTCGTGCTGGCACTGGCCGACAAGGGCTGGCGCAAGGCGGTCGCCGAGGACCCGCACCTGCGCAACGGACTCAACGTCCACGCTGGCAAGGTGACGTGCCGGCCGGTCGCCGAGGCGCTCGGCCTGCCCTACACCGCGCCCGACAGCCTGCCGGCCTGACCGACCGGCCCGAGGGATCGACATGAGCGACAATCTCGTCCTGGTGTTCGACCTCGAGACCGTTCCCGATGTCCAGGCCTGGGCCGCCGCGACGGGATTGCACGGCCACGCCGAGAAGAGCCTGCGCGAGCAGATGGGCGACAAGTTCCCGCGCCAGATCTTCCACCGCATCGTCTGCCTCGGCGCGCTGCTCGCCGACCGCGGCGCCGACGGCGTGTGGCGCGCCACCGCGCTCGAGGCGCCGACCCTGGACCAGCGCGGCGAACGCGACCTGATCCAGGACTTCGTCGATCGCATCGACCAGCTGAAGCCCCGGCTGGTGACCTTCAACGGCAGTTCGTTCGACCTGCCGGTGCTGCGCTACCGCGCCATGATGCACAAGGTGAGCGCGCCCGGCCTCGCCGCCCGGCGCTATTTCGATCGTTTCGCCGGCGACACGGTCGATCTCTGCGACCTGCTGTCGAGCTACGACAACCATCACCGGGTCAGCCTGCACCAGCTCGCGCGCGTGCTCGGCCTGCCCGGCAAGCCCGAGGGCGTCGACGGCGGCGCGGTCGAGAGCCTGTTCCGCGACGGCCGGCACAAGGACATCTCCGACTACTGCCGCAGCGACGTGATCAACACCTATCGCGCCTGGCTACGCTACGAGCTGTTCCGCGGCGCCCTGGGCGAGGTCGAGTTCGCCGCCAGCGAGGCCGATTTCGCCACGTTCCTCGCCCGCGCGGCCTGAGCCGGTACAGCTTCCTCGCCGGTCGTCGGTCCTCGCCGCGCCAGGCTCACCCGGTGGCCATGAAAGAACAAGCCGGCGTCGTGATCGCGGGCGTCTGGGTGGCGACGACGGAGGCCCGGCCGGGCTAAGCTCCCCTGCGGAGTACCTGCCCATGGCCATTCGTCTATCCGAGAATTTCCGCGCGCTGTTCTACGCGCCCTTCTATGCCGCGGAGGCGACCGGCGCCTTCAGGGAAGCCGGCGTCGAGGTCGCGCTGCGCGGCTCGACCGATCCCGCCGCGGCGCAGAAGGCGCTGATGGCGGGCGAGGTCGACGTGATGTGGGGCGGTCCGCTGCGCGTGATCAACAACCATCACGCCGACCCGAAATCGCCGCTGGTCTGCTTCTGCGACGTCGTCGCGCGCGATCCGTTCTTCATCGTCGGCCGCCTGCCGAACCCCGGCTTCAAGTTCGCCGACCTCAGGATGCTGAAACTCGCCGTCGTCTCGGAAGTGCCGACGCCGTGGATCTGCCTCGCCAACGACATCCGCAAGGCGGGCGTCGCGCCGGACGGCCTGCAGCGCACCTACGACAAGACCATGGCCGAGAACGAGGCGGCGCTGCGCGCCGGTACGTTCGATGCCATCCAGGTCTTCCAGCCCTTCGCCGAGCGGCTCGTGCGCTCCGGCGCCGGCCACATCTGGTACGCCGCCGCCAACCGCGGCCTCACCGCCTACACGACGCTCGTGACGAAGCGCGAGATCCTGAAGTCGCATCACGACGAGCTGCTGAAGATGACCCGCGCCGTGCACAAGACACTGGGCTGGTTCGCCAGGACCAAGGCGGCGGAGATCGCCCGGCTACTGCATCCCTATTTCCCCGACGTGCCGGAAGAGCTGTTCGCGCAATGCATCGAGCGCTATCGCGCGCTCAAACTGTGGAACGACAACCCGGTGATCCAGCGCGAGGGCTACGATCGCCTGCACGCCGCCATGCGCGCCGCCGGCACGATCGTGCGTGACATCGCCTTCGAGGCCTGCGTCGACACCGCGCTCGCCGAGGAGGCGATGAAATGATCGGCCGCCGCTCAATCCTCGCGACCCCGCTGCTGGCGGCGCTGCCCGCATCGGCCCGCGCCCAGAGCTGGCCGACGCGCCCCATACGCTTCGTCGTGCCGTTCGCGGCCGGCGCGGGCATCCTCGACATCATGGCGCGCATCCTGGCGCAGCACCTCGGCGAGGCGCTCGGCCAGCAGGTCGTGGTCGACAACAAGCCGGGCGCCGGCGGAAATGTCGGCGCCGAGATCGTCGCCAAGGCCGCGCCCGACGGCTACACGATGCTGATCGCCAACCAGGCGATGCTGGTCAGCCCTTTCCTGTTCGCGCAGATGGGCTACGACCCGCTGAAGGATCTGCTGCCCGTCACCATGATCAACAGCGCGCCGCTGATGGTGGTGGTGCATCCCGCCCTGCCGGTGAAATCCTTCGCCGAGCTGCTCGCCTATTCGAAGGCCAACCCCGGCAAGCTGAACTACGGCTCCGGCGGCATCGGCAGCACGCCCTTCCTCGCCGTCGAATCGCTGAAGTCGGCGACCGGCCTCGACGCCACGCACGTGCCCTACAAGGGCGGCGCACCGGCGCTGGCCGACCTAGTGGCGGGCCAGCTCGCCTTCATGGTCGAGAACGTGCCCGGCACCCTGCCGCTGGTGAAGGACGGCAAGCTCCGGGCGCTGGCCGTCACCAGCGCCAAACGCGTCGCGCTGGTGCCCGACCTGCCGACGCTGCAGGAGGCGGGCGTCGCGGGCTACGAGATGATCGGCTGGAACGGTCTGTTCGTGCCGGCCGCCACGCCGCGCGACATCGTGGCGAAGCTGCACGACGCCACGGCCAGGATCCTGCGGCGCCCCGACGTGATCGAGCAGCTCGCCAGGCTCGGCGCCGAGTCCGCCGGCAACCCGCAGACCGAGTTCGCCGCCTTCGTGCAGGCCGAGACCGACCGCTGGGGCCGCATCATTCGCGAAAAGGGCATCAAGCCCGAGTAGGCGGCTGCGAATCTCGCTGACCGCAGAATCTCGCTCGAATCTCGCTGGAATCTCGCTCCGGTGAGACGGGTTTAAGCCTGCAAAACAAGGCATTCAGGCTCGGAATCTCGCTTCGAGGGGGACTCCCCCCCTCCCTGCCCGGTTCACAGCACCTGCAGGGCGGCCTGCGTCACCGAGAAGCCGAGATAGTGGAAGCGCAGGCCCTGGCGGGCGGCGAATTCCTGCCAGGCGCGGAACTCGCCCTGCTTCCAGTTGGGCACGCCGATATATTCGTCGAACAGCACGATCGTGCCGCGCGCGATCCGGCCGGCGAGCAGCGCCAGCACCATCGAGGCGCTCTCGAACGTGTCGAGATCGATGTGCACGAACGAGAACAGCTCGCCGGGATGCGCCGCGAGGAAGGCCGGCAGGGTCTGGTCGATCCAGCCCGCCACCAGCGTGACGTTGTCCTCGACCGCCGGCGCCTCGCCGCCGAGATCGAAATGACCGGCCGCCATCGAGGTGCCGTGCCAGTCCTCGCGCAGGCCCTTGAAGGAATCGAAGCCGTAAATGGTGAGGCCGCGCGGCTTGAGCAGGCGCGCCAGGTGATTGATCGACCAGCCGGCATGGACGCCGAACTCGGCGTACAGCCCCTCGCCCCGGGTCTTGCCGGCGACGTGGCGCCACAGCGCCTCGCGCTTGGAGAACAGCATCGCCCGGTCGAGATGCGCCTCGACGAACTCGGCCGAGGAGTGCAGCGCGCGGCGGCGCACGAGCTTCACGACATCGTCGTCGCGCTCCTCGGTGGGCGAGACGCGGTCCCGGACGTAACGCAACAGCCGGACCAGCGTCTTGTCGACCAGAGCTTTGAGGGCTCCTTCCAGGCTCATGCGACGGCGATCCTACTGCCGTCAGCCGCGCGCCGCGACAGGTCGTGCAGGAGTCTGCAGTCACGAGTTGCAACAGCAGCATCACTGCAAGTCGTCCGAAAGGAACGCTGGCCCGATGCCGTCGGCAGCGGCCCCTTCGCTGGTCCCTCGAATGGCATGAACGCTGCTTGCAGAGCCGCTGTGTCCCCGTCGCGTTTCTCCCGCCGCGCCCTGTTGGCTGCGGCCACCGGCTCGGCCTTCGCCGTGCCGGCCCTTCTGCCGCAGGCGCTGCTCGCCCCGGCCCTTGCACGCAGCAACAATTCCCGCCCCAATGCCCGGGTCATGCCGCGCCTCTCCTTTCCCGACGGCTTCCGCTGGGGCACCGCCACCTCGTCGTACCAGGTCGAGGGCGCGCCCACCGAGGACGGCCGCGGCCCCTCGATCTGGGACGTGTTCGGCCGCACGCCCGGCCGCATCAAGGACGGCACCACCGGCGAGAACGGCGTCGACCATTTCCACCGCTACAAGGAAGACGTCGCGCTGATGAAGGGGCTGGGCGTCCGCGCCTACCGCTTCTCGATCGCCTGGCCGCGGGTCTTTCCCGACGGCACCGGCAAACCCAACCCGCAGGGCCTCGCCTTCTACGACCGGCTGATCGACGAACTGCTGCGCGCCGGCATCGAACCGTGGGCAACGCTCTATCATTGGGACCTGCCGCAGCCGTTGCAGGAGCGCGGCGGCTGGCAGTCGCGCGACACCGCCCAGGCCTTCGCCGACTATGCGGGCCATGTCGGCGCGCGGCTGAGCGACAGGGTCAGCCGCTTCTTCCCGCTCAACGAGATCCTGACCGTCGTCGAGCACGGCCACAATTTCGGCGTCTTCGCGCCTGGCCTGAAGCTGCCGCGCCGCGACCTCAACCAGGTGCGCCATCACGCCGTGCTCGCGCACGGCCTCGGCCTGCAGGCGCTGCGTGCCGCCACCCGCAAGGGCACGCGGATCGGGCCGGTCGAGAATCTCACCGTGGCGGTGCCGGCGATCGACACGCCGGACAACGTGCGCGCCGCCGAGCTCGCCACGCGCGAGCTGAACGCGCCCTACCTGACGGTGATGATGGAGGGCCGCTACAGCGACGACTGGCTGGCGCAGCAGGGCGCCGATGCGCCCGTCTTCACGCCGCAGGAACTCAAGGCGATCGGCAGCCCGGTCGATTTCGTCGGCATCAACGTCTACACGTCCGGCCCCTATGTCGTGGCCAACGAAAGCGCCGCCGGCTTCGAGGCCATCGAGCTGCCGCCGTCGCACCCGCACATGGACTCGACCCCCTGGCTGAAGGTCGCGCCGGAGACGATGTACTGGGCGCCGCGCCATGTCGCGCGTTTGTGGAAGACCAGGGAGATCTACGTCACGGAGAGCGGCACCTCGGGCGCCGACCAGCCGACCGCCGGCGGCGCGATCAACGACGTCGACCGCGTGATGTACCTGCGCAACTACCTCACCCATCTGCAGCGGGCCACGGCGGAGGGCGTGCCGGTGCGCGGCTATTTCCTGTGGAGCCTGCTCGACAATTTCGAATGGGCCGACGGCTACGCCACGCGCTTCGGCCTGGTCCATGTCGATCCCAGGACCCAGCGCCGCACGCCCAAGCTCAGCGCCGCCTTCTACCGCGAGGTGATCGCGCGGAACGCGGTGGTGTAGGCCTCCGCCGTCTCCTCCTCCGTCGTCCCGACCGGAGCGAAGCGGAGTGGAGGGACCTTCTCTCCACCGGCAAACCGCAAGTCGTTGAAACAAGGTCCCTCGACTATGCCTCGCTCCGCGAGGCTTCGCTCGGGACGACGGACAGGCGGCATTGCACTTTTCCTGCTATCCCTGCCCCCCAAGGAAAAGCAGGAAACGCGTAGAGGGCCGTCATGACGTTCCGTACCGAAGCCGACATTCTCGCCTACGAACGGGTGCCGGTCGGCGAGCGCCTGCTGCTCATGAACGTGCTCGACCTGCTGCAGGACTCCGCGGCGCGCCATGCCAACCGGATTGCCATCCGATCGCTCGCCGGCACCGGCCCGAACGATCCGGCGCGCGACATCACCTATGCCGAGCTGCTCAAGCGCACGATCCAGACCGCCAACGTGCTGGCCGGGCACGGCATCGGTCCCGACGATACCGTCACGATCCTGCTGCCGTCCGTGCCGGAGACGTTCTATGCGCTGTGGGGCGCCGAGATCGCCGCGATCGCCAATCCGGTGAACTACTTCCTCAACGCCTCACAGATCGCCGGCATCATGAAGGAGGCCGGCTCGCGCGCGCTGATCGCGGCCGATCCGTCGCTGTTCGCCGACATCTGGCCCAAGGTCGAGGAGATCCGGAAGGCGATCCCCGGCCTCTCGGTGTTCCGCGTCGGCGGCGGCAATCGCAACGAGGTCGGCATCTTCGAGTTCGAGCGCGAGCTGTCGGTGCAGCCGGACGACAGCCTGATCGCGCCCAAGAAGCTCGAGCGCGACACGGTGGCGGCGCTGTTCCACACCGGCGGCACGACCGGCCTGCCCAAGCTCGCCCGGCACACCCACGGCGCGCTGGCGCTCGCGGCCTGGAGCAATGCGCTGAATTTCGGCCTCGAGGCCGAGCACGTCCTGATCAATCCGCTGCCCCAGTTCCATGTCGGCGGCTCGATCTTCGGCGCGCTGTCGCCGATCGCCAACGGCTGGACGGTGGTGATCCCGACCGCGCTCGGCGCGCGCAACCCCAACGTGGTGCGCGACTGGTGGAGCCTGGTCGAGCGCAACCGGGTGACGATCGGCGGCGCCGTGCCGACGACCCTGGCTGCGATCATGAACGTGCCGCGCGACGGCCACGACCTCTCGTCGCTGAAATGCTTCGTCAGCGGCGGCTCGACCGTGCCGGTGGAGCTGATCCGGCGCATCGAAGCCGAACTGAAAGTGCCGGTGATCGAGGGCTACGGCATGACCGAGGTGCACTGCTATTCGACCATGAACCCGATGCAGGGCGAGCGCCGGCCGGGCTCGGTCGGCCTGCGCCTGCCCTACACCGAGGTCCGCATCGCCGACGTCGCCGCGGATGGCACGATCAAGGACGACTGCGCCCTGGGCACGATCGGCCATGTGCTGATGCGCGGGCCGCAGGTCACGCCGGGCTATCTCGACAAGCGCCACGACAAGGGCGCGGTGCTGGCCGATGGCTGGCTGGACAGCGGCGATCTCGGCCGGCTCGACAGGGACGGCTATCTCTGGCTGACCGGGACGGCTGCTGGGCAAATCCGCCGAAGCCAAGGGCCTGGCGCTGAATGTGGTGATCGACCCCGGCGTGCGCCTGGCGCTGCGCGGCGATCCCACGCGCCTGCGCCAGGTGCTCACGAACCTGGTCAGCAACGCGAT
>JBGAIW010000164.1:0-6350 GCA_044225265.1 Reyranella sp.
CGGCGGCCGTACCGAGCACGAAAAGGGCGAAGAACGCCGGCACCGCCGAACAGCGCCGGCGCACGAATACATAGACTCCGAACAGCGCGAAGGTGAACCCCGCGATGGAGGGCAATCGCATCGCAAATTCGCTCTCGCCAATCAGGCGCAGGCAGATGCCGGCCAGGAGATAGTAGAGCGGCGGGTTTCCGTCGGGCGGTGCGGCCTCGAGGATCTGATCGATATTGCCGAGTCGGGCGATATAGAAGGTGAATATCTCGTCGAACCAGAAACTGCGCTGGGCATACCTGACGAAGCGGAGAGCGGCAAAAGCCAGAACGATGGCGAGCAGCCACCTTTCGTAACGGCCGATTGCGGCAATGATCGGATCGAACGCCTTCAGCCCGCCACCGGGCGCCGGCCGGAGGCTCATTCCGGCTCGATGCCCGCGACCTTCATCATCTCGCGGTAGAGCTCGATCTCGGCGACCTGGATCTTGCGCATCTCTTCGGGCGAGCAGGGCGCGATCTCCGAGCCGCCCTGTGCCTGGCGCTCGACATAGGAGGGCTCTGTGATCGTCTTGACGATCGCCTCGTGCAGCTTTGCAAGGATCGGCTGCGGCACGCCCTTGGGCATCAGCACGCCGGTCCAGGTCATCAACTCGAAATCGGGGATGCCCTGTTCGATCAGGGTCGGAATATCGGGCGTGAGCTTGTAGCGGCCACGGCTGCCGACACCGAGGCAGAGCACGGTGCCGGCCTTGACCTGTGGCAGGCCGGTCACCGGATCGGTGAAGCACATCTGCACGTGGCCCGACATCGTGTCCTGCAGGGCCAGCGGCGTGCTCTTGTAGGGCACGTGCACCATGTCGATGCCGGCCTTGGCCTTGAGCAACTCGCCCGAGATGCGGGTCGAGGCACTGCCCGAGCCGAAATTGATCTTGCCCGGCTCCTTCTTGCACAGCGCGACGAACTCCTGCGCCGTCTTCGGTCCGAGCTTGGGATTCACCATCATGAACACCGGCGCGCGGCCGAGGATAGTCAGTGGATCGAAATCCTTCAGCGGGTCGTAGGGCAACGACTTCATCAGCGCCACGTTCGAGGCGGCTGCGGTGTTGGAGCAGACGAAAATGGTCTGGCCATCCGGTTTGGACTTGGCTGCCACTTCGGCCGCGATCGCGCCATTGGCGCCGGGCTTGTTCTCGACCACGGCGGAGACGCCGAAGATCTTGTTCAGTCCATCGGCGACGGTGCGCGCGGACTGGTCGGTCGCCGAACCCGGGCCGAACGGCACGATGATCTTGAAGGGGCCATTGGGGAAGGACTGCGCCCGGGCGAGGGCCGGTGCCGCGAGGGCGGCGGTGCCGGCGAGGAATGAGCGGCGGTCGAGACGGTTCATTGTCGAAAACTCCCTGCGGCGAGCATCTTTGCGTTTGCCGCCCGAGCGAGGCAAGAGCCGCGCCCGGCTGCGTTCCGCAGCGTGCCAGTCGGCCCGCTCGCTCCAACGTGATGATCGAAGGGCATTCTCGACCCTATAGTGGACGGCAAGATTGGATCGGTCAGAGCTTTGCGTTGGGGGTGGCGGCATGCGCCTGTTTCGTGAATCGGGTCATGCCAGGAGTAGCGGCTGGAGTTGCGGGACGGCCATCGTGCTCGGCGGGTGCCTGGCGCTGGTCTCGCCGGCCGGAGCCAGCGAGCCGGCCAAGCGTGGCGGCTGGTACACGGGCTGGGGATTTGGTCCGATCGACCTCACGCTGATGCATGTCGGACGTCCCGTCCCGGGCCCTCCGCCGCTGTTGCCGAGGCCCCAGCCACGCACACCGACCCTGAGCGAAACTGCAGGTGCGCCCGACATGTCCTAGGGGCGCACGTTCGTTTCCTTCGCAGGGCGGCGTGATACTGTGCGCCGCCACCATTCGGAGGAAGATCAGATGAGCGTGCGGGCAGGGCGTGAGTTCCTGGCGATTCCGGGGCCGACCACGGTGCCCGACGAGGTGCTCCGGGCGATGCATCGGCCGGCCGTGGACATCTATTCCGGCCCGCTGCTGTCGCTGACCGACAGCCTGCTCAAGGACGTGGCCCGCGTCTTCCAGACCAAGGGCCGTTCGTACATCTACATCTCCAACGGCCACGGTGCCTGGGAGGCCTCGCTCACCAACGTGCTGAGCAAGGGCGACAAGATCCTGGTGCTCGAAAGCGGCCGCTTCGCCATCGGCTGGGGCGAGAGCGCGCGCCGCATGGGTGTGGAAGTCGAGATCCTGAAGGGCGACATGCGCCGCGCGGTGCGACCGGCCGAGGTCGAGGCGCGACTCAGGGCCGACAAGGAGGGCACGATCAAGGCGGTGCTGGTCGCCCAGATCGACACCGCCTCCGGCGTGGTCAACGACATTGAGGCGATCGGCAAGGCGATGAAGGCGGCCAGGCATGATGCGCTGCTGATGGTCGACGCCGTGGCGTCGCTCGGCTGCATGCCGTTCGAGATGGACAAGTGGGGCGTCGACGTCGCGATGTCGGGCTCGCAGAAGGGCATGATGACGCCGCCGGGCCTGAGCTTCGTGGCGGCCAACGATCGCGCGCGCGAGGTACACAAGACGGCGGGGCTGCGCACGCCCTACTGGGACTGGACCGACCGCGAGGGCGACCTGCACTACCAGAAATATGCCGGCACGCCGCCCGAGCACCTGCTGTTCGGCCTGCGTGCGGCGCTCGATCTCTTCTTCGAGGAGGGGATGCCCAACGTCTTCCGCCGCCATCGCTTGCTGGCCGAGGCGGTGCGCCGCGCCGTCGGCGTGTGGAGCGAGGGTCAGGCGATCGGCTTCAACATCATCGAGCCGCACGAGCGCGCCGACTCGATCACCTGCGTCACGGTGAACGGTCGCGACCCCGAGGCGATCCGGGACTACGCCAACAAGAAGTGCGGCGTGATCCTGGGCCACGGCATCGGCGAGCTCTCGGGCAAGGCCTTCCGCGTCGCCCACATGGGCCACGTCAATGCGCCGATGATCCTCGGCACGCTGGGTGTCGTCGAGACGGCGCTGGGCGCTCTCGACATCCCGCACGGCAAGGGCGGCGTTCAGGCGGCCATCGACTGGCTGAGCTCGGAAGTCCGGGCTTAGCTGGCGCTCGCGCGGTTCTCCGTGCGCATGATGGCCACGAACGAAACTTAGAACGAAAAGATCGGCGCCGTCGGCCTGCCTGCGGCGCGGCTCCGCAGCGCTACGCCGTCTTCCTGAACAGCATCGTGAGATTGCGTCGGCGGTTGGCGAAGCCGTCGGCGAAGTGGCACTTCGCGGTCTCGTGGAACAGCGTGCCCTTGAAGAACAGGGCGCGGTTCTCGCGGTGGGCGTAGGAGATCTTGGGCGCCTTGCTCTGGTTCAGGAACGCCCGGATGCGGTAGTCGCCGGAATTGTATTCCTGGAACGTCCAGTCGGTCGGCGGTTCCTGCGTCCAGATGTCGAGGCCGCCGCTCTCGGGATCGAGGTTGGCGCTGTCGGGCGTCAGCCAGATGTTGAAGCTGACGTCGGATTGATCGGCATGGATGCTCGTGCCCGGCCGCTGGTGCTGATAGACGAAGCCCCACCAGTAGGTCATGTGGTGGCCGCCCAGCAGCTCGGGCATCGCCTGCTTGAGTTCGTCGGCGAGCTGCAGGATCAGGCGGTTGAACATGCCGTGCTCGGCCAGGCCGCCGATGTAACCGTGGCGGTTGGGCTGGCGCCATACGGTCGAGCGCAGGCAGAATCGCTGCAGTTGCCCGAGCGCCTCCGGCGTCATCACGTTGTCGACGCAGGCCACCCCGCCTTGCGCGAGGTAACTGCGGGCGGTGTCTGCCCAGTCGTTGCGCGGCGTGAGGCACTGTTCCGGCACGGGCTCGTCCTGCATCACGAGCGGCGGATTGGCGAGCAGACGGCCGAGTTCGCCGGGCAGGTTGATGCCGGGCACGATCACGCCCGCCTTGTCGAGCGACAGATTGAGCTGGCGGCTGGCCTGCTCGCGCTGCGCCGGGTTCAGCGGCAGCAGGCTGCCCGGCTGCCGGCCCTCGACCTCCTCGATGTAGGCGAGCTGCTCGAGCGTGTGCAGGGCGTAGTGCGCCGGCACCTGACCGATCGGCTTCTGTGCGGCTGCCGCGAGATGGAGATCGAGCGCGGCCCTGAATTCGGCGAGGGCATCGTCGCGCTCGTCGAGGCCGGCGTGCAGGCGGGCGAGCAGGAAGCGCGACTCCCAGCGATTCGGGTCGGCTTCGACCACCTTCAGGATGTCGGCCTTGGCGGCGGCGCACTCGCCCAGCAGCAGCCGGGTCGAGGCGAGGGCGATCAGCATCGGCGCGGAAGGGCGTTGCGCGCAGAGCTTGGCCAACGCGTTTGCCGCCTCGCGGTAGCGGCCGAGGCTGATGTGACGTTGGATGCCGGGCGGGACGGGGCTCTCGCCCAAAGCAGCTCCTCGTGCCGCTCCTTGTCCCGCTCCGGACGCCATCCCTAGCGGCGCCACCAGCCGCGCTTGGGCTTCTCCGGCGGCGTGTCGACCGAGATCGTCGGTACGACTGGCGGCGGCACGGCCTCGGCGGCCGGCACTTCCACGGCGGCGGCCGGCGCTGGGGCCGGGATCGCGGCCGGCATCACGATCGGTGCAGGCGCTTCGGCCTGCGTCGGTGGCGGTTCGTAGGCAGTCGGCTCCGACGGTGCGGGCGCGCTCTCGGAGGCGGCGCGCTCCCAGTTGCCGTTCGAGCTGCCAGCCTGGTGATCAGACTGGTGATCGGCCTGTTGGTCCGCCGGGCGATCGCCCGGGCCACGCTCGCGGCGCTCGCCACGATGCTCGCCGTTTTCGCCTTCGCCCTCGCGCCGGCGGCGTCGGCCGCCGCGACGGCCGCGGCCGCCGCGACGGCCGCGACGGCGACGACGATCGCCGCCATCGCCCCGCTCGCCGTCCGTGCCTGCTTCGCCGGTGCGCATCTCGTCGTCGCCGCCTTCGCCCGGCTCGCCGTCCTCGGACGGCTGGCTGAGCTTGTGGACGTGCCCCTCGGGCTCGGCCATGTCGTAGGCGTTGTCCTGGACGCCGGGTTCGCTGCCGCGCGTCTCATCCGCGCTGCCGCCATGCTCCGGCGGGCCTTCCTCGGACGCGTAGGCGGGGCTGCCGCCTTCGCCGTCGCGGCCCTCGCCGTCACGCCGTCCGCGCCGCCGCCGGCGGCGACGGCGTCGTCCACGGCCGCCTTCCTCGTCGCCGCCGCGATCGTCCGGACCACGGTCGTCGTGGTCGCGCTCGTCGCGCGAACGCTCGCCGTCGGAGCCGGCCTCGCCGCGGCCCTGGAGACCGTCGGTATCGCCGTCGGCGGCTTCCGCCGACGGCTCGTCGTAATTCGCCCGCGCCAGCTCCTGGGCCGGCCGCTGCTCGTCGCGGCGATGATGGCGCACGCGCTCGATCTCGACGTCGGCGGCGTGCAATTCCTCGTCGGCCTCGACCATGACGGTGAAGCCGTAGCGCTTCTCGATCTCGCTGAGCGTGTGGCGCTTCTGGTTGAGCAGGTAGAGCGCGACGTTGGGCGGGACGCTGACCACGATCTCGCTGGCGCGGCGGCGCACGCCTTCCTCCTCGATGGCGCGCAGCGCGTGCAGCGACGCCGATTCGAGCGAGCGGATGCGGCCGGTGCCGGCGCAGTGCGGGCAGTTCTCGGTCGAGTGCTCGAGCAGCGACGGGCGCAGGCGCTGACGCGACATCTCGAGCAGGCCGAACGCCGAGATGCGGCCGATCTGGATGCGCGCGCGGTCGTTGCGCATCGCGTCCTTGACCTTGTGCTCGACCTGGCGCTGGTGGCGGTTCTCCTCCATGTCGATGAAGTCGATCACGATCAGGCCGGCGAGGTCGCGCAGGCGGACCTGACGGGCGACCTCTTCCGCCGCCTCGATGTTGGTGCGCAGCGCCGTTTCCTCGATGTTGCGCTCCTTGGTCGAGCGGCCCGAGTTCACGTCGATGGCGACCAGCGCCTCCGTCGGATTGATCACGATGTAGCCGCCGGAGCGCAGCTGCACGACCGGCGAATGCATGGCGTCGAACTGGCTCTCCACCTGGTAGCGGTGGAAGAGGGGGATCGGCTCCTTGTAGAGCTCGACCTTGCTGGCCTGGTGCGGCACCAGCTGGCGCATGAACTCGGACGCGGCCTCGAAGCCCTGTTCGCCCTCGACCAGCACCTGCGCGATGTCGGTGTCGTAGATGTCGCGCAGCGAGCGCTTGATCAGGTCGCCTTCCTCGTAGATCTGCGCCGGCGCCGTCGAGCGCATGGTGATCTCGCGGATCGAGTCCCACAGGCGCGACAGGTATTCGTAGTCGCGCTTGATGTCGATGTTGGAGCGCTCGAGGCCGGCGGTGCGCAGGATCACGCCC
>JBGAIW010000165.1:0-6345 GCA_044225265.1 Reyranella sp.
ACCCGCACCAGCACCTGACGCGGACCTGGCGACGGATCGGGCCGCTCGCTCATCGTCAGTGAGTCGATTCCCTTCGGCACGGGAATGACCTGGCACTTCATTATTGGCCGCCCTTCATCTCGATGATGGTCTTGGCCATGACCGCTTCCTGGTCCCAGGGAAACAGGATCCAGGTGTCCTGGCTGACCTCGGTGATGTAGCTGTCGACCGTCGGCCGGCCGGCGGGCTTGGCATAGACGGTGGCGAAGTGAGCCTCCGGCAGCATCGCGCGGACGGCCCGGGCCGTAACGCCGGTATCGACAAGGTCGTCGACGATGAGCCAGCCCTTGCCACGCTCCTGCTCGGCGGTCGTGCCCTTGAGAGTCTCGACCTTGGCGCCCCGTTCCATGCGGTCGTAGGTCGAACAGCAGACGGTATCGATCAGTCGCAGGTTCAGTTCGCGGGCAATGATGGCGGCCGGCACCAGACCGCCGCGGGTTATTGCCACCAGGCCTTTGAAGGGCCCGAGGTCGGCCAGCCGCCAGGCGAGCGCCCGGGCGTCGCGGTGCAATTCCGTCCAGGAGACGGGAAACATCTTGTTGTAGCCGGTCCCTGCCATGCGACTTTCCTGTTTCTCCGGTCCGGTTTAGCTTGCACCGGCTGTGCATGGTGCACTAACACCTTCGGCCGGCCCATTGAAGGTCGGACCTATAAACAGCGGCAGGGACGGAGTCGGCGGAAAATCATGGGAATCGAGCTTAACGCCGACTTCTGGAGCGGCCTCGGCCAGATCATCCTGGTGAACATTCTGCTGTCCGGCGACAACGCGCTGGTCATCGCGCTGGCGTGCCGGAACCTGGAGAAGCGTCACCAGAAGCCTGCGATCCTGGCCGGTAGTGCCGGCGCGATCGTGCTGCGCATCATCTTCGTGCTGATCATCGACCAGATCCTGAAGGTACCTTACCTCAAGCTGATCGGCGGCCTGCTGCTGCTGTGGATCGGCGTCAAGCTGGTGCAGGGCGACGAGGAGGCCGGCGAGGACGGTGTCAAGGCCTCGAGTTCGCTGTGGGGGGCAATCCAGACCATCATCATCGCGGATGCGGTGATGAGCCTCGACAATGCCATCGCCATTGCCGCCGCCGCCAAGGGTCATACCGGCCTGATGGTGATCGGCCTGCTGATCAGCATTCCACTCATCATCTTCGGCGCCACCCTGATCATGGCGCTGCTCAATCGCTTTCCGGTCATCGTCGTCGCTGGCGGCGGTCTGCTCGGCTGGATCGCGGGCGACGTGATCGCCACCGACCCGGGCTTCGCCGACAAGCTCAACGCCATGATCCCGCACGCCCATCTCGTGTTCGAGATCGCCGGCGCCGTGATCACCGTGGCGATCGGCTATTTCCTGCAGTATCGCGCGCGGCAGCGCGCCCACGCCGAGCCGGTCGATCTTGCAGCCGGCGACAAGAAGGAGTGAGCCGGCATGGCCGAGATGAAGGCAATCCTCGTGGCGGTCGACGGCTCGGAGTGCTCCGACCGGGCGGTGAAGCACGGCATCAGCCTGCTGCGCGGCGGCCTGTGTGCGGAACTGCACCTGATCAACGTCCAGCCCAACTTGGGTGGCGCGATCGCGTCGTTCGTCGGGCGCGGCGACATCGATGCTTATCAGCGCGAAGAGGGCAAGAAGGCGCTCGTGTCCGCTGAAGCACTCGCCAAGCAGGCGGGCGTGGAAATCAAGGTGCATATCGGCGTCGGCCGGCAGGGCGCGATCATCAGCGACTTCGTCAGGAAGCTCGGCGCTGGCTTGGTGGTGATGGGCACGCGCGGCCACACCGGCCTCGCCGGCGTGCTGCTGGGCTCGGTTGCCCAGGACATCATCGCGCATGTCGACGTGCCGGTGACGCTGGTCAAGTAACGGCGTCGCGCCGCTCGGGAGGCCTCGATGGAAGCTTTCGGCCTCAGCCAAGGCGTCATGGTTGCCTTCCTCCAGGTCGTGCTGATCGACCTGGTAATGTCGGGCGACAACGCGATCATCATCGGCATGGCGGTCGCGGGTCTGCCCAAGGAAAACCGCGGCAGGATCATCTTCTGGGGCGTCGCCGGCGCCACCGTGCTGCGCATTGCCTTTGCCGCGGTCACCACCGAACTGCTGCAGATCATCGGGCTGACTCTGGCGGGCGGCCTGCTGCTGCTCTGGGTAGCCTGGCGCATGTATCGCGAACTGCGTGCCAAGGGCCGGCCCGAGGCGGAAGAGACTCACGCCGCCGCGCCCAAGACCACGGCACAGGCGATGCTGCAGATCATCGTCGCCGACATCTCGATGTCGCTCGACAACGTGCTCGCGGTCGCAGGCGCCGCGCGCGACCATAAGGTCGTGCTGTGGATTGGTCTCGCGCTTTCGGTCCTGCTGATGGCGGTCGCGTCGAACTTCATCGCCCGCATCCTCGACCGCTATCACTGGATCGCTTGGATCGGCTTCCTGATCATCCTCTATGTCGCCGGCGACATGATCTGGGATGGCACGCACGAGGTGGTTGCGGCCACCGGAAAGGCGTGAGACACCGGCCACGGACGGAGGTCACGTGGCCGAACGATTGTGGCGACCGCACGAACTTGCTGCCTATGCCACCCTACCCTGGGAAAGTCGCGGACGGCTTCATGCCGAACGTGAAGATCCCACGCGCAGCCCGTTTCAGCGCGATCGCGACCGCATCATCCATTCGACCGCCTTCCGGCGGCTGAAGCACAAGACGCAGGTCTTCGTCTATCACGAAGGCGATCACTACCGAACGCGCCTCACGCATTCGCTCGAGGTGGCACAGATCGCACGCACCATCTGCCGCACCTTGCGGCTCGACGAGGATCTCGGCGAGGCCGTGGCGCTGGCCCACGACCTCGGCCACACGCCGTTCGGCCATGCCGGCGAAGAGGCGCTCGACGCGGCGATGAAGCCGTTCATGGGCTTCGACCACAACGCCCAGACGCTCCGCATCCTGACCAAGCTCGAGGAACGGTACGCCGACTTCAACGGGCTCAACCTGACTTGGGAAACGCTCGAGGGCGCGGTCAAGCACAACGGGCCGCTGATCAAGGACGGGCGCCGTCTGGAGAATCTGCCGGCGGCGATCGTCGAGTACAGCGGCGAGCACGACCTCGAACTCACCGGTCATGCCGGGCCGGAGGCGCAGGTTGCGGCGCTGAGCGACGACATCGCCTACAACAACCACGATATCGACGATGGGCTGCGCGCCGGCCTGTTCGAGATCAGGGACCTCAGAGACCTGCCGCTGGTCGGCGAGAAGTTCGTCGAGGTCGAGCGCAGGTATCCCGGCATCGGCACGTCGCGGCTGGTACACGAGGCGATCCGGCGGATGATCAATGCCATGGTCGAGGACGTGCTGGCCGAGACCCGCCGGCGGCTCGCCGAAGCCGCGCCGGGATCGGTCGCCGAAATCCGGGCGCTCGGTCGGCCGGTCGTCGCCTTCTCGGACGCGATGGCGGCCAACGACCGTACCATCAAGGCCTTCCTTTACAAGAACATGTACGAGCACTGGCTGCTCAACCGCTCGCATTCCAAGGCGCGCCGCGTGGTCATGGACCTGTTCGGCCTGCTGTTCGCGGAGCCCAACTGCCTGCCGCCGCCGTGGCGGGAGCGCGCCGAGAAGGCCGAGCAGCCGGCCCGGGCGCGGCTGGTCGCCGACTACATCGCCGGCATGACCGACCGGTTCGCGCTCGACGAGCACAAGCGGCTGTTCGACCTTTCGAACTGAATGATTTCCGGCCACGGCAGGCTGCGTGGACAAACGGCCCGTCATGGGGGATACCCCCGCGCCATGAATCCCTACCGCCATTTCATCGGCGTGATCGAGGCCGCCCTGAAGGCCATGCAGGCCGCCGGCGAGCTGCCGGCGCCACTCGATTTCTCCTCCATCACCGCCGAGCCGCCGCGCGATCCCGCACACGGCGACATTGCGACCAACGCCGCCATGGTGCTGTCCAAGGCTGCGGGCAAGAAGCCGCGCGACATTGCCGAGGCGCTGCTGGTTCGCCTCAAGGCCAATTCCGATGTGGTCGACGGAGCGGTCGCGGGCCCGGGCTTCATCAATCTCAAGATTGCCGACTCGTTCTGGCGCGAGCGGCTGCGCGACTGCCTGAAGGCGGAGGTCGCCTATGGCGATTCGACCCTCGGCGCCAGGAAGAAGGTGAACGTCGAATACGTTTCGGCGAATCCGACCGGACCGCTGCACGTGGCGCATGCGCGCGGTGCGGTGGTGGGCGATGCGTTGGCCAACCTGCTGCTCAAGGCGGGCTACGACGTCACCAAGGAATACTACATCAACGATGCCGGGGCACAGGTCGACACGCTCGGGCGCTCGACCTACCTCCGATACAAGGAGGCGCTAGGCGAGAATATCGGCGCGATCCCGGAAGGCCTCTATCCCGGCGAGTACCTGAAGGAAGTGGGTGCCGCGATCGCCAAGCGCGACGGCGCGCGCTGGATCGGCAAGCCCGAGGCCGACTGGCTGCCCGAGATGCGCGCCTTCGCCATCTCGACCCTGATGGCCGAGATCAAGGCCGATCTTGCGACCATGGGCGTGAACATCGAGGTCTATTCGTCCGAGCGGGCGCTGGTCGAAGGCGGCGCGGTCGACAAGGCGTTTGACGATCTCACGAAGCAGGGCCTGATCTATCAGGGTCGGCTCGAGCCGCCCAAGGGCCAGAAGCCCGACGATTGGGAAGATCGCGAGCAGACGCTGTTCCGCGCCACCCAGTTCGGCGACGAGGTCGACCGCCCGCTCAAGAAGTCGGACGGCAGCTGGACCTACTTTGCCAACGATATCGCCTATCACTTCGACAAGTACCGGCGCGGCTTCGCGGACATGATCGACATCTGGGGTGCCGACCACGGCGGCTATGTGAAGCGCATGAAAGCGGCGGTGAGCGCCATCACGGGCAAGAGAGGCGAACTCGACGTTAAGCTCTGCCAGCTCGTGAAGGTGCTGCGCAACGGCGAGTTGGTGCGCATGTCCAAGCGCGCCGGCACCTTCGTCACCCTGCGCGACCTGCTCGACGAAGTGGGGCCCGACGTCGTGCGCTTCACCATGTTGACGCGCAAGAACGACGCGCCGTTTGACTTCGACCTGGTCAAGGCCACGGAACAGTCACGCGACAATCCGGTGTGGTATGTGCAGTACGGTCATGCCCGGACGCGGTCGGTCATGCGCCAGGCGACGGCGGCTGGCATCGCGACCGACGGGCTGGTCGACGCGCCGCTCGATCGGCTGGCCGACACGGGCGAACTGGCGCTGGTCCGCCAGATTGCCCAGTGGCCGCGCCAGGTCGAGGCCGCGGCGGCGGCTCACGAGCCGCACCGCATTGCCTTTTATCTCTACGACCTCGCCGCTGCCTTCCATTCGCACTGGAACCGTGGCCGCGAGGAGCCGGACCTGCGCTTCGTGGTCGACGGTGACGGCGAGCTCACGCGGGCCCGCCTTGCCTTGGTACAGGCGGTCGGATTTGTGATAGGATCAGGATTAAAGGTCTTCGGCGTGAAACCCGTCGAAGAGATGAGATAAGGAAGAAATGCACATCCGCCGGCCCCCCTCCGGCGACGGTCCAAAGATCTACCGGCCCAACGAGTCGGTAGCTACGCGGTTCGACTCTCCGCCGAGGCCCGTCGCGCCTGTTCACGTTTCGAGCGAACCCGATTCCATTCCGCCGCCGCCGCGCGACACCCTGCTGTCGCGGGTCAATCGGCGGCGCGGCCAGATTTTGACTGCCATGGTGTCGGTCGCCGCCGTCGCGAGTTTCGGCTCGGTCGTGTGGTGGGCGCACAACCAGGACGTCAAGGCGGGCGGTAAGGGACTGGAGCCACTGGTCGTGCAGGCGCCGGCCGTGCCGGCCCGGGTCAAGCCCGAGAATGCCGGGGGCCTGGTGCCGCCCAACCAGGACAAGGAAGTCTACAACCGCCTCACGCCAAATGCGGTGGCAGTGCCGCCAGAGAAGCTCCTGCCCGAACCCAAGGTGCCGAGCCTTCCGGCCAACGGCCTGCCGCCGCCGGCTCCGCCCAAGCCCGCCGAACCCGACCAGGCCAAGGCGGCTCCGCCGGCCGCCACGCCCACCCCGACTCCGATCCAGGCAGGCAGCGGTCCGACGCCGCCGCCGGCCGCCACGACGATCACGCCGCCGCCCGCCACGACCCCGCCGGGTACGACTCCGGCAGTGGCCGACAAGCCTGGCCCGACCGAGGCGGCGCCCTCGATCGCCAGCCTGATCGACAACATGTCCGGTCCGACCGGCGGCTGGCGCGTGCAGATCGCCTCGGTGAAGAGCGAGGACGTCGCCAAGTCGACTTGGGCACGTCTGCAG
>JBGAIW010000166.1:0-6286 GCA_044225265.1 Reyranella sp.
CGCTCGATCGGAGTCTGATCGTTCATTTTGCCTTCGCCGCCTCGGGCGCCGCGGCCACGCCGTTCTTCTCGCGATAATCCCGGATCGCCGCCTTGATCGCATCCTCGGCCAGGACCGAGCAATGGATCTTCACCGGCGGCAGCGACAGATGCTGCGCGATGTCGGTGTTCCGGATGGTCTCGGCCTCGTTGATGCTCTTGCCCTTGATCCATTCGGTCGCGAGCGAGGACGAGGCGATCGCCGAGCCGCAGCCGAAGGTCTTGAACTTGGCATCCTCGATGATGCCGTCCTTGCCGACCTTGATCTGCAGCTTCATGACGTCGCCGCAGGCCGGCGCGCCGACCAGGCCGGTGCCGACAGTCTCGGAATTCTTGTCGAGCGACCCGATGTTCCTCGGGTTCTCGTAGTGGTCGATCAGCTTGTCGCTGTATGCCATGACACTTCTCCTCGATTCCCCTGCGGGCCTAGTGAGCGGCCCACTCGATTGATTTCAGGTCGATTCCTTCCTGCGCCATCTCCCAGAGCGGGCTCATCTCGCGCAGTTTGGTCACATGGTGCACCAGATCGGCCACCGCGGTGTCGACTTCCTGCTCGGTCGTGAAGCGGCCGAGCCCGATGCGCAGCGAGGTGTGCGCCATCTCCTCCTCGACGCCCAACGCACGCAGCACGTAGCTGGGCTCCAGCGAAGCCGAGGTGCAGGCCGAACCCGACGACACCGACAGGCCCTTGATGCCCATCATCAGCGACTCGCCCTCGACATGGGCGAAGCTGATGTTGAGATTGCCCGGGATGCGATGCTCGAGATCGCCGTTGACGTAGATCTCCGGCAGCTTGGCCTGCAGGCCCTTGAGCATGCGCTCCTGCAGCTTCTTCAGCCGCCTGGCCTCGCCGTCCATCTCCTTCATGCAGATCTCGGCCGCCTCGCCCAGCCCGACGCAGAGCGGCGTCGGCAGGGTGCCCGAGCGGAAGCCGCGCTCCTGCCCGCCGCCCACGATCAGCGGCACCAGGCGCACGCGCGGCTTGCGGCGGACATAGAGCGCGCCGATGCCCTTGGGACCGTAGATCTTGTGACCCGAGATGCTCAGCAGGTCGATGTTCATCGCCTCGACATCGAGCGGAATCTTGCCGACCGCCTGCGCCGCGTCGGTATGGAAGAACGTCTTCTTCTCGCGGCAGATCTTGCCGATCTCGACGAGCGGCTGGATGACGCCGATCTCGTTGTTCACCGCCATGATCGACACGACCACGGTCTTGTCGGTGATGGCGGCCCGCAACTGCTCGAGATCGATCAGGCCGTTCTTCTGCACCGGCAGATAGGTGACCTCGAAGCCGTTCTGCTCGAGGTGCCGGCAGGTATCGAGCACGCACTTGTGCTCGGTCACGGTGGTGACGATGTGGTTCTTGCGGTCCTTGTAGAACTCGGCGACGCCGCGAATGGCGAGGTTGTTCGACTCGGTGGCGCCCGAGGTGAAGATCACTTCCTTCTCGTCGGCGCCGATCAACTTGGCGACCTGGCCGCGCGCCTTCTCGACGCCCTCTTCCGCCTCCCAGCCGTAGGAGTGGCTGCGCGAGTGCGGATTGCCGAACTTGTAGGTGAAGTACGGCATCATCGCTTCCAGCACGCGCGGGTCCATCGGCGTGGTGGCCTGGTAATCCAGGTAGATCGGCTGGTCGTTGCGCCGGATCTGCGTGAAAGCGTTCATGCTAACCCCTTGAAAACACTATGCTGCCCGCGCGCGAACTATATCCGAGCTGTTCACTCGGATATATAGATCCCGCCAGGCCTCGATCAAGCGTTCGATATCCCCCGCCGCGCTGTTCCAGCCGAGGCTGATGCGCAAGGCGGTATCGGCCACCGTGGCATCGACCCCCATCGCCAGCAGCACCGGCGAGCGCGTCACCTTGCCCGACGAGCAGGCGGCCCCGGCGCTGACGCAGACACCGGCAAGATCCAGCGCCATGACCTGCGTCTCGGCCTTCACGCCCGGCATGGTGATGCAGGTCGTGTTCGGCAGGCGCGGCGTCTCGGCACCGAACACGCAGGCCTGCGGCGCAATGGCGAGCAGCGTCCGCTCCATCCGGTCGCGCAGGCCGGCGACGTCCAGCCCGCCGCGTGCGGCGACGGCGGCCGCTCCGAAGCCTGCGATACCCGCGACGTTCTCGGTGCCCGCCCGGCGGTTGAGCTCCTGCCCGCCGCCGAGCTGGCCGGCAATCAGCGGCGCGCCGCTGCGCACAACCAGGGCGCCGACGCCGGTCGGGCCGCCCAGCTTGTGGGCCGACAGGCTGAGATAGTCGACGCCGAGCGCATGCAGATCGAGCGGCACCTTGCCCGCGCCCTGGACGGCGTCGCAATGCACCAGCGCACCGGCCTTCGATGCCAGCCGCACGACGTCGGCGATCGGCTGCACCACCCCGGTTTCGTTGTTGGCGAACATCACCGACACCAGCGCCGGCTCGCGCGAGCTGCGCAGCATCTTCTCGAGCGTGGCGAGATCGACCACGCCGTTGCCGCCGACCGCGACAATCTCGGTGTTGGTGGCCGCCCGCAGCACGCTGTCGTGCTCGACCGCGGAGACCAGCATGCGGCGCCGGCCCGAACCGGACAGCGCCAGATTGTTCGCTTCGGTCCCGCCCGAGGTAAAGGTCACCTCGGCCGGCAGCACCCCCACCAGTTCGGCGACCTGTCGGCGCGCCGCCTCGACGCGCGCCCGCGCCGCGCGCCCGACCCGGTGGACCGACGACGGATTGCCGCCCGCCCGCAACGCTTCGGCCATGGCATCGAGCGCCTCCGGCCGCAGCGGGCTGGTGGCGTTGTGATCCAGGTACACGAACGCGGGTGCGGACATCGCCGGACGAAGCCTCAGCTGGCGGCAGCCATCGAGCCGTCGCCGTCGGCCACCGCGGCCTCGGCGAGGCGTGTGGCGAGCTTGCGCTCGAGCACGTCGTGCAGGCTGACCGAGCTCAGGAACATGTGGATCTGGTTGCCCAGCTCCTCCCACAGGTCGTGGGTCAGGCACTTGCTGCGGTCGGCGCGGCAGCCCGAGGCGCCCATCTCCGTGCAGCGCGTCGCCTTGATCGGCTCGTCGACCGCCAGGATGATTTCCGACACTCGCGTCTCGATCGAGGTCCGGGCCAGGCGATAACCGCCCCCCGGTCCGCGCACGCTCTTGACCAGCCCGGCCCGGCGCAGCCGGGCGAACAGCTGTTCGAGATAGGACAGCGAGATTTCCTGGCGGGCTGCGATGTCCGACAGGGAAACCGGCTTGGCCTGCGCATGACGCGCCAGATCAACCATCGCCATTACGGCGTAACGACCCTTGGTGCTGAGCTTCACAGCATCCTCCTTGCGCGGGATTTTCCCGCTTCTTCGTCGCCAGGACGCCCGAAAAGGCTTGAAACCGGAGCGTCACTAACGATATGCCCGACCCCCTAGCGGGGTTCTGCGGAAAGACCAACTCTAATGCTCGGATTTAATAAACCTGAGCGCGACGGTCAAGAATCAAAATTCCCAACAAAATCAGTGGGTTAATATTTCCTAGATGCCTGACGTGATGTTTACCGGACCCGAGGGTCGCCTCGAAGGTCGCTATCACCAGAGCAAGGAAGAGCATGCGCCGATTGCGCTGATCCTCCATCCCCACCCGCAATACGGCGGGACGATGAACCACAAGGTGGTGTTCTCGCTCTTCCATGTCTTCGTCAATCGCGGCTTCTCCGTGCTGCGCTTCAACACCCGCGGCGTCGGCCGCAGCCAGGGCCGCTTCGACAACGGCATGGGCGAGCTGAGCGATGCCGCCGCGGCACTGGACTGGCTGCAGACCATGAACGCCGACGCCAAGTCGTGCTGGATCGCCGGCTACTCGTTCGGCGCCTGGATCGGCATGCAGCTCCTGATGCGCCGGCCCGAGATCGACTGCTTCATCTCGGTGGCGCCGCCGGCCAACTCCTACGATTTCGGCTTCCTCGCCCCCTGCCCGTCGTCCGGCCTGATCGTCGGCGCGGAAAGGGACGAGGTCGTGCCGCTCGCCGACATCCAGAAGCTGGTGGCGCGGCTGTCGCTGCAGAAGGGCATCACCGTCGAATCGCGCACGGTGAAGAACGCCAACCACTTCTTCCACGACGCCCTCGACCGGCTCGCCGTCGAGGTCGACAAGTACGTCGCCAAGTGCCTGATCAATCCGCCGGGCCGCGCGACGTCGAACAAGGAACCCTGATTTAGGGTTCGTTGAGGCGGCCGCCGGTGAGCGGCCGCGGCGCGCCGGTCGTGCCGGGAAAGCTGATCGGCAAGCCGCGCAGACTGCGCACCGCCAGGAACGCGAAGGCTTCGGCCTCCAGCGCATCGCCATCCCAGCCGAGATCGGCTGCCGTCACGACCTTGGCTGAAGTCTCCTCCGCAATCGCCCGCAGCAGCGTTGGATTGCGCGCACCGCCGCCCGACACGATCCACTGAGTCGCCGGCGTCGGGAAATGTCGCGCTGCCATCGCGATGGCGCGCGCCGTGCCCCAGGTGAGAGTGGCGGCGCCATCCGCGGCGCTCAACCCATCGGCCCAGTTGTCGTTGAAGTCGCCGCGGTCGAGCGACTTGGGCGGCGTGCGCGCAAAGTAGCGATGCTCGCTGAACCGTTCTAGACGGCCGCGATTGACCTTGCCCGAGGCCGCGAGCGCGCCGTCCTTGTCGAAGCGCAGGCCGGCGCGCTTGCTGCACCAATCGTCGATCGGGCCGTTGCCCGGCCCGGTGTCGAACGCCAGCAGGTCCCCGTCGGCTCCGATCCAGGTGACGTTGGCGACGCCACCGACATTCACCACCGCCACCGGCCGCGGCAGATCGCGCACCAGCGCAGCATGATAGATCGGCACCAGCGGCGCGCCCTGCCCGCCGGCCGCCACGTCGGCACTGCGCAGATCGTTGACGACGCGCACGCCGAGCGCCCGGGCCAGTGCCGCGCCGTCGCCCAACTGCCACGTGAAGCGCCGCTCCGGCCGGTGCGTGGCGGTCTGGCCGTGAAAGCCCACGACATCGAGCGACGCGATGGCCTGGCCGGTCTCCGCCGACCACCGTCGCACGGCCTGCAGGTGAGCGTCGGTTACCGCCCGCTCGGCGGCGTGCGTGATCTCGTCCGGCCGTTCGGCGCCGAAGGCCGCACGGATCGTGCGGCGTGTCTCGTCGTCATAGGGCACGGTCATGGCCGGCCCGTGCGCGGCCACGCGCTCGCCGTCGGTCTCGATCAATGCCACGTCGACGCCGTCGACAGAGGTGCCGCTCATCAGGCCGAGCGCCCGCAGGGAAGATGAAGCCATGGCGGGAATGTGTTACACCCGCCGCCTTCAAAGCAACTGGCGGCAACGAGGGCCGGACGGGACGATGTCGGGGTTCAAGTCGGATTTCATGCGGATCGTGCACGAGCGCGGCATGGTGCATCAGTGCAGCGACGCCGCGCGCCTCGACGAGTTGCTGAGCACCGGCACCCGCACCGCCTATATCGGTTTCGACTGCACCGCCGATTCGCTCCATGTCGGCCACCTGATGCAGATCATGCTGCTGCGCTGGTGGCAGAAGGCCGGCCATAAGCCGATCGCGCTGATGGGCGGTGGCACCACAAAGGTCGGCGATCCTTCCGGCCGCGACGAGACTCGCCAGCTCCTGACCACCCAGCAGATCGACGCCAACATGGCCGAGATCAGGAAGAGCTTCGCCAACTACCTGACATTCGGCGACGGCCCGACCGACGCTGTGATGGCCAACAATGCCGAATGGCTCGACAATCTTCTCTACATCCCGTTGCTGCGCGATGTCGGCCGGCATTTCTCGGTCAACCGCATGCTGACCATGGATTCGGTGAAGCTGCGGCTCGACCGCGACCAGCCACTGACCTTCCTCGAATTCAACTACATGATCCTGCAGTCCTACGATTTCGTGGAGCTGTACCGCCGCCACAAATGCATCCTGCAGATGGGCGGCTCGGACCAGTGGGGCAACATCGTGATGGGCGCCGACCTCGGCCGCAGGGTCGAAGGCGCGGAACTGTTCGCCCTCACCTCTCCGCTGCTGGCCACGGCGTCCGGCGCCAAGATGGGCAAGACGGCGGCGGGCGCGGTGTGGCTCAATCCCGCCCGTCTCAGCCCGTACGATTTCTGGCAGTACTGGCGCAACACCGAGGACGCCGACGTCGGCCGCTTCCTGAAGATCTTCACCGACATGCCGCTTTCCGAAGTGGCGCGCCTCGAGGCGCTGAAGGGCCAGGAGGTCAACGAGGCCAAGAAGATCCTCGCCACCGAAGTGACCCGC
>JBGAIW010000027.1:0-44789 GCA_044225265.1 Reyranella sp.
GTGGTGAGCACGACGCCGTCGAAGAAGTAGCCGTACAGGCTCTCGACCAGGCTGAGATAGGCCAGGTTGCGGTCGAGGGCCGCTGTCGGCCGCTTGCCGGTCTCCTGGATAGGATGGACCGGAAATTCGATGGGAATGCCACCGGCATCGCGGATGCCGTCGCGTACCCGCGAGGCCAGGTCCAGATGGTGCCGGTTGCACGGCGACAGGTCGCTGCCCGTCTGGGCAATGCCGATGATCGGCCGGTTGCTGTGCAACTCGGCGAGCGTCAGGCCGAAATTCATGTACCGCTCAAGGTAGAGCGCGGCCATGGTCGGATCGCCCGGCGCATCGAACCATTCGCGGCTGCGCAAGCGGCGCTGTCCATTGGCTTTCTTCTTCGCGGCCATCGCTTTCCTCCGATTTGTTGGCCGCGACCCTACCATGCCGGAGTTCGCATGCTACAGATCGCCCGATGAGCAACTCACCCGACATCGTCTCGATGGGCGAGCCCCTGATCGAGTTCAACCGCCCCAAGGAAGGCGACGGCCGGACCTGGCTGCAGGGCTTCGGCGGCGATTCGCAGAATGTCGTGATCGCGGCCAGTCGCCAGGGAGCGCGTTCGGGCTACGTCACCAGCCTCGGCCAGGACTGGATGGGCGATGCCTTCCTCGACCTCTGGAAGGCAGAAGGCCTCGACGCCTCGCAGGTCACACGCCATCCCACGGCCCCGACCGGCGTGAGCTTCGTCACGCACGGCGCCGCCGGCCACAAATTCGACTATCTGCGCAAGAATTCGGCGGCGTCCCTCATGACCGCGGATGCCCTGCCCGCCGACTACATCGCCGGCGCCAGGTTCTTGCACCTCTCGGCGATCGGCCAGGCGATCAGCGAGTCGGCGCGGGCAGCCGGCGATGCCGCCATAGCGATCGCGCGCAAGGGCGGCGCCAGGGTCTCGTACGACACCAATCTTCGCCTGCGCCTGTGGGACCTCGACACGGCGCGGGCCAAGATCAACCAGACGGTCCCGCTTTGCGACATCCTGCTGCCGAGTCTCGACGACTCCCAGCAACTCACCGGCCTGCACGACGCCGACGCAATCGCCGACTTCTACCTCGGACTCGGCGCGCCGCTGGTGGCCCTCAAGATGGGCGCCGAGGGCTGCCTGATCGCGACCCGGGACGGCCGCCAGCGACTGCCGCCCCACAAGGTCTCGGCCGTCGATGCCACCGGGGCCGGCGATACGTTCGATGGCTCGTTCCTGAGCCGTCTCCTCGAGGGCGACGATCCGGTGACGGCCGGCCGCTATGCCAACGTCGCGGCGGCGCTGTCGACCACGGGCTACGGCGCGGTGACGCCGATCCCTCGCAGGGAGGCGGTGCTGGAAGCGCTCAGGCGCGGCTGAAACGCGGCAGCAGGGCGGAGAAGAACCGCCCGAACACCCGGACCTGCTGGCCGAGCCACCCGGTATTGTTGTCGGCGTCGATCACGTCGTCGTCGACGCCGGTCGGACGGTGCTTGCGGTCGAAGACCGCCGTTCCGAACAGGATGTCCCAGACCGGGAACACCGGCGCGAAATTGTGATCGTGGATGTGCGGCTCGGCCGGGTTCGCCAGCGAATGATGCAGGCGGTGGTAGCGCGGGCTGACCAGGAGGCGGTCGCAGATCCGGCCGAACCCCATGTCGACATTGGCATGGCTCCAACTCTCGATCATGCGGCCGACCATCAGGATCAGCACGTAGTCTTCGGGCTGCACGCCGACGAACTGCGAGAACAGCGCCAGCACGATGTTGACGATGATGTCGTCGAGCACGTGATTGCGGTCGTCGGACCACACCGTCACCTGGCGCTGGCTGTGGTGCAGGCTGTGCAGCGCCCACCACCAGCGGAACCGGTGCTGTGCGCGGTGCACCCAGTAGGCCGCGAAGTCGTAGAGCGCGAAATAGACGAGGAACGAGGCGAGCGCATTGTCGTGCAGCCACGGCACGATACGCTCGATGCGCGGCGGCGCCATCCCCATGGCGCGCACCAGATGCTCGATCTCCTGGGTGATCGGGTACGCTGCGGCGAAGACCGCAAGCGGAATGACGCCGAGCTTGTTCAGGGCAGTATAGACCTGGTCCGTCCGCATCAACCGATTGTCGGACGAACGTTCGAGCGGCCATCGCTTCTCGAAGGTGCGCATCACCAGCGCGATGACCGTGATCTGCACGACGCCGAGCATGACGAATTCGACCGCGTTGAAGGCGGCTTCGAACCATTCCATGAGGCCGAACTGGAAGATGACCGGGCCGACGAAGGTCTGGAAGATCCAGGTCTGGACCGACACCCAGATATCGACGAGCTCGCGCATCGCGCGGCCCTATTTCTTTTCCGGCTCGTTCTGCGCCGCGCGGATCGGCGCCGGGGTGACGATCGCGTCGCCCTTCAGGACGAAGAGGCCGTGCGGCGACTTGCCGACCGGGATCGAGGCCACGACCTTCATCTGTGCCAGGTCGACGACGGCGACACGGCGCAGAAAGCGCTGCGTCACCCACAGCTCCTTGCCGTCGGCCGTGATGTCCATGTCGTCCGGGCCGCCGTTCACCTTGATCGTGCCGACGACCTTCATCTCCTGGGTGTCGATGATCGACACGGTGTTCTCGACGCGGTTGCTCAGGAAGTAGTGTCTTCCGTCGCCCTTGGGCCAGAAATTATGGGCCGACTTGCCGGTCTGCAGGCGCCCGACGACCGAACCGTCCTTCGGCTCCATGGTCAGGATCGAATCCTCACCGGTAAGCGCGACCAGCAGGCGCTTGTTGTCGGGCAGCATGACGATGCCCGCCGGCGCCTTGCCGACCTCGACGTTCCACTTGATCATCTGCGTCTGCAGATCGATCGCCGTCACGCGTCCGCTCTGCTGCAGGGTGACGAACACGGTCTTCGAATCGGTGTCGAACGCCATGTGACTCGGCATGCCGTCCATGAAGATGCGGCTGGCGAGCTTGAAGGTGTCGGCGTGGTAGATGTCGATGTGGTCGAGCCGATAGGCCGTGGTGACGAACCACTTGCCGTCGGCCGTGAACGCAAGCTGGTACGGGTCGACGATGTCGCGCACGACCCGCCGCCGTTCCGCCGTCTTGATGTCCAGCGCCACCAGTTCGTTGGTGACGGTCGAGGCGAGCAGCAGTTCCTTGCCGTCCGGCGTCGGGAACAGATGGTGCGGCTCACGGCCGATCGGAAAGCGCGCGATTTCGGAGCGCGTGGCACGATCCAGCAGGCTGTAGGAGGCTTCCTCGGAATTAAGCACGAGCACGGACTCGGCACGGGCTCCGGCGCCCGCCCCCAAGGCAAGCGCCACTACAGCAATCGCCAGTCTGAACATGCTTTTGTTATGATACTCCAATGCGTTACTTGAAGCACCTTTTCAGTAGCACTGCTAGCGGCGTTTGAGGGCCGAGGCTGCGGCAGCAAGACGCTCGATGCGTGACCAATCCTGGGCCGCCACCGCGTCCTTGGGCGCGACCCACGAGCCGCCAACGCAGGCGACATTGGCCAGGCCGAGGTAGCTTGCGGCGGTGGATTCTCCGATGCCGCCGGTAGGACAAAACCTCAGTCCGGCGAGTGGCGCCGCGACAGCCTTCAGCCAGGTCACGCCGCCCGCGGCATCGGCCGGGAAGAACTTGAGAAGTCTGTAGCCCTTGTCTCTGAGCGCCATCGCCTCTGACACCGTCTGGATGCCCGGTAGATAGGGCATTCCGATTTCACCGGCGGCGCCGGCCAGCGCGTCGGTGCATCCCGGACTGACGGCGAACCGGGCGCCGGCGTCGCGAGCCTGTCGCATTTGCAACGGGGTCAGGACGGTCCCAACGCCGACAATGGAGCCCGGAACGTTCGAGGCAATCTGCCGCGCCGCCTCGAGCGCCGCTTCGGTCCGCAAGGTGATCTCCAGGACCGGCAGGCCACCCTTCACGAGTGCCCGGCCGAGCGGCACGGCGTCGGCCAGCCGGTCGATGGTCAGCACCGGGATGACGGGTATTTGGGCGATGAGCGCCTCGATACCCTCTTCCCGACGCCCGGCCATCAGACGCTCCAGCCGCCGTCGATCACGTTGACCGTGCCGGTGGTGAAGGCGGCCTCGTCGCTCGCAAGGTAGAGCGCCAGCGCGGCAATCTCGTCGGCCGACCCGAAACGGCCCGTCGGCTGGCGCTGCAGGAAGAACTGCCGCGCGTCCGCTCCGCCCCCAAGCCCGGCGATGCGCTCGTCGAGCGACGGCGTCTGTACCGTGCCCGGGCAGATCGCATTGCAGCGAATGCCCTTGGAGACGTAGTCGACGGCCACCGACTTCGTGAGGCCGATGACGGCCGCCTTGGTCGTGCCGTAGATGCAGCGCAGCGCCGCCCCCTTCACCGACGAGGCAGCCGACGACATGTTGACGATCGATCCGCTGCCCTTGGCCAGCATCCCGGGCAGAACGGCCTGGATCGCCCAGAACATGCTGCGGACATTGAGGTTCAGCGCGAACTGCCACTGCTCGTCGGTGGCATCGAGCACCGTGCCGTGATGGACGATGCCGGCGCAATTGAATAGCACGTCGACCGTGCCGGTTCGCCCGACCAACTGGCCGATCGCGGCCTTGTCGAGCACATCGAGCCTGGCCGTCTTGACGCCTGCGACGCCGCCAAGGACCGCGAGCTTGCTTTCGTCGACGTCGGTCGCCCACACCGTTGCGCCTTCGCGCGCGAAAGCGCGTGCGGTCGCAGCGCCAATCCCCTGCCCCGCCGCGGTGACGAGGCAAACCTTGTCCTTCAAACGCATGATGTCGGCTACTTCGCCAATCCCTTTTCCTTGTAGAACCGCTCGGCTCCGGGATGCAGCGGAATGCCGACACCGGTCAAGGCCGTCTCGAGGCGAATGTCGCGGCCCTTGGAATGGCCCGAATCGAGCAGCTTGCGCGTGCTCGGATTCCAGAGCGCGGCGGTGATCTTGTAGATCAGGTCGTCCGCCTGTTTGGCCGACGTCACCCAGAGCGCGTGCACGCTCACCGTCGGCACCCCGCTCACCCCCTTGTAGGCATTGTCGGGAATCTCGTCGATGCCGAGGAAGCTGTACTGCTTCACCAGTTGCTCGGCCTGCGGACCCGAGATCGGCACCAGTTCGATGCCGACCGTGGTAGCGAGTTCGGCGACGGAGCTCTGAGGCCAGCCGCTGACGTTGAAGAAGGCATCGATCGCGCCTTCCCTGAGGCTGTCGGCCACCCGCTGCGCCGGAAGGTAGCTCGGCACGATGTCCTTCTCGGTAAGCCCGTAGGCCGCCAGGATCATTCGGGCATCGACCAGGGTGCCGGAACCGGGTTCGTCGAGCGACACGCGCTTGCCCTTGAGATCGGTCACCGACTTGATGTCCGCCCCGCGCCGCGCCACCAGGTGAATGCTTTCGGCATAGAGATTGGCGATCACCCGCAAGGTGTCGATACGGCCTCGCCCCTCGTAGATGCCGGTGCCGGAATAGGCCCAGTAAGTGATGTCCGATTGCACGAAGCCCGACTGCGCCGTGCCGTTGCCGATTGCGGCGGCATTGGCCACCGAGCCGTTGGAGGCGACCGCCGTCGCAACCAGCCCGGGCACACCGCACGAGCCGCCCTCGTTGCACGGCCGCGAACCCGGCGGATTGGAGATCGCGTTGGCGATCAAGCCGCCGATCGGAAAGTACGTCCCGACGGTGCCGCCGGTGACGATGCGGAAGAAGGTGATGTCCTGGGCGTGCACCGGCGAGACGCCGACCCCCAGGGCCAATCCACCGGCGAGCAGCGACCTGCGCTTCATGTCAGTTCACGTTCCATCGGTTCGCACCCATCAGTTCACGCCGACGACGCGGCTCATGGTCGGTCCGATCTCGGCGTGCACGACCAGATCGGCATCCTCATCCTGGTCGGTCGGATCGCGGTTGACGATGACCAGCCTGGCACCCCGCCGCTTGGCGATGCGCGGAAAGCCGGCGGCCGGATAGACCACCAGCGAACTGCCCAGCACCATGAACAGGTCGCACGCCATGGTTTCGTCCTGCGCGCGCGCCATCTGGATCTCCGGCATCGCCTGGCCGAACGAGATGGTCGCGGTCTTCACGATACCGTCGCACTTCTCGCAGACCGGCAGCGTGCCCTTGCCCTGGAAGGCCTTCTTGATCGGCTCGAGCTCGTAGCGGTGGCCGCAGTCGAGGCAAGTGGCGTAGGTCGAATTGCCGTGCAACTCGATGATCTTCGATTCGGGCACGCCCGACCGCTGGTGCAGGCCGTCGACGTTCTGGGTGATGATCGCCGTCATCTTGCCCTGCTCGACCAGCTTCGCCAGCGCGCGATGACCGGCGTTGGGCTCGGCCTTCTGCATCGTCTCGTCGGTCGCGAACTTGCGCCGCCATGCCTCGCGCCGCATTTCCTCCGACGACATGAAATCGTCGAAGTAGATCGGCTGGTACTTGGTCCAGATGCCACCCGGCGAGCGAAAGTCCGGGATGCCCGACTCGGTCGAGACGCCGGCCCCGGTGAAGGCGACGATGCGCTTCGCCGACCCGATCAATTCATGCAGCTGTTCGACCTGGTCCATCGGCCAATCCTCTTTCCCGATCGTGGCCCTCTCATGGCCGGATCGCGGGACGCCTAGGATAGCCAGCGCTTGCGGCGTTTGTAATGCTTCGTGTCGTGGTAGGACTTGCGGGCGCCGCCTTCGTTGAGGCCGAGGTAGAATTCCTTGATGTCGGAGTTGTCGCGCAGCTTGTCGGCCGGCCCCTCCAGCACGATCCGCCCGTTTTCCATGACGTAGCCGTGATCGGCGACGCCCAGGGCCATGGTGGCGTTCTGTTCCACCAGCAGCACCGAGAGCTTCTCCTGCTTCACCAGGCGGCTCACGATCCCGAAAATCTCCTCGACCAGCATCGGCGCCAGGCCGAGCGACGGCTCGTCCAGCAGCACCACCTTGGGCTTGCTCATCAGGGCCCGGCCGATCGCCAGCATCTGCTGCTCGCCGCCCGACAGGTAGCCCGAGACCTGGTTCCGGCGCTCCCGGAGCCGCGGGAAATACGTGTAGACCATCTCGATGCCCTGCTTCACCGAGGCGCTGTCCTGGACGTGGCCGCCGGCGATCAGGTTCTCCTCGGTGGTCAGGTGCTCGAACACGCGCCGGCCCTCGAAGACCTGCACCAGGCCGAGCTTGGCGACCTCGTGGGCGCGCATGCCGTCGATCCGCCGGTCGCCGAGCTGGATGGCGCCCTTCGTGACCTCGCCGCGCTCGGAGCGCAGCACGCCCGAAATCGCCTTGAGCGTGGTTGTCTTGCCGGCGCCGTTGGCGCCCAGCAGCGTGGTGATGCCGGCTTCGCGCACGTCGATCGAGACGCCCTTCAGGACGAGGATGACGCGGTCGTAGACGACCTCGATGTTATTGATGGACAGCATGGTGCAGCCGATGGTCGAGACTGGCCGGCTCTCTCCCTCGTAGGAGAGCGCCGGCCGTCCCTCTCCGGTCAGGACTTGGAAGCTTCGGCCGCCAGGTGCTTCTCGATCACCGGGCGATTGCCCTGGAACCAGTCCTTGGACCTGACGAGCTTGCCGCCCTTCACCGTCCAGACCTGGACCCAGCCGCCACCCTCATGATCGGTCGGCGAGATCGTCATCGGGGGCACGAGACCGCCCAGGGTGAAGCCCTTGACGGATTCCATGCCCTTCTTGACGTCTTCGGATGTCGGCGCCGCACCGCCCTTGGCCTTGATCGCATTGCGCACCGCCTCGACATGCAGGGCAGCGACCATGACGCCGCGGTTGTAATAGACGGTCGAGTCCAGTTCCTTCGGCACCGGCTTGCCGGCCGCCTTGTACATGGCCTCGATGTCCTTGATCACCTGGAAGTCCTTGCCGACGCCGGCGAACTGGATGGTGTTGTAGCCTTCCGCCACGGCCATGCCGCCCGCGGCGATGATGTCGGCCTCGGCGCTGCCCCACACGAAGGCGATCACCTTGCTGAGCGGATAGCCCTTGCTCTTGAGCTCCTTGATGGAGACCGACGGCGAGCGCCCGAACAGGTGGGTGATCACGAAGTCGGGCTTGAAGCGGCTGGTGATGTCGAGGATCTGCGCGCCCATCTCGACGCCCGGCGCCGGCACCGCGAAGGTGCGCAGTTCGAAGCCTTCGGACTTGGCGAGGTCCTCGAGGATCGGCAGCGGCTCCTTGCCGGCCGGGTTGTCGTAGAACAGGTAGGCGATCTTCTTGCCCTTCAGGTCGCCCAGCTTCTCCTTGGCATAGGCCACCGCAGCGCCGCCCTGCGACCAGTAGCTGGCCGCGATCGGGAACGTGTACGGATACTTCTTGCCGTCGGCGGCGGCCGAGGTGCCGAAGCCCGGCGACGTGCCGAGGATCTTGTCCTCTTCCAGCTTCTTGTTCAGCGCCGCCGTCTGCGGCGTGCCGTAGAGGCCTTCGAGCACCGCGCCGTCCTTCTTGAAGCGCTCATGCGCCTCCATGGCCGGCGGCACCTTGTACTCGTTGTCGACCTCGATGACCTTGATCTTGAAGCCTTCGACGCCGCCCTTGCTGTTCACCAGGGCGATATAGTCCTGGTAGCCGGGGCAGAGCGCCGTCCCCACCGTCGCCGTCGGGCCCGTGCGGTCGCACTGCAGGCCGAACACCAGTTCCTTGCCCTGGGCGAACGCGCCCGAGGCCATCGAAAGGATCACGGCCGCGGCCGAGACTCCCAAGCCACTCTTCACGAACCTCATCATGGGTTCCTCCCTTCGCTTGCCATCGTTGTTACTTGTCTTCTTCACTTGCCTTCTTGACGGCCCTCAATAGGAGAAGGGCCAAACCCGGAAGTAGCTCCGGATATTCCGCCACAGCCTGTTCAAGCCTTCCGGCTCGACGATCAGAAAGAAGATGATCAGCCCGCCGAACACCGCGAGCCGGGTACCTGAGATCACGTTCGCCAGCTCGCCATCGCTGAAGAACAACGAGCCTGCATTCTCGAGCAGGAGACGCAGGACGATCGGCAGAAGCGTGACGAAGATCGCCCCGAAAATCGAGCCCAAAACCGAGCCCAGCCCGCCGATGATGATCATGGCGAGATAGTCGATCGAGACGATGAGCTGGAACTGCTCGTAGTTGGCGATGCCGAAATAATAGGTGTAGAGCACGCCGCAGACGCCCGCGTAGAACGACGAAATCGCGAAAGCGAGAAGCTTGTAGCGGTAGATGTTGATGCCGATGATCTCGGCCGCGATGTCCTGGTCGCGCACCGCGACGAACGCCCGGCCGATGCGGCTGCGCACCAGATTGAGCGTGGCGATGATCGCCAGCACGGCAAAGAACAGCAGGAAGAAATAGAGCCGGAACTGGGTGTTGAGGACCAGCCCGAACAGCTCGGGCCGATGGACCTCGATCGAGGCCTGCGCGCCGCCCGAGATCGCCGGGACATGGTTGATCGTCCATTCGATGATCAGCTGCCCAGCAAGCGTGGCGATCGCCAGATACAGGCCCTTGATGCGGAGCGACGGCATGCCGACCACCACGCCGATCAACGCCGCCATCAGGCCTCCCGCCGGGAGCGTGATCCAGAACGGCAAGTCCAGCCTCACGGCGAGATTGGCCGCCGTGTAGGCGCCGACCGACATGAAGGCGCCGTGGCCGATCGAGATCTGGCCCGTGTAGCCGACCAGGACGTTGAGGCCGAGCGCGCCCACGATGGCGATGAAGATCAGGTTGAGGATCGACAGGTAGTATTCGTGCACCGTGAGCGGCACTATCACGATGAAGACGAGTGCCAGCACCGCGACGGTCCATTTGGCGATCGGCAGCGGATAGAGCGCCATGTCGCTGGCGTAGGTCGTCTTGAAGACTCCGGCTTCACGATGGAACATGGCTACACGCGCTCGATCTGACGGCGGCCGAAGATGCCGTAGGGTCTGACCATCAGCACCAGGATCATCAGCAGGTAGGGGGCAAAGTCCTTGGTGCCGCCGCCGACATACGGATCGAGATAGCCGGCCGCCAGGCTCTCGACGATGCCGACGATCAATCCGCCCAGCAGCGCGCCGCCGATCGAATCGAGGCCGCCCAGGATCACGACCGGAAACACCTTCAGGCCGACCAGGGCAAGCTGGATGTCGACGCCCAGCATGCTGCCCCAGATGATGCCGCCCAGCGCCGACACGATGCCCGCCATCGCCCAGGCCAGCGCGAAGTAGCGCTCGACGTTGATGCCCATCGCCTGCGCCACCTGCTGGTTGTCGGCGACGGCCCGCATGGCGACGCCCATCCGGCTCTTCTTGAAGAACCAGTTGAAGGCGAGGAAGAAAGCGACCGCGACGGTGGCCCCCAGGGCCTGGATCGGCGACAGGCTGGCCGGTCCGATGACGATCGGCTCGTCGCCGATCGGCAGGGAAACGGCCTGCGTCGCGCTGCCGAAAATGATCGGCGTCAGCCCGCGCAGCATCGCGGCAAGGCCGATCGTCGCCATGATCACCGCGACCACAGGCCGGCCCAGCAGGGGCCGCAGCACCACCCGTTCCAGCCCGAAGCCGAACCCGATCATGATCGCGAGCGTCGCCACGATCGCGGCGATCAGGTAGTTCTCGCCCATCCCGAGCACCGCCGCGGCGATCAGGCCGGCCATCATCACGAACTCGCCCTGGGCGAAGTTGATCGCGTCGGTCGCCTTGTAGACCAGCACGAATCCCAGGGCGATCAGCGAATACATCAGGCCGATCGAAGCGCCGCTCAGGAGCAGCGCCAGCAGGAAGCCGAAATCCTCACCTGTCATCGTCTGCGCCTCACGCCGCCTTGCGCGCCGGCTGCGACGCCGGCATGTCGTGGATGACGATGTCCGTCGTCAGCGAGGATTTACGCCCATCCTCGAACGTGATCTCCATGGTGACCTGCACCTGCGTGCCGCCGCCGTAGAAGGCGTCAATCACCGTGGCGTACTTCTCCGCGACGAAGCGGCGGCGCACCTTGCGGGTCCGGGTCATCTCGGCGTCGTCGGCCTCGAGTTCCTTGTTGAGCAGCAGGAAGCGCTTGACCTGCTGGATGTCGGGCAGGCTGGCATTGGCCTTGGCGATTTCCTCGGCGATCAGGCCGGCGACCTCGGGCTTGCGGCTGAGGTCCATGAAGCTCGTGTAGGCGAGCCCCCTCTTCTCCGCCCAGGTGCCGACGGTCTGCATGTCGATGGCGATCATGGCCACGACCATCGGCTTCTCGTGGCCGAACGCCACCGCCTCGCGGATGAACGGGCTGAACTTCAGCTTGTTCTCGATGAATTGCGGCGCGAAGGCCGACCCGTCGGTCAGCTTTCCGACGTCCTTGGCGCGGTCGATGATCACGAGATGGCCCTGCTTGTCGAAGAAGCCGGCATCGCCGGTCTTCAGCCAGCCCTCGGGGGTCAGGGTGTCCCGCGTGACATCGTCCTGCTTGAAGTAGCCCGTGAACACGTTCGGGCCCTTGAGCAGGACCTCGCCGCGATCGTCGATCTTCACCTCGATGCGGGGGATCGGCCGGCCGACCGTGTTGGGATTGGCTTCGGCGTCGGCCTGGCAGGCGATCAGCGCCGAGGCTTCCGTGGCGCCGTAGACCTGCTTCAGGTTGATGCCGAACGAGCGGAAGAACCGGTAGGTATCCGGTCCCAGCGGCGCGCCGCCGGTGTAGCACCAGCGCGCATTGCGCAGGCCGAGCTGGTCGCGCACCGGCCCGTAGACGAAGATCTCGCCGGCCCCGAGCCCGATCCTCTCCATCAGGCTGAGCGGCTTGCCGTCGGTGCGCTTCAGCTCGCAGCGTTCGGCGAGTGCACGGAAGTGCTCGAAGATCCGCCGCTTGAGCGGCGAGGCGTCGCCGCCCTTGACCTGCATCGAGGTCAGCATGTTCTCCCAGATGCGCGGCGGCGCCAGCATGGCGTTGGGCCCGAGTTCGCGCAGATCGCGCTGCACCGTTTCCGGGCTTTCCGGGCAATTGACCGCCAGCTTGCCGACCAGGGCCATGCCGAGAGAGAAGGCCGCGTCGCCGACCCACGCCATCGGCAGGTAGCTCAGCCAGTTGTCGCCGGCCGCGATGTCGTTCACTTCGATGAACGCCTCGGCCGCCGCGATCATGTTGCGATGGCTCAGCATCGCGCCTTTCGGACTGCCGGTCGTGCCCGACGTGTAGGCGATCATAGCGAGATCGTCGGCCCCGCCCCTGGCCTGCTCCGCTGCGTAGTAGTCCGGATGCGCCTTGGCGAAAGCCTGGCCGGCTTCCAGGACGCTGGCATAGGAACGCAGTTTCGGATCGTCGTAGGACCACAGCCCTCGTGGATCGTCGTAGATGATCCAGCGCAGCTTCGGCAATTGATCCTTCAGCGACAGCGCCTTGTCGACCTGCTCCTGGTCCTCGGCAATGATCACCGAGGTTTCGGCATGGTTCAGCACATAGACGAGCTCGGTCGCGATCGAATCCTGGTAAACCGGCACCGAGACGCCGCCGAGCGTCTGCGCCGCGAGCTGGGCGATGTAGAGCTGCGGGCGGTTGTCGCCGACGACCGAAAGCTTGTCGCCACGCTTGAAGCCCATCGACGCGAGTCCCAGAGCCAGATCGCGCATCTGGTCGCGATAGGCCGACCAGCTGAGCGTCTGCCAGACGCCACGGGTCTTCTCGCGAATGCCGGGAGCGCCCGCGCTCTCCTCGGCGTTGCGCTGCAGGAGCTTCGGCAAAGTGTCCGTTCGGTTCGAGTCGAGCAGGCTCATCGTCCGCCTCCCTTGCCGTCGCCGAGATAGGCTTCGATCACCTTGGGGTCGCGCTGTACCTCTTCCGGCGTGCCGGTGGCGATGCGCCGGCCGCGATCGAGCACCACGACCTTGTCGGAAATGTCCATGACCACGCCCATGTCGTGCTCGATCAGGACGACGGTGATGCCGCGTTCCTGGTTCACGTCCAGGATGTAGCGCGCCATGTCCTCCTTCTCGTCCTGGTTCATGCCGCCCATCGGCTCGTCGAGCAGCAGCACCTTGGGATCGAGCGCGAGCGCGCGGCCGAGTTCGACCCGCTTGCGCAGCCCGTAGGCGAGTGCGGCAGTCGGTTGCTTACGCAGGTCCTGGAGCTTGAGGAACTCGATGATCTCCTCGACCGCCTCGCGATGGGCGATGTCCTCTTTCTGCGCCATGCCCCAATAGATGACGCTCGACAGCACGCCGGCCTTCATGCGCACGTGCCGGCCCAGCATCAGGTTGTCGAGGACCGTGAGGCCCTGAAAAAGGGCGATGTTCTGGAAGGTCCGGGCGATGCCGAGGGCGGCGATCTCGCTCGGCTTCTTTTGCGTGATCTCAGTGTCCTCGAGCACCACTTTGCCGGTATCGGGCTTGTAAAAACCCGAGATCATGTTCAGCAGCGAGGTCTTGCCCGCGCCGTTGGGACCGATGATCGAGAGGATGCCGCCGCGCGGCGCCTCGAGGGAAACGTCCTGAACGGCCGTTACGCCGCCGAACCGCTTGGATACGCCCTCGACCACGAGCTGGTTGTCGCCCGGGATGCCGGCGGCATTCTGTGCCGCCAGGCGCTGGGCAGACGCCCCCGCCATATTTCCTCCCTGCACTAACGTCTTTTAATTGGGCGGCATCATGCAGGCTCCGGTGGGCGATGGCAACAAATCCGCCTAGACTTGGCGGACCTTCAGGAGGGTGAGATATGGCGCGTCACGTTGTGTGTCTGACGTTCGACCACGATCACATGTCGGGCTTCATTGCCCGCGGCCTCACCACGCCCACTGCGATTTCGCGCGGCGAATACGACATGGTGGTGATCCCCCGCCTGGTCGCCCTGCTCGACAAATACGGCATCAAGGGCACGTTCTTCACCCCCGGCCATACGATCGACAGCACGCCCGAATGCGTCATGCCCTACGTCGAGGCGGGTCACGAACTCGCCCATCACGGCTGGACCCATCGCCTGCCGGTCACCATGGAACGCGCCGAGGAAGAGGAGGAGATCGTCCGCGGCAACGAATCGATCAGGCGAATCAGCGGCCGCAATGCGCGCGGCTACCGCTCGCCCGCCTGGGATCTCTCGCCCAACTCGATCGAACTGCTGCTCAAGCATGGAATCAAGTACGACAGTTCGCTGATGGGCCACGACTACGACTGCTACTTCGCCCGCCAGGGCGACGTGGTCGAACTCAAGAAGCCGATGGTGCGCGGCCGCGAGACCGCCCTGGTCGAGATGCCGATCAGCTGGTCGCTCGACGATTTCCCGCACTTCGAATACATGCGCAATCCCAACGGCTCGATCCAGGCCGGCCTGATGAACGCGACCAACGTTCTCGAGAATTTCGTCGACGACTACACCTACATGACACGGGTGCAGCCCGATTTCGGCATCCTGACCTACACCTTCCATCCGCACGTGATCGGCCGCGGCCACCGTATGATGATGCTCGAGCGGCTGATCCAGAAGCTGATGGAAGACGGCGCCGAGTTCATGACCATGGAGCAGGCCATGGACGTCTGGCTGGCGCGCCGCAACGCCGGCCGCAAGGCCGCTGCCGAGTAGCTAGACGCTCCCGCGCGCAATCCTGATCGCCCGGCAGATCGTCACCATCTTGCCGATGGCGTGATCGACGAACGCCGACACCGATGCTTCGATCTCGGCGGCGCGCGCGGGTCGCTGCGCCACGATCGCGCGGGCCAGCAGGCCAGCCCCTTCCTTCGCCTTGGCGCGATTGCCTGCAATGGCGCGATCGAGCGAGCCGTCGGCCGCGACCGGCGTCAGGGCGCGCTCGACACGCTCGAGAAAGGCCGGCGCTTGCGCCAGATGCCGGTACATGCTGGCCAGGATGATCTGCCTGTCGTCGCCGAATCGGTTGAGCCTCAAAACCAGCGCCCAGGTCTCGGGCGTGACGTCGTCCTGCGAGGCGAGCCTTGGCAAGGCGATATCCGGCGCCGGCAGCCGCGGCCCCGTGGCCGGCGCGCCCTGTGCCGCCGTCTCGCCGCGCAGCCAGGCCACGATCGCCCCCAGACCGAAGAGATTGACGGTGTTGGAATGATCGTAACTCGCCAGCACGGCGTCGACGCTCGGCGGCTGCGCGCCGTCCAACTCCTTGAGGACGGGAACGATCATCGAGGTCCGAAAGCGCGCAGCGGCCTGATCCGGCATGCCGGCCAGATAGAGCGGCTTCGCCGCGTTCCAGGTCCAGGGCAGCGCGCCGTCGATGGTCGCGAGATGTCGCCACACCAGATTGACCACGCGCACGCCCACCGTGGCGCGAATGTCGGCGAAGATCTCGGCTGTCTGCCCGGTTGCCGCCGATTCGGCGACGGCCGGAAACGGATCGCTCACTCGGCGGCCTGCTTGGACGCCTGACCCTGCACGGTGAAGAACGACGCCGACTTCGGCTGTTTGGGCAATTCGACCATGCCCTCGGTCAGACGGGCGAATCGGGCTTCCTTGCCACGCACGATTCGCCCCTCGTTGAGGCTCGGCATCGGATTGCGCGCGATCGGCACCGCGTCGGCCGCCGTGTAGACGCAGATATAAAGACCGCGCGGCGCATCGGAGCTGTTGGCGGCCGAGCCGTGCAGCAGCTTGGTGTGCATCAGGCAGACCGCGCCCGCCTTGCCGATGCAGGGCAGAGACCTGGCCAGCGCCTGCTTCTCTTCGTCGGACGCCACCGCGCCGGTGAACCGCTCGCCCTCAAACAGCGACAGCATCGGGCCCTTGTGCGAGCCCGGCACGACGGTGAGGCAGCCGTTCGCCTCGTCGATGTCGTCGAGGAACAGCAGCGCCGTCACGATGTCGTCGTTGGTGTGCGGCGTGTAGGCGAAGTCCTGATGGTAGTTCACCTCGGTCCTTGCGCCCGAGAGCTTCAGGTTGATCTTGCAGTGGTGGAACTTCACGTCCGGCCCGATCAGGTCGGCGACCATGTCGACGGTTCGCGCGTCGAGCATCACCTCGCGATAGATGTCGGAAATGTCGGACGGGTTGTTGATGCGCCGCAGCGCCGGTTTGGCCGCCGTGTGCTCGGTGCCCATGTCGAAGCGCGGCCGGCCGTCGACCGTGGGCGGACCGAACGGCGCCGAATGGGCGCGGCTCGCCTCGACCCAGGCCGAAATCTCGGCCTTGAGCCGGGCAAGCTGCGCCGGCGTCACGGCATCGTCGACCATGAGATAGCCGTCGCGCCAGAAGGCGTCGATCTGCTCCTTGCTGAGTACGGCCATCTGCCTCTCCCTCGTCTCCCGCCGGCGAGCCTAGCGGACCCTCAGCGTCCCTTGAAGACCGGCTTGCGCTTTTCCATGAAGGCGCGACGGCCCTCGATGTAGTCCTCCGAATCGAAGCACTGCTTCACCAGCCCGCTCAGCCGCTCGAAGTCTGGCTCGCCATCGAGCCGTGTCAATTCCTCGACCGTGCGCTTGGCGGCATGCATGGTGAGCGGCGCATTCTCGCCGATCAGCTTGCAGTAATTGTCGACATAGGAGTCGAGTTCCGCATCCGGGACGATCCGGGTGACCAACCCCATGCCGAACGCCTCCTGCGCCGAGAAGTGCCGCGCCGTGAAGAAGATCTCCTTGGCATGGGATGGCCCGACCAGATCCGTCAGGATCTTGAGGCCGCTGGCGCGGTATCCAAGGCCGAGGCGCGCCGCCGGCACCCCGAACTTGCTGTTCTCCGACGCGATGCGGATGTCGCAGAGCAGCGATACCGCCAGTCCACCGCCGATGCAGTAGCCGCGGATGCGGGCGATCGTGGGCTTGGAGCATCTGTTGAGGCGCTTGTTCGCGAGTTCGCCGATCTTGTCGTAGTAGGCGACCTGCTCGGGCGTGTTGCGCGCCTTCTCGAATTCCGAGATGTCGGCGCCCGACACGAAGGCCTTGTCGCCGGCGCCGGTCACGACGACGACGCGGATCGCCGGGTCCTTCTCGAACTCGTCGAGGATCACCGGAATCGCCTCCCACATGTCCGTGGAAGTGGCGTTGTGCTTGTGCGGCTTGTTGAACGTGAGACGGCCGATCGGACCGTCCTTCTCCGCGATCATGTTGGGCGTGGGGCTGAAGTTCATCAGACGATTCCCTTCTTGCGGAAACCGTCGATGGCGCCCGCGTCGTAGCCGAACTCCTTGAGGATCGAGTCGGTGTGCTCGCCCTGCTCCGGCGTCGCCGTCCAGTTCTCGACCGTGGTGCGGCTCATGTTGATCGCCTGCCCGATCACCTTCTGCTCGCCGAGCTTCGGGTGCTGCACGGGATAGGCCATCTTCAGGTGCTGGACCTGCGGATCGGCGAACATCTCGTCCATCTTGTAGATCGGACCAGCGGGCACGCCGTCCTTGTTCAGCTTTTCGACCAGCTCGGCGCTGGTGAACGTCGCCAGGCGCTTGTCGATCTCGGCGTTCAGCGCGTCTCGGTTCTGCGCCCGCAGCTTGCCCGACGAGAACTTCGGATCGGTCAGAAGCTCCGGCGCCTTCACGCTTTCGCAGAAGCGCTTGTAGATGTGGTCGCCCGACGCCGCGATGTTGATGTAGCCGTCCTTGGTCTTGAACACACCGGTCGGGATCGAGGTCGGGTGGTTGTTGCCGGCCTGGCCCGGAACGTCCTTGGCGAGCGTCCAGCGTGCCGCCTGGAAGTCGCACATCGAGATCATGGCCTGCAGCAGCGAACTCGAGACCCACTGCCCCTCGCCCGACTTCTCGCGCTCGAGCAGGGCGATCAGGATGCCGATGGCGCAGTGCAGGCCCGCACCCACGTCGGCCACCGCGATGCCGGCGCGCACCGGACCGCCGCCCGGCATGCCGGTGATCCACATCAGCCCGCCCATGCCCTGGGCGATCTGATCGAAGCCCGCGCGTTCGGCATAGGGACCGTCCTGGCCGAAGCCCGAGATCGACCCGAGGATGATCTTCGGATTCACCTTCTTCAGGCTTTCGTAGTCGATGCCGAGGCGGAACTTCACGTCGGCGCGGTAGTTCTCGACCACCACGTCGGCCTTCTCGACCATCTTCATGAAGATGGCTTTGCCTTCGGGTTCCTTGAGGTTGAGCGTGATCGAGCGCTTGTTGCGGTGCAGGTTCTGGAAGTCGGGCCCGTGGCGGGGCCCGCCCATGTCGCCCTCGGCGACGCCCGGCGGCATCTCGACCTTGATACAGTTGGCGCCCCAGTCGGCGAAGTAGCGCACGCAGGTCGGGCCGGCCCGCACCCGCGTCAGGTCGAGCACGGTAAAGCGGGAAAGCGGTCCTGCGGTCATCTTCTCACTCTGGCTGGTGGCGACTACTCCACACGTACCATGGCGGCCGGATCGATCTCCAGCCAGACGCGGCTGCCCAGCGCATAGACGGTATTCGGTCCCGTCGATACGCGCAGCGGCTTGGCCTCGCCGAGCGGCTTCACCTGATAGTCCCAGTGCTCGCCGAGATAGGCCCGGTCGACGATTTCCGCCTCGACCCCGTGGGCCGCCGGCCTTGCTGCCGACAAGCCGATCGAGTGCGGCCGCAGCGAGTAGGTCTTGCCGTCGCGCTCGACGAAGTTGGTCCGGCCGATGAAGCCCGCCACGAAGCGGCTGCGCGGCTGGGCGTAGAGTTGCTGCGGGGCGTCGACCTGCTCGATCCGGCCCTTGTTCATCACCACGATGCGGTCGGACGTGACCATCGCCTCGCCTTGGTCGTGGGTCACGTAGACCGTGGTGATCTTGAACTCGTCGTGCAGTCGGCGGATCTCGAAGCGCATCTCCTCGCGCAGATTGGCGTCGAGGTTGCTGAGCGGCTCGTCGAGCAGCAGCACCTCGGGCTCCACGACGATGGCGCGGGCCAGCGCCACGCGCTGCTGCTGGCCGCCCGACAGCTCGGCGGGGTAACGGTCCTTCAGCGCGCGCATCTGCACGACGTCGAGCATCTTGGCGACCCGACTCTCGATCTCGGCTCGGCCGAGTTTGCGCACCTGCAGGCCGAAGGCGACGTTCTCGCCCACCGTCATGTTCGGCCAGATGGCGTAGCTCTGGAAGATCATCGACATGCGCCGCCTTTCCGGCGGCACCACCGAGTTCGGCGTCGAGATGACGTCGCCTTCGATGGCGATCGAGCCGGTGGTCGGCGGCACGAAGCCGGCGATCATGCGCAGCGTCGTGGTCTTGCCGCAGCCCGAGGGACCGAGCAGCGAGACGAATTCGCCGGCCTTGAGCTCGAGCGAGAAGTCGACGACGGCCTCGAAGGTGCCGTAGCTCTTGCCGACGTTCTTCAGGACCAGCTTGCTCATGTCGCGGTTCGCCTCAGCATGAAATCGCGCCCCAGGGCCTTCTGGCCGATCCAGAGCAGCGGCAGGGTCAGTACCTGCAGGATCAGGGCGAGCGCCGAGAGGTACTCGAAGTTCCCCTCCTCGCTCATGTCGAAGATCATCACCGACACCACTTTGGTGCCTGGACCATACAGGAAGATCGCCGAGGACAGCTCGCGCGTCGCCGGAATGAAGATCAGCAGCCAGGCGCCCAGCAGGTTGCGCTTGAGCAGCGGCGCCACGACCCGGCGCAGCGCCATGAGGCGGCTGCCGCCCAGCACCCGCACGGCTTCCTCCATCTCAGGATTGAGGCTGCGCAAAGCCGCGCTCGAATTGACGTAGCCGATCGGCAGGAAGCGCGTGGTGAAGGCGAGGATCAGGATGGTCGCCGTGCCATAGAGCGACAGCGGCGGCGGCGCGTAGGCCGCATAGAAGCCGATCGCCAGCACGACGCCCGGAATGACGAACGGCGCCACGCACAGGAAGCCGAGCACGCCGCCGAACGGAACCAGCCGGCGCGCCACGATATAGGCCACGCCCAGGGTGATGATGACACCCGCCGTCGCCGCCGCGCCGGCATAGAGGAAGGCATTCCACACCGACTGCGCCGCCGTCGCGTGCTCGAACAGCACGAAGTGGAAGTTCTTGAGCGACAGATTATCGAGCGAGAAGCCGCGGCCCCAGGCCTTGGCGAAGGCGGCCTGCAAAAGAAACACGTAGGGCAGGAACACCGACAGGGCCGCCACGAACATGGCGTAGCCGAACACGGCCCAACGCCAGCCGCCCAGATCGATCGGACGGCGTTCGCCGCCCTTTCCGGTCAGGGTGGCGAAGCCCTTGCGATGGGTGATCAGGCGCTGCACCAGCACCAGCAGAACAGTCACACCCAGCAGCGGCATGGCATAGGCCGCCGCCACCTCGACCCTCGACGGGTTGCCGAAGAACTGGAAGAGCTGCGTCGTCACCACGTTGAAGCGCGCCGGAATGGCGATCATGGCCGGTGACGCGAACAGCGCGATCGCCTCGAGGAAGCAGATGATCAGGCCGCCCAGGATGGCGGGCAGCGCCAGCGGCAGCGTGACCCGCCGCATGGTCCGCCAGGCGCCGGCGCCAAGGATGTTGGCCGCATCCTCCATCTCCGACGAGACCAGTTCCAGCGCCGCGCTGGTGAAGATGAAGATGTACGGAAAGGAGTACAGCGCGATGACGACGACCAGGCCGGGAAAGCTGTAGATGTTGAACGGCCCCGCTTCGGCCCCGGTCAGCGCCATGAAGATCCGGTTCAGCCAGCCCGCATTCGGGCCGGCGAGCAGGATCCACGCCACCGCGCCGGTATAGGGCGGCGTGATGAAGGTCGCGAGGACCAGCATGCGCACGAAGCCGCGCCCCGGCATGTTCGTTCGCGACACCGCCCAGGCGAGCGGCACTGCGAAGGCGCCGGCCAGCAGCGCCGCTCCCGCCCCCAGCTTCAGCGAATTGAACAGCGCATCGATGTAGCGCGCGCGCCCGTAGGCCGCGGCATAGTTGTCGAGCGTGAAGGCACCGGTCTTCTCGGCCTGGAAGCTGGTCAGCACCAGATAGACGAACGGACTGACCACCAGGAAGAGCAGGACGGCGATGATTGCGATCCAAGGAATCCATGTCGCGTCCCAGCCACGGGAACGCGACGGTGAAAGATCTAGAGCGGACTGGGCGATCGCCACGGTGTCGGCTGCCCTGCGTCAGTTGCCGAACGTGTCGCGCCAATCCTCGATCACGACAGGAATGCCCTTGTCGATCTCCGCCACGGTCGGACGGATCACCTTGATCTTGTCGATCGGCTGGGTGCCCGGCGCACCCTTCACTTCCGGCCGGATCGGAATGCCGAAATGCTATACGTTCACTTCGGAGGCCTCCGGCGACATCAGGTACTCCATGAAGAGCCTGGCGGCGTTGGGATGCTTCGTCCCCTTCACGATCGCCGAAGGTGAGATGATCAGGATCGATCCGTCCGTCGGATAGTTCACTGCCAGCGGGTTGCCCCGCGCGGCGCTGAACAAGGTCGAGCCGTCGGCACCGGCCGCGACCTGGCGTTCGCCGGCATTGAGCGCCGTCACCGTATCATTGATCGAGCGGCCGATCTGCGGCTTGTTCTTCTCGAGCTGTTCGAAATACTTCCAGCCGTAGAGCTTCTTCATCGAAAAGACCCAGGTGCCGACATAGCCCGAGAAGGCCGGGTGCCCGGTCGAGACCTTGCCCTTCCATTTCGGGTCGAGCAGGTCCTGCCACTTCTTCGGCGCGTCTTCCGCCTTCACCTTCGAACTGTTGTAGGTCAGCACGACTTGGCCCGCCGCAGTGGTGTGGAAGAATCCGCCCGGATCGATGTTGCGGAAAACTTCCGAAATCTTGGCACTGTTCTCCGGGACGTATTTCTCGAAGCGGCCCTCCGGCGTCATGCGCGCGTAATGACCGAGGTCGGTCGAGGAGAACACGTCACAGATGGTCTGGTTGTTCTTGATGTCCTGCGTGAGGCGCTGATAGGCGACCTGCGCCGTCGTGCGCACGACATTCACCTTGATGCCGTACGTCTTCGTGAACACCGCACCCAGTTCCTCCGCACCTTCGGACGTGTAGTGCGCGACGTACCAGGTGAGCTCACCTTCCTTCTTTGCCGCCTCCTCGAGCGCCTTGATGTCGGCGCGCGCGGCGGACGAACCGAAGGCCAGAGCCGCAGCGACAGCGATGGAGCCAAACCACTTCATGCATTCCTCCCGGAACTCTGCTTGCTATTATTGCGGCGATACGATCATACGAATCAGCATCTCACAAGCACTGTAGCCCGAGACCACGCGCATGACGGAAGCGGACCAATCGCAACGATGGGGTGCCTATTACGAGCAGCTGAAGGACCGGCCGCCGCGCAAGACGCTGCTGCGGGCACTCGATCTGTTCGGGGCTCCGCCTGCCGACGCGACCGCGGTCGATCTCGGCTGCGGCAGCGGCCGTGACGTCGTCGAAATGTTGCGCCGCGGCTGGAATGTGGTCGCCGTCGACGCCGAGCCCGAAGCGCTGAAGCAGCTGGCGGAGCGGCAGTTGCCCGGCAGCGAGCGCATCACGCCGGTCCTGTCCCGCTTCGAGGACGTGCCGCTTCCGCTCGGCAGTCTGCTTGTGAATTCCAGTTTCGCCATGCCGCTTTGTGAGCCGCAGAAATTCCACGAACTGTGGCAGCGTATTCGCGACGCGCTGCCAGTGGGCGGCCGCTTCAGCGGCCAGTGGTACGGCCCTCGCGACAGCTGGCTGGGGCGGCCGGGCATGACCTTCGTGTCGCGCGAGGAGGCCGAGCGCCTGCTGCAAGGCTTCGAGCCGGAATTGTTCGAGGAGGAAGAGAACGACGGCACGACGCCCCGCGGCAGACCGCATCACTGGCACATCTTCCATATCGTTGCGCGGAAGCTCGCGCAGTAGACAACCCGAGGCGCGGTGTCCGACACTCGGCTCCTCGCGAAAAGGAGCCAACCATGGCCGCCGTTCCCGTCACGTCCGAAATCGCCCAGCGCGCCGCGATTCTCGGCTTCAACGACCTTCCCGATGACCTCGTCGAGCGCACCAAGCAGTGTCTGCTCGACTGGTTCGCCGTGACCCTGCCCGGCGCCCAGGATGAGCTCACCGACATTCTCATCCAGGAGACGCTCGAGGATGGCGGCCGCGGACCCGCTTCGCTGGTCGGCCGCAAGGAAAAGGTGACGCCCTCGGCCGCCACCCTCATCAATGGCGCGGCGAGCCACGCTCTCGACTACGACGACGTGAACTTCGCCATGGGCGGCCATCCCACCGTCACGGTCGTGCCTGCCCTGCTCTCGCTCGGCGAACAGCGCAAGGCGTCGGGCCGGCTGTTCATCGAGAGCTTCGTCGCGGGGTACGAGACCTCGGGACGGGTCGGCAATCTCGTGGCGCCCAGCCACTACACAAAGGGCTTCCACGTCACCGGTACCGTCGGCTCGTTCTCGGCGGCGGCCGCTGCGGGGCGCATGCTCGGACTCGATCCGCGCCAGCTCGCGGTTGCCTTCGGCATCGCCGCCACGCAGGCCGCCGGCCTGAAGTCGAACTTCGGCACGATGTGCAAGCCGCTGCATGCCGGCACCGCGTCGGAACATGGGCTGCGCGCCGCCAAGCTCGCGGCCAAGGGCTTTACCGCGCGCGCCGATGTCCTCGAGTGCGATCAGGGCTTTGCCTCCTCGCAGAGCGACGATCTCAACGTCGACAAGGCGCTGGGCGAGCCGCCGCAGGGCTGGCACCTGCGCAACAACCTCTTCAAGTACCATGCCGCCTGCTACCTGACGCACGCGCCGATCGAGTGCGCCAAGGAAATCCGGCTCAAGAGCAATTTCCCGCCGGAGCGCGTGAAGAAGATCCTGCTGCGTCTCGACCAGGGCGCCGACCGTGTCTGCAACATCCCGCATCCGACCACCGGCCTCGAGGCGAAGTTCTCTCTGCGCCAGACCGTGGCCATGGCGCTGACCGGCGTCGATACGGCGAACCTGGACTCCTACAACGAGGCGATCACGCAGGAGCCGCGCATCAAGGCATTGCGCGACAAGATGACGATCGAGTTCAAGCCGGGCTGGGCCAAGTCGGTCTCCGAGATGGCGATCCAGCTCGACGACGGCACCATCGTCGAGTCCAAGCATGATTCCGGGATCCCCTGGGCCGACCTGAAGAAGCAGCGCCAGGCACTCGAGACCAAGTTCGACAGCCTTGCCGTGCCGGTGCTCGGCGCCGCCGGCGCCAAGCGCCTGCACGACGCGATCGAGCGCATCGACAGCCTGACCGACGTGGGCGACCTCGCCCGCGCCGCCGCGAAGGAGTGACGATGGCCGACGATTTCAGGACGCGGGCGCGCCTGGTTCCCAAGGGCAACCGATACGAGGACTTCGAGCCCGGCCGCGTCTTCAAGCATCACTGGGGCCGTACGATCACCGAGTCCGAGACCACCCTCTTCTCGACCCTGACGCTTCACTTCAATCCGCACTATTACAACGCTGCCTATGCCCGCGCGCACGGCCATCCCGGAATCGTCGCCAACCCGCTGCTGGTGTTCACGACCGTGTTCGGGCTGACGGTCGAGGATCTCAGCGAAGGCGGCGGCCCGTTCCTCGGCGTGAACGAGCTCACCTATCACCAGCCGGTCTATCCCGGCGACTCGCTGCGCGCGGAGTCCGTCGTGCTCGACCGCCGTGTCTCGGACTCCCACAAGGGATTCGGAATCGTCACCTGGCACACCAGGGGCTTCAACCAGCGCGAAGAAATGGTCGTCGATTTCAAGCGCACCAATCTGGTTCGTCAAAGGAACGCCGCCTAATGCCGTACATCACCGAAGAGCGCCGCATGATCCAGGAGCAGGCGCGTGAGTTCACCCTCAACGAGGTCCTGCCCGTCGCCAACAAGCTCGACCCCGAGAAGGGCGACATCCCGATGGACCTGCGGGACAAGATGGCGGAGCTCGGCTACTTCGGGATTCTGATTCCCGAGCAGTACGGCGGCCTCGGCCTCGGTTGCTTCGAGTACTGCCTCGTCACCGAGGAACTCTCGCGCGGCTGGATGAGCGTCGCCTCGCTGATCGCCCGCGGCAACCTGCTGATCGGCTCGCAGATGATGAGCGAGGAGCAGCGCGCCAGGTACCTGCCGCGCATGGCCAAGGGCGAGTTCCTCGGCGCCTTCTCGATGTCGGAACCCAATGCCGGTTCGGATATCTCCAACATCTCCTGCCGCGCCCGCAAGGACGGCACCGGCTACCTGATCAGCGGCAACAAGTACTGGTGCACCTTCGCCGACGGCGCCGACTTCCTGATCATCATCGCCCGCACGTCCGATGCCCCGCCGGGCAAGCGGCACATGGGCCTCTCGATGTTCTTCGTCGAAAAGAAGCGCGGCACGCTGCCGAAGGGCGTGAGCGGCGCGCCGATTCCCAAGATCGGCTATTTCGGCTGGAAGACCTACGAACTCGCCTTCGACAATTTCCGCGTCGAAGCCGCCGACATGATCGGCGAGGAAGGGCATGCGTTCTATTACGCAACGTCCGGCCTCGAGACGGCGCGCGCCCACACCGCCGCGCGTGCGATCGGCCTCGCCCAGGGCGCGCTCGACGACTCGATCCGCTATGCCGGCGAGCGCCGCCAGTTCGAGCGGCCGATCTCCGACTTCCAGGCGATCCGCTTCAAGATCGCCGAGATGGCGACCCAGATCGAAGCCGCCCGCCAGCTCAACTATTTCGTCTGCGAGCAGATCGACACCGGCCAGCGCTGCGACAAGGAAGCCTCGATGGTGAAGCTGTTCGCCTCCGAGATGGCCGAGCGCGTGTGCAGCGAGGGCCTGCAGATCCATGGCGGCGCGGGCTACACCACGCTACACGCCGTCGAACGTCACTGGCGCGACGCGCGCCTGACCAAGATCTTCGAGGGCACCTCGGAGATCCAGAAGCGCATCATCTCCGACCGGCTGCTGGGCCGGGGCCGGAACTAGAAGGGAGGAACTGATGAAAGTCTCCTCGCTCACCGGCAAGGGCAACTACTTCGAGGACTTCACCGTCGGCGAAGTGCTGAAGCACGCCCGCGGCAAGACCGTGGAGCCGATGGAGCAGGTCTGGATCACCAACGTGACCATGAACACGGCCGAGGCGCACTTCAACGAGCACCTGACCCAGGGCATGAGCTATGGCAAGCGCCTGGGCTTCGGCGGTGTCACGATCTCGATGTGCATCGGCCTCGCCGCCCAGGACACGGCCGAGAACGCGCTGGCCGAGCTCGGCATGGACAAGATCCGCCTCAAGGGTCCGCTCTATCACGGCGACACGCTCTATTGTTACAGCGAGGTCCTGGAAAAGACCGATGCCAGACAGGCCGATGCCGGCATCGTCCGCTTCAAGCACTACGGCGTGAACCAGGACGACAAACACATCTTCGAGGGCGAGCGGACCGTGCTGATCAAGCGGCGCAGCCACTGGGGAGACAAGTGACGGAAGTCCCCGGCGCCGTCCTCGGAGCGCTAGATGGTGTCCGCGTCGTCGATCTCACGCAGATGCTGGCGGGGCCGTATTGCACGATGCTGCTGGCCGACCAGGGCGCCGAGATCATCAAGGTCGAACCGCTCGACGGCGACCACACCCGGATCATCGGGCCGTACCACAAGGACGACAAGCTGAAGGCCTTCGGCGGCTACTTCGCCTCGGTCAACCGCAACAAGAAGTCGATCGCGATCGACCTCAAGACGCCCGAAGGCCGCGAGCTGGTGATGAAGCTCTGCGAGGGCGCCGACGCCGTGGTCGAGAACTATCGCGGCGGCGTCATGGATCGCCTCGGCCTCAGCTACGAGGCGCTGCGCGAACGCAATCCGAAGCTGGTCTACGCGACCATCCGCGGCTTCGGCGACTACCGCACCGGCAAGAGCCCCTACACCGATTTTCCCGCCTACGACGTCATCAGCCAGGCGATGGGCGGCATCATGGCGATCACCGGCCCCGACAAGGACACGCCGATGAAAGTCGGCCCCGGCGTCGGCGACATCGTACCGGCGATCACCTGCGCCTTCGGCATCGTCTCGGCGGTCTTCCGCGCCCACAAGACCGGCCGGGGCCAGTTCGTCGATGTCGGCATGGTCGATGCAATCCTGGCGGTGTGCGAACGCATCATGCACCAGCACTCGTTCGCCCAGACCCTGCCGGCGCCCGAGGGTAATCATCATCCCCTGCTCTGCCCGTTCGGAATGTTCCCGGCCAAGGACGGCTTCGTGACGATCGCCGCCCATGCCGACACGCACTTCCCCATCCTGTGCCGCCTGATCGGCAAGCCCGAGATGGCGACCGACCCGCGCTTCGTGACAGTGCAGGACCGCCGCGCCAACCAGGACGTGATCATCGCGGCGGTCTCCGACTTCACGCGCCAGCGCACCAAGCAGGAACTGCTGAAGTATCTCGGTGGCCAGGTGCCGTTCTCGCCGGTTTACAACGTGCGGGACATCGTGGCTGACCCGCACTTCAAGGCGCGCGAGATGTTGCCCTGGGTGCCCCATCCCGGCCTCGATCACGAGGTCCAGATCGCGGGCGTCGCAGTGAAGATGACCGAAACGCCGGGCAAGGTGCGCCACCGCGCCCCCTTGCTCGGGGAGCATACGGACCAGTATTTGCAATCGATCGGATGCACTGCCGGCGACATCGCCCGGCTGCGCAGCCAGAAGATCGTCGCCTGAGGAGTGTGAAATGGCCAATCGTCCCCGCCGCGCCCGCCGCGTCCAGCTCTCGACCCCCGGTTCGAGCGAAAAGATGATGCAGAAGGCATCGGAGTCGAAGGCCGACCACGTCTTCCTCGACCTCGAGGACGCCGTCGCCCCGAGCCAGAAGCGCGATGCGCGCAAGAAGATCGTCGAGGCCCTGAAGACCCTCAACTGGAAGGGCAAGACGCGCTGCGTGCGCATCAACGACCTGACCACCGAGTATGCCTACGAGGACATCATCGAGATCGTCGAAGGCGCCGGCGAACATCTCGACACCATCATGATGACCAAGGTCCAGACGGCGGCCGACATCCTGTTCGCGGACAAGCTGCTCAATCAGATGGAAAAGAAGCTGAAGCTCAAGAACAGCATCGGCCTCGAGGCCCTGATCGAGGAAGTCGAGGGCATGCAGAACGTCGACGAGATCGCGAAGTCCACGCCGCGGCTGGAGTGCCTGGTATTCGGCATGGGCGACTTCTCGGCCTCGATGGGCGTCACCAACAAGAACGTCGGCGAGTCCGACGGCTATCCGGGCGACATCTGGCACTATGCCCGCTTCCGCCTGATCATGGCCTGCCGCGCGGCCGGCATCGATCCGGTCGACGGTCCGTTCGCCGACTTCAAGAATCCCGAAGCCTACCGCGAGGAATGCCGCCGCTCGATGATCCTGGGCTGCGTCGGCAAATGGGCGATCCATCCCTCACAGATCGAGCACGCGCTGGAGATCTACTCTCCCAAGCCCGAGGACATTGCCCGCGCCCGCAAGCTCGAGAAGGCCTATGCCGAGGCCGAAGCCAAGGGTCTGGGCGCGATCAACGTCGACGGCATCATGGTCGACGTCGCCTCGATCCGCATCCTGCGCAATACCATCCTGAACAAGGCCGACCTGTTCGGCATGTAGCAGCAGCACCGCGCCAAGGAACCGCGACGAGGAGATGAGACGCGCGATCGTCCCCGTGGCCAGCATGCTGGCCATTCAGGTGATGATCTCGCTCTCGGTCCTGTCGCTCAGCGTCATGATGCCGGCGGTGGCGAGCGATCTCGCCATCGACCCCAAGCTGGTCGGCGTCTTCACCGCCTTGATCTACGCCGTTGCGACGATCGCCTCGCTGGCCGCAGCCGGCCCGATCGTGCGGCTGGGCGCGGTCCGCGTCTGCCAGGTGGCGCTGCTGACAGGCGCCGCGGGGCTTGCCCTCAACTCGCTGGCCGTGGTCGCCGCGACCGTCGGCGCCGTGCTGCTGATCGGCGTGGCGCAGGGCCCGACCAACCCGGCGTCGGCGCACATCCTCGCCCAGCGCGTGCCGCGGGAATATTTCGGCATGGTCTTCTCGGTGAAGCAGACCGGGACGCCGCTCGGCTTTGCCCTGGCGGGTATCCTGTTCCCTGCCCTGCTCGAATGGGTCGGCTGGCGCGGCGCCAGCCTGATCGCCGCCGCGATGCTGGTTGTTGCCGCGATCCTGATCGAGCCGCTGCGCCCCCGGCTCGATGTCGTCACGGTCGCGGACCGGCCCAAGCGCAGCATCTGGCGCTCGATCCAGTTCGTTCTCGCCCATCCGCAACTGCGCGTACTCGGTTGCTCGGCCTTCGTCTTCGTCGTCGCCCAGCACACCTTCACCTTCTATCTCGTCACGTATCTTTACGAGCATTGCGGCCTCAGCATCGCGCGCGCGGGGTTCCTGCTGTTCCTGTCCCAGATCGTCGGTGCCGCCGTCCGGCTGGTGAGCGGCGGCATCGGCGATCGCGTGCCGCGCATGAAGCTGCTGGGGTGGACCGGCCTCGGCATGGCCGTCGGCTCGACCGCCACCGGGCTGATCGGACCCGACACGCCGTTCTGGGCGATCGCCCTGGTCGTGATGGGCTACGGCTCGGTGGTCATCAGCTGGAACGGCACGTCGCAGGCCGAGTTCGCCCACCTGTCGCCGCCCGGCGAGGCGGCCGCCACGGCCGCCGTCCAGAACGCGCTGGCATTCTCAGGTGCGGTGTTCGGGCCACCGATCTTTGCGGCCATCGCGTCGGCAGCAAACTACCGCGCCGCGTTCATTGCCGTCGCCGTGTGCGTCTTCCTGATCGGGCTCTGGCAGCTCGTCGAGGCGCGCCGCGCGCCCCGGCCGAGCTAGGGTTCCTTCATCCCTGCGACGCGCACGATCTCGCCCCACTTCTTGATCTCGTCGTCCTGGAAGGCCGCGAGTTCTTCGGGCGTGCCGGGGAAGATCACGCCGAGCGTGGTCTGCATCAGCTTGCGATAGGCCTCCGACTCGACCGACTCGCGGATCAGCTTGCTCAGCTTGTCGACGATCGGCCGCGGCGTGCCCGCCGGCGCATAGGCCGCGTTCCAGGGCTGCGAGGCGTAGCCAGGCACGAACTCGGCGACCGTCGGAAACTGCTCGAGCCCGGGCCAGCGCTGCGGGCTGGTGACCGCAAGGCCGCGGGCGCGGCCGTCGCGCACCGGCGGCAGCCCGACCGTGAAATCGCTGAACGTCACGTCGATGCGGTCGCCCAGCAGATCGGCGATGACCTGCGGCTGGGTCTTGTAGGGAACGCCCAGCAGATCGACCTTGGCCATGATCCTGAACAGTTCGGCGGCGCCGCGGGCCGATCCGTTGCCGCTGCCGAAGGTGAGCTTGCCGGGCTGCGACTGCGCCAGCTTGATGAATTCGGGGATGGTCTTCACCGGAAGTTCGTTGCGTACCATGACGATCTGGGCGCCCCGCGAGAGGCCGCTCAGGGGCACGAAGTTCTTCACCGGATCGTACGGCAGGCTCTTGTACACGTGCTGGTTGATCGCCTGCGTCGTCTGGGTCGTCACGAAAATCGTGTAACCATCGGGCGGCGCGGTCGCCGCGGCCTGGGCGCCGATCTGGCCCTCCGCCCCCGGCTTGTTCTCGACCACGACGGGCTGGCCGGTGCGGTGGGAAAGCTCGGAGGCGAGCACGCGCGCGACCGTGTCGGTCGCGGTGCCGGGACCGAACGGCGCGATGATGCGGATCGGCTTGCTGGGAAAATCCTGCGCCGCCGCCGGCAAGGCCGCGGCAATGAAGAGACCGGTCAGAAGGGAACGACGTTTCATGACAGGAGCGTAACAGTTTCCGTTCGGTAAGTACCTGTGCCGGCGCCCCAACCGTTCTACAATGCGAACAGCCAAGGTCAGGAGGAAACGATGAAGCTATACACCCACCCCGTGTCTACAGCGTGCCGTCCGGTCATGCAGTTCATCGCCGACAACAACATCCCGTGCGAGATGGAAGTCGTCGACATCCTGAAGGGCGCCCACTACGGGCCCGAATACAGCGCGAAGAATCCGAATCGTCTCGTGCCGATGCTCGAGGATGGCGACTTCCGTCTGACCGAGAGCGCCACGATCCTGCGCTACCTCGCCGAGAAGGTAGGCTCGCCCGCCTATCCGAAGGACCTCAAGCAGCGCGCGCGGGTCAACGAGGCGATGGATTGGTTCAACTCCAATTTCTACAAGGATTGGGGCTACGGTCTCGTCTACCCGCAGCTGTTTCCGCACCACAAGCGGCCCGACGATACGGTCCACGCAGGCGGCATCGCCTGGGCCCAGGACCGCTGCAAGGTCTGGCTGCAGGTGCTGAACGACCACTGGCTGGCCGGCAACAAGAAGTTCATCTGCGGCGACAGCATCACCGTCGCCGACTATCTCGGCTCGGCGATCATGAGCATCGGCGAGCTGATCCACTGCGATCTGGCCAAGTATCCGAACGTTCAACGCTGGATCGCCAACGTGAAGAAGCAGCCGAACTACGAGAAGATCAACGACGCCGCCTTCAACGGCTTTGCCGCTTCGACCAAGGGCAAGGCCTGGCAAACCGTCTAGCCAGGGAGTCTCCGCAATGATCAAGGGCCTGCATCACAACGCCTATCGCTGCCGCGACTCGGAGGAGACGAGGAAGTTCTACGAGGACTTCCTCGGCCTGCCGCTGGTCAACGCCTTCAAGATCGAGACCACCATGACGGGCCGCAAGACCGGCTCGGGCGTCCTGCACTCGTTCTTCCGGCTCGACGACGGCTCGGCTCTGGCATTCTTCGAGGCGCCGGACATGCCGTTCGAGTTCAAGGAACAGCACGACTTCGACCTGCACATCGCCCTCGAAGTCAGCCAGGAGCATCTCCATCGGATGTTCGCCAAGGGCAGGGCGGAGGGCCGCGAGGTGCGCGGCATTTCCGACCACAAGTTCATCGACTCGATCTACTTCCGGGATCCCAACGGTTACGTCATCGAACTCACGGCCAAGAAGGCCGGTCATGACGCGGCGATGGACCCGGCCAAGAGCCGGGCCCGCGACATCCTGAACGAGTGGCAAAAAGCCAAGCCGAAGGCGGCAAAGGCGGCCTGACGGCACGAAAGAAGGTGATGAACCTGACAGTCCGACTATCGGCGTTGTCGGAAAGCGGACTCCTTCGCTTCACTCCGGCTGGCGGCGAACGCCGTCACGCCAGGTTCTTCTTGAAGAAGGCGACCGTGCGGTCCCAAGAGATCTTGGCTTGGGTCTCGTTGTAGCGCGGCGTCGAATTGTTGTGAAAGCCGTGCTGGGTGCCGGGATAGAAGAACACTTCGTACGGCACATTCGCCGCCTTCAAGGCGCTTTCGTAGGCTGGCCACATGTCGTTGATGCGCTGATCGTTCTCGGCGTACTGGATCAGCAGCGGCGCCTTGATCGACGGCACCGACGCCGTTTCCGCCGCAGCCCCGTAGTACGGCACACCCGCCTTCATGTCGGCCCCCAGCGTGACGGCCAGATAGTTGGTCGTGCCGCCGCCCCAGCAGAACCCGGTGACGCCGAGCTTGCCAGACGACAACTGGTGCTTGAGCAGGTAAAGGGCGCTGTTCAGCATGTCGGTGCGCAGCTTGCCCTGGTCGAGCCCCGCCTGCAGGGTGCGGCCGTCGTCGTCGTTCCCCGGATAGCCGCCGACCGGGAACAAGCCGTCGGGCGCCAGCGCGAGAAATCCGTCGGTCGCCAGCCGGCGCGCCACGTCCTCGATGTGGGGATTGAGACCGCGATTCTCGTGAACGACGAGTACCACTGGAAAGGGGCCGGTGCCCTTGGGTTGGACCAGGTAGCCGCGCATCGTGCCCGAGTTGCCGCCGGGCGACGGATAGGTCACGTACTTCGCGACGATACGCTCGTCCGTGAAGGAGATCGTCTGGGCATTGGCGTAGCGCGGCATCAGCGCCTGCGCCATCGCAAGACCGCCGACCGTCGCCGCTGCCGCCCGTGAGAGGAAGGTACGCCGGTCGATCGAGCCGTGGCAGTACTCGTCGTAGAGGACGTAGATGCGCTGGTCGATCCAGTCCTGCGTGACGATCTGCCCGTCCATCGTGATCTCTCCGTTTCGGCTATCCCAGGCGCCGCCGATAGAGCGCGATCAGGCGCTCCCAGTGGCGTTCCGCCGCCGGTTTGTCGTAGCACCAGCGCTGCGGGAACGCGAAGCCATGATGCACACCCATGTTCACTTCCAGTTCACCGCCATTGCCGGACTTGTCGAACAGCGCCTTCAACTCCTTGACCATCTCGGGAGGCGCGAGGTCATCGTGTTCGGCGCAGGAGATGTACAGTTCGCCCTTGGCCTTTGCGAGAGTGAGGTGCGGGCTCTCGACGGCGTCGCTCACCAGCCAGGTGCCATAGAACGACGCCGCGGCCGCGATGCGGTCGGGGTAGCGCGCGGCGGCCGCGAGAGCATAAGGCCCGCTCATGCAGTAGCCGTGAGCACCGACGGGCCCCGTCTTCGACGCCGCCTGTCCGTCGGCCCAGGCGATCAAGGCCGCGATGTCGTCCATCATTGGCGGGATGGTCATCTTGGTACGCACCGCGCGCATGCGCGCATGCTCGGCGCTGCCATGCTACAACACGTCCGCGCCGTACTTGGTGTCCTTGCCCGCCCTGTAGTAGAGGTTGGGGAGCATCACGAAGTAGCCGACCGTCGCCAGCCGTCGACTCATGTCGTAGAGCTCTTCCCGGATGCCCGGCGCATCCATCAGGAACAGCACAGGCGGATAGGGACCTCCCCGTTCCGGATGGCAGACAAAGGTTTCGACCGCCCCCTCCCTGGTCGGGATGTCCAGAATTTGCTCTTTCACTCATTCCTCCGCTTTGACCGATGCCACCACCTTGCTAGGCTTCGCACAACCACAAAGCTTCGGGAGTGAAACTAGCATGCGTAAATTTGTATCTGCGTTCGCGTTGCTGTGCGGCATGGCTGCCGTTCCGGCGAGCGCGCAGTTCAGCGGCGACACGGTCAAGATCGGTGTCGCGACCGACATGTCGAGCCTCTATGCCGACATCAACGGCCCAGGCGCCGTTCTCGCCACGCAGATGGCGATCGAGGATTTCGGCGGCACGATCAACGGCAAGAAGATCGAGCTGGTCACCGGCGACATCCAGAACAAGGCCGACGTCGCCGCCACCCTGGCCGGACGCTGGTACGACAGCGAGAACGTCGACATGATCCTGGGTGCCGGCGCGTCGTCGTCGTCGATCGCGATCCAGGGCGTGGCCGGCGAGAAGAAGCGGGTGTTCCTCGCGACCGATCCCGCCTCCTCAGACATCACCGGCAAGCTGTGCAACCCCTACACGATCCACTGGACCTACGACACGGCGGCGCTCGCCAACGGCACCGGATCCGCGGTCGTGAAGTCGGGCGGCACCACCTGGTTCTTCCTGACCGCCGACTACGCCTTCGGCTATGCCCTGGAGCGTGACGTCGCCGCGGTCGTCACCAAATCGGGCGGCAAGGTGATCGGCGCGGTGAAGCATCCGATCAACACGCAGGATTTCTCGTCGTTCCTGCTTCAGGCGCAGGCGTCGAAGGCCCAGATCATCGGCCTGGCCAACGCCGGCGGCGACACGATCAAGTCGATCCAGCAGGCGGCCGAGTTCGGCATCGTCAAGGGCGGCCAGAAACTCGCCGGCCTGCTCGTCTTCATTTCCGACATCCACTCGCTGACCCTCGAGCGTTCCCAGGGCCTGCGGCTGACCGAGGCCTTCTATTGGGACCTCAACGACAAGACCCGCAGCTTCTCCAAGCGCTTCGGCGAGAGGTTCAAGGGCAAGATGCCGACCATGGTCCAGGCCGGCTTCTATTCCGCCACCCTCGCCTACCTGAACGCGGTCAAGGCGACCGGCACCGACAACGCCGAGAAGGTCATGGCGGCGATGAAAGCCGCCAAGTGGGACGATCCCGTGTTCGGCAAGAGCTACGTCCGCGAGGACGGCCGCAAGATGCACGACATGTACCTCTTCGAGGTCAAGGCGCCCTCCGAGTCGAAGGGCCCGTGGGACTACTACAAGCTGCTCGCCACCATCCCGGCCGAGGAAGCCTTCAGGCCGATGGACCAGGGCGGCTGCCCGATGATCAAGAAGTAACGATCGCACCGCAGGGAGGCACGTCATGGCCCAGTCATCGAACATCTTCGTCGGTGTGGCCGGCTACTTCGGCAAGCCCGACCACACCGGCAAGGTCGGCGTGTTCAAGCGCCCGGCCTCGGGCGGTGACTGGAGCCATGTCCTCGGCGACGTCGAGGCCTACACGGTGTTCGTCCATCCTGCCGATCCCAACGTGATCCTCGCGGGCACGTCGGACGGCGTCTGGCGCAGCACCGACGCCGGCTCAACCTTCAAGCGGGCCGGCTTCCCCGACAAGGGCAAGCAGGTGTGGTGCTTCATGGTCGACGTGCGCGATCCCAGGCGCATCCTGGCCGGCGCCTCGCCGATCGACGTCTACCGCAGCGACGACCAGGGTGCGTCGTGGCGCAAACTCGCGACGCCGAAGATCGCCACGCATTGCACAGGTCCCTTCGCCTCGCGGGTGATGCGGCTGGCGCAAAATCCGAAGAAGCCCGACGAGATCTTTGCGGCACTCGAGATCAACGGCGTGATGCGCAGCACCGACGGCGGCGAGACCTGGACGGATTGCAGCGAGGGGCTGATCAAGCTCGCCGAGTTGCCGCATCTCAAGAGCAAGATCGTGAGCGATACCACTGCCGAGGGCATGCTCGACGGCCATGCCGTGACGATCGACCCGGCTGCGCCGGACCAGCCGATCCTGGCCCTGCGCATGGGGCTGTTCCGCACCACCGACCACGGCAAGACCTGGCAGGACATGGAGGTCGGCCGCTTTTCGCCCACGACCTACGGCCGCGACGTGAAGATCTCGCCGAGCGAGCCCAATACGCTCTACGCCGCCTTGTCGGTGGCGGCCGCCAGCCACGATGGCGGCCTCTACCGCAGCAGCGACGGCGGCCAGACCTGGAAGCGCTTCGACAAGGTCCAGGTCCACGGCACGATCATGTCGATCGGCCTCCACCACAGCGACCCCAGGCAGGTCTATATCGGTGCCCGCTATGATGGCGAGGTGTTCGGCACCCAGGACGGCGGGGCCTCCTGGCAGGCCATGCCGCTGCCCGGCGAGGTTCAGCACATCTACGCCATCGCCTGCGGCTGAACGTCGGCGGGCGACCGCGACTGGCCGCCAACTCTCTTCAATGCGTCATGAGGGTTTTTCTATAACCCTCTGATAACGCTTGTTATTCATCGTTCGTGCAATGTGAAAATTGCTGCAATCGATACTTTTCAGCCTCTCGGACAATTGGCCGGCTTCGCTATAATGCAAGGCGTTAACACCGCGTCTTAATGCTTTGAATAACAAGTAATTGTTTTGGAGATACGTTCCATGCTGTCCATCTTCCGCAAGCTCATGACGAACGACCAGGGCGCCACCGCGATCGAGTACACGCTGATCGCCTCCCTGATCGCCGTCGCCGCCATCACCGCCATGAAGACGGTCGGTGGCAAGGTCACCAACGTGCTGACGAACGTCGGCAACTCGATGACCTGATCGACCCGGTTCGATCGACGAAAAGGCGGGCACCTCCCACGTGCCCGCCTTTTTTGTTGCCCGGCTCCGGGTCTCGCCCCGGCGCAGCGCCGGTCACCTGCAGCGGAACAGGACGCGGTAGTTGATGTCGGCCTGCAGCCCCGCGAGGATCTCCTCGTAGGGGCGTCCTTTGCAGGTCTGCTCCATGTAGCGCTTGGACACTTCCCGTGCCCGCATCTGCTCCAGCTCGGGGTCGGGATTGTAGACCAGGGTCGCCCGCACGATCAGCATCCGGTATTCGTCCGGAGTGCCGGTCGAACCGATTCTCACCTCGAACAGCCGGCCGTCGACCTTGACCTGCTCGACCTGCGTGCCGTCGAGCGTACCCTTCGAATAGCAGCCGGCCAGCACGAGGCAGGCCGCGGCCACCGCCGCCATCCTCGCCACCAACCCTTTTCGACCGTCGATCGCGTTCATCCGCTCATCCCCCGTAAGATCACCAGCCGAGATCGCGCTTGATGCGCGCGGCCACTTCCAGATGCCGTTCGTGATCGCCGGCGAAGCGCAGCATCAGGTGCGTGGCACCGGCATCGGCATAGCTCTTGATCCAGCCGGCGGCGCCCGCCGCGGGGCCGGCGAAGCAGCGCTGGCGAGCGCGCATGGCGGGCGCCGGCACGCCGTAATAGTGCGCCAGATAAGAATCGATCCTGGCATCGGCACGCGCCGCATCGTCGTCGACCGCAAGCGTGAGGTACATGGCGCCCTCGATCGCCTTGCCGTCGCGGCCGGCGGCGCGGGCAGCCGCCCTCACCTCCTCGATCTGCGCCGGATATTCCTCGGGTGTCGGCAGGTTGGGGAACCAGCCGTCGTAGAGACGCCCCGTGCGTTCGCGCCCCGCCGGGAGGCCGCCGCCGAACCAGATCGGCGGACCGCCCGGCCGGTGCGGCGTCGGGCCGACCGTGCCCTGCGTCACGGTCCACAGTCCGTTCCAGTCGACCGGTTTGCCGGTCCACAGCGCCTTGCAGAGGCGCATCGCCTCGTTCATGCGGCCGACCCGCTTCTCGAACGGCACGCCCATGGCCTCGAACTCGCGGCGAATCGCCGGCATGTCGGCGGCGATGCCAATGCCCAGGATCAGCCGGCCCTCGGAGATGCGATCGACCGTCGCGACCTGGTGCGCCAGCAGGACGGGATTGCGCAGCGCCGGCAGCAGTACCGCCGTGCCGAGCTCGGCCTTGCGCGTGCGCGCGGCGACCGCCGCCAGCAGGGTCAGCGGATCGTGGCGCGGCCGCGCCGTGACCGAATCGCCCACCCAGATCGAATCGAAGCCCAGCGCTTCCGCGCGTTCGGCCAGCGCCAGCAGCGAGCCGGTCTCGTGGTGGTTCTCCATGACGCGTTCGCGCGTCGGCAGCAGGTAACCAAGCTTGGGCATATTGTTCCTCCACCATCGCACATAGCATGGCGGCAGAACGATTTCCCGGCGCGCTATGGCGTCCCCTACGGGATTCGAACCCGTGTTACCGCCGTGAAAGGGCGGTGTCCTAGGCCTCTAGACGAAGGGGACGAGGCGCCGGCAGGCCGGTGCATGTAGCGGCAGAACCCCGCGAAATCAATACGGTCAAATCACCCCGAAAGAACCGATCCGGCCGCCGAGGCCACGTCGTCGATCTGCAGCCGCACCGATTCGCGGCCGTTGTAGCGGTCGATCCGCAGGGCGCCTGCGACATGCAGGATGGGCTTGGCCATGTCGAGCAGGGCCGGTCCGACCGCGGTTTGCGCGGCGCGGAAGGCGATGGCGTCGATACGCCCCCGCTCCTGCCCCACCAGGGTGCATCGGACGTGCCCCTCGCCGACCGGCTGGGCGTAGTTCACCCGCACGCCGGGAAGCGCGAAGCGCGGCAGCGCGTTGCCGGCGCCGAACGGCCCGGCCCGTTCGATCATCGTCACCAGATCGTGGGTCGCCGCGGCCGGTGCGAGCGCGGCATCGATGCCGAGCTCGCGTATCGCCGGTGCCGCGCCGAGCTGCGGCGCAATCCGGTCATCCAGAAACTTCGCAAGGTCGGGCAGCGCCATCCGTGCGACCGTGAGGCCCGCGGCCATGGCGTGGCCGCCGCCATTCACCAGCAGACCCTCCTGGCGGGCCGAGATCACCGCCGCGCCGAGATCGACGCCGCGCACCGAGCGGCCGGATCCTTTCCCCAGATCGCCGTCCATGCCGATCACGAAGGCCGGCCGGCCGTAGCGTTCGACCAGCCGGCTCGCCACGATGCCGATCACGCCGACATGCCAGCCCTCGCTCTCCACCAGAAGCACCGACGGCAGCGCCTTGCGGTCGGGCCCGTAGAGCCCCTCGATGCGCGCGATCGCCTGGTCGAGCACCTCGCGCTCGATGGCACGGCGTTCGGCGTTGAATTCGTCGAGACGCAGGGCGAGCGCGCCGACCTCGTCCGTATCGTCGCTGGCCAGCAGCCGCGCACCGAGATCGGCCTGCCCGACGCGGCCGCCGGCATTGACCCGCGGTCCCAGCATGAAGCCCAGGTGATAGGCGCCCGGCTCCTCGCGCAGCCGCGCCACGTCGGCCAGCGCCGCCAGTCCCGCGTTGCGGCGCTGGCGCATGACCTGCAGGCCCTGGCGCACCAGCGCACGATTGACCCCGGTCAGGGGCACCACGTCGCACACCGTGCCGAGCGCCACGAGATCGAGCCATTGCCGCAGATCGGGCTCCGGCTTGGCGTCGCCGTACCAGTCGGCAGCCCGCAGGGCGCGATTGACGCCGACCGCGAGCAGAAAGGCCACGCCGACCGCCGCCATCTGCTTATGCGGGCTGTCGTCGTCGACGCGATTGGGATCGACCACCGCCACCGCCTCGGGCAGCACCATCTCGGCCTGGTGGTGATCGATCACGATCACGTCGAGGCCGGCCTTGCGCGCCTCGGCCAGCGGCTCGTAGGCGGTGACGCCGCAATCCACCGTCACCACCACCGCCGCGCCCTGCTCCTTGAGCTTGAGCAGTGCCGGCGCATTCGGCCCGTAGCCTTCCTTGCGCCGGTCGGGGATGTAGACGCCGATATTGGCGCCGGCCGAACGGAAGAAGCGCTGCAGCAGCGCCGACGACGTGGCGCCATCGACGTCGTAGTCGCCGAACACCACGATCTTCTCGCCGGCCTTCACCGCGCGCACCAGCCGCTCGACGGCGGCGTCCATGTCCTTGAGATGCGACGGATCGGGCAGGAATTTGCGCAGGGTCGGCTCGAGGAAGTCGGGCACGCTCTCGAGGCCGACGTCACGCGCCGCCAGCAGCCGGCAGATCGCGTCGGGCAGACCGTGGCGCTGCGCCATCGCCAGCGCCAGCCGCTCGTCGCCGAGCCGCGCCGCCCAGCGGCGGCCGGTCAGCGATTTCTCGACATTGAGGAAGGCGGTGCGCTCATGGCGCCCTTCGGCGGTCATGGCCCTCTATAGCGCAATCGCCTGGGGAGCGTCGTTCACCAGCGCCAGTCGAACGGCCAGATTCGCAGCACGCCGATATTGATGCGGCGCGCCGTTGCGCCGCCGATCAGCAGGGTGAGCGGCTGGCCCTTAGTCTCGACCTGAAGACTGCGCCGCACGCCGGGGCAATGCGCCGCGGCGAGATAGCCGCTCACCGCCAGCCGGCGATTTACCTCGATCGCATCGACCCAGGCATTCTCCGACAAGGCGATCTGGTAGCGGCCGGCCGACAGGCTTTCGATCGTGACCACACCGCCCCGCCCGCCATCGCTCGCCGCTGCGGCGCGCCACGGGATAGATCACGTCGGCCACCGGCTTCCAGCACCAGGCCGAACACGCCATCCTTGGGCAACGACTGCTGGTCGCGCACCACCGAATGGGCTCGTCGAACAGATTTATCGAACGGCCGACCGACCAGGAAAAACTGCGACGGGATCCTTCCTGCGCGGCCGCAGGGGGCCGCGGCACAGAAAGCGAGGACACAGGCGGTCAGCTGAGCCTGCATCCTCGCATCATGATCAAGCCCAGCTCGGAAGACCAGTCTTGATCGAGAAATTGTGGTGGGCGGAGATCCACCGCACCGTCCCGGTCTTGGAGCGCATGACGATCGAGTGGGTTTCGGCGCCGTTGCCGAAGCGGCGCACGCCCTTCAGCATCGAGCCCGAGGTGACGCCGGTCGCGGCGAACATCACGTCGCCCTTGGCCATCTCCAGCATCGAGTATTTGCGGTTGAGGTCGGTAATGCCCCACTTCTTGGCACGGGCCCTCTCGTCGTCGTTGCGGAACAGCAGGCGGCCCTGGATCTGGCCGCCGATGGCGCGCAGCGCCGCCGCCGCCAGCACACCTTCCGGCGCGCCGCCCGAGCCCATGTAGATGTCGATGCCGGAATCGCCGGTCGAGGTCGCGATCACGCCTGACACGTCGCCGTCACCGATCAGCATGATGCGGGCGCCCGCCTCGCGCACCTTGGCGATCAGCTCGGCGTGACGCGGCCGGTCGAGGATGCAGACGACCAGGTCGGCGACCTGGACCTTCTTGGCCTTGGCGAGGTCCGCCAGGTTCTGCTTGGCCGACTTGTCGAGGTCGACCACGCCGTCGGGCAGGCCGCCACCGACGGCGATCTTGTCCATGTAGACGTCGGGCGCGTTCAGGAAGCCGCCGTGCTCGGCCATCGCCAGGACCGCCAGCCCGTTGGGCAGGCCCTTGGCGGTGATGGTCGTGCCCTCGAGCGGGTCGAGCGCGATGTCGATCTTGGGACCGCCGGCGCCGACCTTCTCGCCGATATAGAGCATCGGCGCCTCGTCGCGCTCGCCTTCGCCGATCACGACCGTGCCGTCGATCGACAAGGTGTTGAGCGCCGACCGCATGGCGTCGACCGCGGCCTGGTCGGCTGCCTTCTCGTCGCCGCGGCCCATCAGCTTGGAAGCCGCGAGTGCCGCGGCTTCGGTGACGCGCACGGCTTCCAGCGCCAGGTTGCGGTCCATCTTTCCTACTTCGGCCATGGTTTCCTCCCTCGGGCGTCTAACAGCGCCTAGAACGATTCGATTCTGATCAGGCACGGCGGTTCGGCCACCGCGCCCAGCTTGGCGATGCGGGCAAGCGCGCGCTGCATCGCGCGTTCCTCGGTCTCGTGCGTGGTCAGCACCACCGGCACCTCACCGGACTGCGAGCGGCCGCGCTGCAGCATCGATTCGAGCGAGATACGCTCCTTGGCAAGCGCGCCGGACACCGCGGCGATCACGCCCGGCCGGTCCTGCACCATCAGGCGCATGTAGTAGGCACCCTGGTGGCGCTCCATCGGCGCCGCCGGTCGGTCCGCGAGACGCGCCGCGGGGACGACGAAGGCCGGCATGTGCCGCCCGCGCGCCACGTCGACGATATCGGCGATCACGGCGGAGGCCGTCGGCCCCTGCCCCGCACCGCGGCCCTGGAACATCGTCGTGCCGACGAAATCGCCTTCGACCACGACGGCATTGAACACGCCCTCGATGTGCGCGATCGGCGCCGCCAGCGGCACCATGCAAGGGTGCACGCGCTGCTCGATGCCGTACCTGGTCTCGCGCGCGAGGCCGAGAAGCTTGATGCGATAGCCGAGTTCCTCGGCGAACTGGATGTCCATCGAGGTGACGCGCCGGATGCCTTCGACATGCACGCCGGCGAAGTTCACCTTGGCGCCGAAGGCGGCGCCGGTCAGCACCGCGAGCTTGTGCGCGGCGTCGATGCCGTCGACGTCGAAGCTCGGATCGGCCTCGGCATAGCCCGCCGCCTGCGCTTCCTTCAGCACGACATCGAAGTCACGCCCGGTCTCGCGCATGGTGGTCAGGATGTAGTTGCAAGTGCCGTTGAGGATGCCGTACAGGCGGCGCACTCGATTTCCGACCAGGCCCTCGCGCAGCGCCTTGATGATCGGAATGCCTCCGGCGACCGCCGCCTCGAAGGCGAGGATGCAGTCCTGCTTCTCCGAGAGGGCCGCGAGTTCGGCGCCGTGCATGGCGAGCAGCGCCTTGTTGGCGGTCACCACGTGCTTGCCCGCGCGCAGCGACGCCTGGACCAGCCGGCGGGCGACGCCGCCCGAGCCGCCGATCAGCTCGACCACGACGTCGATGTCCGGCGCGGTCGCCAGCGCCAGAGGATCCCTCTCCCAGCGCACGCCGCCGAGGTCGATGTCGCGCTTCTTGGCCTTGCTGCGCGCGCTCACCGCCACGAGCTTGAGCGTCCGGCCGCCGCGCAGCGACAACAGGCGTCCGTGCTCGGCCAGCAGCTTGACGACGCCAGCGCCGACCGTGCCGAGGCCGGCAATGCCGATTTTGAGAGGCTGATTCATGGGCGCCTGATACGACAGGATGGTCTCAGGCGCGAGCCTTCAATGGCGTGATATTGTCCCCAACGCCGCGCAAATAGAGGTCGATCGAGCGCGAGGGATCGGCCAGCACGTTCTTGATGTTGCGGATGGCCTGGCGGATGCGGTGCTTGTTCTCGACCATGGCAATGCGGACATGCGCATCGCCATGCTCGCCGAAACCGATGCCCGGCGACACCGCAACGTTGGCCTGGGTCAGCATCAGCTTGGAAAAGGCGAGCGAGCCCAGCTCGGCGAAGTCCTTCGGAATCGGCGCCCAGGCGAACATCGAGGCCGACGGCGCCGGCAGGTCCCAGCCCGCGCCGTGCAGCCCCTCGATCAGCACGTCACGGCGTTCCTTGTAAGTCTCGCGCGCCTCGATGATGCAGTCTTGCGGGCCGTTAAGTGCCGCCGTCGCCGCGACCTGGATCGGCGTGAAGGCGCCATAGTCGAGATACGATTTGATGCGGGTCAACGCCTGGATCAGCGTCTTGTTGCCGGCGGCAAAGCCGATGCGCCAGCCCGCCATCGAATAGGTCTTGCTCATCGAGGTGAACTCGACGGCGATGTCGCGCGCACCCGGCACCTGAAGCACCGACGGCGGCAGCACGCCGTCGAAATAGATCTCGGCATAGGCGAGATCGCTCAGGATCCAGATGCCCTGGCGTTTGCAGAAATCGACGACCGCGGCATAGAAGTCGAGGTCGACCACCTGCGCCGTCGGGTTCGACGGATAGTTCAATACCAGTGCGATCGGCTTGGGCACCGTGTGGCGCACCGCCCGCTCCAGCGCGGCGAGGAATTCGGTGGTCGAGTGCGCACCCGGGACCGGGATATGGCGCACCGAGCCGCCGGCGATGATGAAGCCGTAGGGATGGATCGGATAGCTGGGGTTCGGCACCAGCACGATGTCGCCCGGCGAGGTGATCGCCTGCGCGAGGTTGGCGAGGCCTTCCTTCGAGCCGAGCGTGACGATGACCTCGCTTTCGGGATCGAGGTCGACGTTGAAGCGGCGCTGGTAGTAGGCCGCCTGGGCGCGACGCAAGCCCGGAATGCCGCGCGAGGCGGAGTAGCCATGCGCACGCGGATTGGCGGCGGCCTCGGCGAGCTTGGCGACGATGTGCGGCGCGGTCGGCAGGTCGGGATTGCCCATGCCGAGGTCGATGACGTCCTGACCGGCGGCGCGGGCCCGCGCCTTCATGGCGTTCACTTCCGCGAAGACGTAGGGCGGCAGGCGCTTGAGGCGGTGGAATTCAGAATCGTCCATCGTGCTTTTCCTTGGCCGACTAGAAGTCGAGATAGACTTCGGCGCGGCGATTGGCGGCGACGCCGCGGGCGGTGTTGGTCTCGTAGATCGGCTCGCCGTCGGAAGCGGCTTCGGCGACGATCGCGCTGCGCGGCACGCCGAGCGCCATCAGCTGGTTGGCAATGGCGAGCGCACGGCGCTTGGAGACTTCGTAGTTGCCGCGCTCGAGTTCGGCATCCGACGTACCGGAGACATCGCGCGCGGCGTGGGCGACCACGCGCACCGTGCCGCCGTTCTTCTTCTGGATCTGCGCCACCTTCGACAGCACCGCCATGTCGTTGCCGCCGAGCCCCGCCGAGGCGCGGCCGAACTGGATGACGGCGATCTGGAGCTGACTGCCGAGCGGGCCCGACTTCACCGCGCTGTTCGGCACCTGCCCCGACTGGGCCTTGGCGATGTCGCCCATCACCGGCGCGGCAGGCGGTTCGGCGGGCACGACGAGCGGCGGCACCGCCTGCGGAGCGGCGGCCGGCGGCTGGGCGGTCACCACGACGGGTTCCTGGACCGGCGCCGGCGCCTGGACGGGCGGCGGCACGGGTGCGCTGGTCACGGGTTCATTGCTAATGGGCGCACTCGTCACAGGGGCCGGAGTCGAGGCAGGCGCTTCCTGTGGAACGACCAAAGGCGGCGGTGCGGCAGCGGCGGTCTGAACCGGCGCGGCGGGAGCCGGCTGAATCGGGGCCGACTGAACCAGGCCGCTCGCGGCCGGTGCCTCGGTGGCGCCGGGCGGAGTCCAGCCCGGCGGCGGCTCGAACGCCTTGTTCGGGTCGACCCGTCGCGGCCGCGACGTCGGCGCGGCGGCCGCCGTCTGGACCGGCGGCGGCGCAGGCGGCTCGACGACCGGTGCCGGAGCAGGCGCAGGCATTGGCGTGGCG
>JBGAIW010000028.1:0-42551 GCA_044225265.1 Reyranella sp.
CTAGCGCTGCAGCTTCATCCTGAGGCTGCCGACGACAAGCGCCACGCCGGCGAAAGTCGCCCCGAGCCACAGGGCGGCACGCGAGGCATCGGCGGCGCCGCTGCCGGAGAAGTCGAACAGGCCGAAGACCAGAGCCACCAGCGCGGCGCCCAGGGTCTGACCCAGCGTGCGGGCCGAGGCGATGATGCCGCCCGCGCTGCCGCTGCGCTCGCGCGGCACGGCGTTCATCATCAGCCGGTTGTTGGGCGAGGCGAAGACGCCGAAGCCCGCGCCGCACAGCACCAGCCGCCACATGATGTCGACCGTCGAAGGGTTGGGCGGCAGCAACGCCGTCAGCACCAGACCTGTCGTCATGCTGGTGAGGCCGATCGCGCCCAGCACGCCGGCATGGTGGCGGTCGGCCAGGCGTCCGGCGATCGGCGCGATACTGGCCAGGGCGAGCGGCCAGGCGGTCAGCAGGATGCCGGTGCTGGTGGCATCGCGGCCGAGCACCGTATGGAAGAAAAAGGGCAGGCTGACGAAGGCGAGCCCTTGCGCCGTGAAGGTGCAGGTCGAAGCCGAGATCGACAGCGCGAAGACCGGCCGCCGGAAGACGTCGATCGGCATCATCGGGTCGGCGAGCCTGCTTTGCCGCCAGACGAAGAACGTTCCCATCGCGAGGGCGCCGCCCAGTTCGGCCACGATCACGATCGGCGCGTGGCCGTGGGCGATGCCATCGATGCCGAAGATCAGCAGTCCGAAGGTCACTCCCGACAGCACCGCCGACAGCACGTCGAACGGCCGGTGCGTGTGGCTGGTGCGCGGCAGGTAGCGCTCGGCGAGCGCGAAGGAGATGATTCCCAGGGGAATGTAGACCGCGAACAGGATCGGCCACGACCAGAGCTGGAGCAGGGCGGCGCCGAGCGACGGGCCCGCCGCCAGCGAAGTCGCGACCACGGTGGTGTTGAAGCCCAATCCGCGGCCCAGCATGTTGCGTGGGTAAATCGCGCGCACCAGTGCGGGCTGCACCGACATGATCGCCGAGCCCGAGACGCCCTGCACGAAGCGGGCGGCGATCAGCCAGGGGAGCGAGGGCGCCAGCGCGCAGCCCAATGAGGCGATGCAGAAGGCGGCGAGCCCGAACCGGTAGACGTGGCGATAGCCGACGATGTCGGCGAAGGCCGCCACCGGCAGCAGCGAGACCATCAGGGCGATCTGGTAGGCATTGACGATCCAGATCGAACTCTCGGCGGTGATGGCAAGATCCTTGGCGATGTAGGGCAGCGCCAGGTTGGTCATCGAGTTCGACAACACGGACATCATCAGGCCGATCGTGATGGTCGCGACAGCCAGAAGTCGCGGCAGGCCGGGTGGCATGCCGTCATGCTGAGCGGAAGAACCAGGCGGTTCGGCCATGCCGGCGCGGCCGTCCGGCCTACTGGTCGACGGTGGGCGAGTCGCCGCCGATCGTGGTGCGCTGCATGAAGCGCTTGTATTTCACCGCGTCGTAGTAGGTCGCGCGGTGCAAGACCGCACGGTTGTCCCATACGATCACGTCGCCCTCGCGCCAGGCGTGCGACAGCCGGTATTCAGGCTGGTCGGCGCGCTGCGTGAGCTCATAAAGGATCGCCTTTCCCATCGGCATCGGCCAATCGACGATGTGGCCGGCGTGGGCGCCGATATAGAGCGCGCGCCGGCCGTTGATCGGATTGTCCTGGAACAGCCGTTGCTTGACTGGCGGCAGTTCGGCGATTGCCTTGGCCGACAGGATGCCCTTTTGCACGCGGTCGCGCGAATGCTGCAGCGCGTGCTCGGCGATCAGGGGGTGGATGGTCGCCTGCAGGGCGGGCGGCAGGGCATTCCACGCCGCGCGCATCGACAGAAATTCCGTATTGCCGCCTTCCGACGGGCAGATGCGGGCTGTCAGGACCGAGCACAGCGAGGGGATCTTCTTGAACGAGGAGTCCGAGTGCCAGAAGTAGTTGGCCTTCTGGTAGATCATGCGCATGTCGTCCGGCGGGATCGGCTCGCCGGTCATGATGTCGAGGTTGGACTGGCGCTGGAACTTGGTGCCGGCAGCCGGGTTAGAGGCGCCGGTCGTCTCCAGCGGCCCGAAATTTTCGCTGAACTGGACCTGCTTCTCGTCGTCCATGTGCTGGTTGCGGAACAACAGCACCGAGTGCTCCTCGAAGGCCGCCCGGATCGGGCCGAACTCGCGCGGACTGAGGGGCCGCGTGATGTCGATGCCCGTGATCTCCGCGCCGAACAGCGGATGGAGCTTGCGGACGTTGATCGGACCGGTGTTCCTCATCGCCGTGCGCCTCAGTCGACGATCGCCTGGTAGGTGAGCACGCGCAGGTCCCGGCGGATCGGATAGGTCGAGGAAGGATAGAGCTGCGTCAACAGCACCACCGCCATGTCTTCCTGGGGATCGCACCAGAATGCGGTCGAGGCCGCACCTCCCCATGCGTATTCGCCGGCGCTGCCGAGGATCTGCGCCTTGGCCGGATCGATCATCACCGAGAAGCCGAGCCCGAAGCCGATGCCGTAGTAGGGCGATTCCGAGAAGCGCGGCATGCCCATATCGGCCATGTCGCCCGGCAGATGATTCGACGTCATCAATTCGACCGTCTTGCGGCCGAGCAGGCGCACGCCGTCGAGCTCGCCCTTATTCAGCATGAACTTGCAGAAACGCAGGTAGTCGCCTGCCGTGCCGGCGAGGCCGCCGCCGCCCGAGTAGCCGTTGCGCGGCGCGAGGTAGTTGCTCTTGGTCGGATCGTCCATCACGGCGAGCCTGCCGTCCTTGCCCGGCATGTAGCAGGTGGCGAAGCGCTCCTGCTTGTCCTTGGCCACGACGAAGTCGGTGTCGAGCATGCCGAGCGGCTTCAGCACCTTCTCGCGCAGGAAGACGTCGAAGGGCTGGCCGGAGATCACCTGCACGAGGTAGCCGAGGACGTCGGTCGCCACCGAGTAGTTCCACGCCTTGCCAGGCTGGGCGATCAACGGCACAGCGGCCAGCCGCTCAACCACATCGGCGAGGCTGGCGGTGGCGGTGCCGAAATCGATCTTCTGGTCGCGGTAGACCGCATCGACCGGCGTGCTCTCCATGAAGCCGTAGGTGAGGCCCGAGGTATGGGTCAGCAGGTCGCGGAAGGTGATCTCCCGCTCGGCAGGCATCGAATCGAGCTTGCCGCGACTGCCACCGGCGTAGACGCGTGGGTTCTTGAAGGCCGGGATGAACCTGGAGATCGGATCGTCGAGCTGAAAGCGGCCTTCCTCGTACAGCATCATGATCGCCGTCGAGGTCAGGGGTTTGGTCATCGAATAGATGCGCACGATAGTGTCGGGTCGCATCGGCCTGTTGCGCTCGACGTCGGCCTTGCCATAGGTCTCGGCGAAGGCGAGCTGGCCCTTGCGCATCACGCACACCGTCATGCCCGGCAACTTGCCGCTGTCGACCCAACCCCTCATCCAGCCCGAGATCCGCGCGAGCCGCGCTGCGGAAAGTCCGACCTGTTCGGGCGAAACGAGCGGCAGGGTGTCCATGGCGATCCTCCTCTTCAGCCCGCTAGACTAGCGCAGGATCACGGGTTTCAGACACGCAAAAGACGGGAGGAAGCTATGGCGAGACTGTGTGAGGGCCGGGTGGCGATCGTGACCGGAGGCGCCCGTGGCGTGGGCCGGGAGCACTGCCTCATGCTGGCGGAGCACGGCGCCAAGGTGGTCGTGAACGATCTGGGCGGCGACCGCGCCGGCAAGGGCAACGATGTCGGTCCGGCGCAGCAGGTGGTCAACGAGATCAAGGCCAAGGGTGGCGAGGCGGTGGCCAACGGCGATGACGTGTCCGATTGGAACGGCGCCAAGCGCATGATCGACCAAGCGGTCTCCGCCTTCGGAAAGCTCGACGCGGTGGTGTTGAACGCCGGCATCCTGCGCGACCGCATGCTGGTCAACATGAGCGAGGACGAGTGGGACGCCGTCATCAAGGTCCACCTGAAGGGCACCTTCGCGCCGGCCCGCCATGCCGCCGCCTACTGGCGCGACCAGGCCAAGGCCAAGGGCGGACCGGTCGATGCCCGCATCATCACCACGACGTCGGTGTCGGGGATCTACGGTAATATCGGCCAGACCAACTACGGTGCGGCCAAGGCAGGCATTGCCTCGTTCACCGTCATCGCCGCGCGCGAACTCGGCCGCTACGGCATCACGGTCAACTCGATCTCGCCGTCGGCCTTCACCCGCATGACCGAGGATCTGCGCAACTACACCGAAGAGGACAAGGAAACCCGCAGTCCGAAGTGGATCGCCCCGGTCGCGACGTGGCTGGTGAGCGAGGAGAGCCGCGAGATCACCGGCCGCGTCTTCCAGGCCGGCAATGGTCAGTTCGCCGTCGCCGAGGGATGGCACAAGGGGCCGGAAGCGAAGCCCATCCTCGACCCGCGCGCCGCCGGCAAGATCCTGACCGAGTTGGCCAAGAAGGCACGCAAGAACGCCGGCATGAACGGCCTCGATCTCGACTGAAGAACAATCAGGCAAACGGACAGGGAGCAAATATCATGTTGCGTATCAATCGTCGCCGAGCGCTTGCTGCGGCCGGTGCGGCTGCGGTGTTGCCAGGGTCGGTCCGGGCACAGGGGGGCTGGCCCAACAAGCCGATCCGTTGGGTCGTGCCGTACACGGCCGGCGGCTTCACCGACGTGTCGACCCGGCTGACGCTGGAGAAGATCAACCTCGGTCAGCCCTTCGTCGTCGACAACAAGCCGGGCGCCAATTCGCTGATCGGCGCCGAGGCCGTCGCGAAGTCGGCTCCCGACGGCTACACCTTCCTGACCGTCATCGCGGCTCACGCGGCAAACAAGACGCTCTATGCGGGCAAGCTCAGCTTCGATCCGGAATCGAGCTTCGCGCCGGTATCGCTGATCGGCATCGCGCCGCTGATACTCACCGTCAGCAACAACCTGCCGGTGAAGACTGCGGGCGAACTGATCGCCTACGCCAAAGCCAATCCGGGCAAAATCTCGTTCGGTTCCTCCGGCGTCGGCGCCGCCGCGCACCTGACCAGCGAGCTCCTGAAGCAGGTTGCCGGCATCCAGATGGAGCATGTCCCCTACAAGGGCACCGCTCCGGCGCTGGCCGATCTCGTCTCGGGCAACATCCAGATGCTGATCGATGCGCCGATCGGCGTCATGACGCATGTCCGTTCGGGCAAGATCCGCGGCCTCTGCATGTTCTCCAAGCAGCGTGTTCCGGGGGCCGACGAGGTGCCGACGATCGTCGAATCGGGCGGCCCGCCGATCGAATCCTCGAGCTGGTCGATGTTCCTGGCACCGGCTGGTACGCCAAAGGAGATCGTCGATCGCCTGTCGGGCGAGGTTGCTACGGCAATGAAGAACGAGGATCTGCGCAAGCGTTTTGCCGAGCTCGCGGTCATTCCGGGCGGCACGACGCCGGCCGAGACGGTGAAATTCCTGGCTGACGAGGTCGAGAAGTGGCGAAAGGTGATCGTGACGGCCAACGTGAAGGTCGATTCCTGACGCCGCGACGCGCCTGATGACGGCAAAGAAAAAAGGCCTGCATCCAGTCGATGCAGGCCTTCCTTCTCTCCGATATGTCGAGTCGCGGTCAGTCCGCAGCGAAGCAGTAAAGCAGTCCGGCGCCGCCGGTCGCGACCAGCGAAGGCAGGTCGCAGGCTCGCGACGGGTGCGAGGAGTTCCACGACTTCGAGGCATCGTCGTCGCGCAGCCCCATGCGATCGGCGTGGCCGACCATGGCGCTGCCGGGGCCGTTCTTGGTCCAGTTGCCGCAGGTCATGTCCTTGTCGGGCGGGAATGCCGTGCCGTCGGGCTGGGTGCCCGTAAGAACGTCGTGCTGGTTGATCGTGTAGAGGCGGCTCGGAACGAGGCGGCCGTTCTCCGCAACGATGGTCTCGGCGGTGATCTTGTTGTTGGCCGAGTGCAGATCCTCGACGCTGGCGGCGATTTGCACGCCCTTGGCATTGACCCACGGGCCTTTGCCGATGCGGTCCTTTGCGTTCACCGCAGTCGCACCGCCGACAGCCTGGGTGCTGAGATAGGCGCGCCAGTTCTTGCCGCCGGCGCCTGCGTTGGTCGCAAGCAGCTTGCAGTGCCGGTCCGCACCCTCGAGGCCGCCGAAATTGGCCCCGTCCGGCCCCGGCTTGCTGGTGACGAAGAAGGTCATGTTGGGAAATTGCGGCGGGCCGGCTGGCGGGGCCGCCGGCGCCGGCGGGGTCTGCGCGTAGGCGCTTCCCGCGATGGCGAGTAGCGCGATCGCGGCGGTTACTTTGAGAAGCTTAGGCATGGTCTCTCCCTGTGAATGCCGGAGCGGAGGCTCCAACATTCGCCGGACACGCCCAAGTCACAGCTTCGCGAGTGTCTCCAGTACCTTCGGCTGCGGCCAGGTCCAGCCCAGGAGGCTCTCGTAGGCGCGCATCGCCTTGAGCACGAGATGGTCACAACGCGCCGGCCCGACGATCTGCAGGCCGACCGGCAGGCCGGCCTTGGTGAGGCCGGCCGGCATCGAGGCCGCCGGTGCGCCGGTCAGGTTGAAGGGCAGGGTGTAGGGCGCGCCCTTGGTCCAGCGCGAGAACGCCTCCGAATTGTAGAGCGTCTCGACCGGTGGCGGCGCCACCGGCGTCACGGGCGTGAGCAGCAGATCGTACTTCTGGTGCCACAGCGCCATGTCGCGCGCGAGCTTCGACTTGGCTTCGTAGGCACGTGCGTAGTCGGACAGCGTGACCGCGAGGCCCTTTTCGGCGAGCGCTCGGAAGCCCGGGTCGAGCTTGCCGTGCAACTGGGTCGGGATCTGGCGCAGGCGCACGCCGAAGCTGCCGCTCCACAGCGCCTCAAACGGCTTCTGCAGCGGCTCGAGCAGCGGCCCCACATCCTCGACATGCGCGCCGAGTTCCTCGAAGCGTTTGGCGGCGTTCTCGACCAGATCGCGCACCTCGGGATCGGCTTTCACGTGACCGAAATCGAGGCTGAGGCCGATCTTCCAGCCGCGCACGCCATCGTCGAGGCCGACCGTGTAGTCGCGCGGATCGTTGGGCAGCGACCGCCAGTCGCGCGGGTCGTAGCCGGCGGTGGCGTTGAGAGCGAGTGCCGTATCCAGCACCGAACGCGCCAGCACGCCCTGGCTGATCACGTCGGCAAAGGGCGCGTCGGCAGGGTACTGCGCGATGCGTCCGTAGGAGGGTTTCAATCCGACCAGGCCCGTGTGCGCGGCGGGAATGCGGACCGAACCGCCACCGTCATTGCCGTGGTTGAACGGACAGACGCCGGCAGCGGACAGCGAAGACGCGCCGCCGGAGGAGCCGCCTGGCGAGTGCCTCAGGTTCCACGGGCTGCGCGTCGTGCCCTGGAGCGGCGAGTCGGTCAGCGCCTTCCAGCCGTATTCCGGGGTCGTGCTCTTGCCGAGGAACACCATGCCGGCCGTGCGGAAGCGTCCGGTGACGGCGGCATCCTCGGCGACCGGTCCGTCCTCGGTCGAATGGCTGCCGTAGCGCGTCGGCCAGCCTTTGACATTGGTCGTGTCCTTGATCGTGGTCGGGACGCCGTCGAGCGGCGACAGCGGCGTGCCCTTCTGCCAGCGCGCCTCCGAGGCTATTGCCGCGGCCCGCGCGCCGGCTGCGTCGATCAGCACGAAGGAATTGAGATGTGGCTGCAGCTTCTCGGCACGCTTCACGTGATGGTCGACGGCTTCGACTGGCGAAAGTTCCTTTCGGCGGTAGAGGCGGGACAGATCGGCGGCGGTTGCCCAAGTGAGATCGGCATTCATGTACTCACGCTACCCTTTCCGACAGCACCGCGACAACGCTAAGCTCGCGCGCCGCGAAAAGGGGTGGAGACATGGTCGAAGTGAAGCTGGGCGCCGCGACAGCGACCCGTATCGAGGAAACCTACGAGCCGAACTTCGACGCCAAGATATTCTTCCCCGACTGGAAGCCGGAAGTCGCCGAGAAGCACATGTCGTGGCTGTCGCCCAACCACTATGACGCTGCGTCGGGCTGGCTGAAGCTCAGCATCCACAGCTGGCTGCTCAAGATCGGCGGCAAGACGATCCTGATCGACACTTGCGTCGGCAATCATAAGCCGCGCAAGCACCGGCCGAAGTGGGACATGATGAACACGCCCTACCTCGATCGCCTGAAGGCAGCGGGCGTTACGCCGGATCAGGTCGACATGGTGATGTGCACGCATTTGCACGTCGATCACGTCGGCTGGAACACGAGACTCGACAATGGCCGGTGGGTACCGACCTTCAAGAACGCCAAATATGTCTGGAGCCAGGAAGACTTCGACTTCTACAAGGAGCTCGACAAGGATCCACAGAAGGGCCCTGCGAATGCCGGCTCGTTCCGCGATTCGGTGCTGCCGGTGTTCGAGGCCGGCATGGCGCAGATGGTGAAGGGCGGGGCCCAGCTCGACGAGAACATCCGCATCACGCCGGCGCCGGGCCACACGCCGGGCACGATCCGCATCGAATTCGAGTCCAAGGGCGAGAAGGCACTGTTCTGCGGCGACATCCTGCATCACGCCCTGCAGGTTCATCATCCGGAGTGGAACAGCTTCGCCTGCCTCGATGCCGAGAACGCCCGCAAGTCGCGGCGCGCTGCGATCGAATACTGCGCCGGCACCGGCGCGCGCCTGCTGCCCTGCCATTTCGGCGCACCGTTCACTTGCCACATCGATCACAAGGGCGCCGGCTTCGTGCCGCGATTCGCCGGACAATTCTAAACGCTAACGGGAGAGAGACATGATCTACGAACTACGCGTCTACAAATGCGTGCCGGGCAAACTGCCGGCCCTGAACAACCGCTTCGCCAATATCACGCTGAAGATCTGGGAGCGGCACGGTATCAAGCAGGCTGGCTTCTTCACCACCCTGATCGGCGAGTCGAACCAGGAGCTGACCTACATGCTCCAGTGGGAATCGATGGCCGATCGCGAAAAGAAGTGGAACGCGTTCCAGGCCGACCCGGAGTGGATCGCCAAGCGCGCCGAGACCGAAAAAGACGGTCCGATCGTGGCAAATGTCTCGGTCCAGCTTCTCACACCGACTGCGTATTCGTCGGTCAAGTAATCGGCTAGGCTTTTCCTCCCATAGGGAGGAAATGAAATGAAACGCAGAACATTCGTCGGCGGGGCTACGAGCCTCGCCGCGCTGGGAACGGTTGGCGCGCCCGCTTTCGGGCAGGCCAAGATCACAGGCGACGTCCGCTTTCTGTGTGGATTTGCGCCGGGCGGCAACGCCGACCTGTTGTGCCGCCTGATCGCCGAGGCGGCCCGGTCGGAGATCGGCCAGAACATCCTGGTCGAGAACAAGACCGGCGCCGGCGGATTTATCGCCAACGAAATTCTGGCCAATGCGCCACCCGATGGCCGTACGATCGGGCTTGCCGCGATGGCGGCGATGGCCGTGTCGCCTGTGTTGCCCGGCCTCAAGCTGCCGATCAACGTCGACACCGATCTCACGCCGATCGGGCCCGTGGCCAACGTTTACAACATCCTGGTGTTCGCCAAGTCGGCGCCGTTCCGCACGGTGCCGGAAATGATCGAAATGGCGAAGAAGAACCCCGGCAAGCTCACCTACGCCTCGGCCGGCAACGGCACGTCGCAGCATCTCGCGGGCGAGTTATTCAAGAAGATGGCCGGCGTCGACCTTCTGCATGTCCCCTATCGTGGTGGTGCCCCCGCCATTCAGGACATGGTGGCGGGCAACGTGCAGATGATGTTCGGCAACCTGCCCGAGTTCCTGGGGCAACTTTCCGCCGGCAACCTCATCCCGATCGCTTTCGGCGGCGCCAGTCGCGCGCCGGCGTTCCCCAATGTGCCGTTGATGTCCCAATTCCTGCCGGGCTACCGCGTCGACAACTGGTTCGCCGTGTTTGCTCCGCGCAACATGCCGACCGACCTCGTGGACCTGTGGAACAAGGCGCTCCGCGCCTCGCTCGCGAAGCCGGACCTGCAGAAGCGCTACACCGAAAACGCCATGGAGGTCGTAATCGGCTCACCCGCCGACCTGAAGGCCATGATCGCCACCGACCGTAAGAAGTGGCAGGAGATCATCCAGGCGGTGGGCATGAAGAACGACTAGCTAGTCGATCTTCAGCTTCGCTTCCTTGGCGAGCTTGCCCCACTTGGCGAGATCGTCGGCGACATACTTGGCGAACTCGGCGGGCGATCCGAATTGCGGGTCGGCCCCGAGCTCGACGAACTTCTTCGCGATCTCGGGCGAGTGGATGGTCGCATCGATCGCATCGTGCAATTTGGTGACAAGCGGCTGTGGCGTGCCAGGCGGCAGGAAGATGCCGTAGGAGATCGCGCACTCGTAACCGTCGAGGCCCGATTCCGAGATCGTCGGGATGTCGGGGGCAGCGGCCGAGCGGACGAGGAGGGTCTGCCCCAGCGTGCGCAGCCTGCCGGCCTTGACGTGGGGTAGCGCCGTCGGGAGCCCGCCGAAATAGACGTCGACCTGACCCGCCATCAGGTCGGCCATGGCCGGCCCGCCGCCCTTGTAGGGCACGTGCACGATGTCGACCTTACCCATGGCCTTGAAGAGCTCGAGGCCAAGATGCGTCGCGCCGCCTGCGCCGGCAGAGGCGCCGTTGAGCTTGCCGGGCTTCTGTCGCGCCAGCGCCAAGAGTTCGCCGACATTCTGCGCCGGAAGGTCGGGCCGCACGACAAGCAGCATCGGATTGATCCCGACCGGCGCCACGGCAATGAAATCGGTCCGGATGTCGAATGGCATCTTGCTGAAGGCCGGCGCCACGGTGGTGGAGCCGTTCGAGGCCAGCATGAAGATGCTGCCGTCGGCCGGCGACTTGGCGGTAAAGGTGGCGGCGATCTCGCCATTGGCGCCCGCCTTGTTCTCCACGACGACATTGCGGCCGAGCCGCTCGCCGATGCCGGGCGAGATGACGCGCGCCAGCAGATCGTTGGGACCGCCGGGTGGGAAGCCCACGACCATGCGCAGGGGCTTGTCGGGAAAGTCGCCGGTCTGGGCGTGCGAGACCGTCGCGGTCGACGCGAGACCGAGGAGTGCGGCGCGGCGGGAGAGGCGGGGCATTATCGTAGTATGATCGTGCCCATGCGGGGGAACAAATGCCGCTTTTCGAGATGCCGTACGGGTCACTGCGCTACGGGATCCTCGACCGCGTCGCTCCCTGTAATGCCGATCGCGGGACGATCCTGTTCCATCACGACATTGGCGGATGTCCCGGCAAGTGGCCTGGGTGGCAGGCCGTGACGATCGATCGCAATCGCATCGTGATGTGGGGATTGTGCGCGTACGGCCGGTCGATGCCGATCGGGTTTCCTTAGTCACGCGAGTCGCGGGTTTCCGACATCTTTGCCGTGGCCGCCGCCGCCCGCCGCGAACGACTACGCTTTCCGCAAGTACATGTCGTCCGGCCTTACTGCCGGCGTGGTGAAGGGCTAGAGCGCGAGATTGAAGGCGATCGAAATGCGTTCGGCGTTGCCCTTGTAGGGGCGCACCTGGTGCATCAGCCATGACGGAAACATCACCAGGCGGCCGGCCCTGGGAACGACCCGCTCCGTTGCGCCGGCCGAGACGCTTCCGACCATGCGCAGGTGAGGCGCATTCATCATCGGCAGCGGGCCGCGCGGGTCCATGAATTCGAGTTCGCCGCCCAGGGCGGGATTGTCGGCAATGCCGCCGTCGTCGACATAATAGACGGCCGACCAGAACGCGCCGGGGTGCGAGTGGAATTCGTTGCCATGGCCGCCGCGGTTGACGTTTGCCCACATGTTGCAGACCCAGGTCACGGCGAAGTGGTCCGGATGCGGTCCGCGTCCGCTGTTGCCCTCGCGGTCGCTGGTCATGCGGTTGGCGAGGTTGCGGCCGATCGCCAGGAGCTTGATGGCCGCCGCGCCGCCCCAGCGGTCCATGTCCCAGCTCGACTGGTAGCCGCCCATGTTGGAATGCTGAGTGCCGGGGTGAGTCTTTTCCCGCTGCGCGATCACGGTCCGCAGGTCGCCATTCAGCCTGTCGGAGTCGGGCACGTCGAGCGTGATCAGCGGCGTCGAAAACAACGAGCCGATCGAAGGGCAGACGCTCATTGCGAGCTCCGCTCCTGAGTGATCCGACGGCACTTCGATGACACGGTCACACGCGCCATACTTACTGCTACTCCAGTACACGAATTCGAGCTCGGACGAGCTTCGATCGTATGTGCGGAGACGTATGCCTGCTGTTGCGGTGCACTGTCGAGCAACCTGCGTCGAACCCGTTGCATCGCACCTTTGCATGGCGTGCACTGAAGTCGTGTCATCGACTGGCTCACAGAGTTGTGAGTGACAAACGCACTTGGGCGCCATCAGTTCGTACAAGTTCAGATGAATATGCGCGCGACAACGTCAGTTGGATGCGCCCGCTGCATGCCTGTGCGAGTCGTGCAACTCTTGCGACAGTCCTTGTGAACGACAGGCCTTGTGAAGTCGAATCGGTCAGTTGGCTGCGGGAGCGACCGTGAGGCGGTCTGCCGGAACGGCATGACGCGCCAGGCGCGCTCGATCGAGTTCAGGGCGAATGAAAATCAGGCCGATCAATCCGCCTGCCAGCAGCAGGACGCCGAAAACCACGTATCCTTTCTCGTAGCCAGCCAAGGGCGTCGCTGCGTTCTGGATCACCGAGCCCATGGCGAAGGGCGCGATGACGCCGGCCAAGGTCACCACCGAGTTGACGATCGCCAACATGCCGGCGCGCTGGGAGTGCGGTGTCAGTTCGCTGACGATCATCGGGATGACGACGTAGATCGTGCTGCCGATTGCCGAGCCAAAAACCAGGAAGGCGATCTTGAGCTCGATCGACGGCATGCTGCCGACGAACGGCATAGCGCAGCCGCCTGCCATCATCGACACGCAGGCGAGGGCGCCGCGGCAGAGTCGGCTGGAGACGCCCTTGGACTTGTAGTGCTGCGAGATCCAGCCGCCGGTCAGCACTACCGCCATGCCGAAGATCCAGGGCAGGATGGTGAGGTTGCGGCCAAGCGTTTCGCCCAGGCCCAGGCCGGTTACGAGGTACGAGGTAAACCATGTCAATCCGAGTGCCAGCCCCCAGTAGCTGGCGAAGCCGGCGCAGCACAGCGCCACGATGCTGGGGCAGGTGAGCAGGTACCGATAGGGCACCCGCTCGCCGGCGGCGCCGTTCTCGCTCACCGGCTTGTCGACCAGGGTGCCCTCCCGGCCGAAGAAAACCCAGGCTATAGCCCACAGCAGGCCGGCGATGCCAAGCGCGCCGAACGCCCAGTGCCAGGAGAACTTGGCGATGATCAGGCTCAGGATCGGCACGGCGACGATCACGCCGATCGCCGATCCCTGGGCGATGATGGCCGTCGGCAGGCCGCGCTGCGAGTCGGGGAACCACTTGTAGACAGCGTGAGTGGCGACCGGCCCCGCCGGACCTTCGCCGGCACCCAGCACGATGCGGCAGGCGACCAGCATCTCCAGGGTCACGGTGCCCAGCATCGGGAATTGCACCAGCGACCAGATGATCGCCATGACGAGCAGCGTGTGCCGCGTCGCCACCCGATTGGACATCAGGCCGACTGCGATCGCCGAGACGGCGAAGAGGAAGAAGAAGGAGGAGCCGAGGAAGCCGAACTGCTCGGGGGTGAGCTTGAGGTCGCGCATCAACGGCTCGGCGACCAGCCCCACCACGATCTTGTCGGCGAAGTTGATCAGCATGAATACGAACAGCAGGGCAGTGATGCCCCAGGCGCCCTTCAGGGGCCGCTCATTTATGGTCACTCTGGCGTTCGCTCCAATCGGCCCGGTACGCGGGTCTTCATCGCTGCCATTAAGGCAGGCCGCCTGCCCAATGGCCAGCCTGCCAAACGCAAAGGGCGCCCCGCTTTCACGGGGCGCCCTGCAACGCTTTACAGCGCGTTTCCGGTTACTTGATCAGGGGGCACTTGCCCTCGTTGATCGGACGGTAGGCCTTGTCGCCTGGAACCGTGGCGATCAGCTTGTAGATGTCGTCCTTGCTCTTGGACTCCGACGGCGCCTTGACCTGGAACAGGTGCATGTCGCGCACCAGACGGCCGTCGGCGCGCAGCTTGCCGTTCTTGGTCATCACGTCGTTGACCGGCATTTCACGCATCTTGGCCATGACCGGCAGGGCGTCGTCGGTGCCCGCGGCCTGCACGGCCTTGAGGTAGTGCAGCGTAGAGCTGTAGACGCCGGCCGTCAGCATGCTCGGCAGGCGGTCCTTCTTGGCGCGATAGCGCTTGGTCCACGCCCGGGTCTCGTCGTTGAGATCCCAGTAGAAGGACTCGGTGAGCACTAGGCCCTGAGCGACCGGGAGGGTGAGCGACTGCACGTCGGTGGCGAACACCAGCAGGCCGGCCAGCTTCTGGCCACCCTTGACGATACCGAACTCGCCCGCCTGCTTGATCGAATTGATCGTGTCCTGGCCTGCGTTGGCGAGACCGATGACCTTGGCCTTGGATGCCTGGGCCTGCAGCAGGAAGGACGAGAAGTCCTGGGTGCTGAGCGGATGGCGCACGCCACCCACCACCTTGCCGCCCGCTTCCTTGACGACGGCGCTGACATCGCGTTCCAGCGCGTGACCGAAGGCGTAGTCGGCAGTGAGGAAGAACCAGCTGTCGCCGCCGGCCTTGACCAGCGCTTCGCCGGTGACATGGGCCAGCGCATAGGTGTCGTAGACCCAGTGCGCGCCGGTCGCCGAGCAGGCCGGACCCGTCAGGTCGGCCGAGGCGGCGCCCGTGTTGATGTCGATCAGGCCTTTTTCCTGGCTGATCTTGCGCACCGCCAGCGCGACCGACGAGGTGCCGAGGCCGGTGATCATCTTTACGCCGTCGACGTCGTACCACTTGCGCGCGATGGCGGCGCCGACATCCGGCTTGGTCTGATGGTCGGCCGACAGGATTTCGACCGAGCGGCCGTTGACCTTGCCGCCGACGTCTTCGATCGCCAGCTGCATGGCCTCGACCTCGCCTGCGGTCAGATCGCCATAGACACCGGAGAAGCCGTCCATCACCGCGATCTTGAGCGGCGCCGGCTGGGCCTGCACCTGGCCAATGGCGACGAGGCCCACCGCGGTCAGGCCTGTGACGGCCGCAACCAGGCCGGCGTAGCGGACTGCATTTGCAATCTTCATACGAAAATCCTCCCAGACATGCGGCCACGGCCGCAGAGGCGCGGAATTTAGCCCCGCTGGACAGAGAGGCAAAGCTCCGATTAAGTCGCGCCATCGCGAGGGAGGCGATGGCAGAACAAGAATCAATCCTCGAGGCTCAGGGCCTGACGAAGGAGTTCAAGGGGTTCGTAGCGGTCAAGAACGTCGATCTGCGTGTCCGCCGTCATACGATTCACGCTTTGATCGGGCCAAACGGCGCCGGCAAGACGACCTGCTTCAACCTTCTGACGCACTTTCTGACGCCGACGGCTGGTCGCATCCACTTCAATGGGCGCGATATCACCGGAAGTTCGCCTGCGGCCATCGCGCGCATGGGACTGGCACGGTCTTTCCAGATTTCCGCTGTATTTCCCCATCTCTCGGTCCGCGAAAATGTCCGTGTCGCCCTGCAGCGACGGCTGGGCATTTCTTTCCAGTTCTGGCGTTCGGAATCGGTGCTGCGCGAACTCGATGGGCGTGCGCTCGAGCTGGTTGAGGCGGTCGGTCTTTCCGCCTTCGCAGAATTGCCGGCGGTAGAGTTGCCTTATGGCCGCAAGCGTGCGCTCGAAATCGCCACCACTCTCGCCCTGGAGCCCGAGATGCTCCTGCTCGACGAGCCGATGGCGGGGCTCGGCCAGGAGGACATCAAGCGGATCGCCCAGCTGATCCGCACGGTCGCCAAGGATCGCACGGTGCTGATGGTCGAGCACAACATGTCGGTCGTCGCCGACCTGTCCGATACGATCACGGTGTTAGCGCGCGGCGAGGTGCTGGCCGAAGGGCCATACGCGACGGTGTCGAAAAACCCGCTGGTCGTCGAAGCGTATGTCGGGACCGGCCATGGTTGACGCATTGCTGAAGGTGAATGACCTGCAGGCCTGGTATGGCGAGTCCCATATCCTGCACGGCGTCGGTTTCGAGATCGGCAAGGGCGAACTGGTCACACTGCTGGGTCGCAACGGCGCGGGAAAGACCACGACCCTGAAGTCGGTCATGGGGATCGTCGAGAAGCGCTCGGGATCGGTCCGGTTCGACGGGCGCGAGACCGTCGGACATCCGTCGGACGTGATCGCGCGGCTCGGGCTCGCCTATTGCCCCGAGGAGCGCGGCATCTTCTCGAGCCTCAACGTCGAGGAGAACCTGATGCTGCCGCCGACGGTGAAGCCGGGCGGCATGACTCTGGCCGAGATCTACAAGCTCTTCCCCAATCTCGAAGAGCGCCGTCGCAGCCAGGGTACCAAGCTGTCGGGTGGCGAGCAGCAGATGCTGGCGATCGGCCGAATCCTGCGCACCGGCGCCAACCTGTTGCTGCTCGACGAGCCGACCGAGGGGTTGGCGCCCGTGATCGTCCAACGCATCGGCGAGATCATTCGCCAGCTCAAGGAGCGCGGCTATACGATCCTGCTGGTCGAGCAGAACTTCCATTTCGCCGCCACCGTCGCCGACCGTCACTACGTGATGGAAGATGGGCGGGTCGTCGACACGCTCGCTGCCGCCGACGTCGCCCGGAACATCGGCAAGCTGCAATCCTATCTGGGGGTGTGACGAAGCCATGTTCGAGATCTTCGGCATTTCCTCCCAGTTGCTGTTCAGCCAGCTCCTGCTCGGCCTGATCAACGGTGCCTTCTACGCCATGCTGAGTCTCGGCCTGGCCGTGATCTTCGGCATGCTAAACGTCATCAACTTCACGCATGGCGCGCAGTACATGATGGGCGCCTTCGCGGCCTGGCTGCTGCTCGGCATTCTCGACGTGCCGTTCTGGTTCGCGCTGGTGCTGTCGCCGCTCATCGTCGGCCTGTTCGGCGTGCTGCTCGAGCGGCTGATGCTGAAACGCATTTATCATCTCGACCATCTCTACGGCTTTCTTCTTACATTCGGGTTGGCGCTGGTGATCGAGGGGCTGTTCCAGGCGAAATGGGGATCGGGCGGGGCGCCATATCCCAATCCGATTCCGGGCGGCTACAATCTCGGATTCATGTTCCTGCCGACCTACCGCGGCTTCGTAGTAGTGGCGGCCCTCGTGGTCTGCCTGCTGACCTGGTATGCGATCGAGCGCACCAAGCTCGGTGCATACCTGCGCGCGGCCACCGAGAACCCGACCTTGGTGCGCGCCTTCGGCATCAACGTGCCGCGTCTCATTACCCTGACCTACGGCCTCGGTGTCGGACTCGCAGCGCTGGCCGGCGTGCTCGCCGCGCCCATCCAGCAGGTCTCGGCGCTGATGGGCACCAATCTCGTGCTAGTGGTGTTCGCCGTGGTCGTGATCGGCGGCATGGGTTCGATCATGGGCTCGATCGTGACCGGCTTCGGGCTGGGCCTGATCGAGGGCTTTACCAAGGTGGTCTATCCGCCGGCATCCAATACGGTGATCTTCGTGGTCATGGCGATCGTGCTGCTGATCAAGCCCGCCGGCCTGTTCGGACAAAGCAAATGAACGGCCGTCTTCTCGCAGGGATCGTCGTGGCGGTGCTGGCTCTGGTGGCACCCTGGGTCGCCTATCCGGTGTTCCTGATGACGGCGCTGTGCTTTGCACTGTTCGCCGGCGCTTTCAACCTGCTGCTGGGTTATGCCGGCCTCATGAGCTTCGGCCACGCCATGTTCTTCGGCATGGCCGGCTATTTCTTCGGCCACGTCGTCAAGGTGTGGGCGATGCCGCCGGAAGTCGGAATCGTCGCCGGTGTCGCAGGTGCGGCTCTGCTCGGGCTCGTGACCGGGGCGCTGGCGATTCGCCGCCAGGGCATCTACTTCGCCATGATCACGCTCGCCTTCGCGCAGATGATCTACTTCCTCTGCGTGCAGATGCCTTTCACAGGCGGCGAAGATGGCCTGCAGGGCATCACACGGCGGCCGCTGCTCGGAGGCCTGCTGCCGACGAAGGACGATCGTGTTCTCTATTATGTCGTGCTGGCCATCTTCCTGTTCGGCTATGGCTGCATCTATCGCTTCATCCACTCGCCGTTCGGCCAGGTGCTGAAGGCGATTCGCGACAACGAACAGCGGGCCCTGTCGCTGGGCTATGAGGCCGACCGCTACAAGCTGCTGGCCTTCGTGCTGTCGGCCGCGATCGCGGGGCTCGCTGGCTCGACCAAGGCGATGGTGCTGCAATTCGCCACGCTTACCGACGTCAGTGCGGCGATGTCCGGCGAAGTGGTGCTGATGGCGCTGGTCGGCGGTCTGGGCACGATTACCGGTCCGATCGTCGGCGCCTTCATCATCATCACCATGCAGAACTACCTCGCTTCGTTCGGCGAGTTCGTGCTGGTGATCCAGGGCGCGATCTTCGTGGTGATCGTCATGGCCTTCCGCCGCGGCCTGGTCGGTGAAGTCGTGGCCTTCTGGAATTCGCGCCGCAAAGCCGCCTGAACAATGTGCCTGGCGCCCCGATGGCGCCCGGTCGGCACGATGAGCGACGGTGCCTATTTCAGGCCGTAGCGCGCAAAGAAGTCCGCGGCCTCGGGATCGAGAGCCAGCGCAGCCGCCTGTTCGCGCTTGCCCTCCACGTTCTTTCCGATGGCGATCAGGGCCAGGCCCTTGCCATAGAGCGCCGCCGCGCGATTGGGATCGAGCTCGAGGACGGTGTTGTATTCGTGAAGCGCCAGTTCGGGATCGCCCAGCTTCAGGAACACGAAGCCCCGCGTGGCGTGCACGTCGAGGCTGAGAGGCGCCAGAATGTGCGCGGTGTCGCAGTCGGCCAGCGCGCGCACCAGGTCGCGACCGGCCACGGCCCGGGCAAGGCAGCGGTTGTTGTAGGCGTTCGCCATGTTCGGATCGAGCGTGATGGCGAAGCTGTAGTCCTGGGTCGCCTTGGCGAAATTGCCCTTGGAGAAATAGGCGTAGCCGCGGTTGTAGAAGGCGTTGGCGCTCTCGGGCTGCACTTCGATGGCGTTGTCGAGGTCGCGGATGGCCTCGTCGTAGTGGCCCTCCGACGACATCAGCCCGGCGCGGCTGATCAATGCCGCGGCGTTTTCCGGAGTCAGTCGAATGGCCTGGTCGTAAGCCCGCAGGGCGAGGCCCATCTCGCCCAGTCGCGATCGCACGGTGCCGCGATGATAGAAGGCGAGGGACGCGGTGGGCTGCAGCGCGATTGCGCGGTCGAGATCGGCGATGGCGACACCCTGGCTCCCGAGCTGGCTGTAGGCGCTGGCGCGGGCGATTAGTGCCGAGACGTTGTCCGGCTCGAGTTCGAGGACGCGATTGAAGTCGTCGATGGCGCGGCCATAGGCGCGAGCCGTGGCGGCGAGCAGCACGCCGCGGTCGAGGTAGGCGACGGTGCGCCGCGGGTCGAGGCGGATCGCCTGGGTGTAGTCGGCCAACGCCCTTTCGGGCTGGCCGAGGCCGCCGTAGCTCGCGCCGCGGCGATACAGGTTGAGGGCATCCGGGTTGCGCGGGTCGACGATCGCTTCGTAGTGCTGCAAGGCCTGGCGGTAATCGTCGCCCGCAACGAGCTTCCCGCCCAGAGCGTAGCGCGCCGCGCCGCGCGTCAAGCGCGCGAGGGCCACTTCGTCGGGCTGAAGCGCCTTGCTCTGCAGGGCCTTCGAGCAGGCAGCGGCGCGCTTCTCGGCGTCGTCGATGGTCGGCCAGGCGCCGCGTACGCACTCCGCGTAGTACTCCGACGGGGTCTTGGCCGCTGCGTCCAGCGCCAAGGCCGCCAGTGCGACAGGCAGACAGATCGCCCATCGCCGGGCCCGGCGGAAGAGGGTGGATCCGAGGTCGGTCAATTCGGGCGCCTCGTCGATGGCGGCAGCACGACGATCAATTTACCACGACCGCCGGCCGCCACGGGATCGCAGGAATTTGCAGTGCCTGCGGGATTTGCCGGTTGAGGGAAGTCCTGTACCCTCTAACGAAAAGGGAGATGCCGGTGGGAATCATCGTTCGCCTGATTGTCGCCGGGATCGCCATGGCGATTGCGCTGCCCGCGGCAGCTCAGGGCACGTTACAGGCCGTCAAGAAGCGCGACAAGTTGCTGTGCGGGGTCAATGGGCAGGCCCCCGGATTTTCCGCGATGAACGAGAGCAAGGAGTGGGCTGGCCTCGACGTCGATCTGTGCAGGGCCGTCGCCGCTGCCACGCTGGGCGACGCCAGGAAAGTGGCCTACGTTCCGACGACCGCGGCCGACCGCTTCACACGGCTGGCTGCCGGCGAATTCGACATGCTGGCCCGCAACTCGACGGTGAACTTGCCGCGCTCGGTGGGCGCCAAGGTGCGCTACGCGGCGATCAATTACGTCGATGGTCAGGCCTTCGTGGTGGCCAAGGCCGCGGGCATACCGAGCGCGACGGCGCTCGCCCAGAAATTCGTCTGCGTCGTGCGCGGCACCAACCATCAGGCCAACATGGCGCAATGGTTCCGCATGCGCGGCGTGCAATTCATGGCCCGGCCGGTCGACACGCCGGAGGCGATGTACCAGGAGTTCTTCGCCGGTCGCTGCGCGGCGGTGACTCAGGACGCGTCGACGCTGGCAGGCTCGGTCGTCGCGTCGGGCAAGGCGGCGGACTACATGATGCTGCCGGAAGTCATCTCCAAGGAACCGCTGGGTCCCTATGTTCGCGACGGCGACTCGGCTTGGCTCGACGTCGTGCGCTGGACGCACTTCGCGATGCTCGAAGCCGAGGAGCGCGAGATCACCCAGGCTAACGTCGAGGAGATGAAGAAGTCGCCCGACCTGACGGTTCAGAAGTTTCTCGGCGTGCTGTACGACAATGGCAAGACGCTCGGCCTCGATGAGGCGTGGGCCTTCAATATCGTCAAGCAGGTCGGAAACTACGGCGAGAGTTTCGAGCGCAATCTCGGCCAGGGCTCGCCGCTCAAGTTCGCGCGCGGCCTCAACGCCTTGTGGACCAAAGGCGGCACGATGATCGCGCCGCCCTTCAACTGACGTTCGGCCGCCTGGACGCGGCGTCACCTGCAGCCCGGCGGCCCGGTCGGCGCTTGGGTTGGCAATTGGGTCCGCCCTAGGTCGGATTGCCGGCCCGGCCCCTTCGGGTGCCACACAGGATGGGGCCGTACAGGGCGGCAAATCCCAGGAACGCGGCGACCCAGGTCGCAGTCGCGACGATCAACAAGGCGTCGGCCCAGCCGGCATGGAACTCGGCGCAGAGGCGTGAAGCGGCAGCCGTGAGCGCCGCGACGTAGACGAGCTGCAACCCGAAGGAAGCGACCAGCGGACGTCCAGTGTGGCCGAGGCTTGCGCGGCTCATCACGGCGAGGGTCATCGTGCCGATCGCTCCCGCTGTCCAGGCATGAATGCCGGCCCCGGGCCTCACGAGATCGAAGGCGGCCAGTCCGCCCAGCAGGAAGCCCAGCGGAACGAAGGCGTAGCCGGCGTGCAGGATCAGCACCAGGCGATCGGGCAATGTGCGATCGCCGGCCCAGCGGCCGAGGCGGACGATATTGAACAGGCCGGCAACGATCATCATGACTCCGGTCGGCACCTCGTTCGGCACGAAGACCCAAAGAGCGAGCGCGCAGACGCTCGCGACCAGGCACTCCTCGTCCAACGAACCGAACGGAGCGGGGAGGCGTCCCGGGGCCTGGCGCATCAGCCAGTTGCGCGTGAAGCTTGGAATGATGCGGCCACCGATCACCATGACCATGGTCAGGACTACCGCGATCGCCAGGCGTGTCGAATAGGAGGCGATACCGTCGAAGTGTGCCTCGAGATGAAAGGCGAGGTTGTCGATGGCAAGCAACCCGAGAAGGACAACGATCTTGAGGTTGCGCCAGTTGCGACCGGCCACGATCTCGCGGGCGACGGCCAGCGTCATCAGCCACAGGAACGCGCTGTCCAACGCCATCGCGCCGATCCAGCCGATCTCGGCCGAGAAGGTAACGGCGTAGCGTCCCGACAGCCATGCGATCACGAGGCCACCGAGAGGGCCTCCCTGGAGCGGCAGGCGTCCTGTCCAATTGGGAATCGCGGTGAGCAGGAAGCCGGCGACGATTGCCGGGACGTAGCCGAAGAGCAGTTCGTGGACATGCCAGTCGCGCGGCGAGAAGGCCGACGCAAGGGACAGTTGGCCGTGGAGGATCGGTAGCCAGGCCAGGATCTCCAGGCCGGCCCAGATCGATCCCAGCAGGAAGAACGGGCGAAATCCGTACGAAAGCAATGCGGGGCCGGTGTAGGCCCTGAGGCGGGGAACGGCGGCCATCGTGCTCCTCTTGTCGTTCGTAACGACAACCATGAGCGGGTCGGGCGGTCGCCGAATTGACCTGGCGCAACGGTCGGTGATTTCGATCAGGCGCGCCTTGCGGTCTTCTTCGAATTGTCCTTGGGGCGTGCATGGATTCCGGCGATGTCACGCAGGCGCGCCGGATCGGCGATGGCGACGGTCCGGCTGCTGCCCGTGACACCGAGCGGCCGCAACGCGGCGAAGGCGCGCGACAGGCTCTGCGGCGTGACGCCGAGCCGTCCCGCGATCAATTGGCGGCCGCCGGGCAGCGTCACCGTGACCGGACCGGTGTGCCGCGGCGCGAGCGCCAGCAGCATGGCCGACAGCCTTTCGATCGCCGACAGCAGCTTGAGGTCCTTGATCTGGCCGATCAGGACGCGCCAGTAGCTCGACAGCACGAGGGTGCAGCCGAAGGCCAGCGCTGCGTTGGCCCGGGCCTGGGCGCGGAAGGTGGCCGCCGGACAGAGCAGGATGCGGCCCTCCTCGAGCAGGCGTGCCGTCATCAGGTAGGGAGCATCGAGCATGACGGCGGGAAGGATGAAAACATCCCCGGGGCCGAAGAATTCAATGAGTATTTCTTCGCGTGGCCCTTCGGCGAACAGGCCGACCGCGCCGGACAGGACGACGTGAAGAAACTCGGGCTTTTCGGTCTGTCGGCACGGCACGGCCCCCTTGGGAAGCGTCTGCACGAAGCAGTTGGAGAGCAATGCCGCGAGTTCCGGCTCCCCCAGTTGGGCGAAGAGCCTCGAGCGTCGAATGAGCGGCAGGTCGGAGGGGCGCATCGTCGATCGATCTCCAGCAACAACCGGCGGCGTTACCAAATGTTAACGCTGACCGTTCACCTAGGATAACGGATTCAGAAACGCACCGCTTTGGCTCAGAGACGTTGATTCACATCAACCTGAACGGGGTGGCGCTCCCGGATTGTGGCGGCAATTACAGGGGAGCGAAGACGATGGCGATGCAGACTCATGCGATCGGTGCGGCGCCGGAGGGCCGCACGACGGCGCTCGGAATGAGCACCCTGGCCTTCACCGTCTGCTTCGCCGTCTGGACGATCTTCTCGATCATCGGCGTGCAGATAAAGAAGGACCTGGGGCTGAGCGACACCCAGTTCGGCCTTCTGGTCGGCACGCCCATCCTGACCGGCTCGCTGATCCGCCTGCTGCTGGGGGTCTGGACCGACCAGTATGGCGGCAGGGTCATGTACGCGATCGTGATGGTCGCCGCGGCCGTTGCGACCTGGCTGCTCACTTTTGCCTACGACTACCCGACTTTCCTGCTCGCGGCCCTCGGCGTCGGCATTGCCGGCGGCTCCTTCGCGGTGGGCGTGGCCTATGTCTCGCGCTGGTACGACAAGGAGAAGCAGGGCACCGCGCTCGGCGTATTCGGCGCGGGCAACGTGGGCGCCGCAGTCACCAAGTTCGTCGCGCCGTTCATCATGGTCGCCTATGGCTGGAAGACCGTAGCCAATGTCTGGGCGGCGGCACTGCTCGTCACCGCGCTGGTCTTCTGGTTCACGACCAAGGATGACCCGCAGCTCGCGGCACGCCGCAGGAGCGGCGCGAAGCCGGAGCCGATGTCGGCGATGCTGGAGCCGCTGCGCAACCTGCAGGTCTGGCGCTTCGCCCTCTATTACTTCTTCGTCTTCGGCGGCTATGTCGCCCTGGCGCTGTGGCTGCCGCGCTACCTGATCGGCGTCTATGGGCTGTCGATCACCACGGCCGGAATCATCGCCGCGGCCTATTCGGTGCCGGCCAGCCTGTTCCGCATCTATGGCGGCATGCTGTCGGACCGGCACGGCGCCCGGCGCGTCATGTACTGGACGTTCGGCGTCTCGGTCGCGTCGTGCTTCGTGCTCGCCTATCCGCCGACCCAGTACATCGTCAAGGGCATCCAGGGCCCGATCGCCTTCACGCTCGAAATGGGGCTCGTGCCGTTCACCGTGGCCATCTTCGTGCTCGGCTTCTTCATGAGTTTGGGCAAGGCGGCGGTCTACAAGCACATCCCGGTCTATTACCCGCAGCACGTCGGCGCCGTGGGTGGCGTCGTCGGCCTGGTGGGCGGACTGGGCGGCTTCGTGCTGCCGATCGCCTTCGGCGTGATGAACGATCTCACCGGCGTCTGGACGAGCTGCTTCATGCTGCTGTTCCTGATCGCCGCCGGCTCCCTGGTCTGGATGCACCTCGCCATCCGCGCCATGGAACGGCAGGCCGTCGGCGAGGCGCTCGACAGGCTGCCCGAGCTGCCGGAGATGCAGGAGATTCACCGGCCCGAGCATGTCGGCAAGCTGTCGGCCAAGACGCTGCAGGACTGGAGGCCGGAGGATCCGGCGTTCTGGCAGCAGACGGGCCGGCGCGTCGCGATGCGCAACCTCGCGATCTCCATTCCCGCGCTGCTGCTCTCCTTTGCGGTGTGGATGGTGTGGTCGGTCGTGGTCGCCAAGCTCCCGAGCATCGGCTTCCGCTACACCACCGATCAGCTGTTCTGGCTGGCCGCGCTGCCCGGCCTGTCCGGCGCCACGTTGCGCATCTTCTACTCGTTCGTCGTGCCGATCTTCGGCGGACGGTTGTGGACCACGCTTGCCACCTGGTCGCTGATGCTGCCGGCGGTGGGCATCGGCTATGCGGTGCAGAACCCGGCGACGCCGTACTGGATCTTCCTGGTACTGGCGCTGCTCTGCGGCTTCGGCGGCGGCAACTTCGCCTCCTCGATGTCCAACATCTCCTTCTTCTTCCCGAAGGCGGAAAAGGGCAACGCGCTCGCGCTGAACGCAGGCCTCGGCAATCTCGGCGTCAGCGTCGTGCAGTTCGTCGTGCCGCTGGTGATCACCTCGGGCGTCTTCGGCTTCCTCGGCGGCGAGCCGCAGGCGGTGCAGGGGGGCTCCACGCTGTGGCTGCAGAATGCCGGCTACATCTGGGTGCCCTTCATCGCCGCGGCGGCCTTCGCCTCCTGGTTCAAGATGGACGACCTGGCGTCCATGAAGGCCTCCTTCGCCGACCCTCGCGCACCGCCAATCTCTGGCTGCAGAATGCCGGATTTGTCTGGGTACCCTTCATCGCGGCCTCTGCGTTTACCGCGTGGTTCGGGATGAACGACATCGCCGCGGCAAAGGCCTCCTTCACCGAGCAGTCGATCATCTTCCAGCGTCGCCACAACTGGATCATGTGCTGGCTCTACACCGGCACCTTCGGCTCGTTCATCGGCTATTCGGCGGGCTTTCCGCTGCTCGCCAAGACGCAGTTCCCCGAGGTCAATGCGCTGCAATACGCCTTCCTCGGGCCGCTGGTCGGAGCCGTCTCGCGTTCGCTCACAGGCTGGGTCGCCGACCGCTGGGGCGGCGCCCGGGTCACGCTCTGGGTGTTCGTCGTCATGGCGTTCGGCGCGGCGGGCGTCATCTACTTCCTGGGTGAGCGCAACTTCGCGGGCTTCTTCGCGATGTTCCTGCTGTTGTTCTGCGCCAGCGGCGTGGGCAACGCGTCGACCTTCCAGATGATTCCGGCGATCGTGCGCACCGACATGGACCGGCTGATGCCGACGGCCACCGCCGATGCGCGGCGCGTGCAGTCCGAGAAGGAGTCGGCCGCCATCATCGGCTTCACCTCGGCGATCGCGGCCTTCGGCGCATTCTTCGTGCCCAAGGCATACGGCAGCTCGATCGCCATGACCGGCGGTCCGCAGGCGGCGTTGTGGGCGTTCTGCGGCTTCTACGTCACCTGCATCGTCCTGACTTGGGCAGTCTACGCCCGCCGGGGCGGCCTGCTGCACGACATCGAACGCGGCGCCAAGCCGCGTGCCAACCCGCAACCCGCCTGAACGGGAGCAACGTCATGAGTCATTTTCTCGATCGCCTGACCTTCTTCACCAAGGTCAAGGAGCCGTTCGCCGGCGGGCATGGCATCACCACCACCGAGGATCGCGGCTGGGAGGAGGCCTATCGCAAGCGCTGGCAGCACGACAAGATCGTGCGTTCCACCCACGGCGCGAACTGCACGGGCTCGTGCTCGTGGAAGATCTACGTCAAGGGCGGCATCGTCACCTGGGAAACCCAGCAGACCGACTACCCGCGCACGCGCCCGGAACTGCCCAACCATGAGCCGCGCGGCTGCTCGCGCGGCGCGTCCTACAGCTGGTACCTCTATTCCGGCAATCGCGTGAAGTATCCGCTGGCCCGCTCTCGCCTGCTCCGGCTGTGGCGCGAGGCGCGCGCGACGCTGTCTCCGGTCGCGGCGTGGGCGTCGATCGTCGAGGATCCGAAGAAGCGCGCCGCCTATACCCGCAAGCGCGGTCATGGCGGCTTTGTGCGCGTGGGCTGGGACGAGGCGACGGAGATGATCGCCGCGGCCAACGCCTACACCGCCAGGGCCTACGGGCCGGATCGCATTCTGGGATTCTCGCCGATCCCGGCGATGTCGATGGTCTCCTACGCCGCGGGCTCGCGCTACCTGTCGCTGATCGGTGGCGTCTGCATGTCGTTCTACGACTGGTATTGCGACCTCCCGCCGGCGTCGCCGCAGACCTGGGGCGAGCAGACCGACGTTCCTGAGTCGGCCGACTGGTACAATGCCGGCTTCGTGATCCTCTGGGGCTCCAACGTGCCGCAGACGCGCACACCGGATGCCCATTTCTACACCGAAGCGCGCTATCGCGGGCTGAAGAGCGCGGTGATCTGCCCCGACTATTCGGAAGCGTCCAAGTTCGGCGACATCTGGCTGTCGGTGAAGCAAGGCACCGATTCGGCACTCGCGATGGCGATGGGGCATGTGATCCTGAAGGAGTATCACGTCGCGCGGCAGGTGCCGTACTTCCGGGACTACATGCGGCGCTACACCGACATGCCGATGCTGGTGCGGCTGACGAAGCGCGACGGCATGTACGTGCCCGACCGGTTCGTGCGCGCGTCGGACTTCGACGCTTCGCTCGGCGAGAGCAACAATCCGGAGTGGAAGACCGTCGCGATCGACGAGAAGAACGGCTCCATCGTTGTGCCACGCGGCTCGATCGGGTTCCGCTGGGGTGAGCAGGGCAAGTGGAACCTCGAGGAGAAGGATGCCTCCGGGAAGGACACGGCGCTCCGCCTGTCGCTGAACGACGTGTGCGACGACGTCGTCGATGTCGGCTTTCCCTATTTCGGCAACATCGAGCACGAGCACTTCGCCTCGACCGGCCATGACGGCGTGCTGAAGCGGCTGGTCGCGGTCAAGAAACTGAAGCTTGTCGACGGCGAGACGATGGTGGCCTCGGTGCACGATCTGTTCGTCGCCAACTACGGCGTCGATGGCGGGCTGGGCGGCCCGAACGTCGCGGCATCGCTGGACGACGACGTTCCGTATACGCCGGCCTGGGCGGAGAAGATCACCGGTGTGGCGCGCGACAAGATCATCCAGGTTGCGCGCGAGTTCGCGACCAATGCCGAGAAGACCAACGGCCGCTCGATGGTGATCATCGGCGCCGCGATGAACCACTGGTACCACGCCGACATGAACTATCGCGGCGTGATCAACATGCTGGCGATGTGCGGCTGCATCGGCCAGTCAGGCGGCGGCTGGGCCCACTACGTCGGCCAGGAAAAGCTCCGGCCGCAGGCCGGCTGGGCGCCGCTTGCCTTTGCGCTCGACTGGGGCCGCCCACCGCGGCAGCAGAATTCGACATCAGCGTTCTACGCCCATACCGACCAGTGGCGTTACGAGACCATCAATGTCGGCGACATCGTCTCGCCGACCGCGCCCAAAGGCGACTGGAACGGCTCGATCATCGACTACAACGTGCGAGCCGAACGCATGGGCTGGCTGCCCTCGGCGCCGCAACTCGAGCGCAATCCGCTCGAAATCGCCAAGGCCGCGAATGAGGCGGGCCTCGAACCGAAGGACTATGTCGCGCAGAAGCTGAAGAGCGGCGAACTGAAGATGTCCTGCGAGGATCCGGACAACCCGCGCAACTGGCCGCGCAACATGTTCGTGTGGCGCTCCAATCTGCTCGGCTCGTCGGGCAAGGGCCACGAATACTTCCTCAAGCATCTGCTCGGCACGTCGCATGGCGTCATGGGCAAGGACCTGGGCGAGGAAGGCCGGGCCAAGCCGACCGAAGTCGTGTGGCATGACCATGGTCCGGAAGGAAAGCTCGACCTGCTGGTTACGCTCGACTTCCGCATGTCGACCACCTGCGTCTACTCCGACATCGTCCTGCCGACCGCCACCTGGTACGAGAAGAACGATCTCAACACCTCGGACATGCATCCCTTCATCCACCCGCTGACGGCGGCGGTGGACCCGGTGTGGGAGGCGAGAAGCGACTGGGAGATCTACAAGTCGATCGCCAAGGCGTTCTCGCGCGTGGCGCCCGAGGTGCTCGGGGTCGAGAAGGACGTCGTGCTGACCCCGATCATGCACGACAGCCCGGGCGAGGTCGCCCAGGCGACCGACGTGCGCGAGTGGAAGAAGGGCGAGGTCGAGCCGATCCCCGGCAAGACCATGCCGGCGGTCACAGTCGTCGAGCGCGACTACCCCAACACCTACGCCCGCTTCACCTCCCTGGGACCGCTCATGGAGAAGGTGGGCAACGGCACCAAGGGAATCGCCTGGAAGACCGAGCACGAGGTCGACGCGCTCAAGCGCCTGAACGGCGTCGTCGCCGACGGGCCGACCAAGGGGCTGGCCCGGATCGACACCGACATCGACGCCGCCGAGACCCTGCTGATGCTGGCGCCCGAGACCAACGGCGAAGTCGCCGTGCGGTCGTGGGAGGCACTGTCGAAGACGACCGGCCGCGAGCATGCGCATCTGGCGTTGCCCAAGGAGGACGAGAAGATCCGCTTCCGCGACGTCGTCGCCCAGCCGCGCAAGATCATCTCGGCGCCGACCTGGTCGGGGCTCGAGAGCGAGAAGGTCTGCTACAACGCCGGCTACACCAACGTCCACGAGCTGATCCCATGGCGCACGCTGACCGGCCGTCAGCAGCTCTACCAGGATCACAAGTGGATGCTGGCGTTCGGCGAGGGACTGTGCGTGTACCGGCCGCCCGTCGACCTGCGCACGACGCGGCCGGTGATCGACCGCAAGCCCAACGGCAACAAGCAGGTCGTCCTCAACTTCATCACGCCGCACCAGAAATGGGGCATCCACTCTACCTATACCGACAATCTCATGATGCTGACGCTGTCGCGCGGCGGCCCGATCGTGTGGCTGAGCGAGGCCGACGCGGCGAAGGCGGGTATCGTCGATAACGACTGGGTAGAGGCCTACAACGTCAACGGCGCGCTGGTGGCGCGTGCGGTCGTCTCGCAGCGCATGAAGGAGGGAACCCTCTTCATGTACCACGCACAGGAGAAGATCGTGAACGTGCCCGGCTCGGAGATGACCGGCAACCGCGGCGGCATCCACAATTCGGTGACGCGCGCGGTGCTGAAGCCGACGCACATGATCGGCGGCTATGCCCAGCAGGCCTGGGGCTTCAATTACTACGGCACGATCGGTACCAACCGCGATGAGTTCGTGGTGGTCCGCAAGCTCGGCAACGTCGACTGGCTGGAGCGGCCTCACCCCGATGCCGTTCCCGCCGACATCCAACCCCCGCAACGGCTGGGAGGCCGGCCATGAAGATCCGCGCGCAGATCGCGATGGTGCTGAACCTCGACAAGTGCATCGGCTGTCACACCTGTTCGGTCACCTGCAAGAACGTCTGGACCAACCGCGAAGGCATGGAATACGCCTGGTTCAACAACGTCGAGACCAAGCCCGGCATCGGCTATCCCAAGGAGTGGGAGAACCAGAAGCGCTGGAATGGCGGCTGGGTGCGCAAGAAGAACGGTCGCATCCAGCCCCGCATCGGGGCGAAGTGGCGCGTGCTCGCCAACATCTTCGCCAATCCCGACCTTCCGGAGATCGACGACTACTACGAGCCCTTCACCTTCGACTACGAGCACCTGCAGAAGGCGCCGGAGCTCGAGGCCTTTCCGACGGCGCGACCGCGATCGCTGATCACCGGCCAGCGCATGGAGAAGATCGAATGGGGGCCCAACTGGGAGGAGATCCTGGGCGGCGAGTTCGCCAAGCGCTCGGCCGACGCCAATTTCGAGGGCGTGCAGAAGGACATCTACGGGCAGTTCGAGAACACCTTCATGATGTACCTGCCCCGGCTGTGCGAGCACTGCCTCAACCCGGCCTGCGTCGCGGCCTGCCCGTCCGGCGCGATCTACAAGCGCGAGGAGGACGGGATCGTCCTGATCGACCAGGACAAGTGCCGCGGCTGGCGCATGTGCGTCTCGGGTTGCCCCTACAAGAAGATCTACTTCAACTGGTCCTCGGGCAAATCCGAGAAGTGCATCTTCTGCTATCCGCGCATCGAGGCCGGCCAGCCGACCGTGTGCTCGGAAACCTGCGTCGGCCGCATCCGCTATCTCGGCGTGATGCTGTACGACGCCGACCGCATCGAGCAGGCCGCGTCTGTTCCCGACGAGAAGCACCTCTATGACGCCCAGATGGGCGTTTTCCTCGACCCCAACGACGAGGGCGTGATCGCCCAGGCACGGCGCGACGGCGTACCCGACGCCTGGCTCGAGGCGGCGCGCAAGTCTCCGGTCTGGAAGATGGCGATGGAGTGGAAGGTCGCCTTCCCGCTGCATCCCGAGTACCGCACCCTGCCGATGGTCTGGTACGTGCCGCCGCTGTCGCCGATCCAGTCGGCGGCCGAGGCGGGCAAGATGGGCGTCGACGGCGACATGCCGGACGTGCGCTCGCTGCGCATCCCGCTGCGTTACCTCGCCAACCTGCTGACGGCGGGCGACGAGGAGCCGGTTGCCAAGGGGCTCGAGCGCATGCTCGCGATGCGCGCCTACATGCGCGCCAAGACGGTCGACGGCGTGATCGACGGCGCAGTCGCCTCTCGCGTCGGCCTCGCGCCGGCGCAGATCGAGGAGATGTATCACGTGATGGCGATCGCCAACTACGAGGATCGCTTCGTGATCCCGACGGCGCACCGCGAGACCGGCGAAGACGCCTACCGTCTGCGTGGCGCCTGCGGCTTCAGCTTCGGCAACGGCTGCACGCCGGGTGACGATGCCGGGAACCTGTTCTCCGGCGGCAAGCTCCGGCCGAAAAATCCGATGGAGGTGGTGTGATGAAGACCCTGCGCGCACTCGCCGCCCTGTTGTCCTATCCCACCGAGGAGCTGGTCGATGCTCTCCCCGAGATCCGCGACGTCATCGACCGCGAAGCTGTTGTGCCGGCCGCGGACCGCGGCCGCATCCATCTCTTGATCGACGATCTGGCGGCCGGCGATCTCTACGACCGGCAGGAGCGCTACGGCCTGCTGTTCGATCGCACCCGCTCGCTCTCGCTGCACCTCTTCGAGCACGTGCACGGCGAGAGCCGCGACCGCGGCCAGGCCATGGTCGACCTGCTGAAGCTCTACGAGGAGGCGGGATACACGCCCACTGCCAGCGAACTGCCGGACTTCCTGCCGCTGTTCCTGGAATTCGCCTCGACGCGCGCGCCCCGGGAAGCGGTTGGTCTGGTCGGGCAGCCGGCCAATGTGATCGCCGCGCTGCGCGAACGGCTGGCCAAGCGGCAGTCGCCCTATGAAGCGGTGATGGCGGCCCTGCTGTCGATCTCGAAGGCAAGGCTCGATGCCAAGGCACTCGAGGCTCTTCGTGCCGAGCCCGATCCGGAGCCTGACGATCTCGCCGCCCTCGATGCGGCCTGGATCGAGCAGGAGGTGACCTTCGGTCCCGGGGCCGCCCGGGACAATTGCCCCGTCGACCGCATGGCCGAGCGCCTGCGCGTGGCGACCGAGACCAACCCGGGAGTGCGGCCATGAAGCACTATCTCTTCCACCTCGCCTTCGTCTGGTACCCGTATGTCTGCTTCACGATCTTCCTGTTGGGCAGCCTGATCCGGTTCGACCGCGATCCCTATACCTGGCGGGCGAGCTCAAGCCAGATGCTGCGCAAGCGCCAGCTCACCTGGGGTTCCAACCTGTTCCATGTCGGCATCCTGTTTCTGCTGATGGGGCACACGGTCGGCCTGCTGACTCCGACGGCGCTCTACACGCTGGTGGTCACGGTCGAGCAGAAGCAGATGATCGCCGTTGCCGCGGGCGGTATCGCCGGTGCGATGTGCTTCGTCGGATTGACGATGCTGTTGCATCGCCGGCTGTTCGACGTCCGGATCCGCCGCACCAGCTCGGTGATGGATATCGCCATCCTGGCGGTGCTGTGGGTGCAGCTTACGCTCGGCCTGATCACGCTGCCGTTCTCGATCGGCCATTCCGACGGTTCGGTCATGCTGATCCTGTCGCATTGGGCGCAGGGCATCGTCACCTTGCATCCCGTCGACGTCGCCACCCTGGAAGGCCTTGCCTGGCCCTACCTCGCGCATCTCGTGTTGGGCATGACGCTGTTTCTCGTCTTTCCCTTCAGCCGCCTGGTGCACATCTGGTCGGCGCCGGTTTGGTATCTCGGCCGCCGCGGCTATCAGGTCGTGCGCACGCGCCGGCGCCTGCCGGCGGAGTGACGGCCATGATCGCCCAAGCCAGCACCGGAAAGCCACGCCGCCGCTTCACGCGACCGGTCCCCGTCAGCGTCAACGGCGTGCCGATCTCGGCGGGCGATATCGCCCGCGAGACCCAGCACCATGCCTCGTCCGACCCGGACGAAAGCTGGATGCTGGCCGCCCGTGCCCTCGCCATTCGGGAGTTGCTGACGCAGGAAGCAGACCGCCTGGGCGTCGTCGCCGAGCCGATCGATGACGGCGAGGGCCGTCGCGAGACTCCTGACGAGGCGCGGCTGCGTGCCTTGATGGAACGCGAGGTCGTCGTGCCGCGGGCCGGTGAAGCCGAATGCCGCCGCTACTACGAACGAAATCGCGGGAAGTTCCGGTCGCCCGACCTGTGCGAGGTCGCGCACATCCTGGTCGCGGCGGCGCCCGGAAAGGCCGACGCTCGTGCTGCCGCACGGCAGACGGCGCAGGCGCTGATCGACGATCTAGGCGGCCGGCCGGGCGAATTCGCGGCCCTCGCTGCAGCCCATTCCGATTGCCCGTCGTCCCGGCACGGCGGCAATCTGGGCCAGATCGGGCCCGGCCAGACGGTCGAGGAGTTCGAGCGGGCGTTGCGGGGCATGGCAGTCGGTGCCGTTCATCCGCAACCCGTGGAAACGCGATACGGCCTGCACGTGGTGCGGCTGGACCGGCGCGTCGAGGGACGCGACCTGCCGTTCGACCTGGTGAGGAGCCGCATCGCCGAATATCTCGACGAAGCCGTGCGTCGGCGCGCGCTCCAGCAATACGTCTCCGTTCTTGCCGGCCGCGCGACCGTGACCGGCGTCGATCTCGCGGGCAGCGGCCCGCTCGTCCAGTAGGAGGCGCCGTTGTTGCTCGGTCATGTTCTGGAGCGGCTGGGCGACGAGGCCTTTGCCGCCGAAACCCTGCTCGGCATGAACGATCTGCCATTGATGGTCGATGTCGAAAGTGTCGGCGATCGATTTGGCGAGAGCTTGCCGGCCTATGCCGTCGGCGCGACGCGCCGGTTCGCGGCCTTCGCGTCCGACGAGGACTGGCTCGCCCTGATGAATGCACTGGAGCGTGCCCACGATCCCGGTGCGGCCTGCCTGCATCACATGCTGAACTGGTCGCTGGCCCGCGACCGGGAGGAACATGGTTCGGCCTGCGGGTGCAGTGTCGATTGCCGAGGGAGCGCCGAATGACCGTCCGCCCGATCGCGGCCATCGTCTACAGCGATGGCGTCTATCCCGACCGCGCCATGGCGGGCGCCATTGCGCCGCTCGAGGAACGCGGCGTCCCGCTCGCGGGCGCTCTGCAGGTGCCTGCCGAGCAGGTCGAGGGCCGTCACCCGTGCGACATGCTTCTAAAGGACCTGGCGACCGGCAACGTCTGCGCGATCGCCGAGGAGCGCGGCCGTCACGCGGCGGGCTGCCGCCTCGATGTCGGTGTGCTTACCGAAATCGGCGAGGACGTGCTCAACGTCCTGCGCGACAACGAGCCTCGGCTGCTGGTCATCAACAAGTTCGGAAAGATCGAGGCGGCGGGCGGTGGCCTGCGGGGCGCGATCGCCGAGGCAGTGGAGCTGGGTGTTCCCGTGCTGGTCGGCGTGCCGGCCCGCAATCTCGATTCGTGGCGTGCCTTCGCCGGAGCCCTGGCCCTCGAGTTGCCGGTGGAGTCCCGGGCGATCGCCGAATGGCTTGCCTCGCATGGCCTCGGTTCCGCGGAGACGGACGGCGGGAACACCGCCGCGGAGCCGATGTCGGCGTGATGCGATGGATGAAGTCGCGATCGCGCGTGCCGTACATATCCTGGCCGTCGTTCATTGGATCGGCGGGCTGTGGTTCGTCACGACGGTGATCCTGCCGGCGGCGCTCGCTCTGTCCGAGCCGTCGCGGCAACTTGCCCTGTTTCACGAGGTCGAGCGACGCTTCTCGGCGCAGGTGCGGATCTCGGTACCGGTCGCGGGTCTCAGCGGTTTGTACATGGCGTGGAAACTCGATGCGTGGGCGCGCTTTCTCGATCCCGCAGCGTGGTGGCTGCCGGCGATGGCTTTCCTCTGGCTGCTGTTCATGGCGGTTCTCTTCGTCATCGAACCGCTGTTCGGGAACTCGGTGTTGAACCGATTGAGCGCCGTGCAGCTGGCGCATCGGGTGCTGTTGTCGGTGGCCGCCCTGGTCGTCGGCGCGGCCGTGCTCGGCGCCCACGGCGTGCTCGGCTGAGGAAAAGTGCGATGTCGAAAGGATCCGTCATGCTCTCTCGCTCGTTGATGGCGCTGATGCTCGCCGCGATGGTGGCTGGTTGTGGGCCGTCGCCGCCACCGCCGTCGCCGGAGCTGCTGGCGCGCTGCCAGCGCGACTATGCGCTCTGGTCACGCTACCATCACAATCAGTATGTGATTCACACCGGCCAGAGGGCGAAGGCCGAGCTCGCCTTGTACCGGTGCCAGCAAGGCCAATACCACCCGTGGATCGAAGACCTCGAGGACATGCTGCGCCGGGGCAAGGTGCCGTTGCCGCCGAACTGATCCGCGAAATCGCCGGACTTGACGGGAGGCGCCCCGGACAGGCGACAATGCAGCGTCCCGGAACCGACGAAAGGGCGCCGAGATGACGGCCTGGCAGCGCATCACCGTTTCACCGATCGCCGGAGCGCTCGGCGCCGAGATCGGCGGCGTCGACATCGCCGCCGGGGTCGACGACGCGACCATCGCCGAGATCCGCCGCGCTCTGCTCGAGCATCTGGTGGTCTTCTTCCGTGACCAGACTCTCGACGATGCCAGCCACAAGGCCTTCTCGCGCCGCTTCGGCGAACTCTTCGTCCACCCCAATTTCGATCTCGGTCAGGCCGAGCGCGAGATCGTGCGGGTGGTGCGTGCGCCGGGCGACGAGCGGATCGTCGGCGAGGAATGGCACGCCGACACGACGATGATGTCCGAGCCGCCGATGGGCGCGATCCTCTATGCCGTCGAGGTTCCGCCCTATGGCGGCGATACGCTGTTCGCCAACCAGTATCTCGCCTTCGACTCGCTGTCCGACGGCATGCAGCGGATGGTTTCCGGGCTCAGGGCCGTCCACAGCGACATCAAGGTGGCCGGTCCGCGCGCCGGGCTGAACGCCAGGCGCGCGATCAAGGTACGTGAGGACGCCAACTGGCGGCCGACGGAAAGCGTGCACCCCGTGGTGCGCACCCATCCGGAAACCGGACGCAAGTGCCTGTTCGTGAACCACTCCTACACCTGCCGGTTCGAGGACATGACGGAGCAGGAGAGCAGGCCGCTGCTGGAGTTCCTGCTGAACCACGGTCACCGACCCGAGTTCACCTGCCGCTTTCGCTGGCAGCCCGGTTCGATCGCGTTCTGGGACAATCGCTGCACCAAGCATCTGGCCGTCCACGATGCCGGTCCGTTTCATCGCAGGATGCAGCGCACGCAAATCGCCGGCGGGCCGGTGGTCTAGTTCAGACTTCGCTGCCTCGTTTGGCGATGCCCCGCAGGAGAAGGATCGCCGCCACCGCCAGGATCGGCACCATGCTCAGTGCCACCGCAGCGCCCATCGGAAGATTGCCGCCCATGATGCCGATGCCGAAGGCCGACGTGCCCAGCACCCGGGTTGCGCCCTGCGGGCCGCCGCCGGTCAGCACGTTCACGATCGTGAAGCCGGAAAAAATCACGATCAGGGAATAGAGCGCGGTGACGGCAATGACGCCGCGCATCATCGGTAGGGTGACGAACCGCAGGCGCTGCCACCAGGTGGCGCCGTCGATCGAGGCGGCTTCGTAAAGCTCCTCCGGCACAGATTTCAACGACGCCAGATACATGACCAGGAAGAACGGCGAGGTTGCCCATATCGTCACCAGGATGACGGCGAAGCGCGCCCAGCCAGCGTCGACGAACCAGTCGACGCGGCCGACGCCGACACGCTCGAGGACCCAGTTGAAGGCGCTGAATGAAGGATCGAACAGCAGGCGCCAGGCCGGCACACTCATGGCCAGAGGGATCACCCAGGGCAACAGAAGCATGCCGCGCCATAGGCGCTGGTGTTTGCGCGGGATGTTGTTCACGAGATGGGCGACGACGATGCCGATGAGCGCACTCAGGCCCACGGCGATCAGGGCGTACAGGCAGGTCTGGAGGACGAGCATCCAGAATCGATCGCTGCCGGCCAGGCGGGCGAAATTGGCGAGCCCGATGAACCGGGTCGTGGTTCTGTCGAGCATCGAGAGATAGACCGCAAATCCTGTGGGATAGGCGACGAGCGCGACGATGGACGCGATTAGCGGCAGCGTCATGAGGAAGGCGACGGTCGACTTGCGCCGCATCAGCGTGCGAAGACCGCCGCGGGAGATCGGCGGGGAGCGCCTGCCTTCGAATAGGGATTGGGAACTTGGCGTCAAATGGCGGACCCGGCGAGATTCGAACTCACGACCTCTGCCTTCGGAGGGGAACGGTCTTGTCATTCTAAGCGCCTGATTCTCCACCCCAATTAGCGAACGCCGTTCGCCGACGTGTCAAGCGCGTGGCTTTAGCTCTGGGTTGTCAGGCTTATGGATATCCCGCTGGATCTTGGTGCGCGCCTTCTCGAACGCCTTGTCCGTGGTCGGCGGAGATCTCTTCACCAGGTCGTTGTACCGGTCACTCAGTGCCTTCACGGACGGCGCCAGGGCGTCATCGTTCAATGCCGGCGAGAATACGTCGCGCATGCGTCGGGCATCGTGCTTCAGGCATGTCCAGTCCTTGGCTGCGCGCAGGTGGTTGTTCGCGCTGGCCAACGGGTCGAGCCCCGTCGACAGTGCCGAGAAGATCGCCGACAACGCCGTGAGCCAGGCGCCATAGAGCGGCAGTTTACCAGTGGCGGTGAGCGCGCCGAGGATGGCCGTCATGATCGGCGGCGAGAGCTGAAGAGACTTGCCAATGACGAGGCGCCAGAACGCGATCTGGTGATGCGTTTCGGCGTTGTAGGTCGAGTACTCCTCGATGTGGGAGCACTCCTTCAGCAAACCGTCCCTCATGGCAGGGACAGCTGTTCGCGGAAGATGCCCTTCCAGACGCGGTGCTTTTCCTCGTCAGTCGCCGCGAAGAAAGCGGTCTTGACCTGATTCTCGAGCCAGTCGGCGATCCCGAGGAACTGCGCCCTTGCGCTGGCGTCGATCGTGAGCGCCGGCGAGAGACTGCCAGGAACGCTCCACGATTTGTCGATTTGTTCGCGCAGCTGATAGAGCATTTCGGCGACCAGGACAGGATAGGTCACAGCCATATTCCGATCCTTGGCCCGGGCGATGATGCCGGGCAGCAACTGCGCGGTGATCACCTCGAGATGATACGATTTCATCAGCGCAAAGTGCTCGCGCTTGGCCGCCTTGAGCATCTTCACTGTCGGGATAAGGCAGCCGCCGCAGTCTGCATTGGTCTGTGTAATGTATGCCGCTTCATAGTCGTAGTCGGCGAGCTGCCATCCAGTGCGCGACGGAACCCAGTAGGCTCGGCCCTTCGGCGTGTGCTCTGGCCCGCCGTTGGGGCCCTTACCGATGTTGTCGAGCCAAGCGGGCACGAGCTCGATCTTTACGTCGTTCTCGTACTCGATCGTGACCGTCGGACTGTCGATGTCGGGGTTCTTCTTGGCGTAGCGATCAGCCGTCGTGACAGCGGTATGGAGATCTTCCAACGCCTTTTCCTTTGAGATGCCCTGACCATTCGGCACCCAGCGGTCGAATTCGCCAAAGATAACGAGCATATCGATGTCGAATGTCGTGCCGGGCGGCGGCTGGATGCGGGTCTTCCGGCCGACTGAGCCAATCAACTTTATGCTCTTCACGCCGGCATGGTTGTTGTCGACCACGCTACTGATGGCGCTTTGCATGCGCGATATGGTCTTCTGGAACGTGTCGGAGAGTTCGAGTTTGGATTTCAGCTTCTGGAACGTGTCTTCGATCATGGCAGTGCCCTCCTGATGCCGGCACTGCCTCCCCTCGCTGTCCAGCTGGCGGCGTGCATACTGCGAGGGGCCGCCATGGTTGACAATGGGGAAATCCCACAACCGGGGATAACGCCGGGGGAAGCTTGATTTAGCCTGCCTTTTTACCCATGGCCGCCGGCGCCGGCAGCCGGTCGACCACCGCGCGCCGCACATCGGGCACGTCGTGGGCGTAGGCCATGTAGCTCTCGACCGTCAGCCAGCCGCCCTGGTCCATGCCGTCGCGCACCGAAGCCCTGAGCGCCATCATCGTCGTCGCCAGCAGGTGGCGGAACCAGTGCTGGGTCACCTGGCGCAGCAGCCGCGTGTCGGCCCAGGCCTGGCCGGCGACCTGGCGCGCCTGCTCGAGGCGGCCCTGCCGGCGCAGCTCGAGGGCCTCGGCCAGGGCCTGGCGCCGGCGAACGCCGTTCGCCCGCCGCTTGGCGTTGTCGAAGGCGGTGCGGTTGTGGCCGCTGAGATCGTTGCCGGTGGCGTAGGCCTTGCCGGCGCGGGTCAGGAACAGCGGCCCCTCGCGATCCCACAGGCGGCCGCGGATCTTCAGGTAGTCGCGGATCGCCTCGGCCGCGGCGGGGTGCAGGCTCGAGGTCACCGGCTCGCCGGTCTTGGTCTTGCCGAAGGTCACCTGCTCGCGGCCCGGCGCCAGCACGACGTCGGACAGGCGGAGCTTCAGCACGGCCGAGACGCGCTGGCCGGTCGACCATTCGACCCACAGCTGCGGCTTGAGGTGCGCGCCAGCCGAATCGATCAGCAGCCGGATCAGGTCGGGCCGGAGTTCGGCGACCCGTCGCCGCAGGCGATGCCGCGGCTTGCGCGCGGCGGCGTTGCGCTCGAAATGCGGCAGCTTCTCCGGGGCGATCCATCGGCGCGGCGGCTTCGCGCACCAGTTCAGGAACGACATCGCGGTGTTGAGCAGCCGCTCGCGCGTCGCCGGCGAGCGGCCCTCGACGGCGCCCTCGACCAGGCTGGACCATTCCTCGGCCGAGATCTCGTTCAGCAGGCGCACGCCGAAGCGCCTGACGATCGACTGCGCGAAGGAGATCTCGCGCCAGCCCGCCTTGCGGCCGGCGTCACGCGGCCGCTTCAGCCAGGCCTCTACCGCGAGGGAAAGGGCACGACTGGGCCGGACGCCGTGGATGACCTGGTTGCGGATCTCGAGCGCCCAGGTGTCGCGTAGCGTCTCGGCCGCGGTGCGGGTGTCGTCGCGGGCCGGAAGGCCAGTACCCTTTCGCACGCGGACCGAGCGTCGGCCGCCGTCGAGGCCTCGAAGGCGCACGGTGCCGTGGACGTGCCAGGTGCCGTCGCGCTCGACGAGCTGGAGTCCCGGCGCCGATCGGCGGCGCGTCGGGCGCGGCCCGCGTCGATCGCCGCTATCGCCGCTGCCAGGGCCCTGTATTCCTCTTCCGACCATCGTCGTGACCTGCCGATGAAATGGTGATGCTGCAGCCGGCGCTCGCCCGGCGGCCGCCGGTCGTCTTCGGTGAGGCGAGACTGCAGCCAGCGGGGCGACTTGCCAAGCCGGCCGGCGACGGCTTTCAGCGTCTGGTGATCCCGATCTGGGGCTGAGTCGATGACGGGTGTCATGGCTTCGCCTTCCAGGCTTCGTATTCGGCGCGCACGCTGCCGGGCTTGCCCCAGCGCCGGCGGGCTGGCGGCACGTTCTCGATCTCCTCGAGCAGCGCCTTGCAGTCGTAGGCGGCGCACCAGCCGGCGACGTAGGCCGGCGCTTCGGCGCGATCGAGCGGGAAGCCGTCCAGGGCGTCGTCGAAGCCCTGGCGGTAGAGCGGGTCGCACTGGACCGGGCGGGCGCTCATGACCCCTCCGGTTCGATGTAGGGCTTCCAGATCAGCTTCGGCGTCTTCGCCGTGTCCCAGCGGATGCGCCAGTACTTGCCGCGGTCGCCGACGATCACGCCGGTGCGGTTGCCCAGCAGCGGTGCCAGCAGCCGGGCGCCGTGCGGCGTCAACTGCACGCCATCTCCGACCTTTAGGTCGACTGACAGCGATTGGCGGCTGGGCAGCGAAGTCACAGTAGCTTCTCCTGCGGCGCTGCCGGCGCTTCCTCGCTGCGTGCTGGCCGGCGTCGCGGCTGCCAGCTCGGGGAAGGCGGCGGTGCGATCGCTCCGCCGTCGGCGCCGCCGGCGTAGAGTCCGCCGTCGCCGCCGAGCAGGCCGGCCGCCCAGCGCACGATGCGATCGGCCGCGACTCCGCGCTTGCCGTCCCACGGCAGCCGATAGTCCGGGCCGGCGCCGCGGATTGCGCCATGGAAGCTGATCTGGCCGGTCGGCAGGTCGACGTACAGCACATGGCGGTGATAGGCCTGCGCCGGGTCGATCGCCCATCCCCAGGAGTGCACGCCGGCGGCGACCGCATGAACGGCCAGCAGGCGGCAGAGATTGTCGATCGCCCAGTTCTTCGTGTCGTAGGCAGCGCCGCGATAGCCGCGGCCGCGATAGAGTTTTGCCCGCTCGCTGGTCTTGGCCGCGCGCAGCAGGTTGACGGCGATCACGCCGGCCGTGCCGCGGGCCTCGAGCTCGGCATACAGCGCCCGAGTGGCATCGCCGTCGCTGCCGCGGAAGATCTGCGCGATCGAGGCGAGGGTGCGGTCGCCCATGGCTTTATCCCCAATATCAGTGGTCTTTGTTGCCGGCTGCTGCGGCCGCCTGGCCGTTGATCGCGATGGCGCAGCCCAGGACGGCGTTCACCTCGCGGCGGGACGGCGTCGTGGCGATCAGCGTCGGCTTGTCCGGGCGGTCCTTCGGCCAGGCGACGATCGCGAAATCCATCGGTTCGTCGCAGACGTCGGACAGGACTGGCGCCGTGGCGGCGCAGATGTCGGTGAGAACGCGCATCAGCGGGCTGACGGTCATCACGCGCCTCCCTTCGGCGGCGGGCCGTGGCTCACGATCCAGCGCGCGATCGCGCGGGCGGCGCCGATGCCCTGGCTGCCGACGCTGGCGTCGATCGTGACGTCGCAGACCTTGCGGCTGTCGGCGTCCAGGATCCGGATCCAGGCGGGATCTTCGCGGCCGATCAGCCTTCCCATTTCTTCCGCTCGCCAGGGCCCCGGCGGCAGGTCGGGCAGCAGCTCGGGCGCCGCCGAACGGCGTTCGGGGGCGGCGGTCATGCCGTCACCGCGCGCAGCCGGTCGGTCATTTCGAGCATGCGGCCTTCGTCGCCGCCGCCGATCGCGCGGCAGGCGACGTCGATCAGCATGTCCGCCATCACCTTCGGCGCATCGGCCGGCAGCGGACCGAAGGCGCGGCCGCGCAAGGCGGCGACGCGCGCGATCTCGCGGGCGAGGGTTTCGGCGGCGGTCATGGCAGCCATCCCGCCTGGAGGGCGGCCAGCACCGCGACGACATTGGCGAGCAGCAACAGCCCGGCCGCCAGCAGGTTGAGGCCGCGCCGCAGGGCGTGATGGCGTTCGAACAGGTCGGCGAGATGGCGGAAGACCTGGGCCAGGCGCTTGTCGTCGTCGCCGATCTTCAGCATGTCGCGGTGCGCGGGATGCGCCAGGCCGGGCGGATCGAGGCAGTCGGCCTGCCAGCGCAGGTACTGCGCGACCGCGAGGCCGGCCGGCTCCTCCAGCGGAAGCTTCGACGGCGGCCTAGCCATGCTTCTTTGCCTTCGCCTTGGCCCTCACCTTCGCGGCGACCTTCTTCGGCGTCGGCTTCTTCGGCGTCGGCTTCTTCGCCGCCGCCTTGCCCGGCGGCAGGCCGGCGTCGACCGCGGCCTTCATCGTATCGGCGGCGCGCTGGGC
>JBGAIW010000167.1:0-6048 GCA_044225265.1 Reyranella sp.
GAGCTGCTGGGCGAGACCTACGCCCACCTCTACAGGCTGAAGGCCACCGGCCTGCGCTATTTCACGGTCTACGGCCCGTGGGGCCGGCCCGACATGTCGCCGTGGATCTTCGCCAAGGCGATCCACGAGGGCAGCACCATCAACCTCCATCATCTGGGCTTCGCCAAGCGCGACTACAGCTTCATCGACGACATCGTGGCCGGCACGCTCGCGGTGCTCGACAGGCCGCCGGAGCAGCCTGCGCACCGGGTCTACAATCTCGCCGCCGCGCGATCGGAGGACGTCGTCCATGTCGTCGAGCTGTTCGAGAAGGCGATGGGCAAGAAGGCCGTCGTCGAGCTGAAGCCTGGCGAGCCCGGCGACATGCTCGAAACCTCCGCCGACATATCGGCCGCCGGCCGCGACCTCGGCTGGGCGCCCAAGGTCACGGTGGAAGAGGGCATCCCGAAGTTCGTGGACTGGTTCCGAAGCTACAACCGCCTGTAGCCCGGCCGGCACCTGCGGCCCTGCGGCTCTTGGTCGGGACAACGAGATGGGCGAGAGTGCGCCCGATGAGCCTGCTCACCATCAAGTCCCTGCGCCGCGCCTTCTACGGACTGGAAGTGCTGCGCGGTGTCGATCTCGCGGTGGATGCGGGCGGTATTACGGGGCTGATCGGGCCGAACGGCGCGGGAAAGACGACGCTGTTCAACGTGATTTCGGGGCTGGTCCCGGCTGACGCCGGCACGATCCTCTTCGACGGCCGGGATACGACGCGCTTTTCGCCCGACAAGGTCAGCCGCGCCGGCATGGTACGCACGTTCCAGGTGGCACGCGGGTTCCCCAAACTCTCCGTCTTCCAGCACCTGATGCTCTACGGCCGCGATCAACCGGGCGAAGGGCTGTGGCAGGCGATCGTCGGTTCCAAGGCGGCGCGCGAGCGCGAGGCGGCGCTGGCCGAGCGTGCCTGGGAGACCGCGCGTTTCCTGCGCCTCGATCATCTGATCGACAACCCGGCGACGGCGCTTTCGGGCGGCCAGAAGAAGCTGCTGGAGATCGGGCGCGCGCTGATGGCCGAGCCCAGGCTGGTGCTGCTCGACGAGCCGACCGCCGGCGTCAATCCGACGCTGCAGAACGAGATCGGCGAGCGTCTCCTCGAATTGCCCCGGCGCGGCATCAGCGTGCTGCTGATCGAGCACGACATGGGCTTCATCGCCCGGCTCTGCGATCCGGTGATCGTCATGGCCGAGGGTCAGGTCCTGACCGAGGGCACGTTCGACGAAGTGCGCAGCGACCATCGGGTGCGCGAGGCCTATCTCGGCCGGAGGGCGGCGTGAGCCTGCTCTCCGTCACCGGTCTGCGCGGCGGCTACGCGGCAGCCGACGAGATCGTCAAGGGCGCCGACCTGCGCGTCGAGGCCGGCGAGATCGTCGCCCTGATCGGGCCCAACGGCGCGGGCAAGTCGACCCTTCTGAAGCTGGTGGCGGGCCTGCTGCGGGTGAGCGGCGGGCAGGTGCTGTTCAAGGATCGCGATATCGCCGGCCGGAGCGCTCCCGACATCAGCCGGCTCGGCCTGTCCTTCGTGCCGCAGGAGCGCAACGTCTTCGGCACCATGACCATCGCCGAGAACCTCGAGATGGGCGGCTTTGTCGGCGGCGGGCAGGCGAAGCGCCGCATCGCGGAGCTTTACGAGCGCTTTCCCATGCTGGCCGACAAGCGCCGGGCCGCGGCGCGCACGCTGAGCGGCGGCCAGCGCCAGATCCTCGCCATGGCGATCGCGCTGATGAACGCGCCGGACCTGCTGCTGCTCGACGAGCCGACCGCAGGGCTCAGCCCGCGCGCCGCGGAGGAACTGTTCGGCACCATTATTGCCCTGAACAAGTCGGGCGTGGCGATCCTGATGGTCGAGCAGAACGCGCTGGAGGCGCTGTCGGTGTCGGCGCGCGCCTACGTGCTGGTGCAGGGCAGGCCGGAGCGCGACGGACGGGCGGCGGATCTCGCCGACGATCCGACCGTCCGCGATCTCTTTCTCGGCGGCAAGGTGCGGCCTATGCTTGGATCAACGATTGGGGGACAGACATGACACACGGGAAATTCGGTCGCCGCACGGCGCTGCTGTCGGGAGTCGCGGCCTTTGCGGCGCCGGCGGTGCTGCGCGCCCAGGGCGGGGCCGAGCCGATCAGGATCGCGACGCTGACGCCGCTGACCGGCGCCGGGGGTTCCTATGGGCCGGTGATGGCCAAGGTGGCGGCCGCGGTCGTCGAGGAAGTGAACGCCGCCGGCGGCGTTCTCGGCCGCAAGGTCGTGCTGGTGAGCGAGGACGACCAGACCAATCCGGACGCCGGGGTGCGCGCGGCGCGCAAGCTGATCGACGTCGACAAGGTGTCGGCCATCATGGGCACCTGGGCCTCGGCGGTGACCACCGCGGTGGCGCCGCTGTGCTGGGAGAGCAAGACCTTCCTGTGCACCGTTTCGGGGGCCGACTCGATCACTCAGCTGCCGCACCAGGGCTACCTCATCCGCACCCAGCCCAACACGGTGCTGCAGATCACGCGCGCCGGCGAGTTCCTGATCTCGCTGGGCGCGAAGAAGACCTACACCCTGGTGCCGCAGACGCCGTTCGCCCAGCGCAGCATCGAGATTCTCGCCGAGGTGACCAAGAAGGCGGGCGGCACGCACGGCAGCCAGATTTACGACGACAAGAAGACGACCTATCGCACCGAGGTCGACCAGGCGCTGCGCATGCAGCCCGACGCGATCTTCTGCGCAGGCTATACGCCCGACACGGTGGTGATGCTGAAGGACCTCTATCGCGCGGGCTACAAGGGCAAGATCCTGGGGCAGGCCTACTCGGTGAACCAGAAGCTGATCGACCAGATCGGCCAGAACGAGGTGGTCGAGAACGTCTATACCTATGCGCCATCGGTGGCCGAGGGCAGCAACGCGCTGGAGCGGGTCAAGAAACTGAGCGGCCTCGCCAATCCCGATCCCTACACCAGCCAGGTCTACGACCACACGAACATGGTGCTGATGGCGATGGCGGTGGCCAAGGCGACCACCGGCACGGCTGTCAGGGACAATATCCGTCGCATCACCCAGGGCGGCGGCAAGACGGTCGACAACGCGGTCGACGGCCTGAAGGCGATCGCCGCCGGCGAGAAGGTCGACTATACCGGCGCGTCCGGCCCCTGCGACTTCAACGATATCGGCGACATCCTCGACTGCAAGTTCCGCTTCGAGCAGATCAAGGCGGGCAAGCCCGTGCTGGTGAAGATCGCTTGAGCCGTTGCCGGGCGCGCGCCACTCCGGTCGCGCGCCCCAGCCCTTGATCGTGAGCCCATGATCGTCCTTCAAGCCCTGCTCAACGGCCTGGTGTCGGGCGCGCTGCTGGCGGTGCCCGCTATCGGCTTCACGGCGATGTTCGCCGTGCTGCGCTTCCCGAACTTCTCAGTCTCCGGCGTGGCCACCCTGGGCGCGTTCGCGGGTTACGTCGCCTACGGGGCGGGCTTCCAGATCGTGGGCTCGCTGGCGGTGGCCTTCGCCGTGGCGGGCGCCGTCGGCCTGTTCCTCGATCGGACCGCCCACCTGCCGCTGGTCAAGCAGGGTGCGCTGCCCGCCGCCATCGCGTCGATCGCCTCGGGACTGGTGCTCGAGAACGTCGTGCGGCTGGGCTTCGGCAACGACATGCGCGGCTACGATCGGCCGATCGCGCCCGACATGCGCTTCGGCGAGATGCGTGTCAGTGCCGATCAGCTCGAGACGATGGCCATTGCCGTTGCGATCATGCTGGCGGTGTTCGCCGCGCTCGCCTTCACGCGCATCGGCAAGGCGATGCGCGCGTCGGCCGACAATCCCGAGTTGGCCGCCCTGAAGGGCATCCGGCCGGAGCGGGTGGCGATGATGGCGAGTTTCGTCGGCATGGGCCTCGTCGGCGTGGGCGGCATGCTGCTGGGACTCGACAGCTCGATCGACCCGCTGACCGGCACCCGCATCCTGCTGTCGATGTTCGCCGCCGCCGTGCTGGGTGGACTGGGAAGTGCTCCGGGCGCGGTACTGGGGGCCTTCATGATCGGCATCGCCGAGGAACTGTCGGTTCTCGTCGTCGGCTCGCCGTATCGCGCCGCCGTCGGCTTCTTCGCCATCCTGATCATGCTGACCGTGCGTCCGCGCGGCCTCTTGGGGGAGAGGGCGTTTTGAGCCTAGTGTCGTTTCCTTCAAGCGTGCCTCCCCATTCGAATGGGGAGGTGCCCGCGCAGGCGTTTCCTTCAAGCGTGCCTCCCCATTCAAATGGGGAGGTGCCCGCGTCTTCGCGGGCGGAGGGGTCAGGTCTCGTGGCTCATGACCCCTCCGTCGGCGTAAGACGCCGCCACCTCCCCCGCAGACGGGGGAGGAAAGGCTTATCGTGCTGAACTACCTCCTCTTCATCGCCACGATCGGCGGCATCTACGGGATGCTGGCGCTCAGCCTCAACCTGATCTGGGGCGGGGCGGGGATGGTCAATCTCGGGCTCGCCGGCTTCTTCGCGGTCGGGGCCTATGCGTCGGCGCTGGTCACGACGCAGGCGCATGCGGCGATACCGGTCGGCTGGGTTCTGGCCCTGATGGCGGGCGGTGCGGCCGGACTGGTCGTCACGCTCTCGACCACGCGGCTGCGCGAGGATTACCTCGCCATCGTCACGCTGGGCTTTGCCGAGGTCGTGCGCCTGGTTGCATCCAACGAGATCTGGCTGACCAAGGGCACCGACGGCATTTCCGGCATTCCCGGACCGTGGAAGCGGGAACTGGGGCCCGACTTCAACGGCGTCTACCTGCTGATCGTGCTCGCCCTGCTGGCGGTGGTATTCGTCGTGATGCGGCGCATCGACCGCTCGCCCTACGGGCGCGTGCTGCGGGCGATCCGCGAGGACGCGCAGGTGGCGCAGGTCGCGGGCAAGCCGGTGCTGTACTTCAAGGCGCAGGCTTTCGCGCTCTCGGCGGCGATCGCGGGTCTCGCCGGTGCCCTTTACGGCCATTTCACCTCCTACATCGCGCCCGATCTCTTCCTGCCGCTGATCACGATCTACATCTTCCTCGCGGTCGCCTCGGGCGGCACCGGCAACCCGACCGGCTCGCTGATCGGCGCCTACCTGCTGATGACCCTGCTCGAATCGGCGCGTTTCGTCGTCGTGCTGCTGCCCGGCCTGACGGCGGTACAGAAGGCCGCCACGAAGGAACTGCTGATCGCGCTGACCCTCATCCTCGTGCTGCGGCTCAAGCCGTCCGGACTGTTTCCGGAGCGCATCCCGGCCGCCCCCAAAGGAGAACTGAAATGACGCCGTTCGACTCCTGCGTAGCCGCGCTCCGCACTTCCGACACGCCGACCTTCTTCAAGGCGCTGGACGCCGGCCTCAAGGCGACCGTCGGCCACAAGCTCTTCACTCTGCTGTACGTCGCGCCCAACAAGAAGCGGGTGAAGCGCATCTATACCAACATGCCGAAGGAGTATCCGGTCGGCGGCTACAAGGCGATCGAGCAGACGGCATGGCGGATCGAGATCATCGACAAGGGCCAGTCGTGGGTCGGCTACAACGCCAAGGACATCGAATGGGCGTTCTTCGACCATGCCCTCATCAAGTCGCTGGGCTGCGACTCCGCCATGAACATCCCGGTGACCTATGGCGGCCGCGTTCTCGGCACGATGAACCTGCTCGACGCCGAGAACCACTACAAGGCCACCGACCCCGAGAGAGTGCTGCCGTTCGCCGCGCTGATGATCGGGCCGTTCCTCGACGCCATCGCCGCCGATCCGGGGTGACGTGCGCCGATCTCGGTCTGGCGCTCCGGGCGGCCTGGAGCATCATGAGTTGGGCGGGAATCAGCTGGACTCTTGGTGCCGGCCGAAACCAGTTTCACTGCTTCATGCCAATGCAATCAGGCGGAGCCGCGTGCGGACTCAGCCTGATTACAGTCCGCCCTGGCGGCGTCGCATTGGCACGGATGACCAGCGGCGCCAGGCCCAGCCCGCGATGTTCTCGACGGCAACTCCGGCCATCATCAGCATGAAGGCCCCGAGCGGCAGCGAGTAGAGGGT
>JBGAIW010000029.1:0-42500 GCA_044225265.1 Reyranella sp.
CTGGATGTAGCTGGTCGAGGCCTTGCCGTCGCGGGTGACCACGGCCACGGCCTTGTCGTAGAGGCCGCCGTCGCCGGCGCCGTTCTCGTCGCCGAAGGCGAGGCCGCCCTGGCCCTCGTCGGCCTCGTCGTCGGCGCCGGCGGTGACTTCGTCGAGGTACTGCGGGCTGCCCTGCTCGCGCAGGAACTTGGCCACCGCGGCGACCTCCTCGTCGGCCACGAACGGACCGTGCAGGCGCGTCAGCCGGCCGCCGGAGCCGCCGGCCATGTAGAGCATGTCGCCCTGGCCCAGCAGCTGCTCGGCGCCCTGTTCACCGAGGATCGTGCGGCTGTCGATGCGCGAGGTGACCTGGAAGCTGATGCGGGTCGGGAAGTTGGCCTTGATCGTGCCGGTGATGACGTCGACCGACGGGCGCTGCGTCGCCATGATGACGTGGATACCGGCGGCACGCGCCATCTGCGCGAGACGCTGGACCGCCGCCTCGATCTCCTTGCCCGCGACCAGCATCAGGTCGGCCATCTCGTCGATGATGACCACGATGAAGGGCAGCGGATTGGTGTCGATCTCCTCTTCCTCGAAGATCGGCCGGCGGGTCTCGGGATCGATGCCGGTCTGGATCTTGCGGGTGAGCGGCACGCCCTTCTTGCGCGCCTCGGCAAGCTTGTCGTTGTAGCCCGCGATATTGCGCACGCCCTGGGCGCTCATCGCGCGATAGCGGTCCTCCATTTCGCGCACCACCCATTTCAGGGCGACGATCGCCTTGCGCGGCTCGGTGACGACAGGCGTCAGCAGATGCGGGATGTCCTGATAGACGCTGAGCTCCAGCATCTTGGGATCGATCATGATGAAGCGGCAGCGATCCGGCGCCAGCCTGTAGAGCAGCGACAGGATCATGGTGTTGACCGCCACCGACTTGCCCGAGCCGGTGGTGCCGCCGATCAGCAGATGGGGCATGCGCGCCAGATCGGCGATAACCGGATCGCCGCCGATGTCCTTGCCCAGCGCCAGCGGCAGGCCGAGGCGGCTGTCCTCGTAGTGCTTGGTCGAGAGCAATTCGCGCAGGAACACCGTCTCGCGCTTGGCATTGGGCAGCTCGATGCCGATGACGTTTCGGCCGGGCACCGTCGCCACGCGCGCCGAGACGGCGCTCATCGACCGGGCGATGTCGTCGGCCAGGCCGATCACGCGGCTGGCCTTGGTCCCGGGAGCAGGCTCGAGTTCGTAGAGCGTGACGACCGGGCCGGGCCGCACTTTCACGATCTGGCCCTTCACGCCGAAATCGTCGAGCACGGTCTCGAGCAGGCGGGCGTTCTGTTCGAGCGCCGCCTCGTCGATCTTGGTCTCGGTCTGCACTCGCGAGGGCAGCGACAGCAGGTCGAGCGGCGGCAGCAGGTATTCGCCGACGCCGAGATCGAGTTCGCGCTGGCCTGCCTTGGCGGCGCGCTTGCCCTGCGCCGCCGCGGACTTGCGCGGCACGATCTTGACGGCGGGTGCGACGGCCGACGCCGATTGGGCCGGCTGATCGGCCTCGAGCGCATCGGGTGTGAACGGATTCTCGTCGTCCGCCGCCTCTTCCTCGGCAGCCTCGTCCAAGCGTTCCGCCAGGTCGGCCGACTCGTCGATCTCCTGCGGCGGCTCGACGACGGGCGCAGCGGCTGGCTCCTGCACGGGCGTCGCGGCCGGCGCGGGAGAAGGCGCCGCGGGGCGCAGGCGGCCCAGGATGGGCTCGATGCGCAGGCCTGCGAGGCGATCGAACAGCGTGCGTTCCTTGATCGATTCGGGCGCGGCAGGCGCGGCCTCGTCGAGCACGGGCTGGGCAGGCATGGGATTGAGCGCGACCGGCGCATCGGGAATTTCCGGCGCCGCGCGCTCGATCGGCGCAAAGGGCGCGTCGACCATCAGCGACTCGCGCGGCGGTAGGGAGACGCCTTCCTCCGGGATCGGTTCGACCGGCTGCGTGAAGCGCGCCGGATCGTACTGGCTGGCGTCGATCTCGCCCGGGATCTCGGCGTAGCCGATCGACGGGCTGGGCGGTTCGGCGTCCTCGTCGGCGTACTGCGGCTTGCCGCGCCACAGGCCGACGCCCGCGCTCACCAGCCACATGGCCCACACGAACGGCGCGCGCAGGATGCGGAAGATCAGCGGCAGGTCGGTGCGGTTCATGCCGAGCGCCGGCGCCATGGCGATGAAGGCGAGGGCAGCACAGGCCGGCTCGATCAGTGGCAGACCGCCGCCGCTCGAATGGGTCAGCACCAGTTCGCGAAAACGGCTGACCAGGGCGAGGCCGACCAGGCCACCCGCGCCGGCATGAGTGGCGGCACCGCCGACATCGCCCAGCCCGACACAGCCCACGCTCATCATCAACAGCGCGAGCAGCAGCAGCGACAGACGCAAGCCGAAGAAGCCGAGATGGTGGGTGCGCACCATGCGCACGCCCCAGGTGATGAATGCCACCGGCACGAGCACGATCGCGAGTCCGAAGGTCTGCAGCAACAGATCCGACACATAGGCGCCAGGCAGGCCGAGCAGATTGGCCGGCGAATTGCCGGTGGCGTGATTGAGCGATGGATCGGCGTTGCTGAAAGTGAAGACCGACATCAGCAACGCCACACCGCCAGCCGCCAGCGCCAGGCCCACCAGCTCCATCATGCGGCGGCGCAGGAAGTCGCGCCCGCCTTCGGGAAGGATCGCGGTCTTGCGTGGAGCGACGGAGGCGGCGCCGATCATCGCCATGTCAGCCTCACAGGACCTGCGCGAGGCGCTGCAGCCCCTCGCGCGTGGTTTTCTCGTCGTGAACCAACGCCACGCGGATGTAGCGCTCGGCTGTGTTCACGCCACCGGTTTCGCGGCAGGCATAGGCGCCGGGCAGCACCTTCACGTGCGCGTCGCGCCAGAGTTTGCGCGTGGCTTCCTCGCCGTTGCCGACGTCGAGCCACAGGAAGAAGCCGCCACCCGGCGTGTAGTAGCCGAAGCGATTGTGCAGGATCTGCTCGGCGACCTTGAAGTTCCGGCGATACCAGTCGCGCGTCTGGATCGGATGGGTTTCCTCGTTCCACAGCGCGACCGATGCTTTCTGGACGGCGATCGGAATCTGCGGCCCGCCATAAGTCCGCCAGCGCAGCACCATTGCGACCAGCTTGGGGTCACCGGCGACGAAGCCCGAGCGCAGACCGGCTGCGTTCGAGCGCTTGCTGAGCGAGTGGAAGACCGTGAGGTTGCGGAACGGATCCTGCCCGCCCGTATCGTCCATCGCCAGCGCCGCTTGCAGTGCGCCCGGCGGCGGGGCGTCGGTATAGATCTCCGCGTAGCACTCGTCGACCGCCAGCACCGCGTCGTGCTTGCGGCAAAGACGCAGCAGTCTCTGCAGGTAGTCGATCGAGGCGATGGCACCCTGCGGATTGGCCGGCGAGCAGAGATAGACGACGCTGATTCGCTTCCACGTCGCCTCGTCGAGGCTTTCGAAGTCGGGCAGGAAGCCATTGGATTGCGGCGCATTGACCAGCAGCGGCTCGGCGCCGGACATCACCGCGCCGCCGAGATAGGCCTGATAGAACGGGTTGGGCAGCGCCACGATCGGCTTGGCACCTGCCTTCAGTTGCGGCGTGGCCACGCTCGAGATGATGTAGACGCCTTCCTTGCTGCCGGCCGTCGGATGGACATGGCGGGTCGGGTCGAGCAGGCCCGCCGGCAGCTTGTAGCGACGGGTCAGCCAGTCGCAGATCGCCTGGTTCAGTTCGGGCAGGCCCTGGTTCGGCGGATAGCGGTTCCAGCCGTCGACTTCGTCCATGACGATCTGGCGCGCGAAAGCAGGCATCGCGCCTTGGGGTTCGCCAACCGACATATTGATCAGCGACAGGTGCGCCGGCGGCGCTATCGGCGCCAACAGGGTGTTCAACCGCGCGAACGGAAAGTCGGTCAACGTCTCGGTCAGACGCGGATTGAACATCAACGACCATCCAATGGGCCGACGCCTCGAGGGGGCAGCGGCCGGGCAACACGTCGATGCCGGCAGGAAGAGGCCTGCCGGCACGATTACTGGCGCATTGTATGAAACAAATTAGCCTTTTACAACAATGCAATAGGCCGTGTTCTTGAGATTTTAAGCCACCATGGGTTGGGGCTACTGCACCCGCTCGCCATGCAGCGCCGTATCCAGGCCCTCGGTTTCCTCGTCCCGGGTTACCCGCAGCCCGATCATCAGGTCGAGCACCTTGAGAATTGCCCAGGTGACGACGAAGCAGAACAGGCCGATTGCGACCACCCCGTAGAGCTGGGTCAGGATTTGCCCGCCGCGACCGTCGACCAGACCGACCGGGCCGCCCTTGGCGACGTCGTTGATCACCTTGGTCGCGAACACGCCGACCAGCAGCGAGCCCAAAATGCCGCCGACGCCGTGCACGCCGAACACGTCGAGCGAATCGTCGTAGCCGAGCTTGGTCTTGAGCACGACCGAGGCCCAGTAGCAGACAGCGCCCGCCAGCAGGCCGATCACCATGGCCGCCCATGGCTCGACATAACCCGCGGCCGGCGTGATCGTGCCGAGGCCCGCGACCGCGCCGGACAGGATGCCGAGCACCGACGGCTTGCCGCGCGCCGACCATTCGATCGACATCCAGACGAGGGCCGCGACCGCGGCCGAGACATGGGTGTTGAGCATTGCCGAGCCTGCAAGCTCGCCCGACGCCAGCGCCGAACCGGCGTTGAAGCCGAACCAGCCGACCCAAAGCAGCGACGTGCCGATCAGGGTCAGCACCAGATTGTGCGGCGCCATGTATTCGTGGCCGTAACCCTGACGCGGCCCGAGCACGAGCGCGCAGACGAGACCCGCGATGCCGGCGTTGAGATGAACCACCAGGCCGCCCGCGAAATCGAGCACGCCGGCGGCGCCGAGGAAGCCGCCGCCCCACACCCAGTGTGCCACCGGCACGTAGACCAGCAGCAGCCACAGCGCCATGAACCACATCATCGCCGAGAACTTCATGCGCTCGGCGAAGGCGCCGGCGATGATCGCCGGCGTGATGATGGCGAAAGTCGCCTGATACATCATGAAGACGTTCTCGGGCACGGTCTTGGCGAGCTCGTGAACGTTGCCCTGCAGGCCCGCGCCGAAGGTTCGCGACAGCGAGCCGATCATTCCGTTCAGCGCGCCGCCGTCGGTGAAGGCGAGCGAGTAGCCGAAGGCAAACCACAAGAGGGTAACAAGGGCCGCGACCGCGAATGCCTGGATGCCGGTGGCCAGCACGTTCTTCTTGCGCACCATGCCGCAGTAGAAGAGCGCCAGACCGGGGATATTCATCATCAGCACCAGCGCCGTGGCGACCAGCAGCCAGGCGGTATCGCCGGTATCGATGGTGGGCTTGTCGGCTGCCAGAGCCGGAGCCGCGACAAAGCCAAACGCAGCCGCCAGGGCCGTCACACGCCGTACCGTGTTCACCATGAAAATCCCCCCGCTTGGGCCTTTGTCTCCGGCCAACTTGTAAAATATTTACCGGATTTCCGGGGGCTAATCAGCAACGTCGTCCACAGGCGAAGCTGTGGCCGCGCAGGAAAACGGGCCCCTCATCGGGGCCCGTTCAAAATACCGAGGATGATCGGGTCGCGGCGACCCGACAGGCTAGAGCGCGTTCGAGCCGGATTCGCCGGTGCGGATGCGCACGGCCTGCTCGACCGGCGTCACGAAGATCTTGCCGTCGCCGATCTTGCCGGTGTGGGCGGCCTTCTGGATCGCCTCGACGGCACGCTCGACCTGGGCGTCATCGACCACGATCTCGATCTTTACCTTGGGCAGGAAGCTCACGAGATATTCGGCGCCGCGATAGATCTCGGTCTGGCCCTTCTGGCGGCCGAAACCCTTGACCTCGCTGACGGTCAGGCCGGAAACGCCGACTCCGGTCAGCGCATCGCGGACCTCGTCGAGCTTGAATGGCTTGATAATGGCGGACACCAGCTTCATCCCTGCCTCCAGACGCGTCGCTCCGTACAACACTGGCTTTTGCCGCCGATGGCGTCAAACGTCCAGTGGCCCAGCGATACCACCTTCCGAGAAAAAAGGCCCGACGATGCGACGTCGGGCCTAGGAGCGACTGCCGCGACACGGTTCGGCAGTCGAAGAACCGGCGGGAGGAGCTCCGGTTCGGGATGGGAGGACGGGACGGTGCTAGTGCACCGTCTCGCCGTGAAGATTGATGTCGAGACCCTCGACTTCCTCTTCGGTCGTGACGCGCAGGCCGATCATGGCGTCGACGATCTTGAGGATGATGAAGGTCGCGATGGCGCACCAGGCAATGGTGACCAGGCTGCCCCAGAGCTGGGTCAGGACCTGGCCGGCATTGCCGTCGATCAGGCCTTTCTTGCCATCGCCGCCGATCGCCTCGATGGCGAACACGCCGGTCAGGATGGCGCCGACGAAGCCGCCGATGCCGTGCACGCCGAACGCGTCGAGCGAATCGTCGTAGCCCATCGCCTTCTTGAGGCTGGTGGCGCCCCAGAAACAGACCACGCCGGCGACCGCACCGATGACCAGCGCACCCACCGGATTGACGAAGCCCGAGGCCGGGGTGATCGCGACCAGGCCGGCGACAGCACCCGACACGATACCGAGCACGCTCGGCTTGCCGCGCGCGATCCACTCGGCAAACATCCAGCCCATCGCTGCGGCGGCCGTGGCGACCTGGGTCACCACCATCGCCATGCCGGCGTTGACGCTGGCGCCGCCGGCCGAGCCGGCGTTGAAGCCAAACCAGCCGACCCACAGCAGCGAAGCGCCGATCACGCTGTAGACCAGATTGTGCGGCGCCATGTTGTCCGCTCCGAAGCCCTTGCGCTTGCCCATGACCAGCGCACAGACGAGGCCGGCGACGCCGGCGTTGATGTGCACGACGGTGCCGCCGGCATAGTCGAGCACGCCCCAGTCGCCGAGGAAGCCGCCGCCCCACACCCAGTGGGCGATCGGCGCGTAGACGAAGATCGCCCACAGCCCCATGAACCACATCATCGCCGAGAACTTCATGCGTTCGGCGAAGGCACCGGCGATCAGGGCCGGCGTGATGATCGCGAAGGTCATCTGGAAGGTCATGTAGACCGACTCCGGAATGGTCTTGGCGAGCTCATGCACGGAGTCGAGCGCCATGCCCTTGAGGAAGATGCGGCTCAGTCCGCCGATGATCGTGCTGCCCGAGGTGAAGGCCAGGCTGTAGGTCAGGACCATCCACAGCACCGTGACCAGGCAGGTGATCGCAAAGCTCTGCATGACCGTGGCCAGCACGTTCTTCTTGCGAACCATGCCGCCATAGAACAGCGCGAGACCTGGGATGGTCATCATCAGGACCAGCGCGGTCGACGTCAGCATCCAGGCGGTGTCGCCGGTGTCGAGCTTGGGTTTCTCGTCGGCAGCCATCGCCATGACCGGCAGGAGAACGGCGCCGGCCGCCCCAAGGCCGGTCACCAACATGCGGAAGTTGCGTAGCATCGTTTTTCCCTCGGGTTTTTGCTGGTTGATTCGGGTGGCCTAGAGCGCCTCGACGCCGGACTCGCCGGTGCGGATGCGGATCGCCTGCTCGATCGGGTAGACGAAGATCTTGCCGTCGCCGATCTTGTCGGTGCCGGCAGCCTTGCGGATCGTCTCGACCGCGCGCTCGACCAGCGCATCGTCGATCACGACCTCGATCTTTATCTTCGGCAGGAAACTCACGGCGTACTCGGCACCGCGATAGATCTCGGTCTGGCCCTTCTGGCGCCCGAAACCCTTCACTTCGGTCACCGTCAAGCCCTGTATGCCGAGCGACGTCAGTGCATCGCGCACGTCGTCGAGCTTGAACGGCTTGAAGATCGCCATCACCATTTTCATCTGTGCATCTCCCCTCACCAGGCGGTTACGCCCTTCTTCCCGCAGGCCAGCAAGGTGCGTGCCAATTCCCTCAATGCAGATGTTTTTTTGGCGGCATAGGTCTTGCTGCACTCCTTCCGCAAATCACGAAAAACCCGCGGGGATCAGCGCAATGCTCAACAAAATTGCCACTTTCTGTGCTGGCGTGCTCACTCTATGTGCAGCAACCATGGCGAGTGCGGAGGAGAAGGAGACGTGGAAGGGTCCGTTCGGCGGCACCTTCTCGGCCGGCATGACCATCGCGTCCGACTATTCCTACCGCGGCATCTCGCAAACCCAGCGCAGCTTCGCCTTCCAGCCCACCTTCACCTACGAGACCCCGTCCTTCACCGGCGAGCAGACCCCCGTCAGCGCCTATGGTGGATTCTGGGCCTCCAACGTCAACTTCGGACCCACCACCGGCACCGCCGCCGAGATCGACGTGCTTGCCGGCTTCCGCGCCAAGGCGCTGCAGAACAAGCTCACCTTCGACCTCGGCTACATCCGCTATTCCTACCCGGGCTCCAACCCCGACCTGTTCTACGACTTCAACGAGTTCGGCCTCGTCGTCGGCTACGACTTCGACGTCGTGCAGGTGAGCGGCGCGCTGCGCTACAGCCCCAACTTCTTCGCCAACTCCGGAAACGCCTGGTACAAGTGGGCGCAGCTCGCCGTGCCGCTGTCCTTCATCAAGGTCAACGACAACGTCTCCTTCAAGCTGTTCGGCACCATCGGAACCCAGTACGTCGAGCGAAACCTCAACTACGGCATTCCCAACAACAACTACTGGGACTGGCAGGTCGGCCTGACCGCTACCGTCTACGGCTTCGATCTCACCGCCGCCTATACCGGCACCGACATCGCCGTCCAGGACTGCGGCGGCACACAGAACTGCGCAAGCCGCGTCATCTTCTCAATCTCAAAGACGTTCTAGTTCGCAGTCTCGAGAGCGTTCCAGGCTGGGTCCCTGCGGCCTTGCGGCCCTGTTGCCGCAAGGCCCAGCGGCTGCCATGTATTCTCGCATGGACAGCCGGGTTTTCGATCTCGCCGTCGTCGGTGCGGGCCTGAATGGCAGCCTGCTGGCGCTAGCCGCTGGCGAAGCGGGACTGCGCACCGCTGTGATCGACCGCGTTCCGCTCACGCAGCTCACGGAGCCGGCGTTCGACGGACGCACGACCGCGCTTTCCTACACCAGCAAGCGCATGTTCGAGGCGCTGCGGGCCTGGGACGAAGTCGACCCCCATGCCGAACCGATTCTCGACATCCATATCTCCGACGCCGGCCACGACGGCCGCGCCAGCAAACTGCACCTGCATTTCGATCACCGTGAGGCCGTCGCTGCCGGCGAAGACGCCGCACCGATGGGCTGGATCGTCGAGAACCGCCATCTGCGCACCGCGTTGCTGCGGCGGCTCGCGGCTTGCCCATCGGTTGAACTGGTTGCACCGGATGAGGTCATCGAAACGACACGCGACCTGCATCGCGCGCACATCACCCTCAGGAGCGGACGAGGCCTCGACGCGCGCCTGGTGGCATCGGCTGAGGGCCGCCAGGGTTCGATGCGCGAGGAAGCCGGCATCGGCGCCCGGAGCTGGTCGTATCGCCAGACTGCGATCGTGCTGGTTGCCCAGCACGAACAGCCGCACCGTGGCGTCGCGCAGGAGAAATTTCTGCCGGCCGGCCCCTTTGCCATCCTGCCGATGCGCGACGGCCCGGACGGCAGCCACCGTTCCTCGATCGTGTGGAGCGAGCGCACGGGACTGGCGCGACGCCTGCTCGAACTCGATGCGCCGCGCTTCCAGACGGAGTTCGCACGCCGCTTCGGCGATCACCTGGGCGCCGTGCATCCGATCGGACCGCGCTGGTCCTATCCCCTCAGCCTGGTTCATGCCGAGCGCTACATCGAGCAAAGGCTCGTGCTGGTCGGCGATGCCGCGCACGGCATCCACCCGATCGCCGGCCAAGGCTACAATCTCGGGGTCCGTGACATCGCGGCGCTCGTCGAGGTGTTGATCGACGCCAAGCGCCTGGGCCTCGATATCGGCGCCGCTGACACGCTGGAACGCTACGCACAGTGGCGCCGCGCCGACAATTTCACGATGGTCGCCGCGACCGACCTGCTGAACCGGCTGTTCTCCAATGACATTGGGCCCCTTCGGCTGGCGCGCGACGTGGGCCTCGCCGCCGTCAATCGTGTTCCGTCACTGCGTCGCTTCTTCGTGCGTCATGCCATGGGCCTGGTCGGCGACCTGCCGCGGCTGATTCGCGGCGAAAGGCCGTAAGGCTTGCCCGGAACGCCGATCGTACTGCGCGGGCCGGCGATCACCTTCACCGGCGATCCCTTCCGCGACGGACTCGAGCGCACGATGGTGCATTGGCCCGACGCGGCGATCGCGATCGAGGACGGACGGATCCTGCGCGCAGGACCCGCCCGGGACGTCCTTGCCACCTTGCCGCCGGGCACCGCCGTCGAGGATTACGGTCCGGACAGCCTGATCACCGCGGGATTCGTGGACACGCACGTCCATTTCCCGCAGACGCCGATGATCGCCTCGCCGGGCGGCCAGCTGCTCGACTGGCTCGAGCGCTACACCTTCCCGACTGAGTTGAAATTCGCCGATCTCGAATTCGCCCGCGACGCCGCGCGAGTCTTCCTGCAAGAGTGCCTGCGCAACGGCGTCACCACGAGCTGCGTCTACTGCACCGTGCATCCGCACTCGGTCGATGCGCTGTTCGAGGAAGCCGAGCGCATCGGCCTGCGCATTGCCGCGGGCAAGGTGATGATGGATCGCAATGCGCCCGAGGCGCTGCGCGACACCGCTCAGACCGGCCATGACCAGTCGGCGGCGCTGATCGCCAAGTGGCATGGCCGCGGACGACTCCTCTACGCCGTCACGCCGCGCTTCGCCGGCAGCTCGACGCCCGAGCAGCTCGAGGCTGCAGGCGCTTTGTGGCGCGCGCATCCGGACTGCCTGATGCAGACGCACATCTCGGAGAACAAGCGCGAAGTCGCGTGGATGAAGGAGCTGTTTCCCGATCGTCGCAACTACCTGGACATCTACGATCATCACGGACTGGTCGGTCCACGCGCAGTCTTCGGTCACGGTATCTGGCTGGAAGAGAGCGAGCTGCAGCGCATGCACGACAGCGGCTCGGCGATCTCGCACTGCCCGACGTCGAATCTCTTTCTCGGCAGCGGTGCGTTCAACCTGGCGCGCGCTCTGGATCCACGCCGGCCGGTCCGCGTTGGCATCGGCACCGATATCGGCGCCGGCACCTCGTTCTCGATCCTCGCCACGATGGGCGAAGGCTACAAGGCGGCGCTGCAGCACCAGCAGACGCTGTCGGCCCCTCACGCGCTCTATCTCGCGACGCGCGGCGGTGCGCACGCGATGTATCTCGACGACCGCATCGGCAGCCTGGCACCGGGCATGGAAGCCGATCTCGCGGTCCTCGACATGAAGTCGACTCCGCTCATCGCCTATCGCATGGAGCAGGCGCGGGACCTTGCCGAGCAGCTCTTCATCCAGATGACGCTGGGCGACGACCGGGCCGTCCGGGCGACTTACGTGGCCGGGCGGCTGGCCTACCAGCAACAGCGTTAATTTTCGGTTGCACCCGCTAAATCCTGTGGCCGGTCGGGCTGGATGGGAGTAGGCTTCACCTAGTCAGCAGAAGGAGGTTGCTTATCCGTCCGCGGACCTTGCGCCCCGACGGAACCTGGATCACCGATGGGCCCTCCATCGCGTGCCCTCCACGCCGCACCCTCCGCTCTACTGATCGTCGACGCCTCCGCTTGCGGGGGCGTTTTTGTTTTCTCAAGCACCCTCCGGAGTTAGCCAATGGCAAAACGCGCCGCTCGCCGTGCAAAGCTTCACGCCATCGATAGCGCCCGCGTCCACAACATCTTCGACCACACTCCGGCCAACGACCGAGATCAAAGCTACATCCGAAAAATACGTCCGCGCTCAGACAACCAGCGCCTCCTGATGGAGGCCATCGAATCCCGCCCGCTCACCGTCGCCGTCGGCCCCGCCGGCACCGGCAAGACCTACCTCGCCATCTCCGCCGCCGTCGAAGCACTCGAAGCCGGCACCATCTCGCGGATCATCCTGTCGCGCCCTGCCGTCGAGGCCGGCGAGAATCTCGGCTTTCTGCCGGGCGACATGCGCGAGAAGCTCGATCCCTATCTGCGCCCCTTGTGGGACGCCCTGAACGACCGCATGGGCGCCAAGCGCCTGAAGCAGCACCTCGACGACGGCACGATCGAGATCGCGCCGGTGGCGTTCATGCGCGGCCGCACCCTGAACAACAGCTTCGTGCTGATTGACGAGGCGCAGAACTGCACCTACGGCCAGCTCAAGATGCTGCTGACCCGGCTGGGCTGGCACTCGACCATGGTGATCACCGGCGACCCCGACCAGACGGATCTGTTGCCGGAAATGTCGGGACTTGCGGCCATCGCCCAGAGGCTGGAAGGTTTCGAGGACGTTTCGGTCGTTCGCCTGGGCGACAAGGATGTCGTGCGCCATCCGCTGGTCGGCCGAATGCTCTCGGTGCTTTAGGCGTCCGAGTTATCCACAAATCGAAGCGCGGCAGACGATCGGGCCAAAAGAAGAACGTCTGCCGGCGCGCTGATTACATGCGAATTCGATCCATTCGAAATAACCAAGTCCTGACAAAGGATTAGGTTCCCGGTAGCGGCCGGCTGCCACCCTGCCTACATTAAGTCAATCGCATGACTTCGGTAGTCCACCGGAGACGGCACCGGCTTTTTCACAGACTTCCCCACATACCGTGATCGACGAGAACACCCCTGAACCCTCCACCGGTGAGGAGGCCCAGCCCAGCGAGGGCTCGCTCGCCGAGGGCATGCGGGTGATCGCCGAATTCGTGCACACCCTGCCCCGCAAGCCCGGCGTCTACCGCATGATCGCCGCCGACGGCGAGGTGCTCTACGTCGGCAAGGCGCGCTCCCTGCGCAGCCGGGTTACCGCCTACACCCAGCCGACGCGCCTCGAAGCACGCCTGATGCGCATGGTCTCGAATACGCGCAGCATGGAGTTCGTCGTCACCGACAGCGAGGCTGAGGCCCTGCTGCTCGAGAACAACCTGATCAAGCGCTTCCGGCCGCGCTTCAACGTGCTGCTGCGCGACGACAAGTCGTTCCCCTACATCGTGATCCGTCGCGACACCGACTGGCCACAGCTCGCCAAGCACCGCGGCACGCGCGAGGCCGGCAACGAATATTTCGGCCCCTTCGCCTCGGCAACTGCGGTAAATCGCACCCTCTATGCCCTGCAGCGCGCCTTCCCGCTGCGCTCGTGTTCCGATGGCGTGTTCGTCACGCGCACGCGGCCCTGCCTGCAGTACCAGATCAAGCGCTGCACTGCGCCCTGCGTCGGCCGCATCGACAAGCCCGAGTACGACACGATCGTGGACGAAGTGCGCGCCTTCCTCGGCGGCAAGAATCGCGAAGTCCAGCAGGCGCTGAGCGAACGCATGGAGAAGGCGTCCGGCGAGCTGCAGTTCGAGCAGGCCGCCGTACTGCGCGACCGCATCCGCGCGCTGGCCCATATCCAGTCGCACCAGTCGATCAGCCTCGACTCGATCGACGAAGCCGACATTTTCGCCGCCCATGCCGAAGGCGGCCAGGTCTGCGTGCAGGTGTTCTTTCTGCGTGCCGGACAGAATCTCGGCAATCGCGCCTATTTTCCGAGCCACGCGCGCGAACTCGACGAAGGCGCTGTCCTGTCGGCCTTCGTCGGCCAGTTCTACGAATCGCGGCCCGCACCGAAGCTCGTGCTGGTCAGTCATGAGGTCGCCGAGAGCGAATTGCTGGAAAGCGCGCTCGCGATCACTTCCGGCCACAAGGTCGAGATTCGCCACCCCAAGCGCGGCGACCTGAAGGACGTGCTCGACCAGGCGGTCACCAACGCACGCGAGGCGCTGGCCCGGCGCCTGGCCGAGCGCGGCACCCAGCGGCAGCTTCTGGAAGGTGTGGCGCGCGTGTTCAAGCTCGACGCGCCACCCGAGCGCATCGAGGTCTACGACAACAGCCACATCCAGGGACACGCGCCGATCGGTGCGATGATCGTCGCGGGGCCCGACGGCTTCATCAAGAACAGCTACCGCAAGTTCAACATCAAGACCGAGGGCGCCGCCGGCGACGACTTCGCCATGATGCGCGAGGTGCTGTCGCGCCGTTTCGGCCGCGCGCTCAGGGAAAATCCCGAGCGCGACGAGGAGCACTGGCCGGACCTGGTTCTGATCGACGGGGGGCAGGGGCAGCTCGAGGTGGCGCGCCAGGTGCTGACCGAACTCGGCCTCGAGGACATTGCGATGGTCGGCATCGCCAAGGGGCCCGACCGGGATGCCGGCCGCGAGCGCTTTTTCCTGCCTGGCAAGCCGCCGTTTTCGCTCGAACCGCGCGATCCCATTCTCTATTTCCTGCAGCGACTGCGCGACGAGGCGCATCGCTTCGCCATCGGCACGCATCGCACGCGCCGCGCCGCCGACGTCACGCGCTCGGCGCTCGACGAGGTCCCCGGCATCGGCGCGACGCGCAAACGCGCCCTTCTGCATCATTTCGGCAGTGCTCGCGCGGTGGGTGCGGCAACCCTGGAAGATATCAAGTCGGTGCCGGGAATTTCCGGCGCCTTGGCCCGGAAGATCCACGACCACTTCCGGGGCGGACAATAGATCCGTTTCGCGGCTCGCCATCGGGGGCGTGACCGAAGCCCCGTCGACACACTAAGGTGCGCCTGCCGATGCTCAATCTGCCGAACATCCTGACACTGTCGCGCATCGCGGCCATTCCGGTGGTTGTCGCGTGCTTTTGGCTCGACCGCGGCTGGGCGCAATGGTTCTCGATGATCGTATTCGTTGCGGCCTGCGTGACCGACTGGTTCGACGGATATTTCGCGCGCCGCTACCACCAGATTTCGCGCTTCGGCCGCTTCCTCGACCCGATTGCAGACAAGCTGCTGGTCGCCGCCGCCCTGCTGATGCTGGTCGATCGCGGACCGCTGCACGGCGTGCACGTGCTGGCTGCGCTGATCATCCTGGCACGCGAGATCCTGGTGTCGGGCCTGCGCGAGTTCCTGGCCGAGCTGCGGGTCGGCCTGCCGGTCAGCCAGCTCGCCAAATGGAAGACCGGCGTGCAGATGGTTGCGATCGCGCTGCTGCTGGTGGGCGATGCCGCCGACCATCTCCTGACCGTCGTCGGGCTCTGGATGATCTGGGCAGCTGCGCTGCTGACCTTGATCACGGGCTACGACTACCTGCGTACCGGTCTGCGCCACATGGCGGAGGACACCCCGCCGGGAAGCGCCGAATGAAGATCAAGTACTTCGCCTGGATGAAGCGAACCGTCGGGGTCGCGGAAGAAGACGTGACGCCCCCCGCCAATGTGACCACGGTCGGCGAGCTTGTCGCCTGGCTGCGCGAGCGCAGCGCCGGCCACGCCGAAGCACTGGCGGCCGGCGCCGCGTTCGGCGCCGCCGTCGACAAGCGGACCGCGACGATGGACGTCAAGCTGGCGGGCGCCGGCGAAGTGGCGTTCTTCCCACCGTTCACCGGAGGCTAGTGCCGTGACAGTGCGGGTCCAGGAGACGGACTTCGACGTCGGCGCCGAACTCGAGCAGCTGACCAAGGGCAACAAGCGGATCGGCGGACTGGCGGTGTTCGTCGGCCTCGTGCGCGAGATGCACGTGCGCGAGGACTATCACCGCGACCGCGTCGATGCCCTGACGCTGGAACACTATCCCGGCATGACCGAGAAGGCGCTGGAGGACATCGAAGCCGAGGCGCAGCGGCGCTGGCCAATCGAAGCCAGTCTGATCGTGCACCGTTTCGGACGCATGGAAGCCGGCGATCGCATCGTGCTGGTGGCCGTCGGCTCGCCGCATCGCGAGGCTGCCTTCGAGGCGTGCGAGTTCCTGGTCGATTGGCTGAAGACCAAGGCGCCGTTCTGGAAGCTCGAAGAGACTCCCGCCGGCGACAAATGGGTCGGCGCCCATGAAGGCGACGACAAGGCCGCCGCGCGCTGGGAGAAGAAGTAATCGCTGCCTAGCCCAGCGCGACCAGCGCCAGGTTGGTCACGCCGCGCTCGCGCAGGATATCCGCCGCCATCAACGAGCGCTGCCCGCTGCGGCAGCACAGAACGATCCGTCGCTCCCGCTCCGGCACGGACATGCGGCCGATTCCCTCGATCTCGACGCGATGCGCACCGGTAAATGGCGATTGCGGCGCCTCTTCCAGGCTGCGCAGATCGACCACGATGTCATCCGGCGTCACTGCGGCTGGTGCAATGAAGGGCACGAAAGACTCGGGCTCGGGCGCGCCGGCGAACGCGAAGCCGCCGAACGCGAGGCGTTGCGCATCGAAGGTGATGACCCGGCCCAGCACACTGGGCTCGAGACCGAGCAGCAGATTGAGCGCGAGATGGGCCTGCAGGCCGCCCAGCACCGCGACCGCCGTGCCGAGGACACCGACGGTGGCACAGGTGCCACCATCGACGGAGACGTCTGGAAACACCGCACGATAGCTCGGCCCGGCCCCACAGAAGGCGCCGGCATAGCCGGTCATGCCGATCACCGAAGCACTGACCAGCGGCCTGGCCATCTGCTGGCAGACATCGCTCAGCATATAGGTCACGGCGAAACTGTCGGCGGTATCGAGCACGAGATCGACCTGCGCCACGAGATTGCCGGCATTCTGTGGCGTCAGACGCTCGCCCACGGCATCGATGGCGATCTGCGGATTGAAGGCGAGCAAACGCCGGCGCGCGACCTCGGCCTTGAGCTTTCCGAGATCGTCCATGCCGTAGAGCGGCTGGCGATGCAGGTTCGTCTCCTCGACCACGTCGTGATCGACGACAATGAGCCGGCCGACCCCGGCGCCCGCGAGATAGCTCAGCGCCGGACAGCCCAGCCCGCCCGCACCGACCACCAGCACCCTGGCCGCGGCAAGCCGCTGCTGTCCCATCGCTCCGACCTGCGGCAGCACCGTCTGGCGGGCGTAGCGCGTCGTCATGCGACGGCCTGGCGAGTTGCCGCGATCCAGACCCTCGCCTGCGCCACTGGATCGGGGTGATTGACGATGTCGCCGACCACGGCCGCCGAGTCGGCACCGGCCTTCAGGCATTGCAGCGCGCGCTCCAGCGTCAGCCCGCCGATCGCGACCAGCGGCCTGCCGCGGATCAGCCGCTTCCATTCGCCAATCCGCTCCAGCCCCTGTGGCGCCCAGGGCATCTTCTTGAGCGCGGTCGGCCAGATCGGGCCCAAGGCCACGTAGTCGGGATCGACGGCGAGACCCTTCTCCATCTCGGCATGATCGTGCGTGCTGACACCGAGCTTGAGGCCTGCGCGGCGGATCGCCATTACGTCGGCATCGACGAGGTCCTGCTGGCCGAGATGGACCCAGGTGCACTTCTCGTCGATCGCAATCTGCCAGTAGTCGTTCACGATCAGATCGGCGCCATGCTTCGCGCAAATATCGCGCGCGTCCCGCACCTGCCGTCGCACCTCGGCATCGGACTTGTCCTTGATCCGGAGCTGAATGAACTTCGCGCCAGCCGGCGCCAATCGTGCCACCCAGCTCGCATCGGGAACGACGGGATAAAACGGGTCGATCACGGCCATCTCCCTTCAATCGCCGAGCGCCGCACGGCCGAGCACCGGCGTCGACGGCGCCGCCATATCGCGAGGTTCAAGCGGCCGGGCCGCGAATGCCGTACGTCCCGCCTGCACCGCCTGCGCGAAGGCCCGCGCCATCGCCACCGGATCGCCAGCCTCGGCGACCGCGGTGTTGAGCAGAACCGCGTCGTAGCCCAATTCCATCGCCGCAGCGGCATGCGAGGGCACGCCCAGTCCGGCATCCACCACCAAGGGAATATCGGGGAAGTGGGCGCGCAGCGCCTTCAGGCCGTAGATGTTGTTCAGCCCGCGCGCCGAACCGATCGGCGCGCCCCACGGCATCAGTACGCGGCACCCCGCTTCGACCAGCCGGTCGGCGACGGCGAGATCTTCTGTCGTGTAGGGAAAGACTTCGAAGCCGTCCTCGGCGAGAACGCGCGCCGCCTCGACCAGGCCGAACACGTCGGGCTGAAGGGTCTCGTCGTCCCGGATGACCTCGAGCTTGATCCAGGCCGTATCGAACAGCTCGCGGGCCATGTGTGCTGTCGTAACGGCTTCCTTCACGGTGTGGCAGCCCGCCGTGTTGGGCAGCACGCGCAATCCGAGTTCGCGGATCAGCGCCCAGAAGCTCTGGCCGGCACGCTCGGGACCCGCCTCACGGCGCAGCGACACCGTCACGACTTCTGCGCCCGAAGCCTTGACCGCTTCGGCCATCACGGCGGGCGAGGGATAGCGCGCCGTGCCGATCAGCAGCCGGGAGGAAAGATCGACGTCGTAGAACATCGTCAACCTCCCTGCATCGGCGCGACGATTTCGACCTGGTCGCCGTCCTTGAGTTCGGTGGCGGCGCGCGCCGGCGCAGGCACGAAGCGTCCATTGACCGCCGTCGCCACCTTCTTGCCGCCGTAGCCCAGCGTGCTCAGAGCCAATGCCAGGGTGGCGGGCGCGATCTCATGCCGATCGCCGTTGACGAAGATCCGCATAGTCCTTCTCCACCAGATCGGCGGCCTGCCGCGCCATCGCCGGCGCCAGCAGGAAGCCATGACGATAAAGTCCGTTGATCAGCAGCCCGCTCGGGCCTCGGCGCACGGCCGGAAGATTATCCGGAAAGGCCGGTCGCAAATCGGCGCCGAGTTCGACGATCTCGGCTTCGCCGAGCGCTGGGTGCAGTGCATAGGCGGCATTCAGCAGCTCGACTGCCGAGCGCACCGTGACGCCGCCACGATCCTCGTTCTCGATCGAGGTCGCGCCGATCATGTAAAGGCCGTCGCCGCGCGGCACGATGTAGAGCGGGATGCGCGGATGCAGCAGCCGTACAGGCCGTGACAGCGTCACTTCGTGCGAACGCACGACCACCATCTCGCCCCGCACGCCACGGAGATCGGGCAACACATCGCGGGCGGCCAGGCCGCGGCAATCGACGGTGAAGGCATCGCCCGGATCCCCGGCACCGAAGCGAATCGTTCCGCCCTTACGTCGCAGCGCCTCGGCAAGGGCCGGCAATGCCCGCCGGGGCTCCAGATGCGCTTCACGCGGAAAATGCAGCGCGCGGCGGAAGCGGCCCGCGAGATCGGGCTCGAGTGCGGCGATGCCCGCGTCGTCGCACCATTCGAAGCTGTCGGTACGCCCGGCAAAGCGCGTCAGTTCTGCGGTGTCGCGCGCCGGCGCGACGACCAGGCTGCCGTTTCTCAGGGTTCCGGGGAAATGTCGCATCCACCAGTCGATCGACGGCGCCCCGAGCCGAGCCACCGTCTCGTCGGTCGTGGCGCGCTCGCACCACGGCGCGAGCATGCCGCCCGCCATGCGCGAGCAGCCCTCGCCCACGGCCTGGCTTCGCTCGAGCACGTCGACGGCATGGCCACGCTCGACCAGTTCGAGGGCACAGCAAAGGCCCGCGACACCGGCTCCGACCACAACGATCTTCGATTGGCTCAAGCGCAACTCCCGTTCCTTCGCCGGCATCACCCGGATCAGGTTCAAAGGGTTCAGCCAATCGGCTGTCTCAGACCGCGCTTCTCGGGAAGCGAGGACACCCCTCGGATATGCGAAGCAAACTGCGGGCGGCCCCTTGCTGTCAAGCCGCCGCGCCCGTCAGTCTTGTCGTCAGGCTGCTTTCGCCGGCGCCTCCGCGAAGTGCGCAGATTCGCCAAAACCTTCGCTGTCGGGCTGGCGGACGAGCACCTTGAAGTCTTCCATCAGGGTGCGGGTGATCGGGCCGACCTGAAATCGCCGCTCGTCCAGCGCACCGACCGGCACGATCTCGGCCGCGGTGCCGCACAGGAAGATCTCGCTCGCCTCGTCGAGCTCGTGCGGCCACACCGCGCGCTCCTCGACCGACCAGCCGCGCTTCTTCGCCATGCCCATCACCGCGCGCCGCGTGATGCCGTCGAGGAAATTCTCCGGCTTGGGCGTAACCAGTTTGCCGCCGATCACCAGGAAGATGTTGGCCCCGGTCGACTCCGCAAGGCGACCCTGCCAGTCGAGCATCAGCGCGTCGTCGAAGCCGGCCTTCAGCGCACGGTCCTTCTCGATACCGCAGATGATGTAGAGCCCAGCGACCTTCGCCTGGCCCGGCGCCACGTCCGGCCCCGGCCGCCGGTACCGCGCCATCGTCATGTGGATGCCGCCGGGCTTGGCCTGCACCGACAGCCGGCCCTCCTGTGCCCACGGCGCGATCGCCAGATGCACCGTCGTGCCGATCCCCGACACACCCATCACTTCCGAGCCGCGCCAGGCGATCGGGCGGATATAGCCTTCGCTCAGGCCGTTCGCCTTCACGACTGCGCGTGTCGCGTCCTCGATCTGCTGTCGCGTCCAGGGCAGTTCGTAGCCGAGCAGGCCGGCCGAGTTGATCAGACGCGCGCAGTGCGCGGCGAGCCGGAAGACCCGGCCGTCATAGATGCGCTCGCCCTCGAAGACGGCCGAACCGTAATGCAGCGCGTGGGTCAGGACGTGGGTCTTCACCTCACGCCACGGCAGGAGCTTGCCGTCGCACCAGATGAAGCCGTCGCGATCCGCCATCGATAAGGACATTGCGATCTCCACTTGCCGAAGATTCCAAATAGGTCGTTTCAATACTTTGAAACGTAATCTTCAGACTAATTAGGTCAATATTACTGACCTTGTCAAGAACACTGACCTAATCGAGAGGAATCAACGACTTAAGCGAGCATCGGCGTCATGTCGGGATCGCCCTTCATCATCGCGCGACGATAGGCGTCGCGCTGTCCGACACGGGCGAGGTACGCGCGAATGTTCGGATAGGGCTTCAGATCGAATGGCAGAAACAGCCGCATCGTCGTGAGCGTGAATACGATCATGATGTCGGCCGTGGTCAGGTCGCGTCCTGCGAGGTAGTCGGCCTTCCCGAGCCGCGCCTCGACCAGGCCCAGCGCGAGATCGAGCCTGCCCTTCATGGCGCGCAGCACGGCATTGTCGTCGGGCAGGTTGAGACGGCCCAGAATCATGTTGCGGCCGGTGGCCGGCTGCAGCGTGCCGTTGGCGAAATGCAGCCAATAGACGAACTGACCGTAATCCGGATGGTCCGGCGCCAGCACAAGCCGGCCCTTGCCGTACCTGGCCGTGAGGTATTCGACGATCGCCCCGGATTCGGCCAGGACGAGGCCGTTGTCGTCGATCACCGGTGCCGCGCCGAGCGGATGAAGGGCCTTGTACTCGGGCGGCGCGAGCCTCGTGACCTTGTCGCGGTCGTAGACCTTCAACCGATATGGCAGGCCCAGTTCCTCGCACAGCCAGACGATACGTTCGGATTGCGACTTGCCGAGATGATGGACAGTGAGCATGAGCGCCAACTCCTTGCAGGCTACGGGAATATCGAAGCAATTCGGCCGCGATCGCGCCAGTCCGGCAGGGTGCCAAGGCAACGGCCCCGCACTATAGTCGGCCTCCGAAAGGCGCCCTCGAGAGTCCCCTCAGAAGAGCTTCCGCCCACAAGCATGGTCGAGACGAGATCCCCCGCAAATCCGCTGTTCCTGCGCGAGGAGGAATTGCGCCAGGGCATAGAGCTCGTGTTCTACGCCTATCGCGATTTCACCTTCGAATCCGACATGCAGCTCAAGCGATACCAGCTCGGCCGGGCGCACCATCGTGCGCTCTACTTCATAGGCCGCCATCCGGGGCAAACGGTCGGCCATCTGCTGTCGATCCTGAAGGTCACCAAACAGTCGATCAGCCGGGTGCTGAAGGACCTGATCGAGCAGGGCTACGTCGAGCAGAAGAGCGGTCCGCGCGACCGCCGCGAGCGTCGGCTGGAACTCACCGACAAAGGCAAGAAGCTGGAGCGCGAATTGACCGACCGGCAGAGCCAGCGTTTTGCCCGCGCCTATCGTGAGACCGGCGCCGATGCCGTGGAAGGCTTCCGCAAGGTGCTGCTCGGCTTGCTCGATCCCGCCGAGCGCGCGGAGGTCGACAAGCGCGTGCGCAGCGGCGGGCGATGACGGAAGCGCGGTGATGGAAGCCGGGGCCGACAAGCCGCACATCCTGGTCGTCGATGACGATACGCGCCTACGCGAACTCCTGAAGTCGTTCCTCTCGCGCAACGGATTTCGCGTAACCGCCGCCAGCAGCGCAAGCGAGGCACGGCAGCGCCTCCAGGGGCTGGACTTCGACCTGATCGTGCTCGACGTGATGATGCCGGGCCAGACCGGCCTCGAGTTCGCAGGCGAACTGCGCCGCACCGATGACGTGCCGATCCTGATGCTGACGGCGATGGGAGATCCCAAGGACCGAATCGCCGGCCTCGAGAAGGGCGTCGACGATTATCTCGGCAAGCCGTTCGAGCCGCGCGAGCTGCTGTTGCGCATTCAGAACGTGCTGCGCCGCGCCCGCCTGCCCGAGCCGACACAACAGGCCGAGCGGCTGGTCACGTTCGGCCCCATGCAGTTCGACCTCGAACTCGGCGAACTGACGCAGAAGGGCAAGAGAGTGCCGCTGACCGATGCCGAGATCGCCCTGCTGCGCGCGCTGACCGGCCGGCTGGGTCAGGTGCTGAGCCGCGAGGCGCTGTGCAAGAGCGTCGGCAGCGACGTCAACGAGCGCGCGATAGACGTGCAGGTGACGCGGCTACGCCGCAAGATCGAGCCCGACCCCGGCTTCCCGCGCTACCTCCGCACGGTGCGAGGCCAGGGTTATCGCCTGGTCGACGCCTGAATGAGACGACGAGATGAATAAGCTCGCCGAACTCTTCGAAAGGGTCGCGAGCTGGGCCGACCGCCGCTCGCCCCAGACGCTGTTCGCGCGCGCCCTGATCATCATCGTCGTGCCGATGCTGCTGCTGCAGGCGCTGTCTGCCTGGTGGTTCTACAGCCAACGCGGCGACAACGTGACCAACCGCCTGGCGCTGATCCTGGTGCGCGACCTGCGCGTGCTGATAGCGCTCCACGCCGACTTTCCCGGCGACACGCAGCGGCAGTGGATCGTCGAACACGCGCGCTCGGACATGCTGATGTATGTCGGCTTCCGGAAGGGCATCATCCCGCCCTTCAAGCCGCCCGGCCACTACGACATCGTCGCCCGTGAAGTGCAGGGCGCGCTCGATGCCGATCTCAAGAAGCCCTACTTCATCGACAACGACGTCGGCGGCAACCAGATCCTGATCGAGGTCCAGCTCAACGACGGCGACATCATGACGGTCTACGTGCCGTACGTGCGCCTCACTTTCGGCTCGAGCTTCGCCTACGTTCTGGCACAGGTCGGCCTCGCCCTGGTGCTGTTCGGCCTCGCCATCTGGTTCATGCGGCGCGAGCTGGTTCCGATCGAACATCTCGGCGTCGCCGCCGACGCGCTCGGCAAGGGCCGCGAGGTACCCGACTTCGCCTTCGCCGGCGGCACGCGCGAAGTGCGCAACGCCGCCGCCGCATTCCAGACGATGAAGATCAGGCTGCGCCGTTCGATCCAGCAGCGTACCGAGATGCTGGCCGGCGTCAGTCACGATCTGCGGACCCCCCTCACCCGGATGAAGCTCTCGCTGGCCATGCTGCCGGACACACCCGAGTCCAAGGAGTTGTCGGACGACGTCACCGACATGGAACGCATGATCGAGGGCTATCTCGCCTTCGCCCGCGGCGAGGGCGACGAGGAAACCGCGCCGGTCGACCTCGGCGAAATCCTGCAGGATGTCGCCGCCAATGCCCGCCGCGACAACGCCAACGTCACGGTCGGCTGGGAGGGGGACATGCATGTCGAGCTCCGGCCACTCGCCATGAAGCGCTGCCTGACCAACCTGGTGTCCAACGCGCTGCGCTACGGCCATCGGGCCGAGCTGCAGGCCAAGCGCGGCGTCACCACGATGCAGATCACGATCGACGATGACGGGCCGGGCATCCCGCCCGACAAGTACGAGGACGTGTTCCGGCCCTTCTATCGGCTCGACGAATCGCGCAACGTCGACACCGGCGGCGTCGGTCTCGGCCTCACCATTGCGCGCGACGTGGCCCGCAGCCATGGCGGCGATGTCGCGCTCGGCCCCTCGTCGCTCGGCGGCCTGCGCGTCATCGTGCGCATTCCCATCTGAGCGTCCGTGCTAGACTGGCTGCCAAATTGAAGTCGACAAATCAGAGAGAGACATGTCCAAGACCCTGAAATTCGTCCGCCATCCGCACCCGTCGCCGGTCCCGGCCGACAAGCGCGCCCAGCTTCTCGCCAATCCGGGCTTCGGCCGGGTGTTCAGCGACCACATGGTCACCATCAAGTACAGCGACGCCGAGGGCTGGCATGACGCGCGCATCGAACCGCGCGGCCCGATCTCGATGGACCCGGCCGCCGCCGTCCTGCACTACGCCCAGGAAATTTTCGAGGGGTTGAAGGCCTACAAGAACGCCGACGGAAGCGTCACGTTGTTCCGCCCGCTCGAGAATGCGCGCCGTTTCAACAAGTCGGCGGAGCGGCTGGCCATGCCGGGACTACCCGAGGAGGTCTTCCTCGAGGCCTGCGACCAGCTGGTCAGCATCGACCGCGACTGGATTCCGGACGGCGACGGCAGCCTCTATCTGCGGCCCTTCATGTTCGCCAACGAGATCTTCCTCGGCGTGAAGCCCTCGTCGAACTACCTGTTCAGCGTCATCGCCTCGTCGGTCGGCTCGTACTTCAAGTCGGGCGCCGACGCCGTCTCGCTCTGGGTCAGCCAGGAATTCACCCGCGCCGCGCCGGGCGGCACCGGCGCCGCCAAGTGCGGCGGCAATTATGCCGCGAGCCTGCTTGCCCAGGCCGAGGCCACGCGCCACGGCTGCGACCAGGTCGTCTTCCTCGATGCCGTCGAGCGGCGCTGGGTCGAGGAGCTTGGCGGCATGAACATCTTCTTCGTCTTCGAGGACCATCCCGGTGCGCGAGGAGAAGTACTCCTTCGACCAGTGGAAGGCCGACGCCAAGAGCGGCAAGCTGCGCGAGGCCTTCGCCTGCGGCACTGCCGCGGTGGTAACGCCGATCGGTACGGTACGCGCGCCCGACGGCGAGTTCCGCATCGGCAATGGCGGGCCAGGCCTGCGAACCGAGGAACTCAAGAAGGCGCTGGTCGACATCCAGCGCTGCCGTGCGGCCGACCCGCACAGTTGGATCCACAAGGTATTCTAGGCCGTCAGAAGAGCTTGCCGCCGTCCGGCACGGACTTCGTCGGCGCGATCAGGACGACCGCTCCCTCGGCATCGGGGAAGCCGAGCGTCAGCACTTCCGACATGAACTTGCCGATCTGCCGCGGCGGAAAATTCACCACCGCCGCGACCTGACGTCCGATCAGCGCCTCGGGCGTGTAGTGCACGGTGATCTGGGCGGAAGACTTCTTCACGCCGATCCCGGGACCGAAATCGATCTCCAGCCGCAGCGCCGGCTTGCGCGCGCCCTCGAGGGGGCGGGCATCGCGCACGGTGCCGACCCTGATATCGACCTTCTCGAAATCGGCGTAGCTGATCTGTTCCATGCCATCAGTCTACCAGACAAAAGAAAGGGGCCGCCCTTTCGAGCAGCCCCTTTCTGCCGTTCGGCGCGATGCGCCGTTCGGTCTTACTTCTTGGCGATCGCGGCCTTGACCTCTTCGGTCAGCTCGGCAACGCGGGCGCTCAGGGTCTCGAAAGCCTCGGTGTGGCCCTTGGTGTAGAGGTCGGCCAGCTCCTTGGTGTTCGCCACGGCGAGCTCGTAGCTCTTCTTGGCGAAGTCGATCTGCTTGGCAGCCTTCTCCTCGATGGTCGCGGCGGCGAGGACTTCGCTGCCGTGCTTGGAGAAGTCTTCCATGGCCGAGCGGAACATGTCGCCCTGGCGCTGCGCGATCGCCTTGAACGACTCGACGGCAGCGGTGCTGGCCGTGGTCATCGCGGCAAAGTTCTTGCGGCCGGTCTCGACGAAGCTCTCGACGTCGACGGTCGGAATCTTGAATTCGCCGGCGACCTTGGTGAAGTCGAAGTCGGCGAACGGGTTCTTGAAGGCGGCGGTGTTGAAGGTCATGGGTGTCTCCTAGTGACTTGGTGTCGGCTGAAACTTGCAGGTGCCCGCAATGTTGCGTTGCACAACGGAGCCAAATGTATGTATGCGGCGCAGCAAGTCAAGGGACAAATTTGTGCACTGCACAATTTATCGGGAAGCCACCGTTTGGCGAACTTCCGATAGGCTGGAAGGCCTATACTTTTCAATGGTTTGCATTATATTTTCGGCAGACTTCAGGCGGCCGTCGAGAGCCGCCATGGTCTTGGACAGGTCGGCGGTTTCGTCACCCTGAAAGACCGGCAAAACCGCCACATGCAGGGCGACGAGGCCACTTTGCTGCACTGCACCTGCAAGCCCGTCACTGGAAATGCCGGCCGCCTCGAGCATGGCCGCCGCCGAGCGCCGCATCGCCGGCGCGAACGACAGGGCGAGGATCGGATCGCGCGACGTCGCTTGGCGCAGTTGGCGCAGGTAGGCCCGGTGCGGCTTGAGCGCGTCGTAGCGGCGCATCATGACGTCGAACAGTCGGTCGCGTGCCGTCTCTTCCGGGTCGCTCTGGCGCGGCGTACCAGCCAGCACTTCGTCGTCGATCCGAGCCATGAAAGCCGAGACGAGTGCCGGCTTGCTGCGGTAGCGATGATAAAGCTCGGCGAACCCAAGACCGGACTCCCGAGCCACGTCGCGCAACGACACGCCGGCATAACCCCTTTCGGCCACAAGGGCGGTGAAGGCTTCGACCGGGTCGCGCATCGAAGTTTCGCCCGGCTCGCTCATCCGGCGAGTTCCTTCGAGCGCCGCGTCGCAGCCGCCAGCGCCTTGTCGAACACCGGCTGAATGCCGTCGGCCGCCATCAGCACCTTCAGTGCCTCGGCCGTAGTGCCGCCCGGGCTGGTGACGTTTACGCGCAGCTGCGCGGCGGGCTCGCTCGATTGCTTCAGCAACTCGCCGCTCCCTGCGACGGTGGCGCGCGCAAGCTGCATCGCCATCTCGGGCGTGAGCCCGAGCTTGGCGCCAGCCGCGGCCATCGCCTCGACCAGCAGGAAGACATAGGCCGGCCCGCTGCCCGACAAAGCCGTGACCGGATCCATCAGGGTTTCGTCCTCGACCCACAACGCCTCGCCCACGGCTTCGAGCAATTCCTGGCAGCGCTTCCTCTGGGCCGCCGTCACGCCCTGCGACGCGCAGGCCACGGTGATGCCTTGGCGGACCGCGGCCGGCGTGTTGGGCATCGCGCGCACCACCTTCGCCGCAGCGCCGAGATGGCCCGCGAAGTACTTCAGCGTCTTGCCGGCAGCGATCGACAGGAACACCGTGCCCGCGTCGGCGAAGCGCCTGAGATCAGGCAACACGGCGTCCATGGTTTGAGGCTTCACGGCGAGCACGACGATCTCCGGCGTCTCGGCAACCTGCGACGTCGAGGCCACCGCACGCAGACCGGGCTTGCCGGGCCGCAACGCGTCGACCGGCTCGGCGACCAGCACGTCAGCCGCCGACAGACCGCGCGACAGCCAGCCATCGAGCATGGCGCCGCCCATCTTGCCGCAACCGACCAGCAGCAGCTTGCCCATCGTTCTCTCCCCTGCCGCGCCTCGGCGGCCCCCTATCGACCTTTGAACTTCGCCGCGCGCTTCTCGCGGAAGGCGGCAGCGCCTTCCTTGCGGTCCTCGCTGTTGGCGATCGTCTCGAGCTTGTAGCGCTCGGGCACGAAGATCTCGGCCGGGCCGCGCGGCAGCGTCTGGTTCGCGAAATCACGCAACGTGCGAATGACCAGCGGCGCGGAGTTGGCGATCACGCTCGCCATGCGGCGCGCTTCCTTGCGCTCCTCGCCGAGCGGCACGATCTTGTTCACGAAACCGACGTCGTAGGCGCGCTTGGCCGAGATCTCCTCGCCGAGCAGCAGCAGCTCCATCGCGACCTTGTGCGGCATGCGCGAGACGATGCCCGGCATCAGGCCGCCGAACACGCCGACCTTGGCCTCCGGGTACATGAACTTGGTGGTATCGGCGCACACCATCAGATCGCAGGTCATGACCATGCAGATTGCACCGCCGATCACCCAGCCCTGAGTGGCGGCGATCACCGGCTTGGTCAGGTGATGGCTGACATGCGGCACCGCCTTCCACATCGCGGACGGTGCCTCCTTCAGATCGGCACCGACGCAGAAGGCCGGCCCCTCGGCCTGCAGGATGGCGACATTGTCGCCGCCGGCCTCGAATTTGCGGTAAGCGTCGCACAACTCGTCGCACAGGGCCTGGTTCAGCGCATTGCGCTTATCGGCCCGCGCCATGGTTATGGTGGTAATGCCCTCGCTCGAGTCGACTTTGACCAGGCTCACGAAATCCTCCGCAATTCTTGCTGGCAGGGTAGCAGCCGCCCATACTCGCCGCACCAGGAGACAAGTCATGCAGACCCGCAATCCGTTCATCGACGACCTGACCAAAGTGGCCAATGGCGCCATGGGTGCGCTGAGTGGCGTCAAGGACGAGGTCGAGAACCGCGTCCGCGACCAGATCGCCAGAATTCTCGACGGCATGGATATTCCGCGTCGCGACGAGTTCGACGCGGTCAAGGCGATGGCCGCCAGGGCGCGCGAGGAGAACGAGGAGCTGAAAAAGCAGATCGCCGAGCTGCAGGCGAGACTGGCCGGAAAGTGACGCATGCGCGTAGGCGTTGAAGTTGGCGGGACCTTCACCGATCTCGTCGCGGTCGAAGACGGCCGGATCGTCGTCACCAAGGTGCCGAGCACGCCACGCTCGCCCGATGTCGGCGCCTTCGACGCGCTGACGAGTTCGGGCATCGATCTCTCGGCGATCGAGGATCTCGGCCACGGCTCGACGGTCGCGACCAATGCCGTGCTCGAACGCAAGGGTGCCGCCGTCGCCTTCGTCGCCACCGTGGGCTTCCGCGACCTGCTGTTCATGCAGCGCCACGACCGGCGCAACATCTACGACCTCTTCTATGCCAAGCCGGCGCCGCCGGTGCGCCGCAAGGATTGCTTCGACGTCACCGAGCGCCTGAACGCCGACGGTTCGATACAGACGGCGCTGGACGAGAACGAAGTGCGCATGGGCTTGATCCCGGCATTGAAGGCAGGGGGTTATCGCGCCGTCGCGGTGTGCCTGCTCAACGCTTACGCCAATCCGGCACATGAGAAGCGTCTGGCTGAGCTCATAACCGAGGCGTTGCCCGGAACGCTGGTGACATGCAGCCATCAGGTCGCGCGCGAGTTCCGCGAATTCGAGCGCGCCAGCACGACGGTGCTGTCGGCCTACGTGCAGCCGGTCATCGACGGCTACCTGCATCGCTTCGAGAACAAGCTCGCGGGCGCAGGCTTCAAGGGCCGCTTCACCGTCATGCAGAGCAATGGCGGCCGCTTGCCCGCCGAGGCGATGCGCACCAGCGCCATCACCGCACTCTATTCCGGTCCAGCCGCCGGCGTCGTCGGCGCCACGCGTCAGGCCGCGCGTTCCGGCTTCAAGGATCTCATCACCTTCGACATGGGTGGCACGTCGACCGACGTTTGTCTGGTGCAGGACGGCCGGCCCTCGCTCGCGTCGGAAAGCGAGATCGACGGCCTGCCGATCCGCACGCCTGTACTCGACATCGTCTCCGTCGGCGCGGGTGGCGGCTCGATCGCCTGGGTCGACGATGGCGGCATGCTGCGCGCCGGCCCGCAAAGCGCCGGCGCCGATCCCGGCCCCGCTGCGTATGGGCGTGGCGGCCAGCAGCCGACCACCACCGATGCGCATGTCGTGATCGGCACCATCCGGCCCGAAGCCTTCCTCGGCGGCAAGATGAAGCTCGACGACGCCGCGGCGCGAAGGGTCTACGAGCCCCTGGCGCAACGCTTCTCGCTCTCGGTTGAGCAAGCTGCCTCTGCGGCGCTGCAGCTGGCCGACGCCAATATCGTGCGCGCGATCCAGCTCGTATCGACCGAACGCGGCCGCGACCCGCGTGACTACGCGCTGGTGCCGTTCGGCGGCGCGGGGCCGCTGCACGCAGCGCGCATCGCCGAGGAGCTCGGCATCTCGACCATCGTCGTACCGCCCAATGCCGGGGTGATCTCGGCCTATGGCCTGGTCGCCAGCGACTACACCAAATTCGACGCCGTGACGCGCAAGATGAAACTCGACGAGACGGCCGCGCAGGAAGCCGGCAAGACTTTTGGCGAGATGCGACAGCGGCTGGCGGCACAATTCGCCGACATGAAACTGCCGGGCAAACTCGAATACACCCATACGCTCGACATGCGCTTCGTCGGCCAGGCTTTCGAGGTCGGCGTGGAAATTCCCGCCGACAAGCTCGGGTCGCTGGATGCAAAGTACCTGTCCGGCCTGTTCGCCGATGCCCATCACCGCACCTTCATGCATGGCGCCAATCTCGACCGGCCCGTCGAAATCGTGACCTTGCGCGTGGGTGCTACTCTGCCGATCGGCACGCCGCCTCGGCTCGATCGCGAGACGACGGCGGCGCACACCTCGGAGAAGACCAAGGTGTTCCACGGCGATCGCTGGCTGGAGTGCGCCCGCTATTCGGCTGAAGCCGAAAAGGTCTCGGGGCCGGCCGTCATCGAGGGCCATACCGCGACGACCTGGGTGCCGCCTGGCTGGACGGCGACGCTAGATAAGTCCGACAATCTCATCCTTCGCCGATCCTAGAGGTGGAGAAGCCCATGACGACGCTCAATCCTCTGGACTATGCGGTGATCAGCCAGGCGCTGATCGCCTCGGCGCGCGAGATGGGCGTCAAACTCATTCGCTCCGCCTACTCGACCATCCTGCGCGAGGCGCGCGATGGCTCGGCCGGCCTGATGGACCGCGACGGCAACACGGTGGCGCAGGCCGAGCTGATCCCGATGCAGCTCGGCCCGATCGGTGAGACCTTGCGCGCCTGCCTGAAGCGCTATCCCGCCGACACGCTCAAGGAAGGCGACTTCCTGATCAACAACGACCCGTTCGAAGGCGGCCAGCACATTCCGGACGTCTTCATCTTCACGCCGATCTTCGTGAACGGCCGGGTCGTGGGCTTCGGCGCCTCGGTCGCGCACCATCTCGATCTCGGCGGTGGCGCGCCGGGCCTGAACATCCACGCCTCGGATGTCTATCAGGAAGGCCTGCGCTTCCCGCCGTCGAAATATTCCTTCGCCAACGACTGGAATGGCGGCGCCTTCGAGCGCCTGGTCACCGCCAACGTCCGGGTGCCCGATCTCACCATCGGCGACTTCAACGCCCAGTTCGCAGCCAATGCGATCGGCGTGCTGCGGGTAAAGCAGCTGTGCGAGCGTTACGGCACCGACAAGGTCGAAGCCGCGATGAAGGAGATGCAGGACTATTCCGAGCGCCGCGTGCGCGCCGCGATCGCCAAGGCCCCCAAGGGCACCTTCTACGGCGAGGACGCGATCGACGACGACGGCATCACCGACGATCCGCTGGTGATCAAGGCGCGGGTCACCATCGCCGACGACAGTGTCGAGATCGACTTCGAAGGCACCTGCGGACAGGTGAAACGCAATCTCAACTGCCCCTACTCGTCGACCTTGTCGGCCGCGCTCTCGTGCGTGAAATCCGTCCTGACCTCGCCCGACATTCCCTACAACGAGGGCATGGCGCGCCCGGTGCGCATCAAGGTGCCGTATGGCTCGCTGCTCAATCCGCGGCCGCCGGCGCCGGTGCGCGCCCGCATGATCCCGGCCTATCGCGTGTTCAACGCGGTGATGAAGGCGCTGGCCCAGGCGCTGCCCGACCAGGTCACGGCGACCGGCTTCGACTGCACGACGGCGTTCTGCCTCAGCCGGCTCGGCGAGAAGGGCTATAGCGTCTATCTCGAGATCTTCGGCGGCGGCTATGGCGGCTCGAAGGGTGCCGATGGCTGCGACGCCGTCGATTCGCCGCTCAGCAACTGCTCCAACGCCCCAGTCGAGTCGCTCGACATCGACTACGACTTCTTCCGCATCGTCGGCTACGAGCTCGCGCCCGATTCCTTCGGCATGGGCGCGCGCCGCGGTGGCGCAGGCTTTTTCCGCCGTTGCGAGATCCTGCAAGACGACGTGCAACTCGCGATTTACTCCGACCGCTTCCGGCTGGCTCCCGAAGGCCTGTTCGGCGGCGAGCCGGGACAGCGCGGCTACTGCCGTATCGTGCGCGCCAACGGCACGGTCGAGGAACTGCGCAGCAAGGCCGCCGTCGATCTCAACAAGGGCGACATGGTCGAGATGTTCGTGGGCGGCGGCGCGGGCTTCGGCCGTGTCTCCGAACGCCCGGACTCTTTGATCGAACGAGACTTGGCCGACGGCCTGCTCACGCGCGATCCAAGAAGCGCGCGCAAGCTCGCCGCCGAGTAAGGCGCGCGCCTCGATTCATCCTGTGCCGTGCGGGCTCTCGGTGTTGATTACAACACCTGCCGCCCGCCGGCCGCTTTGCTTCGCAAAGCGCCCTAGTAGGTTTTGTAACTCAGGAACTTGCCTGACATCGCGAGCTTCACGCGATCGCCCTTCTGGTCGGGCTGGCGCTCCATGGTCATGTCGAAGTCGATCGCCGACATGATGCCGTCGCCGAACTCCTCCTGGATGAGCTCCTTCCAGGTCGTGCCGTAGACCTGCACCAGCTCGTAGAAGCGGTAGATCAGCGGATCGGTCGGCGGCACCTGGGGCAGCGAGCCGCGATAAGGCACCTCCTGCAGCAGGATCACCTCTTCCTTGCCCAACCCGAACAGCTTGCCGGCCTTGGTCGCCTGCTCCTTGGTCATGCGCATCTGGCCCATGCAGGCGGCGGTGACGATGATCTTGGAGGCGCCGCCGATCTTCTTGGCGATCTCCTCCCAGCTGAGCTCCTTCAGTCGCTTGGCCGTGAGGATCTTTTCCGTGACGTCTGCGCGCTTCATTTCGTTCTCCCGTCTTGCTTGCTTCAATGCGATTGGCGAAGCGGCACGATCTCCGCGGTCGGCGCGACCGCCGCGAGTCCCGGCTTCACCAGCTTGATGCGCCGCGGATCGTAGCTTCCGTCGGCGATCTCCCGGTCGAACCACTTCGAGCGGTTGACCAGGAATTCCACGAGATGATTGCGAATGGCGTAGTACTGCGGATGCTTGTGCAGGTCGTTCCGGTGCCGCTCGTTCTTGGGCATGGTGTTGACCACGATCTCCGCGATCTTGGCGCCCGGCCCGTTGGTCATCAGCACGATCTTGTCGGCGAGCAGGATCGCCTCGTCGACGTCGTGCGTGATCATGAACACGGTCTGCTGGGTGTCGGCGCAGATCCGCAGCACCTCGTCCTGCAGCATGCCGCGGGTCAGCGCATCGAGGGCGCTGAACGGCTCGTCCATCAGCAGCATCTTGGGTTGGATCGACAAGGCCCGGGCGATGCCGACCCTCTGCTTCATGCCGCCCGAGAGCTGCGCCGGCCGCTTGTTCTCGGCGCCCTTGAGCCCCACCAGTTCGATGAAGCGGCCGGCATGCTCGCGCACCTTGGCCTTGTCCCACGAGGGCCAGCGCGAGGAGACGGCGAAAGCGATGTTGCCCATCACCGAGAGCCACGGCAGCAACGCGTGGCCCTGGAAAATCACGGCGCGGTCCAGACTCGGCCCGTCGATCTCGCGATTGTCGACGATGACCGCGCCTTCGCTCGGCTGGTCGAGTCCGGCCAGCACGTTCAGGATCGTGGTCTTGCCGCAGCCCGAATGGCCGATCAGGCAGCAGAACTCGCCGCGGTCGACGCCGAACCAGATGTTCTCGAATACCGCCGGCGCGTCGCCGCCGAAGCGACGGGCGAGGCCTTCAACGGAGATGAGAGGCTTGTCCATCGCTCACTCCGGATAGGTCACGAGCTTGGCCGCGTAGGCCAGCGCCTGGTCGAGCAGCAGCCCGACCACGCCGATCAGCAGGATTGCCGTCACGATGTTGGCGATCGAGAGGTTGTTCCACTCGTTCCACACGAAGTAGCCGATGCCGGTACCGCCCACGAGCATCTCGGCCGCGACGATCACCAGCCAGGCGATGCCGACGGAGATGCGCATGCCGGTCATGATGGTCGGCGCCGCCGCGGGCAGGATCACCCTGAACGCCGTGCGGATCGGCCCGACCTCGAGCGTGCGCGCCACGTTCAGCCATTCCTTGCGCACCGAGGCGACCCCGAACGCGGTGTTGATCAGCATCGGCCACACCGAGCAGATGAAGATCACGAAGATCGACGAGATCGCGCTGTCCTTGATCGTGTAGAGCGCGAGCGGCATCCAGGCGAGCGGCGACACCGGCTTCAGCACCTGGATGAACGGATCGAGCGCGCGGTAGACAAGCGGCGACATGCCGATCAGGAAGCCCAGCGGCACTGCTGCCAGCGCCGCCAACCCGAAGCCCAGCAGCACGCGGCCCAGCGAATAGGCGAGCTGGATACCGATACCCTTGTCGTTCGAGCCGCGGACGTAGAACGGGTCTTTCAACTGCTTCCAGATATTGACCGCGATGTCGGCCGGGGTCGGCATCGCCGACTTCGTGCCGGTCGCCGCCGCGGCGCCGACCAGCTTGGCGTATTCCGGATCGACCGCCGGACCGGTGCCGGTCTCCGGCTGTGCCGCGATCTGCCACAGCCCGACGATCACGGCGAAGACCAGCAGCGACAGCATCGCCGCGCGCAATCCGAGCGAGGCCTTCATCGTTCGGCTCAGGTCCGCTTGATCGCGAAGCTGTCGACGTATTCGGCCGGCCTGGCCGGATCGAATGCCTTGCCCATGACCACGATGCTCTTCTTCGAGGGATCCGGCGGCACCAGTCCCATCTCCTTCATCATCGCCGTCGTGTCGGTGACGGCGAACACCTCGGACGCGACCTTGGCGTAGTCGATGTCGGCCTTGAGCTGACCCCAGCGCTTCATCTGGGTCAGGATCCAGATCGCGAACTGGTTCCAGGGGAACGGATCGAAGTCGATGCGGTTGGGGTCCTTCTTCACCCCGCCCAGCCCGTCGGCGTAGGTGCCGGTCAGGATCTGCTCCAGCACCGTCTCAGGCTGGTTCAGGTAGTTCTGGGGCGCGATCGCCTTGGCGATCTCCTTGCGGTTCTCCGCTTTGTGCGCGAACGCCGTGGCGTCGATGATCGCCTTCAGCATGGCGCGGTAGGAGTTGGGGTTGGCGCTGGCGAATTCCTTGCTGATCGCGAAGGCGCAGCACGGATGGCCGTCCCACAGCTCCTTGGTCAGCAGGTGGATGAAGCCGACGCCGTCGTAGACCGCGCGCTGGTTGAAGGGATCGGGGCCGAGATAGCCGTCGATGTTGTCGGCGCGCAGGTTGGCGACCATCTCCGGCGGCGGCACCGCGCGGATCTGGATGTCCTTGTCCGGATCGAGCCCGTGCTCGGCCACGTAGTAGCGCAGCAGGTAATTGTGCATCGAGTAGTCGAAAGGCACGGCGAACTTGAAGCCCTTCCACTGCTTGGGATCGCGCTTGTCCTTGTGCTTCACCGAAAGGGTGATCGCCTGACCGTTGATGTTTTCGATCGCCGGCATCGAGTACGGCACCGGGCTCGAGCCGACGCCCAGCGAGATCGCCAGCGGCATCGGCGAGAGCATGTGGGCGGCGTCGTATTCCTTGGCCAGCGACTTGTCGCGGATCACCGCCCAGCCCGCCGTCTTCACCACTTCGACGTTGAGCCCCTGCTTGGAATAGAAGCCCATCGGATGGGCCATGATGATCGGTGTGGCGCAGGTGATCGGAATGAACCCGATCTTGAGGTCCTTCTTTTCCGGCGCGCCACCCTGGGCAAACGCCTCCCGGGCCGCGCCGAGCGGCAGCACAGAGGAGATCGCCGCCATCGCCGTGCCGGCGCCGACGGTCCTCAGGAATTGCCGCCGCGTTGCGTCGACGGGGAAAACCGCACGAAGCACGGCGGCATCGACAACCCGGTTCCAGCGCGCTTCGTCGCCACCCGGAACGGCCGCCTTGGCTGAATTCGCAGTCAGCTTGTCGTGGTCTTGCGGCTCGTGGCTACCGCCGCAGCTGCAGCGTCGGCCAAGAAAACTCTTCGCGTCGAACGGATCCTTGAACATGCACACCCCCAAGCCTTTGGGGTGCTTCAGGCAAGCTGCATGCCAATCGGCCACAAATTTTGCGGGAATTGCCGAGATTCGGGATGCGAAACTTTGTGACTCGAATCTCAGCGCTGGGGATTAAATTGATGGAATCGCTGACTCTTTCGGCAATTCAAGCCGGATTTGTTATTGCATAGGCAGTTCTCATTGTGGCAACCTAGGGCTTGTGGGTAGTTGGGTGCCCACCACGATATGTCGGCCAGCGCATGTAGAACGAGGCCATCAGGCATCGCAATGCGGAATGGCTGGGGAGTGGGTCGATGGCGTTGTCGCGACACGAGCGGACCAGACAAAAAATGGATCTCAACCCGCTCGAGATGATCGAGAAGGTCGTGTCCGCCAACGATTGGCCCTTCGATCGAACATCGGATCGCGAGATTGCAGTCGAGGTTGCGGGCCGCTGGTGCGACTACCGCATGTTCTTCTCGTGGCGCGACGACGTCGAGGCGCTGCACTTCACCTGCGCCTACGACGTGCGGATCCCCAGCGAGCGCCACACCGACATCCACGGCTTGCTGGCGCTGATCAACGAGAAGATGTGGCTGGGTCACTTCGATCTGTGGACCGAGGAAGGCCTGCCGATGTTCCGTCACGCCATCCCGCTCAGGGGCACCGAGGGCCTGAAGCCCGAGCAGTTGAACGACCTGGTCGAGGTCGCGATCAGCGAGAGCGAGCGCTTCTATCCCGCCTTCCAATATGTCGTGTGGGCCGGCAAGTCGCCGGCCGACGCGCTGACCGCCTCGATCCTCGAGACCGTCGGCGAAGCCTGACCCCAGAAATCGACCCGGAATTCGAAAAGGACCCTCCGACGCCCCCTCTTCAAACAAGACGATAAGTCTACGTTCGGATCGTCCTCCAGCGGCGCCGTCCCCCCAGGGCGGCGCCGCGACCAATTTGGCGGCCTGCGCCGCGACCAATTTGGCGGCCTGCGCCGCGACCAATTTGGCGGCCTGCGCCGCGACCAATTTGGCGGCCTGCGCCGCGACCAATTTGGCGGCCTGCGCCGCGACCAATTTGGCGGCCCTGTTTCGTGACCAGGGCCGCGACCAATTTGGCGGGAACGCCAGCGCCGCAATCGCTATATAAAGGCGCGCGCATGACCCCCCTCGTCATCCCGTTCCCCGACATCGACCCCGTGCTGCTGCAGATCGGGCCGTTCGCCGTGCGCTGGTATGCGCTGGCCTACATCGCGGGTCTGGTGATCGGCTGGCAGGTCATGCGGCGCGTCTGCACCCAGCCGCCCAGGGTACTGTCGCCGGAAAAGATCGACGACTTCCTGCTGTGGGCCGCCCTCGGCGTCATCCTCGGCGGCCGGTTGGGATACGTGCTGTTCTACAAGCCGTCGTTCTTCCTGCAGAACCCGGCGCAGATCCTGACCCTGTGGGAAGGCGGCATGTCCTTCCATGGCGGCCTGCTCGGCACGATCGTGGCGATGGTCGCCTTCTCGATGCGCAACGGCATCTCGCCGTTCCTGCTCTCCGATCTCGTCTCGCTCGTCATTCCGATCGGCCTGTTCTTCGGACGCCTCGCCAACTTCATCAACGGCGAACTGTGGGGACGCGTCAGCGACGTCTCGTGGGCGATGATCTTCCCGCGCGGGGGGCCGCTGCCGCGCCATCCCAGCCAACTCTACCAGGCGGCGTTCGAGGGCATCCTGCTGTTCGCCCTCGTGTTTGCGGTCTGGAAATTCACCGACGGAAGGCGCCGGCCCGGCTTGATCACCGGCACGTTCTGCATCGGCTACGGCATCGCGCGCATCACCGGCGAGATTTTCCGCGAACCCGATTCCTTCCTCGGCTTCCTGCTCGGCGGCTGGCTGACCATGGGAATGCTGCTGTCGCTGCCGATGGTCCTGTTCGGCGCCTGGGTGGTCGCACGCGCATTGCGCCGTCCGGCACTCGCGTGACCAGACGGATTGCATGACCGAGCTGGGCCGCTCAATCGCGCGGCGCATCGCGCACACCGGGCCCATCACCATCGCCGATTTCATGGCCGAAGCGCTCGGCCACCCGTCTCTCGGCTACTACCGCCGCGCCCTGCCGCTCGGCGCCACCGGCGACTTCATCACCGCGCCCGAAATCTCGCAGATGTTCGGCGAGTTGCTCGGCGCCTGGCTCGCCGATCGCTGGCTGGCAATGGGCGCACCTGCCGTCGTGCGGCTGGTCGAGCTCGGTCCCGGCCGCGGAACCCTGATGGCCGACGCGCTGCGCGCCACGCGCGGCGTGCCGGGTTTCCATGCCGCGCTGAAGGTGCATCTGGTCGAAACCAACGACGTCCTGCGCGACGAACAGAAGGCACGTCTCGCGGCATTCGAGCCGCAATGGCACGAACGCTTCGACGACGTGCCGGCGGGACCTCTGCTGCTGGTCGCCAACGAATTCTTCGACGCCCTGCCGGTGCGGCAGTTCCATCGCACCGCGCGCGGATGGACCGAGCGTATGGTCGGCATCGCACCCGATGGCGAAACCCTGGTGTTGGCGCTGGCGCCCGGGCCGTCGCCCTTCGCGCCACTGCTGCCGGACGCCGCGCCCGGCGCCGAAGCCGAACTCTGCGAGCCTGCGCGTGCCATCGCGTCCGCGATCGGAGAACGCCTGCGCCGCAACGGCGGCTGGGCGCTGATCGTCGACTATGGCTACGACACCGGCAGCGGCGCCTCGCTGCAGGCGATTCGCCGCCATCGCGGTGCCGGTATCCTCGACCATCCCGGCGAGACCGATCTCAGCGTGCACGTCGACTTCGCAGCCCTTGCCCGCGCCGCCCTCGGTGACGCTGCGGGCGTACGCAGTTTCGGTCCGGTCGGACAGGGCGATTTTCTGCGCCGGCTGGGAATCCTGCAGCGTGCAGAAAGCCTGAAGCGTCAGGCGTCGGACGCGCAGCGACATGCCGTCGATGCAAGTCTCGCGCGCTTGATCGCGCCCGAGCAAATGGGCACCTTGTTCCGCGTGCTGGCCCTCGGCGACGACAGAAGCGGCGAACCGGCCGGCTTTGCGGATGCTCCCTCGGACTAATCGATGATTCAGGCGACGACGATCCAGGCCCCGGGCTTGAGCGGGCTCGATGGCATAGACCATCGTTTCTTCACGCGCCGCGGCGGCGTGAGCGACGGTCTCTATTCGTCGCTCAATTGCGGCTACGGCTCGGGCGACAATCCCGACAATGTGCGGGAGAATCGCCGCCGCGCGGCCGAGAGCTTCGCCGTCGGCGAGACCGACCTGCTGACCCTGCACCAGATCCATTCGACCGACGTGCTGACCGTCGCCGACACACGCTGGTCCTCGCCGGGCGCGCCCAAGGCCGACGGGCTGGTCACCGACCGGCCGGGCGTGGTGCTCGGCGTGCTGGCGGCCGACTGCGCGCCGGTGCTGCTGGCCGACAACGGCAAAGGCGTGATCGGCGCCTGCCATGCCGGCTGGAAGGGCGCGCTGGGCGGTGTCGTCGAGGCCACGATCTCCGCGATGGAGAAGCTCGGCGCGCGCCGCGAGGAGATCCGGGCCGCAGTCGGCCCCTGCATCGGCCGCGACTCCTACGAAGTGGGCCCCGAATTTCCCGCGCCGTTCCTTGCCCAGGATCCAGCCAACGACCGCTTCTTCAAGACCGCGCCGCGCGCCGGCCACTTCATCTTCGATCTCGCGGGCTATCTGCTCGGTCGCATCGCCCGCGCCGGCGTCACCGCCCACGCCACGCGGCACGACACGTTGGGCTCCACCGAGGACTTCTTCAGCTACCGTCGCAACACGCTGCAGGGCGTGCGTGACTACGGTCGAGGGCTGTCGGCGATCGCGCTCCGGAGCTGACGTGCCCTATCTGGTGATCCTGGTATTCGTTTGCCTGCTCGGAACGGTCGCGACATGCGCCATGCTCTGACCGCTGTCCTGGCGCTGGCGGCGACCCTTGCGCTAACAGCCTGCGTCGACACGCCCAAGCCGTTCGCGCACGAGCAGGCCGATGCGGTCGCCCGGCCGCCCAAGCAGGACAAGACCGAGGCCACGATCGAGATTCCGGCCAACATGCCGACCCAGATGGCCGAGCGCGTCGCCGCCGCCATCGCGATCGAACTCCAGTCCTATGGCGTGGTCGCCGCCCTCCAGCCGTCGCGCGCGCCGGTCAAGATCACCGGTGCCATGACCACGCGCGACGCCTTCGGCTCGGGCATCGAGGTCGAGATCAACTGGTTCGTGCTGGGGCCCCGCGGCGTCCAGGGTCCGGCAACCAGCAAGACCGTCACCCAACCCGAGGATTTCGCCGCGGCCAGCGACCGCCTGGTTTCGCGCATCGCCCAGCAGGCGGCGCCCCGCATCGCCACCCTGATGGGCCGCCCGCCGACCTTCGAGGCCCGTTCGCCCGGCCAGGTAGCCGCCGGAATCACCGTGCCCGAAATCCCGGCCGACGATTCGGTCCAGAAGGCGGCGAACCGCCCCGAAAACCAGGCCGTGGCGCCCGGCGCCAAGCTGCCAAAGGTGGTGGTGGCAACGGTCAGTGGCGCGCCGTCGGATGGCAACCGCCAGCTCCAGTCCGGCATGCGTCGCGCGCTGGGCTCCAACAAGATCGTCGTGACGGACAAGCCCGGCGACGATGCCTATACGGTCTCCGCCAGCGTCAGTATGGCGACGATGGACGACCGCATGACCCAGTTGTCGATCAGTTGGGTGTTGCGGGACGCAGCCGGCAAGGAGATCGGCAAGGTCGACCAGTCGAATCCCGTGCCGATCGCGGCAACCAAGGGCACGTGGGCAGGATTCGGCGACATCGTCGCCATGGCCGCGGTCGAAGGCATCCTCGATCTGATCGAGAAGGCGAACAGTCGGCCGCGCTGAGCGCAGTTCGCTCGGGCCATGCGAAGAGTGTGCCGGTCGCGCGCCGGTGGCGCACTGGCCCTGAATCGGCTTGTCAGAGGGGGGTTCGGGACTGCTACTGTTCCACTACGGGGAGCGGCGTGATTCTTGCAACACAAGCCGCGAATTAGGGAGCAGTATTCGATGTTCAACTTCAGGAAGACCGCGTTTGCCGTGGCGTTGGCTGCCGGCGTCGCGGGGCTGACGGGTGGTGCCGGGGTCCAGGCCCAGACCATCAAGGCCGTTATGCATTCGGACGTGAAGATCCTCGATCCGATCTGGACCACCGCCTACATCCAGCGAAATTTCGGCTACATGGTCTGGGACACGCTTTTCGCCATGGACGAAAAGTTCGAGGTGAAGCCCCAGATGGTCGAGAAGTGGGACGTTTCGTCCGACAATTTGACCTGGACCTTCACACTGCGCGACGGCCTCGTCTGGTCAGACGGCAAGCCGGTGACCTCGGAAGATTGCATCGCCTCGATCAAGCGCTGGGCGGCGCGCGATTCGATGGGCCAGAAGCTGATGGCTTCGGTAGCGGGGCTAGAGGCGGTCGACGCCAAGACCTTCAAGATGAAGATGAAGGAGCCGTACGGCCTGGTCCTGCAATCGCTCGGCAAGCCGTCGTCCAACGTACCCTTCATGATGCCGAAGAAGACCGCCGACACCGATCCGATGCAGCAGATCAAGGTCGAGGACGTGATCGGCTCGGGCCCGTTCCTGTTCGTCGCCAGCGAATGGAAGCCGGGCGAGAAGATCGTCTTCACCAAGAACACGAAGTACAAGCCCCGCTCCGAGCCCGCCTCCGGCCTGGCCGGCGGCAAGGTGGTCAAGGTCGACCGGGTCGAATGGATCGCCATGCCGGACGTCCAGACCCAGGTCGCCGCCCTCCAGAACGGCGAAATCGACATGATCGAATCGCCGGGCCACGACCTGCTGCCGCTGCTCGGTTCCGACAAGAACATCAAGCTGTTCAACGGCAACCCGCTCGGCAACCAGTACGTCTTCCGCTTCAACCAGCTGTTCAAGCCGTTCGACAATCCCAAGATCCGTCACGCCGCGCTGGTCGCGTTCGGCCAGGAGGACTTCCTCAAAGCGACGATCGGCGACGCGAAGTGGTACAAGGTCTGCAAGCCGGTCTTCGTCTGCGGCTCGCCGCTGGCCAGTGAAGACGGCATGGCGGGCGTGCTGAACGGCGACGCCGCCAAGGCCAAGCAGCTTCTGGTGGAGGCGGGCTATGACGGCACGCCGGTCGTGCTGATGCAGTCGACCGACCTGCAGGTGCTCACCAACCTCGCGCCGGTCGCCAAGGCCCAGCTCGAGCGCGCCGGCTTCAAAGTCGACATGCAGTCGATGGACTGGCAGACCCTGGTTGGCCGCCGCGCCAAAAAGGATCCGCCGAACGCCGGCGGCTGGAACGCCTTCCTCACCTCGTGGGTGGCGGCGGACATCCTGAACCCGGTGATGGCCGGCTTCTTCAATGCCTCATGCGACAAGGCAATGTTCGGCTGGCCGTGCGACCCGACGATCGAGAAAATGCGCGACCAATTCTCGAAGGAGACCGATCCGGTCAAGCTGAAGCAGATCGCAATCGACCTGCAGAAGTACTGGGTCGACCATCCGACCCACATCAACGTCGGCCAGTGGTATGCGCCGATGGCGTT
>JBGAIW010000168.1:0-6031 GCA_044225265.1 Reyranella sp.
GCACGCGTGCAGCAGCGCGGTCCGGGCGCGCCGCCCCCGACCCCGAGTGCCGGCGGTGCCTCCGAGCAGGCCCTGGTCGCCAAGGCGAGCGCGGGCGGCGTCAATCCGAACATCCGCAGCCAGGTCAACCGCGACACCCGCCGGATCGCGGAAGAGAACACCACCTTCATTGACAGCCTGATCTTCTGGCAGGACAAGCCGCCGCCGGGCACGATCATCGACCCGGTTGCCGAACAAAGGCGCCTGCGCGATTCGCAGGCCAGCGGCACGCCCTCGACCGCGCCGACGCCGACCATCACGCGTCGCAAGCGCGGCCTGCTCGAAGGCATTTTCTGAGCAACTCGCTCATGCCCGGCCGTCGCGCCGTCCTTGGCGGCCTTTTTGCCGGCGCGGTGATTGCGCCGCCCGCGTCGGCGCTCGGCAAGCTGCTCACCGTCGAACGGCGACCGTCCGAGAGCTTCACGCTGTCCAACGGCCTGCAAGTCGTGGTCCTGCCGTCGCGCCGCGCGCCGATCGTCAGCCAGCTGCTGGTCTACAAAGTCGGCAGCGCCGACGAGGTGATGGGTCAGACCGGCGTCGCCCATTTCCTCGAGCACATGATGTTCAAGGGCACGCCGACTGTGGGACCGTCCGAGTTTTCGCGGATCGTCTCGCGGCATGGCGGTCGCGACAACGCCTACACGGATTTCGATTCGACAGGCTATTACCAGACGATCTCGTCAGACCGTCTCGAACTGATCATGCGCATGGAAGCAGACCGCATGGTCAACCTGCGCATCAGCGAACGAGAACTCGTGCCCGAGCGGCAAGTGGTGGCCGAAGAGCGGCGCATGCGGATCGAGAACGTACCGTCGGCGCAGCTCGACGAGGCCGTGCGCGAACAGCTCTATGGCCGTGGCAAGCCCTACGGCATGCCGCCGAGCGGTTATCCCGCCGACGTGAAGAAGCTGGGCGTGACCGAACTGAGCGCCTTCTACCGCCGGCACTATGCGCCCAACAACGCCGTGCTGGTTGTCGCCGGCGCCGCCGCGCCCGAGACCGTGCGCAAGCTTGCCGAGAAATACTACGGACCGATCCCCAAACGGCCGGCCGAGGCGCGCCGGCGCCCGAGCGAAGGCGGCCCCGGCTTGCCGCAGAAGGTGGTGCGCGCCGACGCCCGGGTCGTCGAACCGCGCTGGTCGCGCGATTTCATCGCGCCTTCCTACCGCTCGGCCGACAGCAAGCATGCCTACGCGCTCACCGTGCTCTCGCACATCTTCGGCGGCAGCGAGACCAGCCGGCTGTGGCGCGCGATGGTGGTCGACAGCAAGCTCGCCCTCTCGGCGTCGGCCGGGTACAGCGCAACGCGCCTGGGACTGTCCGCTTTCGATATCTCCGTCCACCCCGCTCCACAAAAGTCGATCGTCGACATGGAAGGTGCGGTCGTCGACCAGATGAAGAAGCTGCTGGATGGCGGCGTTACGCCGGAGGAAGTCGAACGCACCCAGAACCAGTTGCTTGCCGCGGCGATCTACTCCCAGGACTCCCTGGCCAGCGGCCCGCGCATCTACGGCACCATGCTGGGGCTGGGCGGCAGCATCGCCGACGTCGACGAATGGCCCAAGCGCATCTCCGCCGTGACGCCGGCCGACGTGCTGGCGGCTGCCCGCCATGTCTGGCGCGAGGACGCACAGGTGACATCGATGTTGCTGCCGGAGGGCGGCCGATGAAGCGTCGTGGCTTTCTGCTCGCGGCCAGCGGCTTGGCGGCGGGCGGGCCGTCGTTGCTGGCGGCGCGTCCGGCCCGGGCTCAGGCGATAGACATCAAGGAAGTGACCACGCCGCTCGGCATCAAGGCCTGGCTGGTCGAGGACCACAGCGTTCCGGTCGTGACCCTGTCCTTCTCGATCGCCGGCGGCGCTGCTCTGGAGCCCGAGAATCAGAAGGGCGTCACCAGCCTGATGGCGCAGCTCATGACCGACGGCGCCGGCAACCTGCCGGCGCAGGCCTTCAAGAAGCGCGAGGAAGAGACCGCCGTTTCGATCGGCTTCAGTGCATCGCTCGACCGCATCGGCGGCTCGCTGCGCGCCCTGACTGCCAACCGCGACGACAGCCTCGAACTGCTGCGCCTGGCGCTCACCGCGCCGCGCTTCGACGTCGACATGATCGAGCAACGGCGGGCGCAGTTCATCGCCAGCCTCAATCAGGCAAGTCAGCGGCCGCAGACCGTGGCCGGCCGCACCCTGATGGGGGCGGTCTTCGCCGACCATCCCTATTCGCGCGATTCGGAAGGGCTGCGCGAGACGCTCAGGACGCTCACGGCCGACGACATCAGGAAGCGCTGGTCCACGCTGGTCGACCGCAGCGGGCTGGTGATCGCCGCAGTCGGTGACATTTCCGAGCCCGTCCTGGTGCGTGCGCTCGACAAGGCGTTCGGCGGCCTGTCCGCGGGTGCCGCCAAGCCGTTGCCGCCGCTCTGGACGCCGACGTCAAAGCCGCGAACTATCGTGGTCGAACGGCCGGTCCCGCAGTCGGTCGTGCAGATGGCCCTGCCCGGGATCGCCCGCCTGGATCCGGACTGGTATCCGGCCTTCATCATGAATCACGTCCTGGGGGGCGGCGGACAGCAGTCGCGCCTGTTCACGGAAGTACGCGAGAAGCGCGGCCTGGCTTACGGGATTTCCAGCGGCCTCAGGACCTGGACGAGGGCGTCGCTGATCAACATTTCGACGGCCAGCGCCAACGAGAAGGTCGCCGACACGATCCGCGTGGTGCGCGCCGAGATGGCGCGGCTGCGCAACGAGGGCGTCACGGCCGAGGAGTTGGCCGACGCCAAGACCTACCTGACCGGCGCATTGCCGGTGTCGCTCGACTCGTCGAGCTCGATCGCGGGCCTTCTGCACAGCCTGCAGGTCGATGGCCTGCCGCGCGATCAACTCGAGAAGCGTCCCAAATTGATTGCAGCTGTGACGGCGGAAGACGTGCGACGCATGGCGCGTCGCCTGCTACGCGACGACGCGCTCACCACCGTCGTCGTCGGCAAGCCCGTGGGCGTCACCGCGGAACCCTGAAGAGGTCGCGAATGTACTACAGACAGGACATCGACGGTGCGCTGGAGGGCACGATCGGCAAGCATGGCCTGCCGCGCGCCAGCCTCGACCGCGCCATGGCCGAGTTGCGGCCGGCGCTCGACAAGATCCGGCATTGGCACGACAGCAACGAACTGCCGATCCTGAAGATTCCCGCCCGCCGCGACGATCTTGCGATGCTGAAGCCGCACGCCGATCGCTTTGCCGGGTTCGAGCACGTCGTGGTCATGGGCATGGGCGGCTCCAGCCTCAGCGGCAAGACCCTGATGGCGCTCAAGGACCAGGGCTTCGGCCCGGCCGTCGGCCGGCCGCGGCTGTGGTTCATGGACAACGTCGATCCGGCGACCTACGCGGAGCTGCAGGCCCGCCTGCCGCTCGAACGCACCGGCTTCATCCCGATCTCCAAGTCGGGCGGCACGCCCGAAACCCTGGCCCAGATCTTTGCCATCCTCGGCGCGCTGGAAGCCAGGGTGGGCAAGGCGAAGGTCGGCGAACATGTGATCGCCATCACCGAACTGACCGACAATCCCCTGCATCGGCTCGCCAAGCGCATTGGCGCCACCATCCTCGAGCATGATCCCAAGATCGGCGGGCGCTTCTCGGCGCTGTCGCTGGTCGGCATGTTGCCGGCGATGATCGCGGGCGTGGACGCCGGCGCGGTCCGCGAGGGCGCGGCGAGCGTGCTCGATCCGGTTCTTGCAGCCAACGATGCCACGGGCATCGCGCCGGCCCTGGGCGCGGCGCTTTCGGTCGGCCTCGCGAACGAGAAGAGCAAGAACGTCACGGTGATGATGCCGTATGTCGATCGGCTCAACACTTTCGCGTCCTGGTACCGCCAAATCTGGGCCGAGAGTCTCGGCAAGCAGGGTTTCGGCACGACGCCTGCGATTGCGCTCGGTACGGTCGATCAGCACAGCCAGGTTCAGCTCTATCTCGGCGGTCCGGCCGACAAGTTCTTCACCTTCCTGATCCAGGACACGGCGGGGCAGGGGGCGAAGATGTCGTCGGGTGGCGACAAGGCGCTGGACTATCTCCATGGCCACAGCATGGGTGATCTGTTGCTGGCCGAGGCCGATGCCACGGTCGCCGCGACGATCAAGGCCGGGCGACCGACCCGCACGCTCCGTGTCGCCCAGATCGACGAGCGCACGATGGGCGCGCTGATGATGCATTTCATGCTGGAAACGATGTTCGCAGCGCATCTCTGGAAGATCGACGCCTTCGATCAGCCGGCGGTCGAGGATGCCAAGGTCCTCACCCGCCAGTATCTTTCCCAGCGCCGGAAGCCGTAAACTCGCCGCGCCATGAGCGCGCGCACGAGTCTCCTTCGTCGCCTGCCGTCCAATCTGGTCAACCAGATCGCGGCGGGCGAAGTCGTGGAGCGGCCGGCCAGCGCGGTCAAGGAACTGGTCGAGAATGCGATCGATGCCGGCGCGCGGCGCATCGCGGTGACGCTCAAGGAAGGCGGCCGTACCTTCATTTCCGTGGTCGACGACGGCAAGGGCATGACTGCCGACGAGCTCGTGCTTGCGGTCGAGCGGCACTGCACGTCGAAGCTCCCGGACGATGATCTCACCCACGTCCGCACGCTTGGCTTTCGCGGCGAGGCGCTGCCGTCGATCGCTTCGGTGAGCCGTTTCGTCCTCACCTCGCGGCCCGCCGGCGCCGACAGCGCGTGGTTGATCGACATCGACGGCGGCGCCACGGCCACGCCGAGGCCGGCGGCCCATCCGCCCGGCACGCGGGTCGAGGTGCGCGAGCTCTTCTACGCGACGCCCGCGCGACTGAAGTTCCTGAAGGAGCCGCGCACCGAATCGAGTCACGTCGCCGATGCACTGCGACGGCTTGCCATGGCGCATCCCGAGATCGCCTTCCGGCTCGACAGCGAAGAACGGACCCTGATCGACCTGCCGGCGGCCAATCCGTCACTCCTGGAGAAGCAAGATGCGGCGCGGCTGGAGCGCCTGGCCGCCATCATGGGACGCGAGTTCGCCGACAACGCGCTGGCGATCGACGCCAACCGCGAAGGCTTCAGGCTCACCGGCTTCGCCGGTCTGCCGACCCTCAATCGGCCGACATCCCAGCATCAGTATCTGTTCGTCAATGGCCGGCCGGTTCGCGACAAACTGCTGACCGGGGCGGTGCGCGGGGCCTACCAGGATTTTCTGGCACGTGACCGGCATCCGCTGGTGGCGCTGTTCCTCGAGGCGCCGCCCGAGATGGTCGACGTCAACGTGCACCCGGCCAAGACCGAGGTGCGCTTCCGCGATGCCGGCATCGTTCGCGGCCTGATCGTCGGAGCCCTGCGGACAGCGCTGTCGGCGGCGGGGCATCGTGCCAGTACGACCGTGTCGGACCAGGCGTTGGGCGCCTTCCGGCCGCATACGGGTTATTCGACGCCGCTGCCGATGGGCCGCCATGGTGGCACTTACTCCGGCAACGGCTTTGGCGCCAACGTACCGCGCGGTCTCGCCGAGGCCGCGATGCAGTTCATGGCGCCGCCGCTTTCCACCGAATTGGGGGCGCCTTCGGCGCGGGTCGAACAGCCGCCAAGCGACATCGCACCCGGCAACTTTCCGCTCGGCGTGGCGCGGGCACAGCTGCACGAGACCTACATCGTGGCGCAGACCGACCAGGGCGTGGTGATCGTCGACCAGCACGCCGCGCACGAACGGCTGCTGCACGAGAAGCTCAAGACCCAGCTCCAGAGCGACGGCGTGAGGCGCCAGGCCTTGCTGCTGCCTGAAGTGGTCGAGATCGGTGAGGACGGTGCGCGCCGGCTGGTGCTGCGCGCCGCCGAACTGGCCGAGATGGGCCTGGTCATCGAGCCGTTCGGGCTGGGCGCAGTCGTGGTGCGCGAAACTCCGGCGCTGCTCGGCGAGGCCGACCTCCAGGGGTTGGTGCGCGATCTCGCCGACGAACTTTCGGAGATGGGCGATCATCTTTCGCTCAAGGAGAAGGTCG
>JBGAIW010000030.1:0-41739 GCA_044225265.1 Reyranella sp.
GCCATAGCCGGAGAGGGCGTGCACGATGGCATTGACGACGAGGCCGAGCGCGGGCGTGGTGCCGCCCTCGCCGCCGGGCCGGATGCCCATCGGATGCGAGCTCGCCGGAACCTCCATGATGCGCGTGGTGAACGACGGCAGGGTGTCGGCGCGCGGCAGGGCATAGTCCATGAACGATGCGCTCAGCAGCTGGGCGGTCCGCGGATCGTAGGCGACCGACTCGCACAGCGCCTGGCCGACGCCCTGCGTCACCGAGCCGTGCGCCTGGCCGTGCAGGACCATCGGATTGACGGCAAGGCCGACATCGTCGACGCCGGTCCAGCCAACGATCGCGACCTTGCCGGTGTCGGGATCGACCTCGACCTCGCAGACATGGCTGCCGTAGGGAAAGCCTCCGGTTTGATTGAAGATCTCGCCGGCCGATTCCAGGCCCTTGCCTTGCGCGCGGGCCAGCGTCCAGAGATCGACCGACGCCCGGCCCGAGGTGAAGGTGCCGGCGCCGTAGCGCACGTCGGACGGGGCGGCCTGCAGCATCGACGCCGCCTGCTCTAGCCCCCTGGCGAGCAGGGCGTCGACCGCCTGGCGCAGGGCTATGCTGATCAGCCGCATCGAGCGGCCCGAATGCGAGCCGCCGCCGACCGAGACCCGCTCGCTGTCGTTGGCGACGAAGCGGATCCGCTCGAAGGGAACTTCGAGCCAGTCGGAGAGGACCTGGCAAAAGGTCGTCTCGTGGCTCTGGCCGCTGCTCATGGTGCCAACCACGAGCTCGATGCTGCCGTCGTCGCAGACCTTGAGCTCGGCCCGTTCCTTGGGAAAGCCGCTGGTGACCTCGATGTAGTTGGCGACGGCGATGCCGCGGCACTTGCCGCGCGCCACCGAGTCCGCCCGGCGCGCCTCGAAGCCGGTCCAGCCGGAATCCTCCAGCGCCCGGTCCATCGCCTGGACGTAGTCGCCGCTGTCGTAGGTGACGCCGACGCCGTTGGCGAGCGGCAGCGCGTCGCGCGGGATGAGGTTGCGGCGGCGCAGCTCGGCGCGGTCGAAGCCCAGTCGGGCGGCGGCGATGTCGATCAGCCGCTCGATCACGAACACGGCCTCGGGCCGGCCGGCGCTGCGGTAGACGGCGGTCGGCGCGGTGTGCGTCAGCACCGCATGGCCGTGGAAGTGCACGGCGGGGATGCGATAGACGCTCTGCATCATCGAGAGGCCCTTGCGCAGCGGCCAGAAATAGACCGTCTGGGAGCCGAGGTTCATGACGTTGACGCCGCGCAGCGCCAGGAAATTGCCGGCGGCGTCGAGGGCGAGCTCGGCGCGCGAGGAGAGGTCGCGCGCCTGGTAGTCGGTCATGAAGCATTCCAGCCGCGACGCCGTCCAGCGCACGGGCCGCCCGATGCGGCGTGCAGCCCAGGGCAGCAGGGCGTACTCGGGATAGAACGCGTTGCGGGTGCCGAAATTTCCGCCCATATCGCCGAACACGCAGCGGCATTGCTCGATCGGCACGCCGAGAATCGAAGCGAGACGCTCGCGCGTGCGCACGACGCCGGCGCCAGTGGCGGTGCGCAGGGTGTAGCGGCCGGACGCGGCATCGTAGTCGCCGAGCACCGAGCGCGGCTCCATCGGCGTGCCGTTGACGCGATGCGCCCAGCCGTCGAAGCGCACCACGTGCGCTGCCGCTTCGAAGGCGCGGTCCGTCGCCGCCTTGTCGCCGACCTCGCAGGTCAGCGCGAGATTGCCGGGGCACTTGTCCCAGACCAGAGGCGCGTCCGGCTTCATCGCGTCGCGCGCATCGACGATCGCCGGAAGCACGTCCCACTCGACGTGCACCAGCTCGGCCGCCTCCTCGGCCAGTGCGGCGCTGTCGGCGATCACCAGCGCCACCGGCTCGCCGACGAAGCGCACCTTGTCGGCGGGCAGGGGCGCGTGCGGGCTGGTGAAGGCGGCAAACCCCTCGGGCAGCCGGAGCCTGGCGTCGGGCGGCGAGGAGAAGTCGGTGTTGTGCGGGATGGCGCCGAGCCGGTCGGCCACCGCATCGGCGCCGGTCAGGACCGCCCGCACGCCCGGCATCGCCAGCGCCGCGGCGGCGTCGATGGCGACGATCGCGGCATGGGCGTGCGGCGAACGGACGAAGGCGGCGAAGCAGGCGTCCGCACAGACGAGGTCCGCGGCGTAGTTGCCTCGCCCGGTGAGCAGCCGGAAATCTTCCGACCGCGGCAGGGCGACGCCGATTCCCGTCGGCCCAGGTCGTGGCCTCGATCCGGTCCCTCGCTTCGGTGATCCGTCCATTCGTCTCGCCGCTCTTTCTGCCGCTTCTTCCTACTGGGCCGTGATGCCGAGGTCCTTGATCAGCTTGCCGGCCTTCTCGGTCTCGGTCTGGATCGCCGCCTTCAGGGCGTCCGGGCCATCGGTGGCGACGACACCGCCGCGATCGGTCATCGGCTTGGCGAATTCCGGATCCCTGGCGATCTTCTGCAGAGCCGTGATCAGCTTGCGCGCGACGTCGGCCGGCAGGCCGGCGGGCGCCAGGATCGCCCACCACGTCACTTCGACGAAGCCGGGGACGACCGAGGCGATAGTCGGAACGTCGGGCAGCACCGGCGAGGGGCTGGCGCCGGTGACGGCGAGCGCCCGCACCTTCTTGCCGCTGATCAGCGGGAAGGCGCTCGGCAGGTTGTCGAACATCATCTGGACCTGGCCGGCCGCGAGGTCCTGCAGGGCGGGCGCCGAGCCCTTGTAGGTGATGTTGACGATGTCGATGCCGGCGGCGCGCTTGAACATCTCGGCTTGCAAATGGGTGCTCGAGCCGACGCCGACGCTGCCGTAGTTCACCGAGCCGGGCTTGCGCTTGGCGGCCTCGATCAGCTCCTGCAGGGTCCTGGCCGGGAACTCGGGGTTCACCATCAGGACGTTGGGGAACTCGATCAGGCGGGTGAGGGGCGTGAAGTCCTTCAGCGGATCGTAGCCGAGGTTCTTCATCAGCCAGGGATTGCTGGTCAGCGTGCTGGCCGGCACGCAGATCAGCGTGTGGCCGTCGGGCTTGGCGTTGGCCACGACGGCGGCGCCGATCGCGCCGTTGGCGCCGGGCTTGTTCTCGACCACCACCGAGACGCCGAGCTCCTCGCCGAGCTTCTTGCCGACGAGGCGCGTCAGGTAGTCGCCGATGCCGCCGGCCGGATAGGGAATGACGAGGGTGATCGGCGCGCTGCCGGGAAACGGTCCCGGCGACGGGGCCTGGGCGGACGCCGGCCCGGCGGCGGCGAGCAGCGCGAGACCCGGGAGCCCCCGGAGAAACGTATGGCGAAGCATCTTGCCCTCCCTGGCAGGTGCGGGAAATTAGTCCCAATTGGTACTATTGTTGGTCGCGCGGCGCGGTGCGTCAACCATTGGCCGGCAGGCCGCGCGATGCGCTATACGAAACCGATGACCCGAACCCTCCCGAAGAAGCCGGCGCTGCGCTTCGATCCCGGATCGCTGGCGTGGATCGGCCTCAGGCTCACGGTGCTGAGCTCGCGCTACATGGCGCCGGTCACGGCGCTGCTGGAGCGCGACCACGGGCTGTCGCGCGACGACGTGACCGTGACGATCTGCCTGTCGATCACCAACGCCACGTCCGCCCAGGAGATCGTCCGGTACACCGGGCGTCCCAAGAACAGCGTCAGCCGGGCGGTCTCGGTGCTGGAGGAGCGGGGCTTCCTGCGCCGCCGCACCGACGCGAGCGACCGCCGCTCGTCGACGCTGGCGCTCACGGCGCGCGGCAGCCGGCTGTTCGAGCGCATCGCCGCCTGCTTCCGCGAGCGCGACAGGCTGATGCTCGCGCCGCTGTCGCCGCGCGAGCGGCGCGAATTCAATCGTCTGCTCGACAGGATCGCGACGGCGTCCGCCAGCTGGCCGGAGCGCGGCTGACGATCCGCGGGAAGTCCGGATCGGCCTTCAGATCACGCCTTCGCCCTCGAGCTGCCGCAGCTCCGCGTCGGTCATGCCGAGCATCTGCCCGTAGACCTCGCCGTTGTGCTGGCCCAGCGCCGGCCCGAGCGTGTCGACGGCGCCCGGCGTCGCCGTCAGCCGCGGCACGACGTTGGGCACCGCCAGCGCGCCGGCGCGCTCATCGTTCACCCGGACGATGTTGCCGCGGGCGGCGTAGTGGGGATCCCTGAACAGTTCGTCGACGGCGGCGACGATTCCGCACGGCACTTCCGCCCGGTCGCACAGCGCGACCGCCTGCTCCTGCGTGTGCTGCTTCGCCCAGTCCGCCACCAGCCGGTCGACTGCCGCGCGCTGCTTCTCGCGCCGGGCGATGGTCCCGTAGATGCCGTCGCCGGCCGTCTCGGGACAGCCCATGAGCTGCGCCATCCGCGCGTAGATCTTGTCGTTGGTGCAGGCGATCGCGATCCAGCGTCCGTCGCCGGTCTGGTAGTGGCTGTGCGGGCAGACGTTGGGCGCCGCCGCGCCCATGCGCTGGCGGATGAACCCGACCTTGTCGTAGGCCGGGGCCATTTCGTCGAGGATGCGGAAGATCGGCTCGTAGAGGCCGATGTCGACCTGCTGGCCCTGCCCGGTCGCGTCGCGCGAGCGCAGCGCCATCAGTACGCCGAGCGCGCCGTACAGTCCGGCCATGTAGTCGGCCAGGGTCGCCGAGCCCGGCGTGACCGGCGGTCCGTCGGGCTCGCCGGCGAGGAAGGAGATGCCGCCGAAGGCATTGCCGATCCGGCCGAAGCCGGGCTTGTGGCTGTAGGGACCGGTCTGGCCGTAGCCCGACACGCGCAGCATCACGAGCCGGGGATTGACCTGGCGCAGCGTTTCCCAGCCGAGCCCCCATCCTTCCAGGGTTCCCGGCTGGAAATTTTCGGTCAGCGCGTCGGCGCCGGCGACCAGCCGCTTCAGGATGGCGGCGCCCTTGGGCGACTTCAGGTTCAGGGTGATCGACTTCTTGTTCCGCGCCTCCGACAGCCAGACCAGGGTGTCGCCGCAGTCGCTGACGGTGCCGAGCCGGCGGCAGGGATCGCCGACCTTCGGCTGCTCGACCTTGATCACCTCCGCGCCGAACTCCGCCATCAGGGTCGCGCAATAGGGGGCGGCGATGTAGGTGGCGATGTCGATCACGCGCAGGCCTGCGAGCGGACGGGTATTCGAAGACGAGGCAAACAAGATCGGGATCCTCCCTGTTCGTATGGACGCCTTATCGCGCGGATGGCGACTGCAGACGGCGAAGATAGCCCAGACTGCCGTCGAGGCTCGCGATCGGATCGGCGGGATCGTCGTGCTCGACGAAGGCATGGACGAGGCCGGCGGCTTTCGCCCCGGCGAGAAGGCGCGGGAAATCGAGGGTGCCGCTGCCGACTTCGGCGATCGAGCCGTCGGGCGCCCGGTCCTTCAGGTGGACCAGCGGGAACCGGCCGGGATGCTTCATGAGGTAGGCGAGCGCGTCCTGTCCGGCGTTGGCCATCCAGTAGAAATCCATCTCCAGCTTGACCAGCGCCGGGTCGGTCTCGGCCAGCAGCAGGTCGTAGGGGATCCGGCCGGCGATCGGCCGGAACTCGAAATCGTGATTGTGGTAGGCGAAGACGAGCCCGGCGCGTCGCGCCTGCTCGCCGATGCGATTGAAGTGCCCGGCGATCCGCTGCCAGTCGTCGAGCGTGCGGCGATGGGGCTCGTCGATCGACGGGCAGACGATGAAGGCCTGTCCCAGCTCGTTGGCCTTCCGCAGCTCGGCGCCGGGATCGCGCAGCAGCGACTCGTAGTCGGCATGGCCGGACGGCGCCGACAGGCCGTGCCGCTTCAGCATCGCCAGCGTCTCGCGGGGCGACGGCGAGGGATAGAGGCCGGCGAATTCGACCTCGCGGATTCCCAGCGCCGCCACGCGGGCGAGCGTGCCGTCGTGGTCGCGCTCGAGCAGGCTGCGGACGGTGTAGAGCTGCAGGCCGGCCGCTGCGACTCCCTGGGCGCGGGCCGGCGAGGCCAGCAGGGCTGCCGGAATCGACGCAAGAAGGGCGCGACGGCCCGGCATCAGCCGTCGATCACCGCCATGGCATCCATCTCGAACAGCCAGTTGGGCTGGGCGAGCCGGGGCACGTAGATGAAGGTGCTGACCGGCGGCGCCGCGGTGTCGACGTAGCGGTCGCGGATCGCGCGGTAGCCGTTGCGCTGCTCCTGCGGCACCGAGATGTGGCAATAGTTGACGATCTTCACCAGGTTCCTCCAGCCGCCGCCCGCGGCCGCGAGCGCGTGGCCGAGGTTGCGGAAGACCTGCTCGACCTGGGCCTCGAAATTGCCGTCGCCGACCATCCGGTCGTCCTTGTCGTGCGGCACCTGGCCCGCGATCAGGATCAGCTTGCCTTTGGTGACTTCGCAGACCTGGGAATAGCCGCCGCGGGTGGCGAGGGTGGGCGGATTGATCAGCTTGACGGTCATCTTCGTCTCCCGAAACATCGCTCCAACAAGAGTCGAGCATAAGCGAGAGGAAGCGTCATGTACCCGGGCAAGACCGCCAGCAGCCATCCCGACCGCGCCGCCGTGATCATGGCCGGCACCGGCGAGACCATCAGCTACGGCGAACTGGAGGCGCGCAGCAACCGGCTGGCGCACCTGCTGCGGGCGCGCGGGCTGCGGCGGCTGGACCATTATTCGATCTACATGGAGAACCATCCGCGCTACGTCGAAGCCTGCGCCGCGGGCGAGCGCTCGGGGCATTACTACACCTGCGTCAACTCCTTCCTCACCGTCGAGGAGCTGGCCTACATCCTGCAGAACAGCCAGTCGAAGGTGCTGATCGCGTCGCAGGCCAAGCGCGAGGTCGCGCTGGCGGCGGTGAAGCTCTGCCCCAAAGTCGAGCTCACCCTGATCGTCGATGGACCGGGGGGTGGACCGGGCGACGGCGACAAGGTGCTGAACCTCGAGGAGGCGACCAAGGGTTTTCCCGCCACGCCGATCGCCGACGAATCGCTCGGCACCGCCATGCTCTATTCGTCGGGCACGACGGGGCGACCCAAGGGCATCCTGCGGCCGCTGCCCGAGGATCCGCCGGCCAATCACCTGCCGATCTTCTCGTTCCTGCTCAAGCTCTGGAAGTACCGCGACGGCATGATCTATCTGTCGCCGGCGCCGCTCTATCACTCCGCGCCGCAGGCCGCGGTCGGGCTCACCATCCGCTCCGGCGGCACCGCGGTGATCATGGAGAAGTTCGATCCCGAGTCCTATCTCGCCCTGATCCCGAAATACAGGATCAGCCACAGCCAGCTCGTGCCGACCATGTTCTCGCGCCTGCTCAAGCTGCCGGAAGCGGCGCGGAAGAAGCACGACCTGTCGTCGCTCGAGATCGCGATCCATGCCGCCGCGCCCTGCCCGGTGCAGGTCAAGGAGCAGATGATCCAGTGGTGGGGTCCGATCATCGACGAATACTACGGCGCGACCGAGGGGCTGGGCTTCACCGCCTGCAACTCGACGGAGTGGCTGGCGCACAAGGGCACGGTCGGCAAGGTGCTGCTGGGCAAGCTGCACGTGCTCGACGATGCGATGGTCGAGCAGCCGGCCGGCACGGCGGGCACGCTGTGGTTCGAGACGGCGACGCCGTTCGAATACTTCAACGATCCCGGCAAGACGAAGGAAGCGCGCTCGCCCGACGGCAGCATGAGCACGGTCGGCGACGTCGGCTATGTCGATGCCGACGGCTATCTCTACCTGACCGACCGCGCGACCTTCATGATCATCTCGGGCGGCGTGAACATCTATCCGCAGGAATGCGAGAACCTGCTGATCACCCACCCCAAGGTCGCCGACGCCGCGGTGTTCGGCGTGCCCAACGCCGATCTCGGCGAGGAGGTGAAGGCGGTGGTGCAGCTGATGCCCGGCGTCGAAGCCGGGCCCGCGACCGTCGAGGAGCTGCTCGCCTTCTGCGGCCAGCATCTCGCCCGCCAGAAGGTGCCGCGCTCGATCGACTTCGAGGCCGAACTGCCGCGGCTGCCGACCGGCAAGCTTTACAAGCGCCTTCTCCGCGATCGCTACTGGGGCAACAAGACCAGCCGGATCGTGTAGCCGGGGGCGCGCCACTCCAGCACTCCGTCGTCCTGAGCGGAGCGCAGCGTAGTCGAAGGACCTTGTGTCCACGATTGGCCGCTGCGTGTTGAGAGAAGGTCCCTCCGCTCCGCGCCTTCGGCGCTCCGGTCGGGACGACGGGATGCGCTGACGGGATGCGCTGGGAGCGCGCCACTCCGTGGCGCTCATATGGTGTCCAGGCAACGGAAGAGCGTCACGCAGTGGCGCGCTCCCAGCAGACTGCCGCTTTCCTGCGCAGGACGTGGCGGGTGATTTTACAGCGGCGCCGCTAACCCCCTGACATCGCGCATTCGGCGGTTTGGCCCGGATATTGCGTGGATCAGGGCCGGGGCCAAAGGCGGCCTCTTTCCACGGTACTGCGCCCAACGACGGGCACTCCCGGCAATGACGCCGGAACCACGTACGGACTCCCCCGAGTCCGGCGGCGGGAGTGTTCATCTTTCCGGTTGGGCGTAGCGGACATGACTTCTTCCCCGAAACAGAGACTTGTCGTCGTCGGCAACGGCATGGCGCCCGGCCGCGCCCTCGAACGGCTGTTCGAGCAGGCGCCCGACGCCTACGAGGTGACGATCTTCAACGCCGAGCCGCGGGTGAACTACGACCGCATCATGCTGTCGCCGGTGCTGTCGGGCGAGAAGTCGTTCGAGGAGATCGTGATCCACGGCGACGGCTGGTACGTGAAGCACGGCGTCACGCTGTTCAAGGGCGCCAGGGTCACCAAGATCGACCGCGCGGCGCGCACCGTCACCGCCGAGTTCGTCGCTGCCGGCAGCCTCGGGCACAAGCCGGTCGAGCCGACCGTGACGGTGCCGTACGACAAGCTGATCGTCGGCACCGGCTCCAGCCCGATCGTCATCCCGGTGCCCGGCCACGACCTGCCGGGCGTGCTGAGCTATCGCGATCTCGACGACGTGCAGGCGATGCTGCTGGCGGCCAAGGCGCGCGGCAGTGCCGTGGTGATCGGCGGCGGCCTGCTCGGCCTCGAGGCGGCGGCCGGGCTCAAGGAACAGGGCATGGACGTCACCGTGCTCCACCTGATGCCGACCCTGATGGAGCGCCAGCTCGATCCGGCGGCCGGCCACCTGCTGCAGCGCGCGATCGAAGCGCGCGGCATCAAGGTGATCACGCGGGCGAACACCAGGGCGATCCTGGGCGCGGGCCGGGTCGAGGCGGTCGAGCTCGACAACGGCACGCGGCTGCCCGCCGAGCTGGTGGTGATGGCGGTCGGCATCCGGCCCAACATGCAGCTGGCGAAGGAGGCGGGCCTCGCGGTCAATCGCGGCATCGTGGTCGACGCCACCATGCGCACCAGCGATCCCGACATCTTCGCCCTGGGCGAGTGCGCCGAGGCCGACGGCCAGGTGTTCGGCCTGGTGGCGCCGCTCTACGAGATGGCCAACGTCGTGGCCCAGCAGCTGACCGGCGACGCCGGGGCGCGCTTCAAGTCGAGCGCGACCGCGACCAAGCTCAAGGTCACCGGCATCAACCTCTATTCCGCGGGCGATTTCGCCGAGGCCAAGGACCGCGAGGAGATCGTGCTGCGCGACGCCACGCGCGGCCAATACCGCCGCCTGGTGCTGAAGCACAACCGGGTGATCGGCACCGTGCTGTACGGCGACACCGCCGACGGGCCGTGGTTCTTCGACCTGCTCAAGCGCGGCACCGACGTGGCCGACATGCGCGAGCGCCTGATCTTCGGCCAGAGCTACGCCGCCGGCGGAATCCCGCTCGATCCCTCCGCCGCGGTCGCGGCTTTGCCCGACGATGCCGAGATCTGCGGTTGCAACGGTGTCTGCAAAGGCAAGATCACCGGGGCGATCGCGGGTCTCGGTTTGAAATCCCTCGACGAGGTGCGCGCCCACACCAAGGCCTCGGCCTCGTGCGGGTCGTGCACCGGGCTGGTCGAGCAGCTGCTCAAGGCGCAGCTCGGCGAGGCCTACAATCCGGCGGCCGTCCAGCCGATGTGCGGCTGCACCGATCTCGGCCACGACGACGTGCGCCGCCTGATCGTCGCCAAGTCGCTGAAGTCGATCCCCGGGCTGATGCAGGAGCTCGAGTGGAAGACCTCGTGCGGCTGCGCCAAGTGCCGGCCGGCCTTGAACTACTACATGCTGTGCAGCTGGCCCGGCGAGTATGTCGACGACAGCCAGTCGCGCTTCATCAACGAGCGCGTCCACGCCAACATCCAGAAGGACGGGACCTATTCGGTGGTGCCGCGCATGTGGGGCGGCCAGACCAGCGCCAAGGAACTGCGCGCCATCGCCGACATCGTCGAGCGCTACGACATCCCGACGGTGAAGGTCACCGGCGGCCAGCGCATCGACATGCTGGGCGTGAAGAAGGAAGACCTGCCCAGGGTGTGGGCCGATCTGTCGGCCGCCGGCATGGTCTCGGGCCATGCCTACGCCAAGGGCCTGCGCACGGTGAAGACGTGCGTCGGCACCGACTGGTGCCGATTCGGCACGCAGGATTCGACCGGCCTCGGTGTGAAGCTGGAAAAATTCATGTGGGGCTCGTGGACGCCGGCCAAGGTCAAGCTCGCGGTCTCGGGCTGCCCGCGCAACTGCGCCGAGGCGACCTGCAAGGATATCGGCGTGATCTGCGTCGACTCGGGCTACGACATCCACTTCGCCGGCGCCGCGGGGCTCGAGATCAAGGGCACCGAGGTCCTGGGCCACGTCGCGACCGAGCAGGAGACGATCGAGGCGATCGGCGCGCTGACCCAGCTCTATCGCGAGCAGGGCCGTTACCTCGAGCGCATCTACAAGTGGGCGAAGCGGGTCGGGCTCGACACCATTCGCCAGCAGATCATGGAAGACGGCGAGCGCCGCACGGCGCTGTACGACCGCTTCGTGTTCTCGCAGCAGTTCGCGCAGAACGACCCGTGGGCCGAGCGCGCCCAGGGCAAGGATGCCCACGAATTCGCGCCGGTCGCCAACCTGAAGCTGCAGGCGGCGGAATGAACGTCATGACCCTGCCCTTCGTCGACATCTGCGCCCTGGGCGACATCCCGGTGCGCGGCAGCCGCGTGGTCGAGACCGCGCGCGGCCAGATCGCGCTGTTCCGCACCGCCGGCGACGAGGTGTTCGCGCTGGAAAACCGCTGCCCGCACAAGGGCGGGCCGCTGAGCGAAGGCATCGTGCACGGAAAGTTCGTCACCTGCCCCTTGCACAACTGGGTGATCGGGCTGGCCGACGGCCAGGCGACCGGCGCCGACAAGGGCTGCGCGCGGCGCTTCCCGGTGCGGCTCGAGGGCGACCGCGTGCTGTTGAACGTCAGATCAACCGGATCCGAAGAAGGAAGACAATAATGGCCTATCTCGTACCGACCGAATTCGTCACCAAGATGGTGGACGCGGGCGAATCGAAGATCTTCATGTCGACCCGCGACACGGTGATCCGCGCCTACATGGCGGGCGCGATCCTGACGCTCGCGGCGTGGTTCGCCGTCACCATGAGCGTCAACACCGGCCAGCCGATCATCGGCGCGCTGCTGTTCCCGGTCGGTTTCAGCATGCTCTATCTGTTCGGCTTCGACCTGCTGACCGGCGTGTTCGTGCTGTGCCCGCTCGCCCTGATCGACAAGCGGCCGGGCGTCACCCTGGGCGGCGTGCTGCGCAACTGGGGCCTGGTGTTCGTCGGCAATTTCGGCGGCGCCTTCACGGTCGCGGTGATGGCGGCGATCGTCTGCACCTTCGGTTTCTCCTCGCCGCCCGACAAGATCGGCGTGGCGCTCGGCCATATCGGCGAGAGCCGCACCGTGGGCTACGCCGCGCACGGCATCAACGGCATGCTGACCCTGTTCGTGCGCGGCATGCTGTGCAACTGGATGGTATCGGCCGGCGTGGTCGGCGCGATGATCTCGACCCATGTCAGCGGCAAGGTGATCGCGATGTGGATGCCGATCATGCTGTTCTTCGCCATGACCTTCGAGCACTCGATCGTGAACATGTTCCTGTTCCCGGCCGGCCTGCTGCTGGGCGGCCATTTCACCTGGTTCGACTACCTGTTCTGGAACGAGATCCCGACCGTGGTCGGCAACCTGGTGGGCGGCCTCGCCTTCACCGGCCTGACGCTCTACGCCACGCACGTGCGCACCGCGGCCAAGCGCCCGCTCGACCGCACGCCGCGCGGCATCCTGGCCGACGCCGACTAGCTGCGGGCGCGGCGCGTCAGTGGCGCGTGACCTGAAGGTCTCGATCGGCCAGCACTCCAGCAGGGGCCGCAAGGAGTCCAACCAGGACTTCCACGGCGCGATGATTCCGGGGCAGCCGCTGCTCGGCGCCAAGGGCATCGCGGTGGCGCTGGCCGACGGGATCAGTTCCAGCCCGGTCAGCCGCGACGCGGCGGAGTCGGCGGTGAAGGGCTTCTTCACCGACTATTACTGCACGTCCGAGGCGTGGTCGGTGAAGACTTCGGCGCAGAAGGTGATCGACGCGACCAATTCGTGGCTGCACGCCCAGAGCCGGCGCGCCTACGACCCGCATGATCGCGACCGCGGCCATGTCTGCACCTTCAGCGTCGTGGTGATGAAGTCGGCGACCGCGCACCTGTTCCATATCGGCGATTCGCGGATCTACCGCGTGGTCGGCAATGCGCTGGAACAGCTCACCGAGGACCATCGGGTCGTGATCTCGGCCGAGGAAGTCTATCTCGGCCGCGCGCTCGGCATGAAGGCGCAGGTCGAGATCGACTACCGCGCCGTGCCGCTGGAGCCGGGCGACGTCTTCCTCCAGGCGACCGACGGGGTGTACGAGCATGTCGGCGGCCCGGCGGTGGCGCGCGCGCTCGCCGCCCACGCGGGCGACCTCGACCGCGCGGCCGAGGCGATCGCGCAGGAGGCGTTCAGCCGCGGCAGTCCCGACAATCTCACGGTCCAGATCCTGCGCGTGGAAGAGCTGCCCGACGGCGAGGCGGGCGAGGCGGTCGATCGTGCCGTCGACCTGCCGCTGCCGCCGCTGCTCGAGCCGCGGCAGTCCTTCGACGGATTCACGATCGTGCGTCGCCTGCACGGCAGCAGCCGCAGCCACGTCTATCTCGCGACCGACCAGACTACGGGCGAGACCGTGGCGCTGAAGATCCCGTCGATCGATCTCGGCGGCGACAAGGCCTATTTGCGACAGTTCACGACCGAGGAGTGGATCGCCCGCCGCATCGACAGTCCCTACGTGCTGAAGGGCCGGGCGCAGGACCGCAAGCGCCACTTCCTCTATTCGGTGACCGAGTTCGTCGAGGGCCAGACGCTCGCGCAATGGATGATCGACCATCCCCGGCCCGAGCTCGAGGATGTGCGCCGCATCGTCGAGCAGATCGCGCGCGGGCTGCGCGCCTTCCATCGGCTCGAGATGCTGCATCGCGACCTGCGGCCCGAGAACGTCATGATCGACCGCACCGGGACGGCGAAGATCATCGACTTCGGTGCGGTCAGCGTGGCGGGTCTCGCCGAGACCGCGGGCGGGACGGACGACAATCCGGTGCCCGGCACGGTGCAGTTCGCCGCGCCGGAGTATTTCCTCGGCGAGGCCGGGACGCCGCGGTCCGATCTCTATTCGCTGGGCGTGATCGCCTACCAGATGCTGACCGGCCGGCTGCCCTATGGCGCGGCGATGGCGCGGGCGCGCACGCGCGGCCAGCAGCGGGCGGTGGTCTATCAGTCGGCGCTCGATGCCGACCGCGACCTGCCGGCGTGGATCGACGCTGCGCTCAGGAAGGCCGTCCATCCCGATCCCGCCAAACGGCAGGAAGATGCGTTCGAGTTCGTCGCCGACCTGCGCCGGCCGACCGAGGCCTTCCTGCGGGCCGACCGCGCGCCGCTGATCGAGCGCAATCCGCTGCTGTTCTGGAAGGGCCTGTCGCTGGTGCTGGCGTTGGCCCTGCTCGGGGTGCTGCTGGCGAGGTACTTCTAGACGTTGAAGCGGAAGTGGAAGACGTCGCCGTCCTTCACCGCATACTCCTTGCCTTCCAGCCGGAGCTTGCCGGCATCGCGGGCGCCGGCCTCGCCGTTCAGCGACACGTAGTCGTCGTAGGCGATGGTCTCGGCGCGGATGAAGCCCTTCTCGAAGTCGGTGTGGATCACGCCGGCGGCTTCCGGGGCGCGCGCCTCGCGGCGCACCGTCCAGGCGCGGGCTTCCTTCGGGCCGACCGTGAAGAACGTCACCAGGTCGAGCAGCGCGTAGCCCGCGCGCACCACCCGGGCGAGGCCGGTCTCCTTGAGGCCGAGGCTCGCGAGATACTCGCTCTGGTCCTCGGCCGGCAGCTGTGCCACCTCGGCCTCGATCGCCGCCGAGATCACTACTGACGGCATGCCGCGGCCCTTGGCCCAGGCTTCGGCCTTGGCGCTGTGGGCGTTGCCGGTCGCGGCCGAGGCTTCCTCGACGTTCAGCACGTACATCATCGGCTTGGCGGTGATCAGCTGCAGGCGGGCGAACACCGGCCGCTCCTCGGGCGTCAGCTCGGCCTCGCGAGCGGCCTTGCCGTCGCGCAGCGCCTTCAGCGCCTTGGCGACCACCGGCGCTTCGGCGGCGGCTTCCTTGTCGCCGCCCTTGGCGCGCTTCTCGAGGTTGGGCAGGCGCTTTTCGAGGGAATCGAGGTCGGCCAGCATCAGCTCGGTCTCGACGATCTCGGCATCGCGCACCGGATCGACGTTGCCCGAGACGTGGGTGACGTCGCCGTCCTCGAAGCAGCGCAGCACGTGGGCGATCGCGTCGACCTCGCGGATGTTGCCGAGGAACTGGTTGCCGAGGCCCTCGCCCTTCGATGCGCCCTTCACCAGTCCGGCGATATCAACGAACTCGAGCTGCGTGTTGATGATCTTGGCCGAGGTCGCGATCGCCGCCAGCTTGTCCAGCCGCGGGTCGGGCACCGCCACGCGGCCGACGTTCGGCTCGATGGTGCAGAACGGGTAGTTGGCCGCCTGCGCCGCCTGGGTGGCGGTGAGCGCGTTGAACAGGGTCGACTTGCCGACATTGGGCAGGCCGACGATTCCGCAGTTGAAACCCATGACCCTTACTCTTTCAAATTCAGTCTTGCCGGCAGGTCCGGCGGCGGGGCGAGGTGCGCCACCTTGCTCATGTAGCGTTCGTCGGCCTTGGCGCCGCCTTCGACCAGCAGGGCCGATTCCTCGGCCAGGGCATGCAGCACCCTGGGCAGCCAGCCGGTCTTCTCGTCGCGCTCGTCGGGCTCGAAATCCCGCAGTACCCAGCTCAGCACCAGGTCCTTGTGGCCGGGATGGCCGATGCCGATGCGGACTCTCCGGTAGTCGTTGCCGACATGGGCGTCGATGTCGCGCAGCCCGTTGTGGCCGCCGGCGCCGCCGCCCTTCTTCATGCGCACCCGGCCGGGCGCGATGTCGAGCTCGTCGTGGAAGACGACCAGCCGCTCGAGCGGCACCTTGAGGTACCGCACGGCCTCGCCGACCGCCTTGCTCGACTCGTTCATGTAGGTCTGCGGCTTCAGCACGATGGTGCGTTCGCCGCCCAGATGGCCCTCGGTCACCAGCCCATTGAAGCGCTCGCGCCACGGCGGGAAGACACGGCGGCGGACGATCTCGTCCACCGCCATGAATCCCACGTTGTGCCGGTGCCCCGCATAGCGCGGCCCGGGATTGCCGAGCCCGACCAGCAGAAGCATCGGTTCTGCCGGCGATTACTTCTTCGCCGGAGCCGGAGCCTTGGCGCCCGCCGCGGGGGCCGCGCCAGCCGCGGGAGCCGCACCAGCCGCCGGAGCCGCACCGCCAGCCGGGGCTGCGCCCGCCGCCGGGGCCGCACCTTCGGCAGCAGCCGGCTGACCGGACGCCGCTGCAGCCTGCGCCGCCGCTTCGGCAGCCGCTTCGCGCACGACCGTCGGGGCGGCGATCGAGGCCACCGTCGGGTTCTTGTCGCGGGTCACCATGCGCACGCCCTCGGGCACCTTGAGGGCCGAGAGGTGGATGGAGTGGCCGATCTCGAGGCCGGTCAGGTCGACCTCGAAGAACTCGGGAATGGTGTCCGGCTTGGTGCGCACGGTGATCTCGTGCATGACCACGTTCAGCACGCCGCCGCGCTTGATGCCCGGGGCGGCCGCCTCGTTCTTGAAGTGCACCGGCACCTGGACGGTGATGATCGAATCCGGGCCAATCCGCAGGAAGTCGAGATGCAGAGGCTTGTCCGTCACCGGATCGACCTGCACGTCGCGCGGCAGGACGTCGTAGCCCTGGCCGTCGACGTCGATCGACAGGCGGTGATTGAAGAAGCCCTCGCGGTGCATGATGCGCTCGACCGACTTGGGCTCGACCGCGATCATCATCGGGGGCTGCTTGTCGCCGTAGATCACGGCGGGAATGAGTCCATCGCGACGGCTGGAACGGGCGCCCCCTTTGCCGGCCCGGTCCCGCTTCTTCGCGACGACCTTGGTCGTCTCTGCCATTTCAACTTCTCCTACATCCTGAGGTTAAGGTTGCTCTCTCTTCATCGCGGCGTGGCCTCCAGGGGTGCCAAATCGCCGGATCTCCAAAATTCCGGAATCTCTCCTAGTCCCACAAGCTCGACACCGAGGACTCCTCGGAAATCCGCTTCATCGCCTCGGCCAGCAGCGAGGCGATGCTGAGCGGCTTGACGTTCGGCGAAATCCGCACCGCCTCGGTCGGCATGATCGAATCGGTGATCACCATCTTCTCGATCGGCGAGGCCGCGACCCGGGCCACCGCGCCGCCCGACAGCACGCCATGCGTGACGTAGGCGCAGACCGAGCGGGCGCCATGGTCCATCAGCGCCACCGAGGCATTGCACAGCGTGCCGGCCGAATCGACGATGTCGTCGATCAGGATGCAGTCGCGACCCTTGACGTCGCCGATCACGTTCATGACCTCGCTGACGCCGGCCGCCTCGCGGCGCTTGTCGATGATCGCGAGCTCGGCGTCGATGCGCTTGGCGATCGCGCGGGCGCGCACCACGCCGCCGGTGTCGGGCGACACCACGGTCAGCTTGCGGTTGGCGAGCGTGTCCTTGATGTCCTTGGAGAACACCGGTCCGGCGAACAGGTTGTCGACCGGGATGTCGAAGAAGCCCTGAATCTGGCCGGCATGCAGGTCCATGGTCAGCACGCGGTCGGCGCCGGCATGGGTGATCAGGTTGGCGACCAGCTTGGCCGAGATCGGCGTGCGCGGACCGGTGCGGCGGTCCTGGCGGGCATAGCCGAAATACGGGATCACCGCCGTGATGCGCCGCGCCGACGAGCGGCGCAGCGTGTCGATGATGATCAGCAGCTCCATCAGATGGTCGTTCGCCGGGAAGCTGGTCGACTGCAGGATGAACATGTCCTCGCCGCGCACGTTCTCCAGCACCTCGACGAAGATCTCGTTGTCGGAGAAGCGGCGGATGTTGGCCTTGACCAGCGGCAGCGCCAGCTTGGCCGAAATCGCTTCCGCCAGCGGACGATTGCTGTTGCCTGTCAGGATTTTCATAGTTAAGCCGTTGATCTCTAACGAGAAAACGGCCATCCCGGGCCGCGACGCGGGCGGACAATATCAACCCGACCCGGCGCTGTAAACGGCCTGAAATACGCGACAAATCGAGGCTGTGGCGGCCTCGCGCCGAGCCTCAGGGGAGCGGCTTCAGGCCCCAGGCCTGGGCCAGGTCGTCGGCCATGCGGGCGGCGATCAGATCGTAGCCGCGGCTCCTCTTGCCCTGGAAGTGGGCGTGCACGGCATCGGCGTAGATCGTGCCGGTCTCGTTCTGGAACACGTCGCCCAGGTCGTAGATCGCCAGCCCCCGCTCGCGCAGCGTCATCATCCCGGCGACCAGGTCGCGGTAGCGCGCGATGTAGGACATGTCGCCCGCCCCCTTCTTTTCCTCCTCGGTCAGCACCTTGCCCCAGATCGGCACCGGCTGGAGGAAGAAGGCCGACTTGACCCCGTGCGCGGCGGCCATGGCGGCAATCGAGATGTCGTAGTTGCGATAGCGCCCCAGCTGCTCGGCAAAGACCTTCTCGGGATGGCCGACGACGTCCTTGGGCAGGCCGAAGATGGTGTCCATGCGCGTCCGGCGCTCGTACTGCATGATGTCCCAGCGCCGCGCCTGGTCGATCAGCGCGCGGTGCACCAGATAGGCGGCGTGCGAGTGGCTGAGCACGGGATTGGCGGCGATCATCTGTGCGATGCGCGCGATCATCCAGCCCGACACGGCGTCGCCGAATTCGCCCTTGAACAGCGGGTTGACGGCGAGGAAGCTCGGACCCGGCATCTCGAGCGCCAGCTTCTGGTCCGGCGCGAAATTCAGCGACTCGTTGAAGCCGTCGAGCGTCACCACCGCGTCGACCAGCGTCGCGTACATCGAGAACAGGATGAGCTGCTGCGGCTCCTTCCAGCCGCCCTCGCCGCCGTTGAGCACCACGAACGGCTTGCCGTTGGGGCTGGCATACTTGCGGCTGAGCGCCTCCTCGAGGAAGCGCGGCGCGTCGGGCGAGGCCTGCCCGACCTGGGCCGCGACCGAGCCGCCGGTCAGCAGGACGACGTAGTGTTCGGTGTCGCGCTGCCTCGGGAAATCCCGGCCATAGAGCCCGACATTGTTGGTGCTCGGCGGCCCGCACGGCGGATCGCCATGATGCACGAAGCCGAGATAGGGATGCGGCAGGAAGATGTCGGCATAGGTGCAGCCGGTCGACTTGGTGGCCTCGTGGATGAACGAATTCGGCGCGCGGTCGAACAGCTCCCGCGTCGACACGTATCGGCCTTCCTGCAGGGTGACCCAGGCGGTCGCGAATATTTCCAGGACGAGGGCCCCAAGGACCACGCCGACAATGACCGTGACCCAGGCGAAAGCTCTCGATTTGCGATTCATCGGTGAGGGTCGGCGGCGAACGGCCATTGCTCCTTGCTCGGCATCCTGCAGGTCAGCCGTGGCGGGCCCCGCGAAGTGTGGCGATCACGGTATCAATCCGTCCCGACCCTGTATACAGCCCGAACCCGGCAGGCTCGCGATGTCGCGTCGACCGATGGGATGCATGTCTGCCGGTGCATATGCCGTTCGACGCGATCGAACCTGCCCCGCAGCCGAAAGGCTCAGCGGCTCTCGCGCGCCTCGAGATGCCAGGCGCTACCGATGTCCCGCGCCATGCGTGCGGCCATCAGTTCGTAGCCGCGGCTGGTGTTGCCCTGGTAGGTCGAGTGGACCGCGTCGGCGTATATCGTGCCTTTTTCCGCCTGGAAGATGTCGCCGAGATCGTAGATCGCGAGGCCGCGCTCACGCAGGCCGAGCATGCCGGCGACCATGTCGCGATAGCCGTTCAGATAGGACATGTCGGCCGCGCCCTTCTTTTCGTCTTCCGTCAGCTCCTTGCCCCAGGACGGCACCGGCTGGAGGAAGAAGGCCGACTTGACGTCGTGCGCGTCGGCCAGCGCCTTGATCGAGATCTCGTAGCTGCGATAGCGCTCGAGCTGCGCGGCGAAGATCTTCTGCGGATTGCCGACGACGTCCTGCGGCAGGCCGAAGATCGTATCCATTCGGGTCTTGCGCTCGTACTGCATGACGTCCCAGCGCCGGGCCAGGCCGATCAGTCCGCTATGCACCAGATAGGCGGCGTGGGAGTGCTGCAGCACCGAGTTGGCGGCGATCGACTGGGCGATGCGCGCGACCACCCAGCCCCAGACCGCATCGGCGAACTCGCCGCGGAACAGCGGATTGACGGCGCGGAAGAAGCTGAACTGCGTCTCCAGCGACATCGTCTGGTTCGGCGCGAACATCAGGAACTCGTTGAAGCCGTCGAGCGTCACCACGGCGTCTACCAGCGGCGCGTACATCGAGAACAGGATGAATTGCTGCGGTTCTTTCCAGCCGCCCTCCGCACCGTTCAGGACCAGGAACGGCTTGCCCGTGGGGCTGACATAGGCGCGATCGAGCGCCTCCTCGAGGAAGCGGGGCAGGGTGGGCGCCGCCTGGCCCATCTGCGCGGCGACCGATCCTCCGGTCAGCAGGACGATGTAGCGGTCGGTGCGGCGCCGGGTCGGGAAGTCGACGCCGTAGAGCCCGATGTTGTTCGTGCTCGCGTAGCCGCACGGCGGGTCGCCGTGATGGACGTAGGACAGGTACGGATGCGGCAGGTAGCCGTCGACATAGGTGCAGGCCTTGCCCTTGGTCGCGGCGTGGATGAACGAATTGGGCGCACGGTCGTAGAGCTTTTCGGCCGGCACATAGGCGCCTTCGTCGATCCAGAGCCACGCTGTCGCCAGGCCTTCGAGCAGGACGGTGCCGAGCGCGACACCGACGAGGACGGATAGCCAGGCGAGCGCGCGGCTGCGGCGCTTCATGAATGCGGGTCGGCCACGAACGGCCACTGCGTCTTGTCGGCCTTCTTGTAGGGCAGCAGCGACCAGTCCGGGACCAGCGCGCCGGGGGCGGCGACATAGACCACCTCCGAGGCGATCGGCGCGTAGGCGGCGTGGAAATGCTGCATCGACTTCACCACCACGACCTTCTTGGTCGAGGGATCGACGCCGAGCTTCCGGAAACAGTCGAGGCTGTGGCACTGGCTGCGCTTGGTGTTGACGATCACCGTCACGTCTTCGATCTGCAGCGCCGCGGCATCGCCGATCGGCGTGGTGCCTTTCCGCTGGCCGCCGAAGGTGGTGTAGACGTCCTTGGCCAGCCCGATCACCTTGGCGCGGCAGTCGATCGGATCGCCCGATTGCGGGCCGAGCTTGCCGCCGAGACGCAGGTCGAACTCGGCGCCGTCGCCGACCTCGAAGGCGAGCTTCACGACGCCGGGATCCCAGAACATGGCGATGGCCGCGTCCTTGATCTTCTTGTCGAGCAGCTCGCGCAGGATGAAGGTCGAATCCGACGCAGCGCCGCCGCCGGCATTGTCCGAGACGTCGGCCAGAACCATCGGCTTCGGCAGATTGTGCGAGGAGGCGCGCGCCATGGCGGTGCCGAGCGTGACATAGGGCGGCTGCGTCTTGTCGCGCATGCCCCAGAATTCGAGACCGAGTTCCTTCGCGAGCTTTTCCGCCTTGGGCTTGTCGTTGTCGGTGACGACGATCATGCGGCTGCTCATCTCGGGAATGTCCGACCATGGAAAGCCGTGGGCGATCGAGAGCGACAGCACGCCATCCTTGCCTTCCATCGCCATCAGCTTGTCGACGAAGCCGCGCATCGGCTCGCGCGTAGTGTGGAACACGCCGATCATGCGGCAATCCCACGTCGCCATCACCGGCCTGGTGCGGCCCTCGATGGCGCCTTCCATGACATTGAACAGATCCTCGGCGCGCTCCGAGACGTCGACATGCGGGTATTCCTTGAACAGCACCAGCACGGTGGCGTCGCGCATCGTGCCGTCGCCGACGTTGCAATGCAGGTCGAGCTCGACGCCCACCGGCACGTCCGGCCCCACGACCTTGCGGACATGGGCCAGCAGGTCGCTTTCGCAGTCGTCGTAACCCTCGGCCACCATCGCGCCGTGGCAGGACAGGAACACGCCGTCGACGGGCATCGCGGCCTTGAGATCGGCCACGATCTCGTCGCGGAAGCCCTCGTAGACCTTCTTCACCGTCTTGCCGGCCGGCATCGCGAAGGCGCACAGGCTCTCGACGACCTGCCAGCCCTTGGCCTCGGCGCGCTGCCGCCAGACCGCCAGCGGGGCGCCGAACATTGGGACGTTCTTGCCGTAGCTGCCCTTGCGGTAGAGGCAGGTGTCCTCGAAGAGCTGGTGGCCGGTCGGGATGGAGGCGAAAGTGTTGGTCTCGGTGCCGAGGCACGCGGTGAAGATCTTTTTCATGGCAGGATGTTAGAGCATGTTGCGTGCTGCGGGGGCAAAGAGATGAGTGATGCGAAAACGACGGGAGGGGGTGTCGCGGACGCGAGCCTGGCGGCCATGCCGCTCTACACCCATCTCGAGCGCATCGAGCGCGGCCTCGCCGCCCAGGGCATCGGTCCGCAGGACCGCTTCAGGCCCGAGCAGCTCTTCGCGCTCGACCAGTGGCACTACCACGGTACCGACGCGATCCGGGACGCCGCCGCCTTCCTGCAGATCGGGCCGCGCACCCGCGTGCTCGATGTCGGTTCGGGCATCGGCGGCCCGGCGCGCTTCCTTGCCCACACGACTGGCTGCCACGTCGTGGCCCTCGAACTGCAGCCCGAACTGCACGCGATCGCCCTCGACCTGACGAGACGTTGCGGCCTGGAATCGCGGGTGACCCATGTCTGCGGCGATGCGCTGTCGCATCCGATCATGCCGAGCTCGTTCGACGCGGTGCTGAGCTTCCTCGCCGTGCTGCATGTCGCCGACCGGCCGGCGCTGCTGCGCCGGTTCTTCGCCGCCCTGAAGCCGGGTGGCCGGACCTACATTGAGGATCTCTGCAGGCATCAGTCCTTTGCCTCCGGCGATCTCGACGAGGTGCGCACCGTGGTGCACGGCCAGACCGTCACCTCGATCGCCGACTACGAAGGCGACCTCGGGTCTGCCGGGTTTCTCGATATCGTGGCGACCGACCTGACGCCGGACTGGGCGCCGTTCGCGCAGCAGCGGCTGGCGGCCTGGCAGGCCGATCGCGCCGACTATGCCGGCGTTCACGGCGAGGGGGCGTGGGCGGCCCAGGAACTGTTCTACCGCGTGATCGACGGGCTATACCGCAAGGGCAGCCTCGGCGGCGTGCGTCTGACCGCGCGGCGGCCTTAGGTCGAACCGCTAGCCTACCATTCTTCCGCGGCCGGCCCAGTATTTGGCGCGCAGCACTTTCTTGTCGACCTTGCCGACGGCGGTGAGCGGCAGCGCCTCGACGAATTCGACCTGCTTGGGCGCGTGGGTACCGCCCTTCTTGTCTTTGACCATCTGCATCAGCTGCTCGGATAGTGGCTGCGTGCCGGGCTTGGCGACCACCAGCGCGGTCACCGCCTCGCCCCACTTCTCGTGCGGCACGCCGATCACCGCCACCATGGCGACGTCGGGATGGGCGGAGATCACGTCTTCGACCTCGCGCGGGAAGATGTTGAATCCTCCGGAAACGATCATGTCCTTGCTGCGGTCGACGATATAGAGGTAGCCCTGCTCGTCGGCGCGCGCGATGTCGCCGGTGTGCAGCCAGCCGCCCTTGAAGGTGTCGTCGGTCTGCTCCGGCCGCTTCCAGTAGCGCTCCATGGCGTGCGGCGAGCGCACGCAGATCTCGCCAGCCTCGCCCGGTGCCACCTCGTTGTTGTCGGGGTCGCGCAAGGATACCAGGCACGACGACAGCGGAAAGCCGCAGGAGGCGAAGAGGTGCGGGCGTTTGGCGTCGTGGTCGCCCTTGCGCAGCACGCTCACCGGATAGCATTCGGTCTGGCCGTAGAGCTGGCTGAACACCGGGCCGATGCGCTCCAGCCCCTCGACCAGGCGGCTGGGCGACATCGGCGAGGCGCCGTAGAGCAGCAGCTCAAGCGAGGAGAGGTCGATCTGGTCGAGTCGCGGATGGTCGAGCGCGACATAGATCATGGTCGGCACCATCAGGGTGCAGTTGATCTTCTCGCGCTCGATCGTGGTCAGGAACTTCTCCGGCTCGAAGCCCTTCAGCAGGTGGATCTCGCCGCCGCGCCTCAGCGACGGCAGTACCTTGGTGCCCGAGACGTGGGTGATCGGCGCCGCCGCGAGATATCGCGGCGTCTGCGGCAGTTCGAAGTCGGCGGCGATCGCCACGGTGGCGGCGGCATTGTGCTTGTGGCGGCGGATCGCGCCCTTGCTCTTGCCGGTCGTGCCGCCGGTGTAGTTGATGATCGAATAATCCTCGGCGGTCGCGAGATCGACCGGGTTGACGGCGCCGATCGCGTGCGCGGCCGCCAGCAGGTCGCGGCCGAAGTCGGCCTTGCCCATGGTCAGCACCGTGGCGAGCCGCGACGCCCGCGTGGAAAGCTCGCCGCCGCGGCCGGCATGGGTGCGCGCATCGACCACCAGCCCAGTCGCCTCGGCATCCTCGATGACGTCGAGATGATCGTCGAGCGAGCCCAGCGGGTGCAGCCAGGTGACGATCGCGCCCAGCCCCTGCGCCGCGACGCCAGCGCACCAGGTCTCTGCGGAGTTGGCACTGAGGAAGGCCACGGTCTGGCCTTTCTTGACGCCGGCCGCCGCCATCGCGGCCTGCAGGCGGCCGATCAGATCGTGGGCGGCGCGGTAGGTCAGCAGCCCGCCGTCCCAGACGAAGGCGCGGCGTTGGGGATGCCGCGCCAGGGCGCGCAGGGTCATCGTCACGACGGTCGGCGATTGACCGATAAGAGCGTCCACTGGTGCTTCCTCCGCGCTGCCGTGCCCGATTCGATTGGGCCCAGTCTAGTGGCGCGGAGGAAGATCGTCCTGCCCGAGTGCCGCTCCGCGGCACCGGGGCGGCTCGTGATTACTCGGGCTTTACCCCGGCTTCCTTGAGAAGTGCCGACCAGTACTTCACTTCCGATTTGAGCTTTGCGTCGAGCGCCGCCGGAGTCGCCTGGTCGGGCGACACGGGCACCATGCTGAGAGGCCCGAAGCGGGTCACGACGTTGCTGTCGACGACCGCCGCCTGCAGCGCGGTCGAGAGCTTGGCGACGATCGGCGCCGGCGTGCCCTTGGGCGCGTAAAGCCCGTACCAGGTCGTGATGCCGATCTCCGGGAAGCCCGCCTCGGTCGTCGTCGGCACGTCTGGCAGCGTACCCACGCGCTTCTTCGTGGTGACCGCGTAGGCCTTGATCTTTCCGGCCTGGATGTTGGCCGTCGTTCCCGTCGCCGGCTCGCAATACACGTCGATCTGGCCGGCAAGGAGATCCTTCATCACCTCGCCGCCGCCCTTGTAGGGGATGACGGTCATCTTGGTCTTGGTCGCGCTCATGAACATCAGCCCGCAGAGCTGGGCGACCGAGCCCAGGCCGGAATGGGCGTAGTTGAGCTTGTCGGGACGCTCGCGGATATAGGTGATGAGGGTCTTCAGGTCGGCTGGCTCGAGGCCGGGCTTGCCGACGATCGTCATCGGTACTTCCGTGACCAGCCCGATCGTGTCGAACGATTCGACGGGATCGTAGGGCAGCGACTTATACAGGCTGGTCTGGGTCGCCTGCCCGGTATGGCCGAGCAGGATCGTGTAGCCGTCGGGCTTGGCCGCCGCGACCCGCGCCGTGCCGATCGTGCCGCCGGCGCCGCCGACATTCACCACGATGACCTCCTGGCCGAGGCTGCGCCGCATCGCTTCCGCGACCAGACGGGCAATGATGTCGCCCGGGCCCGCGGCGGCGAACGGCACCACCAGCGTTATCGGGCGATCGGGATAGTCCTGTCCTGCCGCGGGGATGACCGCCGAGACGGACAGGCACAAGGCTGAGAGTGCAGCGACGACATACTTTAAGAGCCATTTCATGAATACGTGTCCTTTCCCTGTGGGCAAGCGTGCGCCGGTCAAGCCGACAGCTTCGCGTGCCGTGCTTCTTCTTCCAGATAGCCATCGCGATACAGGCTCATGGCCCGCTCGTGCGCCGCCACTTCGGCCTCGCCGAGTTCTTCCCTGGGCCAGTCGATCGTTTCGAAATGGCCGTAGCGATCGGTGCCGCGAACGAGCATGGCGGCCTGCCGGATCGTGCCGGACGGCCGGGTGCTGGTCGGGATGTAGTTCAATCCGAGGCCGATGCGGCGGTGCGACGAGGTGTTGGGGCCGGACCGGTGAGGGCACAGGCCATGGTGCATGGAAAACCAGCCGGGCTTGAGCGGCATCGCCACCGGCGAGCCTTCGTCGAGCGGCTCGGTGATGACCTGGCCGGCGCGATTGACGCTGTTCTCGACGACGCGCGAGACATGGCTGAGTTGCCGCGGCCTGCCGCGATAGGACAGTGCATCCATGCAGCCGGCGGCCTCGCTCGCTTCGGTCAGGGCGACCCAGACCGTGACCTCCTCCTTGGGTTCGATGCCGTAGTAGGTCGAGTCCTGATGCCAGGCCGCAATGGTCGGCGAGTGCGGCTCCTTGATGAAGAAGGTGCTGGTGAAGATCAGGATATCGGGGCCGATCAGATCCTCGACCTTGTCGAGGATGCGCGGATCGCGCGCCAGCTTGGCCGCCCAGGGCAGCAGCAGGTAGGGCATCGAGCGCCACTTGTAGTTGGCATCGGCGTTGATCGGCGCACCGAGCCACGACTCGTAGCGTGCGACGCCCTGCCGGCATGCCTCGAGTTCCTGCGCGTCGAGCAGTGGGAACGGCGACAGGAAACCGTCGTTCCTCCACTGCGAGACTTCGGACGCCGACAGCGTGCCCATGGGCATGTCCTCCTCGTTGACACCCCACAGCGCTCGGCTACATATTCCGATGAGCGGGATTTATTCCCAAAACTATGGCAAGGCGCTCCGAGCCTTGTCAATTCGGGGCGGATTGAATGCCGGAGACGACGAATGGCGCGAACCGGTCCTGAGACACAGGCGATGGACACATCGGGCACGGTGGCGCGCACGCTGGCGGTGCTGACGGTGATGGCCGAGCGCGGCGGCGCCGTCGGGGTGACCGACATCGCCACCGCGCTCGATCTTCCGATGAGCACCTCGCACCGGCTGCTCGATCTGCTGCGCGGTGCGGGCTTCGTCGAGCGGGACGCCGCGCAACGGCGCTATCGGCTGGGCCTGCAATTCCTTCGCGTCGCGAGCCTGGTCCGACAGCACACGTCGTTCGCCGAACTGTGCCAGCCCGCGCTCGAGCGCATCACCGGGCAGACCGGCGAAACCTCGGTGTTCTGCGAGTATCTGCCGGACAGCCACATGGCCACCTATGCCGCGAAGTGCGACAGCCCGCATACTCTGCGCTATCGCATCGCCCTGTTCGAGCCGTTGCCGGTGGAGTGCGGCGCCTCCGGTCGGGCGATACTGGCCTTTCTGCCGGCGCAGGTTCAGGAAAGCGTCTGCGCGGCTCCCCGGCCATCGCCCTTCTCGGGAAAGCGAGCGACGAGCGGAGCGCTGACCGCCCAGGTCGAGGTCGTCCGGCGCAAGGGATTCGCCCTCAGCAGCGGCGAAAAGCTGCCCGACTCGATCGGCATCGCCGTGCCGGTCCGGGTGGCCGACGAGCGGCCGGTCGGATCGCTGATGTTGACGATTCCCAAGAGCCGCTACGTGAAGTCGAAGCTCCGGGCCTATGTCGCGCTGCTGTCGAAGGAAGCGGGCCTGCTGTCGAAAGCCGGGAGCTCCTGACCGTCGACAGCAGGGCGGCTCATCGCGTCAGGATCGCGGCAGGGTCCCGATCACTTCGGCGATCAGATGGGCCACGGTGTCGAGATCGTTGCGCCGATCGAGCGCCATGCCGAAGCGGGCGACGACCAGCCGCTTCGACGGAACGACCACGACGTACTGGCCGTAGGCACCGCGCGCCATGAAGGCGTCGGCCGGAATGCCGGCCCTGACGCGGTAAAGCGCGCCGCCCGACTCGCCGCGGTTGGTCCAGAAGCCCGCGGCATAGCCGAACTCCTCGCTGCCAGCCGTGAGCCTGGCCGAATAATCGACCCAGCCCTCGGGCAGCAGGCGCTCGCCGCCGACCACGCCGTCATCGAGATAGAGCAGGCCGAACTTCGCCCAGTCGCGCGGACTCGCCAGCATGTGGCTGGAGCCGATCGGCGTTCCGGTCGAATCGGTCTCCAGGGTGACGTGCTTCATGCCGAGCTTGTCGAATAGCTCGCGATGGGCGAAGGCCAGTACCGAGCGCGCGTCACCCCCAGTCTTGTCGCGGATGATGCGCGACAGCAGCAGCGTGTTGCCGTTGGTGTAGGCCCAGGCGCTGCCCGGCGCGACCTTCAGCGGCGCCTTCTCGGCGAAGCCCGCCATGTCGCGCTCGTTGAACACCATCTGCGCCGACGGATCGAAGGCGTCGGACGCGCTGGCGGTCAGCGACTGGCCGATATCGAGGCCGCTGTTCATGCGCAGCAGGTTGTCCGGCGTGATGGCGTGGCGCGGATCCTTCGGATCGGCCCAGGCGGCGACCGGCGCCGGCGCCGTCATGTCGAGCCGCCCCTGGCGAACGAGGATGCCGAGCAGGGCGTTGGTTACCGACTTGGTCATCGACCAGCCGATCACCGGCGTGTCGATGCCGTAGCCTGGCGCATAGCGCTCGGCGATCACCCGGCCATCCTGAACGACCACGATCGCCTTGGTGGCGCGCTGCGGCGCGCCCGGCGTCTCGCTGAAGGCGCGATCGAGCGCGGCGCGGATCGCGGGATCGCTTGTTTCCACCACGTGCGGGCCGGCGATCTCCGGCAGCAATGCGGGCGCGGGCCTTGGCAGGTCGAGCTTCTCCGCGGCCGGCAGCGGCTCCTGCACAACCAGGCAGCCGGTCTGGCCACGGTAGACGGCGCGGTGTTCGCCGAGGCCTGCGAAGCTTGCCGTCACCTCGCGCTTCTCCCGGTCGACTTTGTGGCTGGCCAGGAACTCGACCGGCTGCAAAGTGGGGGCGATGGCTTCGCGGTAGAAGGTCTCGGGTTCGAGACCGGAAACGAAGGTGGCGGAGCAGAGCTGGTGGCTGACGAAGCCTGCGGCGACGCCGGCGGCGCGATCGAGGCTGGTGCAGCCACAGGCCGACGCGGCACAGACGAGGGCGACGGAAAGCGAACGAGGCATGACAGGATCTCCCGGTTGTTGACCGGGCCGACCCTAGTTTCCGGCCGGTATTCCTCTCGCCGGGTTCGAAATCCGGCTCGCCGATTCTGAAATCGGGGCGCTTTTGGCCGGAATCGGCATGTTATTGCGCCGATATTCACTGGGCGTGAGGCCGGTGGCGGCCTTGAAGGCTCGATTGAACGGCCCCAGCGAATTGAAGCCGGCATCGAGCGCCAGGGTCAGCACCGGCACCTCGGCCTGGGCAGGATCGGCGAGCGCCGCCTTGATCTCGTCGACGCGGTAGCTGTTCACGAAGCTATTGAAGTTGCGGTGCCCCAGCCCCTGGTTGATCAGCCGGCGCAGGCGGTACTCCGGCAGGCCGAGCTTTCCGGCCAGGTCGGCGATGGCGAGGCCGTCCTGGCGGTAGGCACGCTCGACGGTCATCAGGTGATTCAGCCGCTCGAGCAGGGCACGGTCCTCGCCGGCGGGTTCCGGCAGGGCCGGGGCCGGCTCCGGCGCCGACGCCGCAGCCTCGGCAGGGACGGCGAACAGCGACTGACCACCGGACCGCAACAGCATCGCCGCCGAAAGGCCCGCGATCGCGACCAGCCCGAGTGCGCCCACGAGACTGCCCTCGGACGGCGCGGCGCGCGGCACGCCTGCAAGCTGGGCGGCGGCATTCAGGCCGATATAGAGAGCAGAGGCGCCGACCACGAAAAGGCGCATGGTGCGGCGGCGCTCGACCAGATCGGCGCGCCACGAGGCGACTGTCGTGGCGACGGCGAGACCGGCGAACAGGAAGGAACTGAGGGTCAGCACCAGTCCGAGCGGCGGACTGGGCGCCATGCACATGGCGAAGCCGCCCAGCACCAACAGCGCCCAGAGCGCGCCGTGCCACCAGCGCCATCGAAAGGAATCGTCGAACAGGGCGGCAGTGAAAGCCCAGAATACGATGTTGTTGCCCGACGACAACGCGATCAGCGGGAAGGTCCAGCCGCCGAGCTGCGCCGAGAACCCGGCGGCCGAGGTGATTGCATAGGCGCCGGTGCCGACCGCGAAGGCCGCTCCCAGCCGTGCTGCGACCAGGCCGCGATGGTCGCGCCACAGGGTGACCGCCAGCAGCAGCACAAGAGCGACGGTGCCGCCGCGCATGGCCCAGTCGAGGGAGGTGAGAGTAGGTTCGGTCACGTCAACTTAGTAGCACGCCATGCTGGGCGTGCTGCCCGCATCAAGACGCCAACGCGCGATCTATCAGGGCGGACTCGGCGGCACCGAGATCGGCGCCGCCATATTGGGCGAGGTGCATGGCCCTCAGTCGCGTGTCGCCGTAGAGCGCAGCGAAGGGCGAGCCGGCCTCGGCCAGCGCCGCCAGCGCAGCGATGCGGGCCAGACCTTCGCACAGGAAGCGCGCGCGGCGCTCGGCGTCGCCGGAGCGCAGGATCTTCGCCAGGGTGTCGGCGAGCGGCCAGACGTCGAAAGCGGCAGACGCTGTCTTGGCGAGCGCGGCGACGGTGGCCATCGCTTCGTCCGGCGCGCGGCCAGCGGCGCGCAGTACATCGAGCGCCATGACGTTGCCCGAGCCTTCCCAGATCGCGTTGAGCGGCGATTCGCGGAAGTAGCGCGCCATCGGCAAGTCTTCCGTGTAGCCGTTGCCGCCCAGGCACTCGAGGCACTCGTAGACGATCTGCGGCGTGCTCTTGCACACCAGGAACTTGATCGCGGGCGTCAGCAACCGTGCATAGGCCGTCTCGCCCTTGTCGACGGCGTGCGCGAGGCGGAAGACCAGCGCGACCTGCGCCTCCAGTTCGAGCGCAAGGTCGGCGACGGTGGCGCGCATCGACGGCTGGTCTGCGAGGCGCCTCTGGAACACCGAGCGATTGCGGATGTGATTGATCGCCTGGGTGAGCGCGATACGGGACTGGCCGGCCGAGGCCATGGCGCAGTCGAGCCGGGTGAGGTTCACCATCTCGATGATGGTGCGCACGCCCGCGCCCTCGGCGCCGACCCGCTCGGCCCAGGCGCCGTGGAATTCGACTTCGGACGAGGCGTTCGACTTGTTGCCGAGCTTGTCCTTCAGGCGCTGGAAGCGAATGGCGTTCTGGCTGCCGTCGGGCCGGTAGCGCGGCATCAGATAGCAGGTGAGCCCACCCTTGCCCTGAGCCAGCACCAGGAAGGCGTCGCACATCGGCGCCGACATGAACCATTTGTGGCCGAAGAGCTCGACGTGATCGCCAGATGCATGGGCCTCGGTGATGTTGGCGCGCACGTCGGTGCCGCCCTGGCGCTCGGTCATGCCCATCCCGAGGGTGACGCCGTGCTTCTCCCACCACGGCAGCGGCCGCGGGTCGTAGGTGCGGGTCTGCAGCTTGGGCAGCCACTTCTTCAGCAACTCGGGTTCCGAGCGCAGCGCGCCGATGCAGGCGTGGGTCATGGTGACCGGGCACATATGGCCGCTTTCGGCCTGGGTCGCGAGATAGAGCCGCATGCCTCGGCTGGTCATCGGTGCCGGCGTCTCACTGCCGTCGTGGGCCGCGGCGTGGATGCCCCAGCCGATGCTCTTCTGCATCAGCGCGTGATAGGCGGGATGGAACTCGACGAAATCGATGCGGTTGCCCTTGCCGTCCATCGTTCGCAGCCTGGGCGGGTTCTCGTTCGCCACCCGGCCGAGATCGAGGGTTGCGGCCGAGCCGTAGTCGCGCCCGGCCGCAGTCAGGACCTTCAGGTCCAGCCCGAAGCGTGCCGCCGCATCGCTCAGCGGTTTGTCGGCGCCGAAAAGATCGACGTCGCCGAAAGTCGGCGACTGGTTGAAGGAGGCGTCCTCGAGGAAAGCCGGCATGGGCATGATCTTACTCCTCCCCCGTCTCTGGGGGAGGGGGAGGGCGGGGAGGAGGACTTACACACTGGCCCGACCCTTGCTCGCAGGATTACCGTTATCGGCATCCGGTTGGGGCAGAGGGAGGGGATCATGCAACGTAGGCATTTCTTGCAGGGGACGGCAGCGGCCGCCCTGGCGGCGCCGGCCATCGCGCGGGCGCAGGGCAAACCGGTGCGGGTGGCGCTGGGCTGGATCAACAACGTCGAATATGCCGGCGTCTGGATGGGACTGGAGAACGGCTACTTCAAGGAAGAAGGGCTGGACGTGAAGACCCTGCCGGGCGGTCCCAACGCACCGCCGCCGCCGGTCACGGTGGCTTCGGGTGGCGCCGAGATCGGCTACGGCAACTGGCTGCCCTATCTCGATGCGGTGGCACGCGGCAACGATTTCGTCCTGCTGGCCGGCACCTTCCCTGTGTCGCCGCTCGGCATCCTGTCGCTGCCGGGCAAGCCGATCCTCAAGGCGGCCGACATCGTCGGCAAGAAGATCCTGGTTCAAGGGCCGAACGAGCGCACGGCGATCGACGCGACGCTCGCGCTCAACAACCTGCCCAAGCAGTGGGAGCCGGTTCCGGCCGGCTTCTCGCCCGAGCCGCTGCTCGCCAAGGCGGGCGACGGGTACACCGCCTTCGGCACCAACCAGGCGGTCACGCTGGAAGTAAAGATGAACATGGTCCGCGGCAAGGACTTCTTCTTCACGTCGTTCGATTCGATGGGGTACCGCTTCTATACCAACCTGGTGTTCGTGAAGCGCGAGTATCTCGCGGCCAACCGGCCGATCGTGATCGGCTACCTCAAGGGCCTGACGCGAGGCTGGATGGAGAATGCCAAGGATCCGGCGGTCGCCGCCAAGCTCTGCGTCAACAAGTATGGCGCCGATCTCGGTCTCGACCTGAAGCAGCAGACCCGCCAGAACGAACTGCAGATCGGCATGCTCAAGAACCCGAGCAAGCCCGACCTGCCGCTGCTGATGTTCGACCGCGAGACGCTGGCCGGGCCGATGTATGCCGCGGCCAAGGCCTCGGGCCGCGAGAACCTGCCGGAAATCGACAAGCTGGTCGATTTCTCGGTGATGCAGGAAGTGCATGCGGCGCTGAAGAAGGGCTGAGCATGTCCACCAGGCCCACCCGCGCGCCGCAGAAGGTCGACCTGCTGCTGAGCGGATGCGACGTCGTCACCATCGACGGCAGCAACCGGGTGATCCGCGACGGCGCGGTCGCCATCAAGGGCAACAAGATCGCCTGGATCGGCAAGGCGTCGGCCGCCAGGCGCAACGTCGTCGCCAAGTCGACGCTCGACGGCTCGGGCCAGATCGCCATGCCGGGCCTGATCGACGGCCACGTCCACACCGCGCAGACCCTGCTGCGCGGCAAGATCGCCGAGATCGACAGCCGCGGCGGCCGGGTGAAGATTCCGGTCTGGTGGAACTACTACGTGCCGTTCGAGAGCATGCTGACCGACGAGGACGTCTATCTCTCGGGCCTGCTTTGCTACGCCAACATGATCTCGGTCGGTACGACCTGCTTCTTCGAAGCGGGCGGCCCGCATCCCGACGCCATGGCCCGCGCGGCGGTCGATACCGGCATTCGCGGCATCGTGTCGTTGAGCACGATCGATCAGGGCGAGCACTGGCCCAAGACCATGATCACCACGACCAGGAAGGCGCTCGACGCCAATGTGGGCTTGGTGAAGCGCTGGAAGGGCAGCAAGGGCGGGCCGGATCGCGTCCAGGCCTCGCTGTCGCTGCGCCAGATCATGACCTGCTCGCCGCCGCTGATCGAGGCGATGGCCGAGGCGGCGCGCGCGCTCGACGTGAAGATCCACACGCATCTCTGCGAAGGCTCGTACGAGATCGATTATTCGCTGGCCAAATTCGGGATGCGGCCGACCGAGTACCTGCACAGCCTGGGGGCGCTCGACCGGCATATGCACTGCGCCCACTCGGTGCTGCTGTCGGAGCACGAGATGGACCTGTACGTGAAGCACAAACCGTCCGCCTGCCACTGCGCCTACAACAACTATCACATCGGCCCACACCGCCTGCTCGAGATGTGGCGGCGCGGCGTCGATGTCGGCCTCGGCACCGACGGTGCGGCCTCCTGGGGACCGCTCGACATCTTCCAGGTGGCGCACATGGCCCGGGTGGGCCAACAGGCGGTGAACGGCACGCCCTTTGCCTATCGCAACGTCATGCCGGCCGAGGAAATCCTGAAGGTTGCGACCAATGGCGGCGCCCGCTCGCTGGGGCTGCAAAAGGAGATCGGCAGCCTGGAGGTCGGCAAAAAGGCCGACATCCTGCTGGTCGACCGCACCAATCTCGACCAGATGCCGGTCCAGGACATCTATTTCATCGCCGCAAACATCGTGGTCGGCCGCGACGTGAAGACGGTCGTGATCGACGGCAATGTCGTGATGAAGGATCGCGAGCTCCTGACCGTCGACCGCGAGGAGATCGACCGGCGCCTCGCCGAGCGCCTGCCCAAGCTGATGGAACGCTTCGACAAGATGACTGCATGAGCGCCCTCTCCTCATGAGCGCGATCGCCGTCGATCGCGTCACCAAGCGGTTTGCGCTGGCGGGCAATCCCGAGGGCGTGCTGGCGCTGTCGGAACTCTCGCTCGCCATCGCCCCCGGCGAGTTCGTTGCCGTTCTGGGGCCGAGCGGCTGCGGCAAGAGCACCCTGCTGCGGCTGGTCGCGGCCCTGGAGCAGCCGACGTCCGGCCAGGTCACGGTGAATGGCGCCGCCCCCGGGCTGGTGTCGGCAAATCACGCGCTGGGCGTGGCCTTCCAGGATCACGCGCTGCTGCCCTGGCTCAGCATCCACGACAATATCGCGCTGCCCTTCCGGATCGCCGGCCGGGCCGTCGACGAGGCGGCGATCAAGCGGCTGATCGAGCTGGTCGGGCTCGGCAGTTTCGAGACGGCGCGGCCCAAGCAGCTGTCGGGGGGCATGCGCCAGCGCGCCTCGATCGCCCGGGCGCTGATTCTCGAGCCGCAGGTGTTGCTGCTCGACGAGCCGTTCGGCGCACTCGATGCCGTCACGCGCCGGCAGATGAATGTCGAGCTGCAGCGCATCTGGTCGGCGCGGCAGATCACGACCCTGCTGATCACCCATTCGGTCGACGAGGCGCTGTTCCTCGCCGACCGGGTGGTGGTGATGAGCGGCCGGCCCGGCCGCATCCTGCGCGAGGTCGAGGTGCCGTTCGCCCGGCCGCGCGATCCCTCAGTGATGCGCAGCGAGGAATTCCACCGCCTGGTCGACGACCTCACCGAGGCGCTGGAGGCATGAGGGGACTTCCCGCGCTCGATCCCTTCCTCCCCATTCAAATGGGGAGGTGGCGTCGTCTCACGACGCCGGAGGGGTCATGTGCGGCTCACTCGTTGCTACTCATGACCCCTCCGCCCCGGATGACCGGGGCACCTCCCCATCTGAATGGGGAGGAGACACTCCGATGAAACAGTCGCTACTCGGCGGGCTCGGCATCGCGATCTTTCTCGCGCTGTGGGAGATCGTCGGCCGCACCGGGTTGCTGGGCATCTCCTGGCCGCCGCTCAGCGACGTGCTGGAGATGCTGTTCGACGGCAATCGCCTGCCGATGTTCCAGCGCGCGTTGGGCGCGACACTGGAATCGACGGCGCTCGGTTATGCCTGGGGCACCGGAGTCGGGCTGATCCTGGCCACGACGGCGCATCTGCTGCCGCTGCTGCGGCGCGGCGCCGACCGGTTGGCGGCGGTGGTCAATTCCGTACCGTCGATCGCGCTCGGGCCGATCTTCCTGGTGCTGCTGAGCCGCGAGAGCACGCCGGCCGCGGTCTCTTCGATCCACGTCTTCTTCATCGTCTTCGTGTCGGTGAGTTCGGGGCTGCAGCGCGCCACGCCAGCCCATCGCGACCTGTTCTCGGTGCTGGGCGCCGACCGGGTGAGACGCTTCGGCCGGCTTGAGCTGCCGGCGGCCTTGCCGGCCCTGGCCTCCGGGCTGCGGCTCGCCTGGCCGGCGGCGCTGATCGGCGCGATCATCGGCGAGTGGTTCGGCGCCTCGCGCGGCATCGGCATCCTGATCATCAATGCCATGCAGAACTTCCAGATCGTGCTGCTGTGGTGCGCGGTGCTTCTGGCCGTGGGCGCGTCGCTGGTCTTCTACGGCCTGCTGACCCTGCTGGAGCGCGCGGCCTATGCGCGGTTCAGCACATGAGGCGGCCATTCCTGCTGCGGCTGGTCGAGGATTACTGGGGCATCCTGCTGCTGCTGCTCGCCTGGCAGGCCTGGGTGGCGATCAACAGCTTCAATCCGATCGTCATGCCGACGCCGGTCGCCGTGGTCGGCGACCTGGTCGGGCACCCGGGCGTCTATCTGCGCAATGTCGGGATCACGCTCGGAGTCGCGCTGTTCGGGCTGGTGATGGGCATGCTGGTCGGTACGGCGCTCGCGGTGGCGGCGTGGTTCTCAGCCGTGGCCTCGGGCCTGCTCAACCCGCTCACCGTGCTGTTCAGCTCGGTGCCGGTGGTGGCGCTGATCCCTGTGATCGCCCGCCTGCTGGGATATGACACCTCGACGGTGCTGGCGATCGTGGTGATCATCACTTTCTTTCCGAGTTTCGTCTTCGCCTCGTCCGGCCTGCGCCAGCCGCCGGCCGGTGCCGAGGATCTGTTCCGCGTGCTGGGCGCCTCGCGGCTCGACCTGCTGATCCGGCTGGCGCTGCCCTCGGCGATGCCCAACCTGGCCATCGCCTTCAAGCTCGCCGCCGCGCACGCCATCCTCGCCGCCATGGTGGCGGAATTCCTGATGGGCACCGACGGACTCGGCTACCTGTTCGCCAAGACCAAGTCGGAGTTCCAGACCGAGCAGGCGTTCGGCGTCTCGGCGGTGGCCACGATCATTTCCGCGGCGGCGTTCCTGGGAGCGGGCTGGGTCGAGAAGAAAGTGCGGGAGAGGTACGCGTAGGGCGACGGCGTACGGATCGCCCGACGAATTCTTGTCTATTCTGCACTGTGCGGCGCCCGCGCTTCGGTCGCTTCGCGCCCTGCAGCGCTACACGCCGCCCGCTGCTTAGCCGAAGGCTAAGCAGCGAACTTTCCGAATTCCCAGTTCCGGCCGGGCGCTGCCGCAAACAGCGACTTGGTGTAGGCGTGCTTGGGCGCACCGAAGACCTGTTCGGCGGCGCCGTATTCGACCACCTTGCCCTGGCTCATCACCGCGACGTAGTCGCAGATCTGGGCGGCGACGCGCAGATCGTGCGTAATGAACAGCACGGCGAGGTTCAGGCGCTGGCGAATCTCGTCGAGCAGTTCCAGCACCTGCTTCTGCACCGAGACGTCGAGGGCGGACACCGCCTCGTCGGCGATCAGCAGTTCGGGCTCCATGGCAAGCGCGCGGGCGATACAGATGCGCTGGCGCTGGCCACCCGAGAACTGGTGCGGGTAGCGGTCGAGCGCGTTGGGATCGAGCCGCACGGTTTCCATCAGCTTGCGGGCGCGGGCCATCGATTCGGCGCGGCTGAGGCCGAAATTCATCGGCCCCTCGATGATCGAATCGCCCACCGTCATGCGCGGGTTGAGCGAGCGGTAGGGATCCTGGAAGACGATCTGGACACGGCGCCGGTAGGGACGCATGCGCTGCACGGGGATGCGCGCGATTTCGGCGTCCCCGATATAGACGTTGCCTTCGGTCGGATCGATCAGTCGGGCGATGCAGCGCGCCACCGTCGACTTGCCCGAGCCCGATTCGCCCACGATGCCCAGCGTCTCGCCGCGGCGCACGTCGAGATCGACGTCGACGGCGGCCTTCACGACGCGCGACTTCTGGAAGAAGCCCTTGCTCGAGTAGATCTTGCCGAGCTTCTCGGTGCGCAGAACGGTCTCGCGGTCGAGCCGGACGCCGCGATGCGCCGGCACGATCGACGGCACCGAGGAGATCAGCATCTTGGTGTAGGTCTGTTGCGGTGCCGACAGGATCTGCTTGGTCGGGCCCATCTCGACCAGCTCGCCCCAGCGCAGCACCGCCACGCGATGGGCGATTTCGGCGACGACGCCGAAATCGTGGGTGATGAACAGCACGCCGGTGCCCTGGCTGGTCTGCAGCTCGGCGATCAGCTTCAGGATCTCGGCCTGGGTGGTGACGTCGAGCGCGGTGGTCGGCTCGTCGGCGATCAGCAGCACCGGATCGAGCACCAGGGCCATGGCGATCATGATACGCTGGCGCTGACCGCCCGAGAGCTGGTGCGGGAAGGAAGCGTAGATGCGCTCCGGCTCGGGCAGCTTCACCCGCTCGAGGATGGCGATGATCTTCGCCTTGCGCGCCGCGGTGTCGAGCTTGGTGTGGGTGCGCAGCACCTCGTCGATCTGCTCGCCGCAGGTCATGACCGGATTGAGCGCGGTCATCGGCTCCTGGAAGATCATCGACATGCGCGTGCAGCGCAGCTCGCGCAGGCGTTCCTCGGTGGCGGTCAGGACGTTCTCGCCCTGGAGAAGGATCTCGCCCGAGGTCGGCTTCAGCGCCTTGGCCAGCAGGCCCATGACGGTGAAGGCGATCACCGACTTGCCCGAGCCGGACTCGCCCACGAGGCAGACGATCTCGCCGGGATTGACGGTGAAGCTCACATTCTCGACAGCGTGGGCGCGGTCGGCGCCGCTCGGCAACGAGACGGCCAGGTTACGGACTTCGAGGACAGGCTTGTTCGCGGAGTCGGACATCAGACTTTCTTGCTCATCTTCGGATCGAGCGTGTCGCGCAGACCGTCGCCCATGATGTTGATCGCCAGCACCGTGAAGGCAAGGAAGATGCCGGGATAAAGGATGTTGTGCGGGAATACGCGGAACAGCGTGCGGCCCTCGGCCATGATGTTGCCCCAGCTCGGGATTTCCGGAGGGATGCCGATGCCGAGGAAGCTGAGCGCCGCCTCGACTAGGATGGCGGCGGCGGCGAGGAAAGTACCCTGCACGATCAGCGGCGCCACGGTGTTGGGCAGGATGTGACGGAACAGCAGCACCCAGGTCGGCGTGCCGACCGAGATCGCGCCCTCGACGTACGGCTCCTCGCGCACCGTCAGCACGATCGAACGGACCAGGCGCACGACGCGCGGCACGTCGGGCACGACGATGGCGAAGATCACGGTGATCAGGCCGGCGCGCCAGATCGAGACCAGGGCGATCGCGAGCAATATGCCGGGAATCGCCATCAAGCCGTCCATGATGCGCATGATGATGCCGTCGGCCCAGCGCACGTAGCCGGAGATCAGGCCGATCAGAGTGCCGATGGCGACGGCCAGGATGGCGACCGAGACGCCGACCGCCAGAGACACGCGCGTGCCGTAGATCACCCGGCTGTAGACGTCGCGGCCCAGGCTGTCGGTGCCGAACAGCGCCACGCGCTTGGCGGTCTTGCCATCGTCGAGACGGTAGGTGATCTCGGTGCCGGGCTTCTTGTTGCGCGCAGCCGGGTCGATGCGGGTCGGATCGACCGTGCCGAGCACCGGCGCCAGCACGGCGATCGCCAGCATCACCAGCATGATGACGCCGCCGATGATGACGAAGGGATTGCGCAGGGCCACCTGCCACAGCGGCTTGCGCTTGGCCGACGCCGCCGAGATCGAGGCGGAGTCGACGACGTCTTCAGGTGTAATCGCGCTCAATAGCGGATCCTCGGGTCGAAGAAGGTGTAGCTGATGTCGATCAGCAGATTGACCAGCACGTAGACGACCGAAAACATCAGGATGACGGTCTGGATGGTCGGGAAGTCGCGGCTCAGCACCGCCTCGACGGTGAGGCGGCCGAGACCGGGCAGGCCGAACACGCTCTCGGTGACGACGGCGCCGCCCAGCACGATGGCGATGCCGATGCCGATCACGGTCATGATCGGCACGGCGGCGTTGCGCAGCGCGTGCCGCATCAGCACGACGCGATTGGAGAGGCCCTTGGCGCGCGCCGTGCGGATGTAGTCCTCGTTCAGCACCTCCAGCACCGAGGCGCGGGTGATGCGCGAGATCAGGGCGATGAAGCCGACAGACAGGGTGATCGAGGGCAGCACCATGCGCTCGAGGAAGGCCCAGAAATTGACGCCGATGCGCGTGTAGCCCTGCACCGGCAGCCAGCCGAGCTCGATGGCGAAGACGTAGATCAGGCAGTAGGCGATGACGAAGCCCGGCACCGAGAAACCGATCACGGCGAAGCCCATGACGCAGCGGTCGAACAGTGAGCCCTGCTTGTAGGCCGCCAGCACGCCGATCGGCACGGCGACCAGGATGGCGAAGAGAATGGTGCAGGTGCCGAGCGCCAGGGTCGGCTCGATGCGCTGGGCGATCAGCTCGGCGACGGTCTTCTTGAAGAAGAAGCTCTCACCGAAATTTCCCTGCAGGATGTTGCCGATCCAAATGCCGAACTGCTGCCAGATCGGCTGGTTCAGGCCGAGCTTTTCGCGGATGTCGGCAATCTGGTCGGAAGTGGCGTTGTCGCCGGCGATCACCGCCGCCGGGTCGCCCGGCGTGAGCCGGAGCATCATGAAGATCAGGACCGCCACGATCGTCAGGACGGGAACGATGGCGATCAGGCGTCGGGCGATGAAGTCGAGCATTCTGTTCCTTACCTGTCACCCCGGGCGAAGCGAGGGGCCTCTACGGATTCCGAAAGATCCTTCGCTCCGCCGGGGATGACAGCGTTGCCGTCGAAGGACGGCCGCGCTGTCACTTTTTCTCGATGTTCCACATCACCGGGACCGGTGCCTTCAGCCAGCCGGTAACGTTGGCGCGCTGCGCGCCCGGACCGTACCACTGGCCGATCCAGCCGTACTGGCCGGTCTCCAGGGCGCGGCTCTGGACTGCCGCGGCCAGGGCCTTGCCCTTCACGGGGTCGGTCTCCTTGGCGTAGGCGTCGCGCAGCTTTTCCATTTCCGGATCGGTCGGCCAGCCGAACCACGACTTGTCGCCCTGGGCGACCATGTAGGAGGTCGCGATCGGGTTCAGGATGTCGGCGGCCACGGAGAAGGTATGGAAGACGTTCCAGCCGCCGGCGTTCGGCGGGTCCTTCTTGGTGCGGCGAGTCACCAGCGTCTGCCAATCCATCGACTGCATGTCGACCTTGAAGCCACCCTGCTCGAGCAGCGCCTTGGTGACCGGCGCGGTGTTGGTGAGCACCGGCAAGGTGGTCGACTGCATCAGTACGATCGGCGTGCCGTCGTAGCCCGCCTCCTTGAGCAGCGCCTTCGACTTCTCGAAGTCCGGCTTGACCAGCATCCCGTTGGGCGCATCGACTGCGTTGGGCGTGCCGCAGACGAAGGCCGCGCTGCACACCTTGTAGTACTTGGCCTCGCCGACCGTGGCTTTGAGGTAATCCTCCTGGCGCATCGAGTAGAGCGCTGCGAGGCGGACCTTCGGGTTGTTGAACGGCGGCTGCGTATGGTTGAAGCGGATGATGAACTGGTGACCCAGCGGGTTCCAGTCGAACAGCTTCACGGCCTTTTCCTTCTCGAGGATCGGGATCAGGTCGTGCGGCGGCTGCTCGATCAGGTCGATCTCGCCGGCGATCAGGGCGTTCACCTGCTGCTGCGGATCGGGCATCTCGACGATCTCGACGCGGTCGACCTTGACGACCTTGCCGCCGCTCAGGCCCGACGCGGCCTCGGAACGCGGCTTGTACTTCGGATTCTTGATGTAGACGTGCTTTTCGCCGGGCTTGGACTCGGCGTTGACGTAGATGAACGGGCCGGAACCGATCTGGCTGTCGATCTGCTTGAAGGGGTCGGTGTCCGCCACCTTCTTCGGCATCATAAACGGCACCTGGCTCGACGGCTTACCCAGCGAGTCGAGGACGAGGCCGTACGGCTCCTTCAGCACCATCTGGAAGGTCTTGGCGTCGACCTCCTTGAACTCCTTCACGAAGTCCATGAGCTTCTGGCCCATCGCGTCGCGCGCGCCCCAGCGCTTGATCGACTGGACGCAGTCGGCGGAGGTGACCGGCGTGCCGTCGTGCCACTCCAGCCCGTCGCGCAACGTGAACGTCCAGACGGTCTTGTCGGGCGAGACCTCGTATTTGTCGACCATCTGCGGCTTGACGGAGTTGTTCTCGTCCATCGCGAACAGCGTGTCGTAGATGAAATAGCCGTGGTTGCGCGTGACGTAGGCCGTCGTCCAGATCGGATCGAGGATCGTCAGGTTGCCGTTCTGCACGAACTTCAGGACCTTGCCGCTCTGGGCCTGGGCCGGCGCAGTCGCGCCCGCGGCAAGGAAGGCGCCGGCGGCAACAGCAGCCAGTGTACGTCGCATCATCTTCATGGGTTCCCCTCTAGACTTCCAAAAGGTGCCGGCCGGCCCGAATC
>JBGAIW010000031.1:0-41535 GCA_044225265.1 Reyranella sp.
CCTGGTCCTTGCCGACGGCCGTCACGAGACGGTTCGGATGGGAGATGGTCCAGGTGAGCGGCATGCGGATCGCGACTGTTGGGCTGGCCCCTTGCTGGTGCTGCCGGACAGGATTGAACTGTCGACCTCTCCCTTACCAAGGGAGTGCTCTACCACTGAGCTACGGCAGCGAGCCCGCAACGAGGGCGCGGATATGCCATAGGGACCCCAGCGGTTCAACCATTGCCGCCCGCCGAAACGGCCGTTTCGCGCCCGCTTGCCCGCGCCCTGCGCGTTGCTACCATTCCTGCGTCGAGCGGCCGCGGCGAGACGGCCCCAGCAGGAGGAAATACATGGACTGGCGCCCGATTTCCGCCGATTCCCACATTACCGAGCCCCCCAATTGCTACGTCGAGAACATCGACCCGGCGTTCCGCGAGCGTGCGCCGCGGGTCGTGTCTCTGGACAAGATGGGCGACACCTATGTGGTAGAGGGCATGAAGACGCCTGTGCCGCTCGGCCTGATCGCGGCCGCCGGCGTCGATCCCAAGGATATCCGCATCGGCGGCGCCAAGTTCGAGGACCTGCACAAGAGCGGCTGGGATCCCAAGCACCGCATCGCCGACCAGGACAGGGACGGCGTCGCTGCCGAAGTGATCTATCCCACCGTCGGCATGCTGATCTGCAACCATCCCGACTTCGACTATAAGAAGGCCTGCTTCGACGCCTACAACCGCTGGCTCCAGGGCTACGTCTCCCACGACCCCGGGCGTCTCATCGGGCTCGGCCAGACGGCATTGCGCTCCGTCAAGGAGGGCATCGAGGATCTCGAGCGCATCAAGGCGATGGGTTTTCGCGGCGTCATGATGCCGGGCAATCCCGGCGAGAAGGACTACGACGACCCGGCCTACGATCCGTTCTGGGAGGCCGCGATCGCGCTCGACATGCCGCTCAGTTGGCACATCCTCACGACCTCGGGCGACAACTCGCTGGCCAAGCCGCGCGGGCCGAAGATCAACGGCTTCCTGAGCATCATCCGGGGCTGCCAGGATATCATGGGGATGCTGGTCTTCTCCGGCGTCTTCGAGCGCCATCCGAAGCTGCGCGTGGTCTGCGTCGAGGCCGATGCCGGCTGGGCACCGCACTTCTCCTACCGCATGGATCACGCCTACAAGCGCCACCGCTACTGGATGAAGGGCAAGGAACTCGCGAAGCTGCCGTCGGAGTATTTCCGCGAGCACATCTCGCTGACCTTCCAGGACGACTGGACGGCGTTCCAGTTCGCCGATCGGATGGGCCCCAACCAGCTGATGTGGGCAAACGATTTCCCGCACAGTGACTCTACCTGGCCGTGGAGCCAGGACGTGCTCGCCGAGCAGACCAGCCATCTCAGCCCCGAGATGAAGAAGCGCATCCTGCGCGACAACGTGGCGGAGCTCTACAAGCTCGCGGCCTAGCGTTCGTAGAGCCTGGCCAGCAATTCGCCGAGGCGGCTTGCCTCGGCGTCGGTGAGGTGCCGGCCGACGGCGTCCTCGATCGCCTGGGCATAGACCGGCCACATGCGCCGCCTGAGCGCCCGCCCCGACGCGGTTATCGTCAGTACCTGGCCGCGCCCATCGGCCGCGCTCGCCTTGCGCACGACATGGCCTGCGGCGTCCAGCCGGTCGACCAAGCGTGAGAGATTGTACTGTGCGAACAGCAGCTGCTTCTGCAGCTCGAAGGGCCGAAGTCCCTTCGTCCCCGCGCGCTCCAGCTCGAGCAGCGCGTCGTACCAGTCCAGCCCCTGAAGTCCGGCCTCCTTCAGCCGCGCTTCGACCGTGCCAAGCGCGGTGCGGTGGGCGCGTACCAGGCGGACCCAGGCACGGACGGCGGACTCCAAGGGGCGGGCAATCATCCCGCTATCATATCGATAGATGTGATTGCATCAATATTGACGTTCGATGCGGTATGGCCCATGTAAATGCAAATGCATGTATATGGAGCCGTCATGCCGACACCCGATCTCACCCTCGTTTCCTTCGACCTCTGCCCTTACGTGCAGCGGGCCGCCATCGCGCTCGCTGAAAAGGGCGTGCCCTTCGAACGCCGTGCCGTCGACCTCGCCAACCGGCCGGACTGGTTCAAGGCGATCTCGCCGCTCGGCAAGGTGCCGTTGCTGCGGGTGGGCGGTGAAGTTCTGTTCGAGAGCGCGGTAATCGTCGAATATCTCGAGGACACCCGGCGCCCGGCCCTCCATCCCGCCGATCCGTTGCAGCGGGCCCGGCATCGGGCCTGGATGGAATTCGGCTCGTCCATCCTGGCCGACATCTGGACGATCGAGACCACGCCGGACCGGACAGCATTCGAAGCGAAGCGAAGCCTGTTGCGCCAGAAGTTCGGGCGGATCGAAGCCGAACTGGGCGAGGGGCCGTACTTCTCGGGCCGCGACTTCTGCCTGGTCGACGCAGTGTTCGCGCCGGTGTTCCGCTATTTCGACGTGTTTGACCGCTTCGTCGACCTCGGTGCCTTTGACGGCCTGCCGAAGGTCCATGCCTGGCGTCGTGCACTGGCTGAGCGGCCCTCCGTGAGGGGCGCGGTCGTGCCCGACTACGAGGCCCGGCTGGAAGCCTTCTTGCGTGGGCAGAAGTCCTGGATGTCGGCGGTGATGTCGGAGCGGGTTGCAGCCTGAGTGCCTAGCGGTCCAACCACACGTCCTCGAAGCGGAAGCCGTTGTAGACGCTGTTCACCATCTGCGTGTAGCCCTTGACGTTGGGATGGCGGCAGGTGGTGTCGCGGCTCCAATAGATGACAGGCCGCGCACCGTCGGCCAGCAGGCGAACGTCGATCTCGCGCACCAACTGGCGTCGCTTCTCGGCGTCGCGCTCAATCGATTGCACGTCGAACAGCTTCTCGATCTCGCCGTTGCAGTAACCGGTGTAGTTGCGCGACGACTTGCAGGCGAAATTCTCGAAGAATGTCTGGTCGGGGTCGTCGACGCCATTGCCGGTGGCGTTGACGCCGAGGGTGTAGTCCTTGCGGTTAAGCCGGTTGAACCACAACGATGTCTCGACGATCTCGACATCGGCGTCGATGTAGATCTCGCGCAGCTGGCCCTGCAGCATCTCGGCCGGTTCCTTGTAGAGGGCCACGCCGCGCGTCGCGAGCTTCACACGCAGGCGATTGCTCGGCCCGTATCCCATCTTTTCCATGATGGCGCGGGCCTCGGCGCGGTTCTTCTCGACGTCGGGACCGTAGCCCGGCACGACCGTGAGCATGTCCGGCGGCAGGCCCCAGATGCCGTCGGGCGGCGGCTGCATGGTGCCGCCGATCGCGGCGTTGCCGTCGGTCAGTTGCTCGACGAACGGTTTGCGATCGAGCGTCAGAATCAGCGCCTTGCGGATCTCGGGCTTGTCGAACGGCGCCACCGTGCGGTTGACCAGCAGGTTGATGTTGAGGTTCATCGACGTCGTCTCGCAGATCGCCGCCGGCGACTCCTTCTTGACGAACTTGGCCTGCAGCGGCGTGACCTCCCAGGGAAAGGTCATGTCGAAACGGCCGGCGACGAAGCTCAGCACGGCGGTCGATGGGTTGTTGACGATCACGAAGTCGATGCCGTCGAGCCAGGGCCGGCTCTTCTTCCAGTAGTCGGCGTTGCGCACCAGCCGAATGTTCTGGAACTCGCTGAACGAACCGACCTTGAACGGTCCGGTACCGATTGGTTTGGTCCGCATCTGCGCCAGCGAGGCATGGCACGGATACATCGGTGACACACCGGAGGCGAGCATCGCCAGCAGCGACGGCTGCGGCCGCTTGAGATGGATCGTGATGTCGTAGTCGCTCTCGGCCGTGACGAAGTCGAGGTTGCGATACCATGAGGCGCGCGGGTTGCGGCGCAGGCGCTGCGAGGCCTTGTCGGTCAGCAGCTCGAAGGTGCAGATCACGTCGCGTGCCGTGAACGGGCGGCCATCGTGCCACTTCACGTTCTCCTCGAGCTTCATGCTGAGCGCCTTACCGTCGGCGCTCCATTTCCAGCTCTTGGCGAGTTCGGGCCGGATCGCCTTTTCCGAGTTCTGCGGCTCGTGCTGATCGTAGATCACGAGGTTGTTGAACACCGGCATGAACGGGATGACGGTCGAGATCGTCGCTTCCTCGTGAATCGACGCGCTTGGCGGATTGTCCCGATGATAAATCTTCAGCACCCCGCCGCTTTTCTGCGCGAGTGCCGGCATGGCGCCACAAAAGAGCGCGGCGAGCAGACTGCTCAGCCAAATCAGCGGCCGCATCGTGTCCCCTGCCAACGAGCCCGTGGCATCGTTTACCCCTTCACGTGAATACTACATGCCGTCCGGGCAGGCTGCGAGCCGACTTTTGTGCAAGGCTCGCCGAAGAAACGCTGGATACAAACGAGACAGAGCCGCCGTGCCGCGCATGCGAAACGGCCGGCGGAAGGGCTTCCGCCGGCCTGGTGTGACATTGTCATCTTCGAGGCGCCGGATATTCCGGACGCCGTCGAGACCCTTCAGCCCTGGTCGAGGAACGAACGCAGCATGCGGCTGCGGCTCGGGTGCTTGAGCTTGCGCAGAGCCTTGGCTTCGATCTGGCGAATACGCTCGCGGGTCACCGAGAACTGCTGGCCGACTTCCTCGAGGGTATGATCGGTGTTCATGCCGATGCCGAAGCGCATGCGCAGCACGCGCTCTTCGCGCGGCGTGAGCGTCGCCAGGACCCGAGTCGTGCTCTCGCGCAGATTGCCCTGGATCGCGGCCTCGAGAGGGATGACCGCGTTCTTGTCCTCGATGAAATCGCCGAGGTGGCTGTCCTCCTCGTCGCCGATCGGCGTTTCGAGGCTGATCGGCTCCTTGGCGATCTTCAGCACCTTGCGCACCTTCTCGAGCGGCATGCCGAGCTTCTCGGCCAGCTCCTCGGGCTGCGGCTCGCGGCCGATCTCGTGCAGCATCTGGCGACTGGTGCGGACCAGCTTGTTGATCGTCTCGATCATGTGCACCGGGATGCGGATGGTGCGCGCCTGGTCGGCGATCGAGCGAGTGATCGCCTGCCGGATCCACCACGTGGCGTAGGTCGAGAACTTGTAGCCGCGGCGGTACTCGAACTTGTCGACGGCCTTCATCAGGCCGATGTTGCCCTCCTGGATAAGGTCCAGGAACTGCAGGCCGCGGTTGGTGTATTTCTTGGCGATCGAGATCACGAGACGCAGGTTGGCCTCGATCATCTCCTTCTTCGCCCGCATCATCTCGCGCTCACCGTCCTGCACGGTCTTGACCATGCGCCGGTACTCGAAGATCGGCGCGCCGGCGGCCTCGGAGATCTGCTTGATCTCCTCGCGGATCTTCTCGACCTCACCCGCACGCTTCTTGGAGAAGTCCTTCCAGCCCTTGCCCGGCAGCTTGCCGACCTTGTCGAGCCAGTTCGGGTCGAGCTCGTGATTCAGGTAGTGGTCGAGGAAGTCCTGGCGGTTGATGCGGAAGCTTTCGGCGAGCCGCATCAGCTTGCCCTCGAGCATCATCAGCTTGCGGTTGAGGTCGTAGAGCGAGAGCTTGAGCTGCTCGATGCGGTGCGCGTTGATGTGCACCGTGCGCACCAGTTCGACGATCTTCTTGCGGTGCTTCTCGTAGCTCTTCTCGAACTCGGCGCTCGGCTTCTGGCCGCGGCCGAGTGTCGACAGGCGCCGGTTCTGCACCTTCGACATCTCGAGGTAGACCTTGGCGATCTTGGTCAGCGTCCGGAGAACCTCGGGCTTGAGCTTCTCTTCGAGCGCCGACAGCGACAGCGCGTTCTCGTCGTCATCTTCCCCGCCGGCCTCGCCGCCCTCGGTGGCCTCGCCATTGGCGGCCGGCGGCGGCGGCGCGGTACGCACGATCGGCTTCAGGATGGCCGGGCGCGGCGCCGGCACCGGCGGCGGCTCGGCGGCCGACTTGCCCTCGCCCGGGGCGCCGCCCTGCGTCGCCTCGAGGTCGATCACGTCGCGCAGCAGCATGCGGCTCTCGTTGATCGCGTCGCGCCACATCAGCAGCGCGGTGATCGTCATCGGGCTCTCGCAGATGCCGCCGATCATCTTGTCCTGGCCGGCCTCGATGCGCTTGGCGATCTCGATCTCGCCCTCGCGGGAGAGCAGCTCGACCGAGCCCATCTCGCGCAGATACATGCGCACCGGGTCGTCGGTGCGGCCCAGTTCCTCGTCCTCGCCCGTCGCCTCGGCCGCGACCACCGCCGTCTTGGCGGGCTCGGCGGGATTGGCGGCGGGCGTCTCTTCCTGCTCCTCGGCCTCGACCACGTTGACGCCGGCTTCCGACAGCATCGCCATCGTGTCCTCGATCTGCTCGGAGGACACTTCGTCGGGCGGCAGGGCCGCATTCAGCTCATCGTAAGTGACGTAGCCTCGCTCCTTGCCCTTCTGGACGAGCTTCTTGAGCTCGGCGCCAAGGGTATCGAGCAGGGGGGCATCAGGGCCCTCGTCGCGGGCCTCCGGGGTCTCGGGCTGGGCTACGGTCGCGGTCTTGGTCGCCATTGGTTTCCTATGGAGTGCGACAATACGGTTCCAACGGCCAGTTGGCCGTTTGGGTGGCTGCAAGAAGGGTGTGGCGGGAGGGCGGCCCGCTGAACATACCCTTCTACTATATGGGCACTAAGTTCAAGCGGCGATAGGGCTGAGAGCGGCTTTTGCCGCCGTTCAGGTCTGCCCTGTGCCTGAATCAAGGCGCTCGCGTTGTATCCGGGTCAGGATGGCCTGCAAATTCTCCCAATTCTCCTGGCTGGGGTTCTCGGCCAGGGCGGCCTCGGCCTGCTTCAGTTCCTCCGGCCCGGCGAGGCGCCGACCAAGCTCGCTGGCGGCGTGCCGCCACTGGCTGATCCAGCCGTCGGGATCGCGCGGATCGTCATGGAAAACCCGCAGCGCCTTGACCCGGGCAGCGGCTGCCAGCCCGCCCAACCCACAACGCTGGAGATGTTCCAGGATCAGCCGTTCTTCAAGGGGGATATCGCCCCCGACGGCTTCTTCGGCAGCGGGATCGACGCCCGAAGGCAGCAGTGCCAGGGCGTCGAGGAGGGCCGATCGCAGCCGGTCGAGATCGCCCTCGGGGATGGACAGGTGGGCCAGTTCCTCAGCCAGCACATGCAACATGGCCGGCCGCTCGATCAGGGCGCCGAGCAGGGCGCGTGCCTCGGGCGAGGATTCTAGGCCGGTATCGGCCCGCCGCGCCGCCATGCCGGCGGCGAAGGGCGCCGGTCGGTCGCCAAACCGGCCTGGCCCCGTGCGGCGCGCGCCGAAGCCGCCACCGGGCGTCCACGGCTTGCGCTGGCCGCCATACAGCTTGTCGAGCCGTTCGCGGAATTCGGTGCGGTAGAAGCCACGTACGTCGGGATCGGCGATCTGGTCGGCGCGCTGCATCAGGCCGCGCCGGATGCTGGCGCGGCGCTCCGGCGTGTCGCCGGGCTTGCCGTCGGTTTCGAGGTCCCAGACCATGTCTGACAGTGGGCGGGCGAGCTTCAGCACGCCCTCGATCGCCTCGCGTCCGCGCGCGCGGATCAGGCTGTCGGGATCTTCGCCGCCGGAAAGTGCCAGGAACCTGAGGCTCTTGCCGGCGCGCAGCAGCGGCAGGGCGCGCTCGGCGGCGCGCTGGGCAGCGCGACGGCCGGCATTGTCGCCGTCGAAGCAGAGATAGGGCTCGTCGGCGAGCTTCCACAGTTCACCGAGTTGTCCCTCGGTCAACGCCGTGCCGAGCGGCGCCACCGCGCCGGTGAAGCCGGCGCCGTGCAGGGCGATCACGTCCATATAGCCCTCGGCCACGATCACCGGCTGGTCCTTGGTCGCCGCCACGCGGGCTCGGTCGAGGCAGTAGAGATTGGCGCCCTTGTGGAAGAGCGGAGTCTCCGGCGAGTTGAGGTACTTGGGTTCGCCCTGTCCCATCACCCGGCCGCCGAAGGCGATGGCGCGGCCGCGGCGGTCGTTGATGGTGAACATCACCCGGCCGCGGAAGCGATCGTAAGCGTCGCGTCCGCGCTCCTCGGGCTGGATGGCGAGACCCGCCTCGACGATCTTGTCGACCGGCACGCCCTCGCGCTTCAGCGCCGCCAGCAAGCCGTCGCGGCTGTCGGGCGCGAAGCCCAGCCGGAATTCATCCAGCGTGATGTCGGACAGGCCGCGGCCGCGCAGGTAGTCGAGGCCCTGCCGGCCGACCGGCAGGCGCAGTTGCTTCTGGAACCAGTTGGCCGCCATCTCGACGACCTGCTGCAGGGTCGATGCGCGTTCGGCGCGTTCACGCTCCTGCGGCGTGGCACGCGGCACCGGCAGATTGGCTTCGCGGGCGAGCTTCTCGACGGCATCCGGGAAGCCCAGCCCTTCGGTCTTCATCACGAAGCCGATCGCGTCGCCGTGCTCGCCGCAGCCGAAGCAGTGGAAGAATCCCTTCTTGTCGTTGACCGTGAAGGACGGGGTCTTCTCGTTGTGGAACGGGCAGAGTCCGGCGTATTCCGAGCCCGAGCGGCGCTTCAGCGACACCTTGCGGCCGACGATGTCGGACAGGCTGACGCGCGCGCGCAGTTCGTCGAGGAAGCCCGGGGGGAAGGCCATGCCCTAAGATGAGGGCAGGGGGCCCGCGACGCCACCACCGATCGGAGCAGGGCGTCTGGATAGTCGGGATAACCCGGGTTAGGCGGATTTCCTGCGGGGTTTGCGCGCCGGGGGCTTGCGATTGGCGATGGCGGCGATGCCGCGCTCGACCCACTTCTTCAGGGCGGCATGTGTCCGGTAGCCCTCGGGTATCACGCGCACGTAGGTCGTGATCTTGCGACCGGCCATGACCATCGGCTTCACATGCGGCAGAGCGACCAGTCGCGGTTGCGCTTCGGACTCGACCCGCACCATCAGTCCGCCGCGGCCGCTGACGACGCAGCACATGCCGCCCTTTACCATGAAGACCAGCCCGCCCATCATCTTGCGTTCGTAGACGTCAGCGCGGTCCGCCAGCAAATGGCGGATGCGTTCGGCGGTCTGCAGATCGTAGGCCATGACCGCCGGCCAATCAGCCAGTAAGCGCCTTCTTTACGGCCGCAGACGCCTTGGCGAAATCCATCTGCCCGGCGAACTTGGTCTTCAGTGCGGCCATCACGCCGCCCATGTCTTTGACCGACTTTGCGCCGGCCGAGGCGATCGCCTCCTTCACGGCAGCGTCGACCGCGGCGTCGTCCATCTGCTTGGGCAGAAAGCGCTCGATCACGGCGATCTCGGCCTTTTCCTTGGCGGCCAACTCGGGGCGGTTGCCCTTCTCGTAGAGGGTGATCGATTCGTTGCGTTGCTTGATCATGCCCTGCAGCATCGAGAGGATCTTGTCGTCGGCCACGCCCTCGCGATTGGCTTCGGTGCGGCTGGCGATATCGACTTCCTTGAGCTTGGCCAGGATAAGGCGGATGGCGCCGACCGCCTCTATGTCGCGGGCGCGCATGGCCTCCTTAAGCGCCTCGTTCAGCTTGTCGCGCAGCATCGATTCGTTTCCTTGGGACCGAAGAGCGGAAACTAATCGCCTGCGGCGTTGTTGGCAAAGCAAATAAGCTGTTGATATCGCTGAGGAATTATCCCCTCGCTGTGCCTTGATTCTCCTTTGTCGCTTCGTTACAACCCGCGCGGTTCGCAGGTCGCCTTCCCTATGTCGGGGAGCGGCGCCCGCCGGGCCTGACGAACGGAACATCAATCATGACCTCAGCAAAGACCGCCGGCGCCGATAACGCCGCGCCGCGTTGGGCCACGGCCGCGCTGGTGCTGGGGGACGGCTCGGTCTTCTGGGGCAAGGGCGTCGGGGCGTCGAAGGCCGCCGTCGGCGAGGTCTGCTTCAACACCTCGATGACCGGCTATCAGGAAATCATCACCGACCCCAGCTATGCCGGCCAGATCATCACGTTCACCTTCCCGCATGTCGGCAATGTCGGCACCAATGTCGAGGATATCGAGAGCGTGAACCCTGTGGCGCGCGGCGTCGTGCTGCGCGGCGACATCACCGAGCCCGCCAACTGGCGCGCCTCGCGGCCGCTCGACGAATGGCTGCGCAACCGCAATCTGCCGGGCATCTGCGGCGTCGACACCCGGGCGGTGACGCGCCGGGTGCGCGACGGCGGCGCACCCAACGGCGTTGTTGCCCATAGTCCCGATGGCAAGTTCGACATCGCCGAGATGGTCAAGATGGCCAACGACTGGCCGGGTCTCGAAGGCATGGATCTCGCCATCGAGGTCACGACCAAGCAAAGCTACGGCTGGGACGAGACGACCTGGACCCTGGGCAAGGGCTACGGCCGGCTCGACAAGCCGCGCTATCACGTCGTCGCTGTCGACTACGGCGCCAAGCGCAACATCCTGCGCTGCCTCGCCAACACCGGCTGCAAGGTCACCGTTGTGCCAGCAAACGCCACTCCCGACGATATTCTGCGCCATAAGCCGGACGGCGTGTTCCTGTCGAACGGCCCCGGCGACCCGGCGGCGACTGCGCACTACAGCGTGCCGGCGGTGCAGGCGGTGCTCGACAGGAAGGTTCCGCTGTTCGGCATCTGCCTCGGGCATCAGATCCTGGCCCTGACGCTCGGCGGCAAGACGAAGAAGATGGACCGCGGTCATCGCGGCGCCAACCAGCCGGTCAAGGACCTCACCACCGGCAAGGTCGAGATCACGTCTCAGAACCACGGCTTCTGCGTGATGCCCGAGAGTCTTCCGAAGAACGTCGAGGTCACGCACGTCTCGCTGTTCGACGGCTCGAACGAGGGCATTCGTTGCACCGACAGGCCCGCCTTCTCGGTGCAGTATCACCCGGAGGCTTCTCCCGGTCCGACCGACAGCCATTACCTCTTCGATCGGTTCGTCGAAATGATCGACAAGAGCAAGAAGGGCAAATAGCGGCCGATCATGCCCAAGCGCACAGACATCAAATCCATCCTCGTGATCGGCGCCGGGCCGATCGTCATCGGCCAGGCCTGCGAGTTCGACTATTCGGGCGTACAGGCCTGCAAGGCGCTGAAGGACGAGGGCTACCGCGTCATCCTGATCAACTCCAATCCGGCCACGATCATGACCGATCCGGGTCTGGTCGACGCGACCTACGTCGAGCCGATCACGCCCGACATGGTCGCCAGGATCATCGAAAAGGAAAACCCCGACGCCATCCTGCCGACCATGGGCGGCCAGACGGCGCTAAATACCGCGATGGCGCTGCACCGCGACGGCCGCCTCGCCAAGCTCGGCGTCGAGCTGATCGGTGCGAATGCCGAGGCGATCGACAAGGCCGAGGATCGCCTGCTGTTCCGCGACGCCATGACCAAGATCGGGCTGGAGTCGCCCAAGAGCGAGGTCGTGCACAATCGCGAGGAAGCGGCCAAGGCGCTCGATTTCGTCGGCTTGCCCGCGATCATTCGCCCGTCCTTCACCCTGGGCGGCACAGGCGGCGGCATCGCCTACAATCGCGACGAGTTCTTCGAGATCGTGCAGGGCGGCCTCGACGCTTCTCCGGTGAAGGAGGTGCTGGTCGAGGAATCGGTGCTCGGCTGGAAAGAGTACGAGATGGAGGTCGTGCGCGATCGCCACGACAACTGCATCATCATCTGCTCGATCGAGAACGTCGATCCGATGGGCATCCATACCGGCGATTCGGTCACCGTCGCGCCGGCGCTGACGCTCACCGACAAGGAATATCAGATAATGCGCGACGCCTCGATCGCGTGCCTGCGCGAGATCGGCGTCGACACTGGCGGCTCGAACGTGCAGTTCGCTGTCGACCCGGCGACCGGCCGCATGGTCGTGATCGAGATGAATCCGCGCGTCTCGCGCTCCTCGGCGCTCGCGTCGAAGGCGACCGGCTTTCCGATCGCCAAGGTCGCGGCGCGTCTGGCCATCGGCTACACGCTCGACGAATTGCTGAACGACATCACCGGTTCGACGCCGGCGTCGTTCGAGCCGACGATCGACTACGTCGTCACCAAGATGCCCCGCTTCGCCTTCGAGAAGTTCCCGGGCGCGGAGCCGCTGCTCACCACCTCGATGAAGAGCGTGGGCGAGGCGATGTCGATCGGCCGTACTTTCCAGGAGTCGCTGCAGAAGGCGCTGCGCTCGATGGAAACCGGCCTGACCGGCCTCAACGAGATCGAGATCAAGGGCGCGCCGGACAAGTCGGCGATCGTGGGCGCCCTGGCGCGCCCGACGCCCGACCGCATTCTGGTGATCGCCCAGGCCTTCCGTCACGGCCTGTCGGTCGAGGAGATCGCCCAGGCCTCCAAGTTCGAGCCGTGGTTCCTGCGCCAGATCGAGGAATTGGTGAAGGCCGAGGCCGGCTTGCGCGCCTCCGGCCTGCCGAAGGACGCCAAGGGCCTGCTCGACCTCAAGAAGAAGGGCTTCTCCGACGAACGTCTCGGCGAACTGACCGGCCACAGCGCGGGCGAGATCGCCAAGCGCCGCCGCAGCCTCGACGTCCGTCCGGTTTTCAAGCGCATCGACACCTGCGCCGCCGAGTTCGAATCGCGTACGCCGTATTTCTACTCCTGCTACGAAGGCGACGGCGTCAGCCCCGCCGAGTGCGAAGCCAGCCCGACCGACCGCAAGAAGGTGATCATCCTGGGCGGCGGCCCCAATCGTATCGGGCAGGGTATCGAGTTCGACTATTGCTGCGTCCATGCCGTCTACGCCCTGAGCGAGGCCGGCTACGAGACCATCATGGTCAACTGCAACCCGGAGACCGTGTCGACCGACTACGACACTGCCGATCGCCTCTACTTCGAGCCGCTGACGGCCGAGGACGTGATCGAGCTGGTCGAGGTCGAGCGCCGCAAGGGCGAGGTGCTGGGCCTGATCGTGCAGTTCGGCGGCCAGACGCCGCTCAAGCTTGCCAAGCCGCTCGAGGCCGCCGGCATCCCCATTCTCGGCACGTCGCCCGACGCGATCGACCTCGCCGAGGACCGCGAGCGTTTCCAGAAGCTCATCCACCAGCTCAAGCTGCGCCAGCCGGAGAACGGCACGGCGACTTCGCAGGAGCAGGCCGTCGCCGTAACTGAAAAGATCGGCTACCCGGTGGTGATCCGCCCATCCTACGTGCTGGGTGGCCGCGCCATGCAGATCGTCTACGACCGCGAGGCGCTGGACCGCTACATGCGCGACGCGGTGAAGGTGTCGGGCACCAACCCGGTATTGATCGACAGCTACCTGCGCGACGCGATCGAGGTCGACGTCGACGCGCTGGCCGACAAGGACGGCAACGTCTTCGTGGCTGGCATCATGGAGCACATCGAGGAAGCAGGCATCCATTCCGGGGATTCGGCATGCTCGCTGCCGCCCTATTCGCTGCAGGCCAAGATCCTCGAGGAGATCGGCCGCCAGACCGAATCGATGGCCAAGGCACTGGGCGTAGTCGGCCTGATGAACGTGCAGTACGCGGTCAAGGACGGCACGGTCTATGTGCTCGAGGTCAATCCGCGCGCCAGCCGCACCGTGCCGTTCGTCGCCAAGGCAACCGGCCAGCCGATCGCCAAGTTTGCCGCGCGCCTGATGGCAGGCGAGGCGCTCTCCTCGCTCAAGATCAAGAAGGCGACCGGCAAGCACATCGCAGTCAAGGAGGCGATCTTCCCGTTCGCGCGCTTCCCCGGCGTCGACACTATCCTCGGTCCCGAGATGCGCTCGACCGGCGAGGTCATGGGTCTCGATTCGAATTTCGGCCGCGCCTTCGCCAAGAGCCAGATCGGCGTCGGCTCGACCTTGCCCGTCGAGGGCACGGTGTTCGTGTCGGTGAAGGACTCCGACAAGGCGGCGCTGGTGAAGCCGGTGAAGCGGCTGGTCGAACTCGGCTTCAAGGTTGTGGCGACCGGCGGCACCGCCGACTATCTGAAGCGCCACGGCATCGAGGCGCAGAGGGTGAACAAGGTGCTGGAAGGCCGGCCGCACATCGTCGACATGATGAAGGACGGCAAGGTTCAGCTGGTGTTCAACACCGTCGACGGCGCCTCGGCCCTGACCGACAGCTTCACGCTGCGGCGCACCGCGTTGATGCACAAGATCGCCTACTACACGACGGTCGCCGGCGCCAAGGCTTCGGTCGAGGGCATCGCTGCGGTGAGCGAAGGCGCGCTCGACGTGGCGCCGCTGCAATCCTACTTCAAGGGCGCCTTCTAAGAGTTTGCACGGGGCGAAACCGTCCGCCGCCTGTGCAACGGTGGCGGGCGATGGGCGTTGACGCCGTTCAAATCATTAAGGACGATTGCGGCCATGGAAAAGGTGCCCACCACCGCCGAGGGGCTGAAGAGCCTCGAGGACGAGTTGAAGACCCTGAAGAGTGTCGAGCGGCCGGCGATCATCAAGGCGATCGCGGCGGCGCGCGAACACGGCGATCTGTCGGAGAACGCCGAATACACGTCTGCGCGCGAGAAGCAGGGCTTCATCGAAGGCCGCATCGCAGAGGTCGAGGACATCATTTCGCGCGCCGAAGTGATCGATTTTTCGAACCTGACCGGCAAGGTGGTGAAATTCGGCGCGACCGTGCGGCTGGCTGACGAGGACACCGACGAGAAGGTGAAGTATCAGATCGTCGGCCCCTATGAGGCCGACCTTGCCAAGGGCCGCATCTCGGTAACGTCGCCGATCGGCCGGGCATTGATCGGCAAGACGGTGGGCGACACTGTCGAGGTTCAGACGCCCAAGGGCGCCAAATCGTACGAAGTCCTCGCCGTCTCCTTCAAGTAACGGGCTTCAGCTCGGGGCTGCCGCGTTTGCCGCCGCTATCATGCGGCGCGCCCGGCGAACGCCGACCAGGCGCATCGTGACGTACTGGACCAGGAACAGCGCGACCTTGCTGACCAGGCCCCAGACCGACATTGCCGCCGACCAACTCACCGGATCGAGCAGCAGCGCCAGCACGACGTTGAGCGCAGCCGAACCGAACATCAGGCCGGCCCAGATGAACCCGAACCACCAGGCGAGGTCGGGCACGGTGTGGACGGCAATCGGCGGCAGGTAGCGGGTCATCCAGCCCGGCTTCAGCATGTAGGCGCCCACGATGCAGTAGATGACCGTCGGCTTCAGCATCACGAATCGCGCATCGTCGGTCAGCATGGTGGCCAGGCCCGAGACCACGACCAGCCCGATCGACAGCCATTGCATGGTGTCGATCTTCTGCCGTCGCACCATCATCCAGCCGATCTGCACGACGCCGAGCCCGACGCCGAGCGCCACCGCCAGCATCAGGTTCCTGGTGGCGATCAGGACGACCAGGAAAAGGATGGTCGAGGCGAGGTCGGTGACCAACAGGCGGGCCGAGTGCGCGAGTTGCTGCATCAGGGTCTCCAGAGCGGTAACGCCGTGTATTTATGAAAACCTATAGATACACGGTGTGGTCGGCAAGAGGGGATTTCGTTGGGGGCGCGACCCGAGGTTTCACGCCTGGGAAAGCCGCGCGCCCTAGCTTGCTGCGCTGCGCCCAAGGGCGCTGCACCTCGACGAATGGGGGGCTGTCTCGGCCTCGGTGGCTCTCAGGCCACCACTTTGATGTAGGTGTCCTTCATCACGATCAGGCCGTCGCGGAAGGTGTACAGGTCGCAGCCCAGCCACGACTGATTCTCGCCGGTCTTGAGCGTGGCGGTGCGGTGCCATTCCGTAACGGCACGGTTGCCGCAGATGAATTCCGACGTGTGCGTCCATTTCACGTCGCCCGTGCTGGCAAACAGCGGCTCGAAATACGTGCGGATCGCCTTCTTGCCCTTATAGCTCTCGCCGTAGTGATGGGGTCCCTTGGCGTTTCGGAATTCTCCGTCCTCGGCGAAGGAATTGACGATGCCATCGACGTCGTGGCGCGCAAAGGCATCGGCAATGCGGTGCAGGATCTCGAAAGTGACGTCGGCCATTGGTGGAAAACCCGCCTGCAGTTCCTGTTTGATGTGAACTCTGAGGATCGGCGCTGACTACAGCGCCTCGCTCGCGCATGGATGGAAGCGCCGATACCGCCGGCGCCCAAGCGGGGAGCGCTTTGGCACTAATCCGTCGCGATTGGAACGCCGGGCGTTTGCTTGGCCGTACGGAACACCATCATGGATTTTACATGACTGACATTGGGCGCCGAAGTAAGTCGCGTCGTCAGGAACTTCTGGTAGTCGTCCCATGTCTCGGCGACGATCTTCAGCAGGAAATCGGCCTCGCCGGCCAGCATGTGGCACTCGCGGACCTCGTCCCACTTGGCGATCAAATCTTCGAATGACTTGAGGTCGGCCTCGGCTTGGCTATTCAGGCCGACCAGGGCGAACACCGAAACGCTGTAGCCCAGCGCCTCGGGGCTGAGGTCGGCGTGATAGCCCTTGATGATGCCGGCACGTTCCAGAGCGCGCACGCGGCGCAGACAGGGCGGCGCCGAGATCCCGGCCCGCTCGGCCAACTCCACGTTGGTCATGCGCCCGTTGGACTGAAGATCGCTCAGAATGCGCCGGTCGATTCGGTCGAGCTTGGCTCGCGCCATTTCGTTTCCTCCATTGGCCGCGCTCTATGCCAGAACCATGCCACGCGCGCAATAAAGTTGCGAGAAATCGGCATTGGTCTGTGAACAATTGCGCCGATTCCCCAGAACGGCCGTGCAACGGAACGGAGGTTTGCATATATCTCATTAGATATGCGGCAAGTGGGATGCGGGACGGTCATGGCAGCAACTCATCGCGGTAAGGTTCTCATTCTGGGTTCGGGCCCGGCCGGATACACGGCGGCAATCTATGCGGCGCGCGCCAGTCTCAGGCCGATGCTGGTGCAGGGTATCCAGCCGGGCGGTCAGCTCACCATCACGACCGACGTCGAGAACTATCCGGGGTTCGCGGACGTGATCCAGGGCCCGTGGCTGATGGAGCAAATGCAGAAGCAGGCCGAGCATGTCGGCACGCAGCTGTTCTTCGACACGATCGTCGAAGTCGATCTGTCGCGCCGGCCATTCGTCTGCATCGGCGATTCGGGCGATCGTTACGAATCTGATGCGCTGATCGTCTCGACCGGCGCGACCGCCCGGTGGCTCGGAATCCCGACCGAGGAGACTTTCCGCGGCGGCGGCGTGTCAGCGTGCGCGACCTGCGACGGCTTCTTCTTCCGCGGCAAGGAAGTCGTGGTGGTGGGCGGCGGCAACACCGCGGTCGAGGAAGCGCTGTATCTGACGCACCATGCGTCCAAGGTCACCCTCATCCACCGCCGCGACAGCTTCCGGGCGGAGAAGATCCTGCAGGACCGCCTGTTCAAGAATCCCAAGGTCACCGTGATGTGGGACACCACGCTCGAGGAGATCAAGGGGGACACGACGCCGGCGCCTCTGGTCAAGAGCGTGCGGGTCAGGAACGTGAAAACCGGCAAGGAAAGCGAATTCGGCACGGACGGCGTGTTCATCGCCATCGGCCATTCGCCGAACACCGAGCTGTTCAAGGGCAAGCTCGCGATGGACGGGGAGGGTTACCTGCTGACCCGTCCGGACTCTACGGCGACCGACATTGAAGGCGTCTATGCCGCGGGCGACGTGCAGGACAAGGTGTTCCGCCAGGCCGTCACCGCTGCCGGCACCGGCTGCATGGCCGCACTCGAATCGGAGAAGTGGCTGGCGGGCCAGGAGCAGCGAAGCGCCCAGAACCAGGCGGCGGAGTAGGAGCGGCACGATGAGCACGCCCGAGCGCGCGCATGGCATGGACTGGGACAAGCTGCGCATCTTCCAGGCCGTCGCCGATGCCGGCAGTTTCACTCATGCCGGCGAAGGGCTGAAGCTCAGCCAGTCGGCGATCTCGCGCCAGATCGGCGCGCTCGAGGAACAACTCGGCGTCATGCTGTTCCACCGCCACGCGCGCGGGCTGATCCTGACCGAGCAGGGCGAACTGCTCTATCGCACGGCGCGCGACATGGCGGCCAAGGTCAACACGGCCGAGGCGCTGTTGCGCGCCAACCAGGACAAACCGGCGGGGCGCCTGAAGATCCACGCCACGGTCGGTTTCGGCTCGACCTGGCTGACGACGCAGATGCACGAATTCATCACGATGTACCCCGAGATCGATGTCAGCCTGGTGCTGTCGGACAACGAACTCGATCTCGGCATGCGCGAGGCCGATGTGGCGATCCGCATGGTGATGCCGCGCCAGCCCGGACTCGTGCAGCGCCACCTGCTCACCGTGCGCAGCCACGTCTATGCCTCACACACCTACATTCAGAAGTACGGCAAGCCGGCGAGCGTCGAGGATCTGGACAAGCATCGGCTGATCATTTTCGGTGAGGACGCACGCGCGCCGGTGCAGGACGTCAATTGGCTGCTGCGTGAGGGCAATCCCGACGGCACACCGCGTACCGTCGTGCTCCGGGTCAACAACACCTATGGCATCTTCCGCGCGGTCGAGTCCGGCCTGGGGATAGCTTCGCTGCCCGATTACCTTGCCCAGCAGTCGACCAAACTCGAAGCAGTGCTGCCGGAAGTGAATGTCCGCACGACCGACGTGTACTTCACCTACCCGGAAGAACTGCGACACTCCAAGCGTATCGCGGTGTTTCGCGATTTCCTGCTGCGCAAAGTGGCCGAGACACGCTTTTAGCAGCCCAGACTTGCAGTATTGCATAGACCATGAAAGGCATGCGCAGCCCGCATGCCAGTGTCCGAACACTGTCCCTACACATACAAATCGGGGGGAGTAATTTTACATCAGGTCTTCGACACGAAAGGTTTCGGCTGATCGCGTTCGAAACTCGGGATCTTCGGATCCCACGTCTCCCAGACGTGAAGCCTCCCTGTTTGACTCGCCGGGCCTTTGTGCCCGGCGTCTTTTTTGGTCCAGGGTGTGAGGCGAAGTGCCGCTTGCGGCCCGTGCCGCAGGTCGCGGCTTAGTAATTGATATGCAGCAAGGGCTTACCCACTTATATTCAGTTGGTCCCTATGTTTTCTGAAGTTCGCCAAGCCATCTTGCCGTTGGCTCTGCGCAAATTGCAGAGCAAGGGCGATCTTGAGCGTGCCGCGCTTCTCATCGAATCGCTGGGTCGCCACTGGTGCGATACCCGGCCGTTTCAGTTGTTGGTCGTCTCGCCGGCGCGGGACGTACAGCTGCTTCGCAGTGAACTGCCGCGCTTTACCAATATTGATGTCTCCGTGCGGTCGGAAGGCGACTTCTTTCCGACGTTCAGCCGTTTCTACCTGATGACCGGCTGGTACCGGCAGCAGATGGTCAAGCTGCACATCCCGGCGATTCTGGGCTTTGGCGGCTACCTCACCCTGGATTCGGACGTCTGCTGTGTCGGCGATTTCGATGCCCGGACCTTCATCGACGATGGCCGTGCCCTGTCCCGCTGGGAGCCCAAGCGCTACCATGACTGGTGGCGCGAGGCCTCGCAGATGGTGGGCGTGCCCTACCAGCCCAAGGCGCACGGTCTGTCGGTCACGCCGAACATCTTGCACGGGGCCCTCGCTGCCCAGACATTGAAATACTTCACCCGAGACGGTGGCGATGCCTTGGCGGCGCTCAGCCGGCAGATCCTGCGCAGGATCGGCTCGATCGCCTGGACCGAATACTCGCTCTACACCGCCGTCGCCGAACGGGTGGGCAATCTGCTCGATTATCACGTCCATTGGGACCCGGCCTACTTCCATGCCACCCAACTGTTCTCCGAAGACAGCTGCGTGTGGGGGGCCGACGATTTTGCGCGCCTGGTCAGCCTGCCCAACGGCACTGACCCGGGCGGCAAGTTCATCATCGTGCAGAGTCATGCGCGCATCCCGGTCCAGCAGGTGCGCGACTACTGCCTGAGTTTCGCGGGCTAGACGGCAACCGCGCCTCTCGATGGCGCCCTTCGGTAGAATGCGCGCTTCGCATGGGCGGCGCTCCCGGCTCAAGCCTTCGCCGGCCGAATCAGCACCAGGCTGACGGCCGCCACGATCAGGCCCAGTGCCATGAAATCAAGCCAGGTAACCGCACCGCCGATCATCAGCGCGCTGCTGCCGAAGCCGATGCAGGGCACGATCAACGTGGTCAGGCTCGCAACCGAGGTCGGGAGTGCCCGCAGGATGCGGAACCAGCAAAAGTAGGCGAGCGCGTTGGATCCGAGGATCAGGCAGACAAGGGACACGATGCCTCGCGTCTGCTCGGGCCTGAAATAAGCCTGCGGTGCGAACGCCGTCCAGACGACAATGATGGGTAGGGTTCCCGTCAGGAGCTGCCAGGCGGCGTTGATCGTCGGATCGCCCTCGAGCGAGTCCCGCTTGGTCAGCACGGTGCCGATGCCGAAGGAGATGGCGGCGAGCAAGGTGAGTAGGGTGCCGATCGGCGCGGCTCTCACCGCTGTCTCCTGACTGAGCACGATGCCGACCGCTGCGAGGCTCAGAAGCAGCGACAGGGCGACCCTCATTGTGATGCGCTCCTTCAGCAGGAAGGCGGCAAGCAGCGAGGACCAGGCGGGCATCGTGTAGACGATGATCGGCGTGCGGCTGGGGCCGAGCGTGGCGATGCCCGCGATCAGGAAGATCTGGAACAGGCCCATGTTGAAGAAGCCGGTAAGCGCGATGTGTCCCCACATCCGCCGCTCGGGCACCGGCGGCGCACCACCCAGCGCGCCGACTGCCAGCAGGACGAGGCCCGACAGCGGCACGATGATGAGGCGCGACGAGAAGAGGTCGACCGCTTCGAGTGTGAAGCTCATCAGCGGATAGGCGAGGCCCCAGCCGATCCAGACCACGGGCAGCAGAAAACGCGACATGTCCCGCATGGATTTTTCGCCTCGACTTCAGGTGTGACGCCGCCGCGTCAGACCTTGCCGTTGTGCTCGCCGATCCTGGGAGCCTTCTCGACGCCGCCTGCGCGCTCGCCGTCGAAGCTGACGGGAAGACCATGGAACAGCGCGGGAGAATCGGCGTAGGGCCGGGCGAACATGCCCAGCGCCGCGACCTGAGCAAGGTCGAGCACCTGCGGCACCGAATTGAGCGGACCGTTGGGCACGCCAAGGGCATCGAGCCTGGCCGACCAGTGAGCCCGGCTCTGCCTCTTCATGATGTCGGCGATCATGCCGAGCAGTTCGTCGCGGCGCTGGGCACGGTCGACATTGGTCTTGAAGTGCGGCTCGTCGGGCCATTCGGGATGACCCAGCACTTCGGCAAACTTGCGCCACAGCCGGTCGTTGCCCGGGCAGATCATCAGCGGCCCGTCGCTGCACTCGAACGCCTGGTAGGGTGTCAGGGTAGGATGGCCGGTGCCCTGGCGCGGCGGCATCTTGCCGGTCACCGAGTACTGCGCCACGTGGTTCGACGCCCACATCAGTCCAGATTCGAACAGCGAGGTATTGACCAGGCTGCCTTTGCCGGTGGCGGCGCGCTGGGCAATGGCTGCCAGGATGCCGATCGCCGTCCACATGCCGGTCGACAGGTCGATGATCGATACGCCGATGCGCGCCTCGGGGCCTGACGGATCTCCGTTCAGCGAGATCAGTCCGGCGACAGCCTGGATGATCGGCTCGTAGCCCGGACGTTCGCTCCACGGACCGGCATGGCCGAAAGCGCCGAGGTCGGCGTAGATCAGCCGCGGAAATTTCTTCGTCAGTGTCGGGCCGTCGATGCCGAACTTCTTCGGCACGTCGGCGCGCAGATTGTGCACGAACACGTCCGCCGCGCCGATGCGTGCGACCAGCGCCTCGCGCTGGGCCTTGTCGGCGAGATCGCAGGTGATCGACTTCTTGCCGCGATTGAGCGCGATGAAGCCCGTACCATCGCCCTCGACGAAGGGCGGGCCCCATTTGCGCGCGTCGTCGCCCTCGGGTCGCTCGACCTTCACGACCTCGGCGCCGAGAAACGCCAGAATCTGCCCAGCATAGGGACCGGCCAGGTTCTGGCCGAACTCGACGACCTTGATGCCGCTCAATGGCTTCCGGGTCGGCTGTTCCGCAGTCATCGCAAGTTACTGCCCAGGATCTCGCGGGCGATCACCATGCGCTGCACCTCGCTCGGGCCTTCGCCGACGCGGCGGATGCGCATCTCGCGATACCAGCGCTCGAGCGGCAGGTCCTTGGTCATGCCCATGCCGCCATGGATTTGCATCGAGCGATCAACGACCCTGCCGCCGCCTTCCGACGCCGTGAGCTTGGCGATGCCGGCCTCCATGCGGAACGGCAGGCCGCGCCGCGCCTTCTCGGCGGCTTCCAGCGTGAAATGCTTGGCCGTGCGGATGTCGATCTCGTTGTCGACCAGCATCCATTGCACGGCCTGGCGGTTCGCGAGCTTTTCTCCGAAGGTCGTGCGCATCTTGGCCCATTCGATCGCCATCTCGTGGGCGGCGATGGCGACGCCGATGCAGCCGGCGGCATAGGGGATGCGCTGACGGGTCAGTCGATCATTGGCGACGGCGAAGCCCTTGTTGACCTCGCCCAGCACCTGATGGTCGCTCAACCAGCAATCCTTGAACTCGAGTTCGGTCGCATAGTGCGAAGAACGCAGCGTGTGCACCACACGCCGGACGTGGAAGCCGGGCGTATCGCTGTCGACGATGAAGCAGGTGATGCCGGCGCGCCCCTTGGAGGCGTCGGTGCGGGCGAACACGATGCCATACTGGGCACGATCGGCATTGGAGATGAAGATCTTGGCTCCGTTCAGAACCCAGCCATTGTCCTTGCGCTCGGCCTTGGTCTGGATCGCGCGGGCCGGATCGCTGCCACCCGACGGCTCTGTCAGGCCGAAGAACGCCTTCTTTTCGCCGCGCAGGGTCGGGTAGAGGTACCGCTCCTTCTGGTCTTCGTTGGCCTCGAATATCTGTGCGAGGCCCGCGCCGCCGAACGTGCCGTAGCAGGGTACATAGAGGCCGGCGCGATGCTGCGCCATCTCGATGGCGAGCAGCACGCGCGTCACGATGTCGATGTCGGGGCCGCCGAACTCCTTGGGGATGTCGATGCCGAACAGGCCCATCGCCTTGGTCTTCTCGGTCAGCCGCTTGAAGTCTTCCGGCGGCAGTTCCGAGGCGTCGGGATCGAGCTTGGCTTCGAGGGGAATGATCTCCTCGCGCACGAAGCGGCGCACCTGATCGATCAGCATCTGCTGTTCGGCGCTGGGTTCGAAATCCATGGAAGTTTCCTCAGGAAGGGCTGAGCCGGCCGAGATTCGGCGGCGGATTCTTGGCGTTGTCGGTCGGCAGGCTGCCGTGATCGGCCTGATGCACCATCAGGAGCTCGAACCAGCGCGAGCGGTATTGCTGGTTGACCTCGATCCTGAACTGGCAGCCGGCGCCGCGTTCGGCGAACTCTCGCTGCAGCTCCGAGCGCAGCCCGAACGGCGAGCGCGCGCCGGCCTGCCCGATATAGAGGACAGTGCCCGTGGTGTCGGCGACCTGATAGACGCCGAGCTGACCTGGCAGTCGTTGGGCGGTCTCCGCCGTCAGGGGCTGCCAGGGTTTGTCGAGCCGCAGCCGCATCGACATCCTACTTGCCCTGGAATTTGGCGGTGCGCTTCTCCAGCCGCGCCTTCATGCCTTCCTGGGCGTCCTGGCTCTGCATGGCGGCGACGACGAGGGCATCGACGTCGTCATGCTTGATGTGATCGCGGATCTCGAGCTGACGGACCGTCAGCGCCTTCATCGCCTTGAGCGACAGCGGCGCGTTGTTGGCGAGGCGGCCGATCACCTTTTCGGCCTCGGCCTCGAGCTGGTCCGCGGGCACACAGCGCGCGATCAGGCCGAGAGCATGGAGCTTGGTCGACGGCAGGGGGTCGCCCAGCAGCAGCATTTCGCGCGTCGTCACCGGACCCAGCACTTCCATCAGCTTCTTGGCGAGGAACCAGTTGGGCGCCAGCCCGACCTGGGCCAGCGACATGCCGAAGCGCGCCGTCTGGCTGGCGACGACGATATCGCAATGCAGCGCTAGTTCGTTGCCGCCGGCGATGGCGTCGCCGTGCACGACGGCGACCACCGGCAGGGGGCAGAGCTCGATGGCGCGCAGCATGATCTCGATGCCGCTCGCCTTGCCGGCGCCGGCGGTCTTGCTGCGCTCGGCCATGTCGAGGCCGGCGCAGAACACGGTGCCCTTGCCGCGAATCACGACGACGCGGTCGTCGTCGGCGACTGGCGCCTGCAGTGCGTCGATCATGTTGGAGATCAACTCGCTGTCGAGCGCATTCTTCTTCTCCGGCCGGTTCATCCAGACTGTCTTTACCGGGCCGTTCTTCTCGATGATGACTTTGCTCATGGTCGGCTCATTCCGGCTCGATGCCGGCCTTCTTGATCTCGGATGTCCACCATTGGGTTTCCTTCTTCACGAAGGCGGCGAACGCGTCGAGGCCGATCACGTTGGCTTCCATGCGGCCCTGGGTCATGGCCTTCACGGTTGCCTCGTCCTTCATTGCCTCGGCGATCGCCTCGTAGAGCTTCTGCTGGATCGGCTTTGGGGTCGCCGCGGGCGCGAACACCGCCAGCCAATAGACCAGCACGTAGCCCGGCACCGTCTCGGCGATCGCCGGCAGGTCGGGTGCCACGGTGGTGCGCTTGGGCCCGGTGACGCCCAATCCGCGCACGCGGCCGGCCTGGATCTGGGTCAGCGCCTGCGGCAGGTCGGGAAACATCAGCTGGACCTGGCCGGTGGCGACGTCGCCCAGCGCCTGCGGGCTCGCCTTGTAGGGCACACGCTCGATCTTCACGCCGGCCATCGAGTTGAACATCTCGGCGGACAGGCGCTGGCTGGCGCTCGCCTCGGAGTAGTTCAGCTTGCCGGGAGTGGCCTTGGCGTAGGCGATCAGCTCGGCGACGGTCTTCACCGGCAGGTCGTTGTTCACGACCAGCGCGTTCACGCCGGAGACGCAGTTTGCGATCGGCGCGAAATCCTTCTCGGGATCGTAGGACAGCTTCTTGAACAGTGCGCCGTTGGCGGCATTGGTCGAGTTGGTCCCCATCAACAGCGTGTAGCCGTCGGCCGGCGCTGTCGCGACGGCGGACGCACCGAGCTGGCCCGAGGCGCCGGGTTTGTCGTCGATCACGATCGGCTGCTTGAGGATGTCCTGCAGTCGCGCACCGAGGCCGCGGGCGGCGAGGTCGGTAGCGCTGCCGGCCGCGAACGGCACGACGATCTTGATCGGCTTGTTGGGGTAGTCTTGCGCGAAGGCCTTCGGGGACACGGCCAGGGCAGCGGCGCCGGCCAGCGCAGTGCGACGATCGAGTTTCACGGTTCCTCCCGGCCAATGGCGGCCGGGATCGGTTTTAGCGTCTTGGTCCGCCGCCCCGCTAGGGGGAGGGACGAGGAGCCGCCGGAGGTGGCTTCGCTACGCGAAGCGACCTACATGAAGAGCTTCTCGCTCTTACGATTTTCCCAGCGACGAACTCTCCGTAGCCGTTGTAGATCTGCGTCGGGATGCGCTCGCTGGTGCCGAGTGGCTTCTCGGTCGCCTGGCTCCAGCGCGGATGCGGCACGGCGGGGTTGACGTTTGCCCAGAAGCCGTACTCGTTGGGCAGGATCTTCTCCCAGAACGAGACCGGGCGCTTGTCGGTGAACTCGAGCGAGACGATCGCCTTGACGTTCTTGAAGCCGTACTTCCACGGCGCGACGAGGCGCAGCGGCGCGCCATTCTGCCGGGGGATCGGTTTGCCGTAGAGGCCGGTGGCGATGAAGGTGAGGTCGTGCATCGCCTCGTCCATCGCCAGGCCTTCGGTATAGGGCCAGGGATAGAGCGGGTCCTTCTGGCCGGTCATGACTTTGGTGTCGCTCAGCGTCTGCATGACGACGTACTTCGGATCGCCGACCGGCTTGCACAGCTCGACCAGCGTGCGCATCGGGAATCCCGACCACGGCACGATCATCGACCAGGTTTCGACGCAGCGGTGGCGATAGACGCGCTCCTCGAGTTGCACTTTGGCCAGCAGATCGTCGATGCCGATCTCGAACGGCTTCTCGACCTTGCCACTGACCTTGATCGTCCAGGGACGCAGCGGCAGCTTCTGTGCCTGCCGCCAGATGCTCTTGTCGGTGTCGAACTCGTAGTAGTTGTTGTAGGTCGTGGCCTGTCGTTCGCCGGTGATCGGCTCGGGGGCGCCGTACTTGTCGTTGCGCTTGGCCGGATAGATCTTGGCCGAGGGGTCGGCATCCTGGGCGAGTGCCGCACCAGATGCCGCGAGCAGGCCACCGCCGATCGCGCCGCCCAAGCCCATCGCCGCCACCAGAGTGCGGCGCTTCAGGTAGATGCCCTCGTCGGTCGCGTGCCGGTCGGCGATTTCCCAGCCTATTTTGCGTTTAATCAGCATGATCGAACTCCAATACCGCCCCGGGTCCTAAATGAGGTGGCGGAGGCTGGCGTGCAAATCAAGCCCGCTCACCGGGGCGTGACGCAAGCGCGAGCGGCGTGACATCCTCAGGGCCGGACTTCGCCTTCGCCCATCACGTCGGCGAGGTCGGCCCGATAGCCCAGCGCCACCATGGTTTCCGCGACCAGGAACATCGGGCCGATGAAGCCCTGAAAGATATTGTCGATCAGCGCCGGCCGCTTGCCCTCGTAGTGGTGGCCGAGGAATTGCAGCACCCAGCCGCCGACGAACAGAACGCCGAAGGCAACCCAGGTTGGGGAGGGGCCGCCGAGCGCGCCATGGAATGCCTCGGCGGCATACCAGGTCGGCACCAGGATGATCGCCATCACGACGCCAACGCCGAAATCGAGCGCCATCCAGCCGAGTGCGGCGAGAATCGCGACGATCAGCGACATCGTCCATTCGCGACCGCCGAACTCCAGTCGCCACAGCGACAGGATCAGCAGCAGGGAAAAGACGATCACCGGAATGCCGATGAAGTGCGTCGCCTTGTTGCGCGGGTCGCGATGCACCGACGCGTAGCTCGCCAGTTGCCGGTTGAACAGGTCGTTGGCCATGCGCGCCTCCGGACGAAGAACGCAAGACTCTACGCCGCCCTCCCCGTCACTTCCACGATCTTCGGCCACATCTGGTCCTTCCACCCGCCGTTGCCGGTGGTGGTGAGGGCGATCTTGCCATTTTGCGCCAGGATGAAGCGAGGTGTGCGGTTGCCGTACTGGGCGCCCTCGTCGCTCATCTGGAAGTCGGTGAGGATCCAGAGCGCCTCCTTGGGCCAGCTCTCTTCCTTGAGGATCAGGCCGCCGTTGGCCGGATGGACCACGACGTAGTCGATCTTCTTGAAGGCATCGGAGCTCAGCAGGGCAGGTTCAGACTGGGCACGCCAGATCTTGCAGCCGCCTCAAAGCTCGTGGCCGACGAACACCAGCGCCGCGCGCGACGACTTGCCGGGCTCGCCTGCCAGCCTGGCGCCGTGCCGGGGATGGGGGCTTGGCCACAGCAAAGCCCCGGCGGCGGCTACGCCGACCGCGCCGGCACCGCCCAGGATGAGAGTTCTGCGATTCATCGACGACGTTCCTCGCGTCAACTTGAACGCCGGCAGAATCGCGCAATCCGGGTGGCATTGCCAGTGCGCGCGCCGCGGACTCACCGGAAGGTGATGGAGCAAGGCGACCTTGTCGCAGCCGGAGGACGTGTCCAGCCCACGTCCCCCGCAAGCGGCGACAGGGTCAGGCTGCAGCGCGCTTCTTCGCCTCCTCGACGATGCGGTCGGCGGTGCGGCCGGCCAGTTCCTGCAGGTGGTCGAACTGGGTGCGATAAGTGCCGATGCCCTGGGTCACCGACCGGATCTCGACGATCATGTCGGCGACCTCGGACTCCGGCATCAGTGCGGAGACTTCGTCCCAGCCACTCCAATCCGGTCGGGCGTCGTAGCCCAGCAGCTGGCCGCGCCGGCCCGAGATCAGGCGCTGGATGCGCGAGGTCGAATCCGACGGCGCAGCCACCGTGACCTTCAGGATCGGCTCGAGCAGCACCGGCTTGCACTTGGGCATGGCCTCGCTCATGGCGATGCGCGCGGCCATCTTGAACGACATCTCCGAGCTGTCGACGGAGTGGTACTGGCCGTCGACCAAGGCGACCTCGAGATCGACCACCGGCTGGCCAAGCGGGCCCTGCCTGAGATAGTCGATCAGCCCCTCCTCGACGGCCGGGATGAAGTTGCGCGGGACCACGCCGCCGACGATCCGGTCGACGAAGCGGAAGCCGGAGCCGCGCGGCAGCGGCTTGATCTCGACCTTGATGTCGGCGAACTGGCCGTGGCCGCCGGTCTGGCGCTTGTAGCGCGCGTGCTGCGTCGCACCCGCCTGTATGGTTTCGCGGTAGGCGACCCGCGGCGCCTCGGTATCGACCGCGACGTTGTAGCGGCCGGCGAGCTTGTCGACCGCGACCTTCAGGTGCATCTCGCCCTGGCCCTTGAGCAGCAGCTCGTGGGTCTCGGCGCGCGCCTCGAAGCAGAGCGAAGGATCTTACTCGACGATGCGATGCAGGGCGCCCGAGAGCTTGACCTCGTCGTTGCGGTTCTTCGCCGCGAGCGCGAGCGCGAAGACCGGCGGCTCGGCGGCGGGGAAGTCGCCGACCGGCGCGATGCCGGCGGCGGAAATCGCCTGTCCGGACGACAGCGCGTCGATCTTGGCCAGCGCCACGATCTCGCCGACGCGGCCTTGCGCCACCTTGTCGAGTCGCTGCCCGAACGGGCGGAACAGACTGCCGATACGCTGGCCGCCCAGGCTCTGGCCCTCGGCAATCGTGCCGGCCCAGACGCGGCAGAGCGAGAGTTTGCCGGCATGCGCCTGATGCACGACCTTGAAGCATTCGGCCAAGCCGCTGCCATTGACCGGCAACTTCCTGCGCCCGGACGTTTCCGGTGCGAACGGTGCGTCGTGGCGCAGCGCCTTCAGCAGGCGGCGCACTCCGTTCTCGCGATCACCTGCGCCCAGAAGCACCGGTGCGATCTGGTCGGCGCCGAACTCGTCGTGCAGGTCGCGGTAGATCAGCGACTTCTCCGGCGCCACGTCCTCGATCAACTGCTCGAGCAGGGTGTCGTCGAATTCCGACAGGGTCTCGAGCAGGTCGCGCCGCGCCTCACTCTCGCGGGGCAGGATCTCGGCCGGCATTTCGATCAGGTCGGAGGCGCCGCTCGACTTGTAGCGGTAGGCGCGCTCGCTCACGAGATCGACGTAGCCGATCGTCTCCTCGCCGCCGTCGGCGGTCGGCTTGCGGATCGGCACCTGACGCAGCACCAGCTTGCGCGACGACACGGTCTGCAGCGCCGCCAGCATGTCGCGCACCCGCGCCTCGGCAGAATCGATCTTGTTGATGAACAGGATGTGGGGAATGTGATGGTCTTCGATGTACTTCAGGAGCGGCGTCAGCGTCGCGACGCGCTCGGGGCTGGGCTCGCAGACCACGACTGCGGCGTCGCATACCGCCAGCGCCGCGAAGGTGTCGTGCTGGAATTCGATCGAGCCCGGTGCGTCGAGGAAGGTCCACTGGTCGCCGAGATAGTCGACCGAGGCGATATTGAGCTCGGTGCCCATGCTGCGCTTGCGCGCTTCGGGCGCGCCGTCGCCGACCGAGGTGCCTGCGCGCGTCGAGCCGCGGCGGCCGATCGCGCCGGTGGCGTAGAGGAGGCTCTCGAACAGCGACGTCTTGCCCGAAAGGTACGGCCCGCACAGCGCCACCACGCGATGCGCGCCGCTGCCTGGTCTGCCCCCAGTAATGGTCCCGCTTCTTGGATCGCTCATGACAACGTCCTCCTTCTTCGCAGATACATGCGTCGAAGCTCCGGACGAATCGCTGCCGACCGCTGACCGGAGCGAACTCTTTGTCGAAGGAAATGCTTTCACTCCCCGCCGGGGGAGTCAATGAGCGCGCGCCTGATTGTGGACGAGTTCGCGGCCGATGCCTTCGGCGACGATCCGCGAGCGTTTCTTGCTGCGAGCGGCGGCGGATATCGCCTTCAGCGCCGATGCGCCGGCGACGGCGGCAGCAGCCGGTCTATCGCATGGATCCAGGCATCGCACGCCGCCTCGTAGGACAGCTTGTAATGCTCGCGCAGGCGACCCCAGCTCTCGAAATCGACGATCGCCTCGAGTGCCGCGACGACGGCGATCCGCTGATCGGCCGTCAAGGTCCCGAGTTCGGCCTCGTACATGAGTTCGATGCGGGTGCGGATTAGGGCGCGCAGCACCTCGATGCGCTGGCGAATTTCCGGCACCGTCTGATAGGCGCGGAGAACGATCCGCCACAGCGGCAGCCAGGCTTCGCAGTTGCGCGCCCGCACTTCGACCTGAAAGCGAATGCGCTCCATGCGGCCTGCCTGGGCCTTGTCGCCGGCCGGCGTGGAAAGCCCCATCGACATTATGTGGTCGAAGGCCGCGATGCCCAGCGCCTTGAGGTCGGGGAAGTGGCCGAAAATACCGCGCTGGGAGAGGCCGGCTCGAGCCGCGATTCGATCGGCGGTAGGGATGCGTTGCGTCTCGCGCAGCAGCGCCAGGTAGGTTTCGATGATCAGCGCGTGAGTGCGCTGGCTTCGGGCGCGGCGGCCGTCGAGTCTCTTGGAGTCGGTCTCGGAGGAGGCACTCTCCGGTGGGTCGATCTTCGGCGGCTTGTCGCGCGCCAATGGCTTGTCGGCATTGTTCGTGAGCACGCAGGATTTCACCGCGAGTGGCGCGAACGATCAAGCAGCACGCGCGAAGCGTTTCGCGAATTATGCAACCATGCGAATTACTATCGCTGTCAACAATATGCCCGGTAATTGCAGTACCTACTCGTCCTGCTCGAGATGCTCGCGCTGAGTAGTGCCGGCATAGCGCGTGCGGAAGCGGCCGCGTCGCTGCAGTTCGGGCACGACGAGATCGACGAACTCCTCGATCGCGCCGGGACTGTGAGTTGGCGACAGCATGAAGCCGTCGCCGCCGACGAAGTCGAAGAAAGATTCGAGTTGATCGGCGACGTCGGCCGGCGTGCCGACCATCTGCGGCAGGCCGACGCTCTGGCCATGATTGCGCGCGACCTGCTCGAGGGTGAGCAACTCGCCGGTCAGCGTGCGGTAGCGCGTCTGCATGCGCTGCAGCTTGGGCTCGGTACGATGCGCCATGATCGTGTCGAGCGGCAGGGTCGAGAGGTCGAAATCGAGATGCCCCGACAGGATGGCGAGACCGCCTTCCAGCGGCACCAGCGCGTTGTGCTCCGCCTGCCGTTCGAACGCCTCCGCGCGCGTGGTTCCCAGAATCGGCTGCACGCCGAACAGCAGCTTGCAGGCACCGGCCGGCCGGCCGTGCCCGATCGTGGCGCGTTTGATGTCGTCGTACAGGGCACGGGCGCCTTCCAGGTTGGGCTGGATCGCGAACACCGCGTCGGCGTAGCGCGCGGCGAAGTCGCGGCCCTTCCCCGAGGTGCCGGCCTGCAGGATGGCCGGGCCGCGCTGCGGCGAGGGCACGACATTGAGCGGTCCGCGCGCCTTGAAGAAGCGGCCCTCGTGCTCGATGCGGTGCACCTTGTCGGGATCGGCGAAGATGCCCGCCGCGCGATCCATCACCACGGCGTCGTCGTCCCAACTCGCCCACAGCTTGCGGCAGACCTCCATGAATTCGTGTGCACGGTCGTAGCGGTCGTCGGTCGGCTTCATCTCCTCGCCGTAGTTGGCCGACTGGTTGTGGTTGAGCGTGGTCACCACGTTCCAGGCGGCGCGGCCGCGCGTGAGGTGATCGAGCGTGGCCCACAGGCGCGCGGCATGGAACGGATGCTGGTGGCTGACCGAGTAGGTGGCGCCCAGTCCGATGCGGTGGGTCGCCGCGGCCATGAAGGAGAGCAGGGGGATCGGGTCGTGCTCGGGCGCCTGCGTGGCATTGCGCAACGCCGGCGCCAGCGAGCCCGTGAAGGTGTCGGAGATGTAGTTGAGGTCGGCGAAGAACACCATGTCGAACAGGCCGCGCTCGCAGGTCCGCGCGATGTGCTGGTAGAGCTCCGGCCGCATCCAGTCGAAACCCGCCGCCGCCGTCTTCGGATGCCGCCACATCGCGAGGCTGTGGTAGGTCGGGCTGTGGCACAGGAACTGCGCCAGATGCATCATCGGCTTGGCCATGGCTGGATCAGTATAGCGGCCCCGATGCGCAAAAGGGCTGCAGGAGGAGATACCTTATGTTCGTGCTGTATCACGGCTGGAAGTCGAGCGCGTCGCGCCGGGTGCGCCTGTGTCTCGCCGAAAAGGGCCTGAAGTACGAGAGTCGCATCATCGATCTCGCCAAGGGCGAGCATCACTCGCCCGAATACCTCGCGCGCAACCCCAACGGCGTCATTCCGCTCCTGATTTTGCCCGACGGCCGCTCGCTCTATGAAAGCAGCACGATCAACGAATATCTGGACGAGAGCCATCCCGAGCCGCCGCTCAGGCCCGCCGATCCCTATCTGCGCGCCGAGATGCGCAACTGGGTCCGTTATGTCGACGAGCGCATCGGAAATCTCATCGTCTTCAACTGGAAGCACGGCATCGCGCAGGTCGCCGCCAAGCTCAGCGACGCCGAACTGGCCGAGCGCATCAGGAGGGTCCCGAGCAAGGAGCGTCAGGAGGCGTGGATGCGTGCCGCCCGCAAGCCCTACACGCCGGAGGAAGAAGGCGAAGCGCGGCGCAAGCTGGTGCTGATGCTCGACAGGATGGAGGCGAGCCTGGAGGACAGCGACTGGCTGGTCGGCAACCGCTATTCGCTGGCCGACATCGGCATCGTGCCGTTCGTGAAGCGTATCGACGAGGAGATCGCACCGGACGAGGTCACGGTGCAGAAGCATCCGCGGGTCTTTGCCTGGTGGCAGGCGGTGCAGGCGCGGCCGGCCTTCGCCGAGGCGCGGATCCGTCCGTTCACGGAACCCTAGTTGAGGCGCCAGATCGCGAAGTTCAGCGCCGTGGCGAAGGTCACCCAGGCCAAATAGGGCATCATCAGGATGCCCGCCCATTGGCTGTGGCGGCGGAACGCGGCGATGGTCGCGGCAATCGCGACCCACAGCAATACGACCTCGATCAGCGCGCCGCCGATCCAGCGCGCGCCGAAGAACAGCAACGACCAGCCTAGATTGAGCGCGAGCTGCAGCGCGAACAGCTGCAGGGCCGGCTGCGCGCGCTCGAAGCCCGCGCGCCGCCACGCCAGCCAGGCCGCGATCGCCATCAGGATATAGAGCGTGGTCCAGACCGGCGCGAACACCCTGTCCGGCGGATTGAAGGAGGGCTTGGCCAGAGTCTGGTACCAGGTGCCGACCGACTGCGCCGTCGCGAGCGCCCCAAGGGCGCCGACGGCGAGACAGAGAACGATCAGACCGGAGAGAACGAGAATCTGGCTGGTCGGAGAAGGGCGGGCGGCGGAGTCGGTCATGTCGAATGATACGCGCACGCGAGGGCGACGGATGCCACAAACGAAACGGGCGGCCTTTCGGGGCCGCCCGCGTCGACTGGGATAGGGAAGCTCGGCTCAGCTGAGCGCCGCGCAGGCGCGCTGAATGCGCCGGCCGGCTTCTTCGAGAAGCTCCGTTGCCGTGGCGTAGGAGATGCGGAAGGCCGGACCCTGGCCGAACGCCGAACCCTGGACCACCGAGAGGCCCTCGGCCTCGAGCAGGTAGTTCACGAAGTCGGTGTCGTCCTTGATCACCTTGCCGTCGGGCGTCTTCTTGCCGATTGCGCCGGCGCACGACGGATAGACATAGAAGGCGCCTTCCGGCCGCGGGCACTTCAACCCCTTGCTCTGGTTCAGCATCGACACGATCAGATCGCGGCGCTGCTTGAAGATCGCGACGTTCTTCGGGATGAAATCGGTCGGGCCGTTGAGCGCCGCCACCGATGCCGCCTGGCTGATCGACGAGGCGTTGGACGTCGATTGGCTCTGCACCGTGATCATGGCGTCGATCAGCTTCTGCGGGCCGGCCGCGTAGCCGATGCGCCAGCCGGTCATGCTGTAGGCCTTCGACACGCCGTTCATGGTGAGCGTGCGGTCGTAGAGCTTGGGCTCGACCTCGGCGGGCGTCGCGAACTTGAAGTCGTCGTAGACGAGCTTCTCGTACATGTCGTCGGTCAGGATGTGGACCTGCGGGTGCTTCAGCAGCACGTCGCACAGCGCGCGCAGGTCGGCCCTGGTATAGGCCGCACCCGTGGGGTTGCTCGGCGAGTTCAGGATCAGCCACTTGGTCTTGGGCGTGATCGCGCGCTCGAGCGCTTCCGGCTGCAGCTTGAAGCCGACCGACTCGGGGCACTGCACGATGACGGGCGTGCCGTCGCCGAACATCACCATCTCCGGATACGACACCCAGTAGGGCGCCGGGATGATGACCTCGTCGCCCGGGTTCAGGGTGGCGAGCATGGCGTTGAAGATGATCTGCTTGCCGCCCGACGTGACGACGGTCTGGCTCGGCTTGTAGTCGAGGCCGTGGTCGCGCTTCATCTTGGCGACGATCGCCTGGCGCAGCGCCGGCGTGCCGGGCACCGCGGTGTACTTGGTGTCGTTGTTGCGGATCGCCGCGATCGCCGCTTCCTTGATGTGGTCGGGCGTCGGCATGTCGGGCTCGCCGGCGGCGAGGCCGATCACGTCTTTGCCCGCCGCCTTCATCTCCAGGAACTTGCCCTGCGCGGCATTGGTCGGAGAGGGCTTGATGCGGCCAAGACGGTCGGCAATGAACGCCATAACGCTGACGCCTCCTTTGGGGCGGGTGACAAACGGGCGCGAACCTACTGGCGGGGGCCTTATCCCGCAAGCCGACAAGGGGGATAGCCGGACTATTTCTCGTAGGTCCGGGACTTAGCTTGCCTCAGTCGACCACCTTCACGGAGGCCGCGACGCTCATCTTGGCGTCGCCGAAGCCGACCCGCCGGCCGCTCACCGGGGCGGCGTCGTGATAGTCGAGCCCGACCGCGACGCGCAGCGAATCGCCACGCGGAGAAATGCCGTTGGCGGGATCGAAGCCGACCCAATCCAGCCCCGGTACCCAGGCCTCCGCCCAGGAGTGGCTGGTCAGGCCGACATGCAGCGCGGGATCGTCGTTGCGCAGATAGCCGCTGACGTAGCGCGCCGGCACGCCGAGGCGGCGGCAGCAGGCGATGAAGACATGGGCGCTGTCCTGCGCCACGCCGGCGCCGCGCGCCAGCGCCTCGCCCGCCGTGGTGTCGACGGTCGACACGCCGGTCTTGTAGGCGAGCCTCTTGCCGACGCGGGCCATCACTTCGTGCAGGGCGGCGACCCGCTGAACCGGATCGCCGGCGCGTTCGGCGAGGCCGACGATCACCGGATCGAAGCTCGCGTCGTGGCGGGCCAGTCCCGAATTGCGCAGCCAGAACGGCGGCGGCAGCGTCGGCGTCTCGGCGTAGCGCAGCCACTGCTCGGCGCCGCTGAATTCGTACAGCCCGGCGACCGCGATCTCGACCGCGTCGTGCTGCTGCGCCACCGAGAAGGTCGTGACCTGGTTGCCGTGGCCATCCTGCCATTCCGAGCGCTTGCCCGGCCCGTCGATGCGCCACTGCAGGATGCGCTGGCCGGCGGCAGGCTTGGGCGTGAGCCGCACGTCGTGGATCGAATGGCCGCTCGGCTGGTCGAACTCGAAGCGCGTGATGTGGTGGACGGAGAGGCGCATGCGGTCGCTCAATCGAGCAGGAACTGGCGGCCGATTTCGTCGCTGAGCGCGGCGATATCGTCGCGCACGCCACCCAGGAACTTGTGCAGGCCGGAATCGAACACGCGGTCGATGCGGGCATAGCGCAGCCGCGCGTGCAGTTCGCCCGCGATCCGGTCGGCCTCGCCGCGCGTGCCGTAGGTCTCGGCCAGTTCGCGCATCGAGAGGTCGACCATCCACAGGCAGTGATGCACCGAGCGCGGCACGTCGCGGCGCAGCATCATCAGTTCGGCGACCTTCCGGGGGTCGAGCGAGGCGCGGTAGATGCGCCGGTAGGTGCGTACCGCGCCGATGCAGGCGAGCAGCTCCGACCAGGCGAAATAGTCCATCTCGTCGGCGTCGGGATTGCCATCGGGTCTGAGCGCATGGAACTTCACGTCGAGGATGCGCGCGGTGTTGTCTCCGCGTTCGAGGAAGGCGCCGAGCTGGAAGAAGTTGTAGGCCTCGTCTCTCAGCAGCGTGACCTGTGCGGCGCCGAAGATCATCACCGCCTGCTTCTTGACCGATTCGATCAGCGCGCCGCGATCGAGCGAATCGCGGTTGCCGCGCATCTTGGCGCTGAGTTCGAGCCACAGCGAGTTGAGGCTCTCCCAGACGTCGACCGTGATGTTGTTGCGTTCCTCGCGGGCGTTGCGCCGGGCGTAGCCGATCGAGCTCACGATCGAGGACGGATTGTGCTCGTCGAAGGCCAGGAAGTCGATCAGGCTGGACAGTCTGCCGCCCTGGCTCTGGTGCTGGCGGAACTCGTCCTCCATGCCGAAGATCGCCGCCACGCCCTCGGCTTCCTTGCCGCGCGACTGCAGCGCCATGCGCTGCGTCGCCTCGATCAGGCGCGCCGTCGTCTTGGCCCGCTGCAGGTAGCGGCCCATCCAGTAGAGGTTCTTGGCGGTGCTGCTAAGCATGCTGGCTTTGCGCCTGATCCTGGCCGGGCTCCGGTGCCAGAACCCAGGTATCCTTGGTGCCGCCGCCCTGGCTGGAGTTGACGACCAGTGAGCCTTCCTTGAGTGCGACGCGCGTCAATCCGCCCGGCACGATGGTGATCTTCTTGCCCGAAAGCACGAACGGCCGGAGGTCGACATGGCGCGGCGCCACGCCCTGCGCCACGAAGGTCGGGCAGGTCGAGAGCGCCAGGGTCGGCTGGGCGATGTAGTTGGTCGGCCGCGCCTTCAGCAGGCCCGCGAACTCCTCGATCTCCGCCTTGCTCGAGGTCGGGCCGACCAGCATGCCCTTGCCGCCCGAACCGTGGACTTCCTTCACGACCAGCTCGTCGAGATGCTCGATGATGTACTTCAGTTCATCCGGCCGGTCGCCGCGATGGGTCGGCACGTTCTGCAGGATCGGGGCTTCGCCGAGATAGAAGCGGATCATCTCGGGCACGTATGTGTAGGTCGACTTGTCGTCGGCCACGCCGTTGCCGAGCGCGTTGACGATGTTGACGCGGCCGGCGCGCACGGCGCCGAGCAGACCCGCGACTCCGAGGTAGGAATCCGGCCGCATCGCCAGCGGATCGAGGAAGGCGTCGTCGATGCGGCGGTAGATCACGTCGACCCGCTGGGGCCCGCGCGGCGTGCGCATGTAGACGCGGCCTTCGTCGACGAACAGGTCGGAGCCCTTGACGAGCTCGATGCCCATGTCGTCGGCCAGGAAGGCGTGCTCGAAATAGGCGCTGTTGTAGTGGCCGGGCGTCAGCAGCACGACATTGGGCTCGGCGTCGTCGCTGAACGAAACCGAGCGCAGGGTGGCGAGCAGCTCGTCGGTGTAGTTGGCGACCGGCAGCACGCGCATCGCCGAGAACAGCTCGGGCGCCAGCCGCATCATGACCTCGCGGTTCTCGAGCACGTACGACACGCCCGACGGCGTGCGCACGTTGTCCTCGAGGACATAGAAGTCCTTTTCGCCGACCCGCACCAGGTCGATGCCGGCGATGTGCGCGTGCACGCCGCCCGGCAGCTCGAGGCCCTGCGCCATCGACACGAACTCGGCGTTCTGCAGCACCTGAGTCTCGGGAATGACCCCGGCACGGCAGATCTCGCGCTCACCGTAGGCATCCGACAGGAACATGTTCAGTGCACGGACGCGCTGGACCAGGCCCTTGTGCAGGAACTCCCATTCGTTCCACGCGATCACCCGCGGAATGATGTCGAAGGGGATGGTGGTCTCCGCGCCATCGGTCGCGCCGTAGGCGCCGAAGGTGATGCCGTGGCGGCGATAGAACTGGTCGACCTCGTGGCGCGTGGCGGCGATGCGCTCGGGCGAGGTGCGCTCGAGCCAGCGCGCGACGCCCTGATAGGCCGGCCGTACGCCGCCGTCGGCGCCCGATCGCATTTCGTCGAATATCTTGGCCGCCACCGGCATTTCGTCCCCTGTCGAATCCCAATATAAGCAAGGGGCGGGCCAAGAAAGAAGGCCCGCTTGAGGCCGCGGGCGGGAGGACGCCATGAAGCAGGTCCTGATCGACAGCTACGGAACGCCGTGGGATGTGGCGCGCTGCGCCGAGGTCGCGGATGTCGGGGCGCCGGCAGCCGACGAAGTCGTGTTCGACGTGCTCGCTTTTCCGATCAATCCGGCCGACATGTGGTTCTGCAAGGGCAGCTACCGGCTGAAGCCCCCGCTGCCGGCTACGCCGGGCGCCGAATGCGTCGGCAGGATCACCGCGGTCGGCGCGAACGTCCGGCACGTCAGGCCGGGCGACCTCGTCATCAACCTGCAGCGCGAGAACTGGGCACAGAAGCGCCGGGTGAAGGGCGACGACGCCATTCCGCTGCCGGCTGGCATCGACCTGAAGCAGGCGGCGATGGTGCGGATCAATCCGCCGACCGCCAAGCTCATGCTGTCCGACTTCGTCGACCTCAAGGGCGGCGAGTGGGTGATCCAGAACGTCGCCAACTCCGCGGTCGGGCGGCTGCTGATCGTGCTGGCGCACCAGCGCGGCCTGCGCACCGTCAATGTCGTGCGCCGTGCGGCGCTTGCCGGGGAGCTGAAGCAGCTCGGTGCCGACCTGGTGATCGCCGACGGCGACGACCTCGCCCAGCGCGTTGCGGCGGAAACCGGCAACGCCGCGATCCGGCTCGGTGTCGAGGCGGTCGGCGGCGCGGCCACCGGACGATTGGCCAATTGCCTCGCGACCGACGGCACTCTGGTGCATTACGGCTCGATGAGCGGTCAAAATCCCGACGTCGACCGCTCCAACTTCATTTATCGCGGCGTGCGGCTGACCGGCTTCATGCTGGGACGCTTCCTGGCGCGGCGCAATTCCGAACAGATCCGCGCGATCTATGCCGACCTTGCGCAGCAGGTGATGTCGGGCAAACTCCACGCCCCGGTCGACACGGTCTATCCGATCGAGAAGATCAAGGACGCGCTCGCCCATGCCGACCAGGGCGGACGCAACGGCAAGATTCTGGTGAGCCCCAACGGCTCGATTTGAAGATCGGCGAGATCTGAGGGAGTAGCAGATGAGTTCGGATGTGACGGAAGTCGAGAAGGTGCTGCAGACCTATTTCGACGGTCTCTACGAGGGCAATACCGGCAAGTTGGGCGCGGCGTTCCACCCGATGTCGCATCTCTACAGCGTCGGCGCCGACGGCAAGGCGGCGGACTTCCCGCGCGCCGACTGGTTCAAGATGGTCGAGGGCCGCAAGTCGGCCCAGGCGAACGGCAGCGAGCGCCGCGACCGCATCGTGTCGATCGATTTCTCCGGTCCCGGCACCGCCTTCGCCAAGGTCGAGTGCCAGATCCCGCCGCGCTACTTCACTGACTACCTGACTCTGGTGAAGGCCGACGGCCGCTGGCAGGTCATCTCCAAGACCTTCCATACGGTGACGAAGGACAAGTAGCGCTGATTTCTCAAATTCCTCTCCCCCGATAGGGGGAGAGGCGAGGAGAGGGGGCGAAGAACCTCTATCCTTGCTACCGTGCGGGCTCTCGCGCTTCGCTTCGCGAAGCACTGCCACCCGCCCTCGCGAGCTTCGCTCGCTCGTCAGTCCTTCGCGTCGGCGGCGACCTGGACGCGGATCATGCGATCGGGCGGGGCCGGCACCGCGCCGGACTGCGGGTCGCCGCGCTTGATCTTGTCGACGAATTCCATGCCCGAGGTGACCTTGCCCCAGACGGTGTACTGGCCGTCGAGGAAGTTCACGTCCTTGAAGCAGATGAAGAACTGGCTGCGCGCGCTGTTGGGATCGTTGGTGCGCGCCATCGACACGGCGCCGCGGCCGTGTGGCTCCTTGCTGAACTCGGCCTGCAGCTTGTCGCCCATGCCGCCCATGCCGGTGCCGTCCGGATCGCCGGTCTGGGCCATGAAGCCCTCGATCACGCGATGGAACACGACGCCGTCGTACTTGCCCTCGCGGGCGAATTTCTTGATCTGCGCCACGTGTTTGGGCGCGAGATCGGGCCGCATCTCGATCACGACGCGGCCGTCCTTGAGGTCGATGTAGAGCGTGTTTTCCTTGTCCATCGCGGTCACTCCTTGACGTCCGCGGCGACGCGGACCTTGATCATCTTGTCCGGATTCTGCGGCGGCTCGCCCTTCTTGATCTTGTCGACGCAGTCCATGCCCTTGGTCACCTTGCCCCAGACCGTGTACTTGCCGTCGAGGAAGTTCGAGTCCTTGAGCACGATGAAGAACTGGCTCTGCGCGCTGTTGGGGTCGTTGGTGCGCGCCATCGAGACCACGCCGCGGACGTGCGGCTCCTTGGAGAATTCGGCCGGCAGCTTGTCGCCCATGCCGCCCATGCCGGTGCCCTGCGGGTCGCCGGTCTGCGCCATGAAGCCGTCGATCACGCGGTGAAAGACGATGCCATCGTACTTGCCGGCGCGCGCCAGCGCCTTGATCTGCGCCACGTGCTTGGGGGCGAGGTCCGGCCGCATCTCGATCACGACCCGGCAGTTGTCCTTGAGGTCGATATAGAGAGTGTTTTGCTTGTCCTGGGCCGAGGCCGGCTGAACGAAGGGCAGGGCGGCCAGGGAGAGGGCGAGGGCAAGAGAAAGTGCGGTGCGTGTCTGCATGGCGGCGGACCTTGGACGGGAGAGACCTGAAACACAAGAGTGCCCCTTGGGTTTCCCGGGGCGTTGCCCTGTGACGTTTCTATTGTTGCACGTGGGCGGCGGAAATTGCCCGAGGTGTGCATCGAATGCCGTGGCATTCGGCCCGGCGACACGCCAAAGTGCGTCGGCGGCCGGTGTTGGGGGCCGGCGGTTGCGCCGGTTTCCGGTCGTGTGTGGCGATGCGTATTCGGGAAGTCATAGTTAAACGGATATTCGGATGACCGCCCAGAGCGGCGGGGGACAGCCCGATAACGAGGGGCGCGCCCCCACAAGTTCGGTTCTAGAGCGACCTGCCGTTCCCGTTTCGGGAGCGCGCGCCGCCTTGCGTCCGCTTGAGCAGCTTTTCCCGCTCGGCCCCGACAGTACGCGCGCGGCCGCCATGCACGAGGCCTGGCAGGCGTTCGGTGCCGAAATGGACGGCGCCGGGCGCACGGCGCTGCTGCCCGAACGCTCGCCGCCCGAGGTCGCCTATGCCGTGGGCGAGATCGTTCACGTCTTTTTCCGTTCGCGCGCGCTGACGCTCACCAGCTACGAACTGCGTCGGCTCGTCGCCGAATTGCTCGAGGCGTACGCGCCAACGCCGGCAGCATCGGTGCCGGCAATGCCCCCGTCGGCCGTCGCTGCGCCAGTGGGCAGACCCGCACCCCCCGAGGGCGTTGCCGTACCGGCGCCGGCGCGAGTCGAAGCGAAGGCCGAACCCGGCTCCGCATCTCGTTCCGCGCCTCGTTCCGTCGTCAGCTTCGCGTCCGAGCCCGCGGCCATGCCGTGGGAGGGCGAGGAGCGTCGTCCGCCGGAGCCGTCGGTACCCGACAGCATCTTCGAGCCGCCGCCCTCGCAACTCGTCAGCCTGCTCGGCCGCGAGGACGCCGCCTTCGATCGCCTGCTCTCCACCGTACTCGACACCGCACGTCAATTGCTCGGCACGCTTCGCGACCGTGCCGTCACGCGTGCGGCGATCCTGCAGGCGATCGAACGGGTCGCCGGCGACGAGGTCGAGCCGCTGTCGCCCGAGACGCGCCAGCGTCTGGCGCTTTTCGCGCGCACCGAGCT